>CAZTDD010000025.1:0-60332 GCA_964612675.1 uncultured bacterium
CTTCTTCAACCATTTCGCCACGCGGACGGCGCGGGGTGTGGCTTTTTGGAGTTCCTTGAGAGTGCGAGTTCCCTCCTCCGGCCAGGCATGCCACCAGTCAGAGATTTGGATTAAGACGTCGGGTTCCGGGACATTGCGATACAAACTGAGAAAATCCTCCAAGCCTTTTCTTCGATTTCCAACATAAATTCCTCGGCAGTTACATGCCTTCCGAATCATCATCGCCGTTTTCTGACACAAATCGAACTGATACGCCGCCTCCAAATCCGGCGCGTCACATCCGCCGATTCGATCCTCATCGTAATGTCGGAGACACTCCCCTCGCGATGCCGATGCCAGGTCTTTTAAATCGAGCACGTCGGTGACTGTTTTCTGCCAATCGATACGGCTGTCAGCCTTCAGGATTTCCCGGACACCCTTTTTCTCGGGATATAAATCGTCCTTCACAATCCCCTGGTCGATAGCGGAACGCATCTTGATCATGAACTCATCCAAACGCAATAATTCGAATTCCTCCGACCACCGGAGATATCCGTCCAACATCTGCCACATCGTGATGTTGTGATTGACGTAACAGAAAATGAAAAGGGGCCGGTTCGGACACGCGTCTGCGAAATCTTTTAGTAGGTGATAGGGATTATCCCAGGAATGAATCGCCTCGCCGCAATAAACAATCGGCGCCCTTTCATCGAGTATGCTCGGCTCGAACGCGGACTCGCCCATGCCCCGCACAAATCCCAACGCATTCGGTAACTGATCCCGCATTAATTCGAAAAACTCATTCGGGTGAACCCCACGATAGGCGATCGGCAGATTCCACGCGTCGACATTCATGACACGGACGGCACAGCGATCCATGGCCTTCCGGGTCATCTGCAGAAACGGCATCGGGTCGGGATGCCGGTGGGGGTATGTATAAAAGGCACCGGATGGGCCGCAGATCAGGCAATCGTTGTCGGATCGAGTCTCGTGATAATACTGCAGCAAGCCCGGCCCGAGATGATATGCCGACGGCATCAAACTCCAGCTCATGGGGAACCGACCGCGTTGTGGATCCAACCACTTGGCGTTATAGCGGTTGGTCATTGCCCAGGCGGCGTCGCCGTCGGTCTGAAGATTCGCGAGATAAACTTTCGGTTTGACTTCCTTTGCGCGTGCGAGGCGTTCCTCCGGCATCGCCTGGCTGTATTCCGGTTCGCCTTCGGGCCCGATGCTTGGATGGATCGAATAATTCGGCGAGCGGAGGTTACAGAGAGCGAAAAGGCCGTAATCGGCCGCGAGACCGACCGCTTCGTGCTCGTGGTCTCGTGCACAATGCCACCCGATGACACAGCCCGGTTTTTCCATCCGCTCGTAGATATCGCGCAGAATCGCCACGTCACGCGGGTGACCCCAAGCACTCGAACAGTCCACCTGAAACGCGCCGAGTTTCACAAAGAAATCGATCGCCTCGATATCCTCCGACGGCCAATGCGGCCAATCCATACAGAGACTGGCGACGACACGCTGGGAACATTTCGGTTGAAGATTATCCAACCCCCATGGATAGGCATCGTAACGGTCTTTGAATTTGCCGCGCAGATCGCCCTTTCGTTCGAGGCCCAGTTTTTTCAGTTTGTCTTCATAGACGGGATGGACCGGAAGCGCGTGGTCCAGTCCGGCCATGGTAATTGCGAGGTTGATTGTGTGGAGGTTGTCGGGATCGTAAAGCCGGTATCCCGCGACTTCATCGCGGTAGGTTCGCAGCACCTCATAGGGCGATGCGCTGAATTCATGGCTCACGCCGAATCGTTCTTTGTAATAGTCCAGCCAATGCGCGCAGTCTTTTGTGGAAATAAGATAGAGCTGCGGCTTCGTGCGATTAACGAGCCCTTGCAGCGTATAGAACAGGTAGCGTTCATCGAGCGAATACCGCCGAACGTCGCAGGCCAATAGCGACCGGCATCGCGGCTGTTTCGGGAAGATATCAGTCAAACTGTCACTCGGGGCTGCGGAGCCTTTCGAGGCAAGAGCAAGCGAGGCGGCGGCACCCGACATGATCATGAAATCCCGGCGATTTACGACATGAAACATAGGATTCTCCTTCAAAGTCTGCGAATTCTGCAAGCCTGCACCTTCAACGAAGGACTCTTGAGAGTGCTACAAAATCCACTTCTCGTCCACTGTTGTGGTTCCGTCGGTCATTGAATTGACACTCGATTGGAAGTCCTATACATTCCGAGAGGTCTTTCGATTTCTGAACGCAGTATATTTCGTTTCTTTCCCTGTTTTCTGAGAAAGGATAGATCAAATGACTGACGAGCTAACCAGACGTGAATTCCTGAAGGACGCAAGTGTACGATCCATGGGCGCTGTTTCGGCGATGCCTTTGCTCACCTCGAGTATCGCGCAGGCGGCGCGGTCCGGCAGCAAGAAACCCAACATCATCTACATTCTCGCCGACGATCTCGGCTACGGGGACCTCGGATGTTACGGGCAAGAGACGATTCAGACTCCCTGTATCGACAAGATGGCCGCGGAAGGAATGCGATTCACACAGGCGTATGCAGGAAGCACAGTGTGTGCGCCATCGCGGTGCTGCCTCATGACCGGCTATCATACGGGACATGCGCGGGTACGTGGAAACAAGCGCCATCCCCTGCTTCCGGAGGATGTAACCGTCGCGGAAGTGTTGAAAAATGCAGGCTACAGAACGGGAATTATCGGCAAATGGGGCATTGGCGAACCCGAAACGACCGGCATCCCCAACAAGCAGGGGTTCGACTACTGGCTTGGCTTCCTCAACCAACATCACGCCCACGACTATTACCCGAACCACATCTGGGAGAACACGCGAATGTTCTTCTTGGACAAAAAAAGATACACGCACGATGTCTTCGCGGAAGCGTCGTTGGATTTTGTAAAAAAACACAAAGATGAACCGTTTTTCCTGTATCTGGCATACACCATCCCGCACGCGAACAATGAGAAAGGAAATCAGGGAATGGAAGTGCCCAGCGACGAGCCGTATTCGGATAAACCGTGGCCGCAGATGCAGAAAAATCACGCCGCGATGATCGCGCGTATGGACCGCGATATCGGCAAGTTGTTCGACCTGCTCAAGGAATTGGGAATCGACGACAACACAATCGTGTTCTTTACCAGCGATAACGGACCGCATCGCGAGGGTGGCGCCGATCCGGAGTTCTTCGACAGCAACGGGCCGCTGAAGGGAATCAAGCGGGATTTGTACGAGGGAGGCATTCGTGTGCCGATGATCGCCCGGTGGCCCGGCAAGATCGACCCAGGTACTGTGAGCGACCAGATCTGGGCGTTCTGGGACTTTCCTGCAACCGCGGCGGAACTGGCGGGAACGACAATGCCCGAGAAGACCGACGGTGTTTCGATTGTCCCATGTTTGCTATCGGGACAATCTCTCGAGCGCGCACCGTTGTACTGGGAATTCCACGAACGCGGGTATACCCGGGCGGTGCGAATGGGAAAATGGAAAGGGGTTAAGCTCGGACCGGATAAGCCGCTCGAACTGTATAACCTGGAAAAAGATATTGGCGAAGAGAACAACATCGCCGCGCAGCACCCGGACGTCGTCGCGGAGATTGAACGTGTACTAAAAGAATCCCGGACACCGTCAGAGCACTATCCTGTGCCGTGATCGATTCCGGCGTCGCGATTCAGTCCGCGAAAATCTTGTTGACCGCCTGGAAGAGATCCTTGGTGACCAGGTCGGGATTTTTGCCGGATGTTGCAAGCCTGCGGACGGTTTGGTTCCCTTTACCCGACCGCACGAGACAAAAGCGGCATCCCGCCTCATGGGCGGCATCGAGATCGCTTTCTTCGTCGCCGACATAAAAAGTATCCGCAAGGTCGATATTGTTTTCCTTGGCGACCTTGCGGATTAGTCCCGCGCGGACCTTACTCGTCGGTGTGGCGGGACCGTCCGGCAATGTGGCGACGACGAAATTCTCGAGCTGGACGTTGTACTGTTCGAGGATCTCGTTGAGCCGGTTGTGGTTGGCGTCAAGATCTTCCTGAGCAATCACGTTTTCAGCGACCAGAGGCTCATGCACAAGCACATAAGTTTGGATCCCCTGCCGTTTGAGTTCGGCGAGTGCCTCGGGAACGAACGGGAGGACGAGAACATCCTCGATGGTTTTTACTCCCTCCGCATTATGCGCAATGATGACTCCATTGCGATCAAGCAGGATAGATCGACCCGCGTTCGACATGGAACATCCCTCCGCAATGGCGCGTCGCGGCCAGTTCTTGATGGTCTGTAGCGGTCACCAGCAGCTGGTATTCCTCCGGCATCCGGTCCCAAAACCGTCGGCGCCGCTCTTTATCCATTTCGTATAGTACATCATCGATCAAAAGTACAGGTGGTTCCCCCGATTCCTCCGCAAGCATTTGCGATTCCGCCAGCCGGAGTGCCAATGCCGCCGTTCGCCGCTGCCCTTGGGAGCCGAAGACCGCAATCGCTCGTTCTTCCAATGTGATCGACAGATCTTCCCGGTGTGGACCGACGGTCGTGGTTCCGCGATCCAGGTCACGTTGTCTGGTTCTATCGAGTTGCTGCAGGATGGATCGGGAAAGTTCTTCGAGTGTGTCGCCCTCGCACCGGGTCGGGTAGTCTAAGCTCGTGGTACCCTCCTCGGCGAGTCCGTGATAGTGCTCTTGAAAAGCGGGAGCCAGTTTTTGGATGGCGTCCTTTCGTGCAGCAACGATCTCGGCGCCCAGCTCGGATAGGGAGACGTTCCACACGTGCAATTGGCTGTCGAGTGTGGGACCGACTGCCCCCCTGCTGGAACGAAGCACCTCGTTGCGCTGACGGACGATCTTTCTGTAGCGCTGCAGCAAGCGGACATAGCCTGGACGGGTTTGTGCGACCGCCATATCGAGAAACCGGCGTCGCTGTTCCGGGCTGCCGCAGACGATCTCCAGATCCTCGGGAGTGAAAAAGGCGGCTCGCAGAGTCCCGTAGAGATCGCCCACACGCGAGACTGACTCACTGTCTCGCTTCAGAATCCGGCGTCTTCGTTCTAAACCGCATTCGAGCATGTGGGACGTCGTTCGATCGATCACTTCACCGCGAATATGAGCGGCGGGTTGGTCCCAATGAATCAAGTCCTCGTTTCGATTGGTCCGGTGCGAGGAAACCGTGGCGAGATAAAAAACCGCTTCCAATATATTGGTTTTGCCCTGGGCGTTGGCTCCGACAAAGACATTCAGTCCAGGCTGGAAAGCCAGGTCGGCGTTTTCGATGTTGCGCCAGTTCCTCAACCGCAACGTGCGAACATACATAACCTACTCACGGGATAGTCCGAAATCTCGGCGGGAGCTTCGCCCCCTTACGCTATTACCCTTGGTACCGTAGCTTGCGTGACCGGCGGGCATTACCTTAACGTAAGCGCGAACGTTGGACACCAGAAGTCCTGAATCGGAGCGTATCATGAACAATCCAACGGCGACACGCCGGGCGCAATTCTCCGAACTGCATCCCATAACCAAGGCAATCATCCCCGCTGCGGGCCTCGGGACACGGTTTTTGCCGGCGACCAAGGTCCAGCCGAAAGAGATGCTGCCGATTATCGATACACCGACCATCCAGTTCGTCGTTGAAGAGGTTGTCAACTCAGGGCTGAACGACATCCTGATCATCACCGGTAAAGGTAAGCGCGCGATCGAAGACCATTTTGACCGGTCGTGGGAGCTCGAGGAGGCGCTGGCAAGCGGCAAACAGGAAGAGCTGCTGGAGCAGATTCGTAACCTCGCCGAAATGGTGAACATCCATTATATTCGCCAGAAAGACACGCTCGGCCTTGGGGATGCGATCTACTACGCGAAACAACACACCGCCGGAGAGCCGTTCGCCGTGCTACTCGGCGATACGATTGTCGATACACCGACCGTTCCCGCTACCCGGCAGCTTGTTGAGTTTTATCAGATCTGGCGTTGCCCCGTCATCGCCGTCGAGGAAGTCCCCCACGATAAAGTCCAGCGATACGGTGTTATCCAGGGGAAACAGATTGACGATCAGACTTTCATCATTGAAGATCTGGTGGAGAAACCGAGCCCCGAGGAAGCGCCCTCCAACCTCGCGATCGGAGGACGATATGTCCTCACACCTTCGATTTTCGACTACATCGAAGAGACCCCGAAAGGCAAAGGCGGCGAGATTCAGATCACCGACGCGTTGAGGATTCTCTGCAAGAAAGAGCGTCTTTACGCGTACAAGTTTCAGGGGAAACGGCACGATATCGGAAACCGCATGGATTACCTGAAATCCATCGTTGAATTCGGCCTGCGTCGGGCCGATGTCGGTGAGGAATTCCGCGAATTCATTCTCGAACTGGGCGATACGCTACGGAAGGAAACAACTCCCGAACCGCCACCGAAACCAAAGGAATAGCCAGATATTCCGCCAAATTGTGTAAGAATGAGGTGCCAATGGTAATTGTAGGAAGACTTTTGCTATACTATCAGCATACGGGAGTTTTCTGAGAGCCCCAAGTGAGAATTGAGTAGGAATTGAATTTGCCCAGAAAAGGGAGAGACTGCGGATCATGGACAGGAGAGAATTGGTTTTAGCCGCATTGTCTGCTGCGGAGGGTGCCCATTATACGCCGGTGCAAATCCAAAAGCTGTGCTTCCTTATCGACGAGAATTTGTCGGAGATCATCGGTGGCAAGACGTTCAACTTCAAACCTTACGATTACGGTCCTTTTGACAAGGCTGTCTATGAAGAATTGGAATCACTCGCTAACGCCGGCGACGTCGACATCTGCCCTGGCCGGAAATGGAGTCAATATCACCTGACATCCGAGGGACAAAAGAAGGGAAAGGCATTGCTGAGGAATATGGATCCCGACGCTCAAGATTATATTCAACGTGTCTCGGAATTTGTGCGTTCTCTATCTTTTACCGAGCTCGTTTCCGCGATCTATAGGGCATACCCACACATGCGGGCAAACAGTGTATTCCAGGGGTGAGCCGTGACCGCCATTGTCGGCATCCTTTGCAGAGACGGCATAGTCATAGGCACAGACAGTTCTGCGACTTTTTCAGCAGGAACATTCCGAACGATTGAGCAACAGACAGAGAAGATATCCGTGATAGCGGATCGCTTACTCGTAGCCTGTACTGGCGCGGTAGGATTAGCACAGCGATTCTGTGCGGTTGTGGACGAGGCTTGGTCGGAAAGTTTTTTTTCAGTTAACCAGAATAGGCCAGAGAAATGGCATCACATTTGTATTGCGAAGGAACTCTTTCGGCGAACACGGGACGATTTCAACTCCACAGGTGTTGGGATGAGAGGTTTTGGAGCCCTCGTAGCATTTCCGTGCCAGGACCACTTCTATCTCTGTGAATTCCAACTAACCGACTTCCAGCCGGAGTTCAAGACTCCTGATCTCTGGTATGTGTCTTTGGGGAGTGCCCAACCCATTACCGACCCGTTTCTTGCCTTTATGAGAGAAGTATTCTGGGAAAAAGGACCGCCATCTGTCCACGACGGAGTTTTTGCGGCGACTTGGACGTTGGACCACGCGGTAGCTGTCAATCCGGGTGGAGTAAATGCCCCCATACGAATTGCAGTACTGGAAAAGGGAGACAAAGCGCACTTGAATGCTCGTCTGCTGGAGGATGACCAGCTAAACCAACATAGACAGAACGTTGAGGAAGCGAAAGAGCATCTTCGACAGTTTCCTGCCAAACACCGACCTGAAAATGCTCCAGCCGTACCGGAACCGCCAAAGTTTTCTCGTGGCAAGGAATCACCATAAACGTCTGAATTATAGTTATTGTTGTGCCACAGCGTAATCGATTCATTTAGAACTTAACCTTAATGAATACAATTCAATATAGCTTACTCCTCGAAAACCTACTATGCGTAAACAACAAGTCGATGGCGATAGCGCAGAGTCAGTTTTAGTCCGAGCGCCAGCCATTCGCGAGCCTCCCCTCAAGATCGCTGCTCGGCATGCCGATACATCGTAGTGGGCACGGAGGCCCAACGAGGAGCATCAGGGAGGAAGAAGAATGTACAACGATGAATATCTGTGTGAACACCACGAATCCTACCAATCCGGTCAGGTTACGGCCGCAAGTTTGACCGAAAGCCATGTAGTCGCTTGCAAATTTCTGTTGGTATCTGCAGCCATGAGCGGATTCATGCTGGGCTGTACAATCATGATTTGGTACCAACTCTTAACTTGACCTGCAGCCTGCGAACGCGCACTCTGTTTCATGAACCTGAATTGTTGCCCATAGGCGGCAATCAATAAATCGCTTGAATTCAGCGGACAATCGAGTGCGATCTCTACTAAAGCGTTTTTTGAAAAGAAAAAGCTTACCGAGTTATGAAGAACAGGCCGCTTCGGAGGCGGCTTTCTGGGGAGATTTCACCTCTCGTTGGATCGCAACCGGAATCATTCCGCCGTGGGCGGACATTCGGCTGGCAATCAGTCAGGCGATCTCTCTGGGGCACCATGACCGCGTACTTGGGGGTGAGCTGGAAAACCTGTCCCGCAAACTTCGGTTTTTGCGCGATGCTCTCCGCCAGGTGGCTGCGCTTGCCCGGGAACGCCCGATCCGCGTGCTGGATATCGGTTGTGGAGCAGGATTTCTTTCACTGGAGATGGCCAGGCAGGGAGCAAAGGTCCTGGGTGTGGATTTGAGCCCGGGCCAAATCGCGGTCGCTCGTTATTTCGGCGAAAACGGAATGCGCTGGCCGGAGGCCCTTTACCCTCGCTACCAGGGACTTTCGTTCGATCCCGAGAAGTTTGTTCCGCCGACATATAACGTGTTGGATATGAACCGGGAAGAACCAACTGGACCCTTCGATGTTATCTTTGCCCACGATGCCGTTCATCATCTCGAGCAACCCGAGCAGCTTATCAACCGCTTAGGTGCGATTCTTAACGATAAAGGGTGGATTTTGCTTATCGACCATCAGGAGACTGCGGAACAGGACAGCGCGTGGAGGCTGTTTCGCGACACCCTGGAAGAATACTGCCAATTGTGGAAGGACGGCCGCCTGTCGAGCGAAATTCCCTCTGTGGAACGATATGACCGGCACGTTGATTTCCCCCCGGGGTTAGGAAGCGAAATAATGGGGGGTCTCCACAAAAGGTTGCGTCAAGAAGGATTTCCACTAAATCAAGCGGTTGAAGCTACTACAGACAGCGAACCACCTCCGTGGCCGGTGGAAGAATCATCCTTCGAAGGTGTGAGTGAGCGGGATTTGGGATTACGTGTGACGAAAGTCCTTGAAAAGAATAACTTTACAGTTGTCAGTCAGGAAACGGCGTTCGAGCCGTGGCGACAGGAACTCACGAGCTTGCGCCCGGCGAAGATGGCTTGGGAGACGTTTTATGGTCTCAGATCCCTCGCAGAAGAAGAAATTCTGGGTAGGATGTCTGCAGGGGCCGAATATTTCTTCGTTTCCGCCCAAAAATGACACTTAGTTACTGATAATCCTTAATTTACGTTGTATATCTCAAAACTCGGGTGGGTATCGATTTTGCAGGTGATCGGCCGTTGGCGGTGTTGTCAGATTGACGAATGTGTGTAACAATGTAAGAAAGGAATTTGTGGGGTACCAGTTACGCATAAGAACAGCGGAGTAGAATATTTAACTGAGCATTTCCCTTAGAATTCAGCTTGACAAAAGTGTTTGGAGCGACTTATAGTAGGGTAAATGTTAGGGTACTACCATTGTGCCCTTGATAATACTCGATTCAAGAACCTAGTGAGATAAAGACGTAGGCAGGAAAGGAGGTAAGTTGCGGCGGGAGACTCATTTGTCGAGTTAGGGATTCACCCAGCTCAAAAAAACTACCTCTAGAAGGGAGGGAATTATCGAATGAGACAATTGTCGGTTCTTACCGCGGTGACCTTGTTGGTTGTGGCGGTCTCGGGCGCCCACGCTGGTGCATTGGTGGCTACGGATCCCCCGGATATCGCTCTGCAAGTCGGGACTCCGTTGACAGATGCTTTCGACCTGAATGACTACTTTATTGGTGGTTCGATGGACGATGGCAGTGTTGACATTGAGGGTTCGGCTGACGTCGGTGTTCGGACGGAAGAGTTCACCATCAGCGCTGGCGGCGACTCCGTGACTGTTAGCAACACAGTCAAGGTCTCAACTTTCCTGGTCGCAAACGGTGCTGCCATCGATCCGATGGCTTCACCCGGAGGTAACCCCTTCGTGAACGTTCTTCGTCCTGGTGTAGCCGCGACATCCGTAGAGGCTCTGGTTGGTGGTGGCGGTGCCGCTCAAGGCGGAACCCCCGCTCCGGTCACAGGCCCGGGCTGGTACATCACGTTCGCTAACGTGAATGTCAGCTACGATCAGACTCTGCGTGTCCGCGATGCCAGTTTGATCGCTCAGTCCGACGGCCCCAGCCTTGATGCTGCCGGCCTGATGGCTGAAATCGATGAGTCTGGTAACTACACCCTGACGGCCCAAGAAGGTTTTGGTGGTCCTGTAGTCGTGTCCTTCGTGTCCGTTGGTGCTGACGGCAGCCTGGACGGTGCTTCCGTGCTGGCTTCCGGCTCGATCTCGGTTGGCGACAGCTATGCCGAGAACGATGCAGCCCAGTCACTGAACGACGGCGATCAGTTCGCCTACAGTGCAGTGGACGCCGCTGGGATGGTTACGGTTTCCGTTGAGGCCACACCGGCCGCTGACGGCGTTTCCGTAGCTATTGCCGCCCTGGACGCTCCTGGCGGAGCGATCTACGGCGACTTGGCTTACACCAACGTGTCCAACACGTCGGCCAACCAGACGATCACCATCTCCACCACTTACAATGCCGCTAGCGGAACGCTCGTTCCGTTGGTACAGGCTGCCGGTGGTGCAGCAACCTTCACGAACTTGAAGGTCTACCGTGCTCCTGCGGTTGCCGAGATGGCTGTCGGCGCGAACGCAGTCGCTATGACCACGCAAGGCGGCGCTGCTGAGGATGGTATGTTCGAGAGTGGCAACTCTGCCACAGATCTCGTCGGAACCAGCCCGAACGGCGCGACCGGTCAGGTCAATCTGCAGAACGGTGCTGTAGCGCTTGGTGAGGAAGGCCAAGGTAATGACAACATTACTCTGGTTGCCGCCTACAACGCTCCAGCCACTGTTGCCGCCCGCATCATGGCTACTGGTGATGATGGTCGTTGCGACCTCGTCATCACAGCTCTTGGCGCGGACTTCACAGCCACATCCAGTATCGGTCAATTCAAGACCCTCGGCGGTGGTACAGTGCCCATCACAATCAGTGGTGAGGTTTCTGATGCCGCTATGGTCTGGGTGACCGCGCAGGGTGTCGGTGGCGGACAAGACGGAATCCTTGTCGACAACCTGGTAGCATCACAGGCTCAAGACATGGATGAGTACTTCGACGCCGATCTCTACGGCCTCTGATCGCCGTAGCACGAGCGTATTCGAAAGGGGCGTGGCTTCCACGCCCCTTTTCCATTTTCGGTGCCAGGGAAAGCCCTCACCCCAGCCCTCTCCCAGAGGGAGAGCGGAAGCGGCGGCAGGAATTGTCGCCACCCTTTGTAGACCGAATCCCATGCGTCGATTGCTCTCACGAATCCGGTCGTCGATGAAGAACAAACCGGTCTATCCGGCCCCCCGGCTGAAAGACCTGATTCTGTTCGTCACCGATCGTTGTAACATGCGGTGTGCACACTGTATGTTTTGGCGGCGCGTCGACGATCCGGGGCCGGAACTCTCGCTGGACGATCTTCGCCAGGTAGCGGAAACCACGCCGCCGTTACGAACACTGGCCCTCACCGGCGGTGAGCCGTTCCTTCGCAAGGATCTCTGGGAGATCATCCAGACTTTCTACGAAAGAAACCGCACACATCACATCCAGGTCGATACGAACGGTCTGCTGGGAGACCGTATGGAGGAGACTATCGATCGGTATATCGAGTTGAACCCGGGGAAGTATTTGAGTTTCCAAGTCTCTCTCGACGGTCTTGCCGAAACGCATGACCGTATACGTCGAACACCCGGTAGTTTCAACAGGATTATCGAGAATATCCGGTCATGCCGTGAGCGTGACGTTCCCTATTTCCGGATCACTGTTCTGACCAACGTCAATCGTGAGAACGTCGACGAGATCGAGCCGCTTGCGGAGTTACTTCGCGAAATCGGCGTTCCGCATGTCTATGACTTTGTTCGAGGTACGGGGTTCAGTGCCTGGGACATACCGCAGAGCATACAGATCGAAGAAGACCCGCGCGATTGCGGTCTACCGCCGATCGAAGATCTTGAAGGGCTGGTGGATCGCATCGAACGAATCGACCAGGAAGAAGGCGGTCAATTCGGGCAGTGGATCGAGCAACTTCGGTGGCAGGTGGAGCTATACCGTGGCGCGCGGTTGCCGGTTCCCTGTCTCTCGGCGGGGCGCACAGCCGGTGTGATTTACAGCGACGGCTCGGTGACGGTCTGTGAGTTTACCAAACCATTCGCCCACTTGAGGGATTATGATTTTGATCTGGGCAGACTTTGGGCAGGTCCCGAGGCGGAAAAGCGAAGATCCCAAATCACGCGCTGCCGATGTACGCACAGCTGTTTTCTTCTCACCAGCCATCAGGAATGGCTTGAACAGACAGGGCGAGTACCGGTCTTTGCGCCGGAGGAGGCGTGAGTGAGGTTTTCTTTCCAGTGGATCGTTGCAGTTTGTTCCAGTATGCTCAGAATAGACTGATGGCTGAGGTCGAGGATGCCATGAAGGTCAGGTCTCGGACGTACCAATATACAGTCAATTTCGAGGAGGCTGAGGACGGCGTGATCATCGTCACTGTTCCCCTCCTGCGTGGATGTGTTTCCTATGGATACACCATCGAAGAAGCCGAAGGAAATATCCGTGAAGCCATCGAATGCTATATCGAAACCTTGCCGTTGGCATGATCGTTCGCCGTTTGACAAATCCATCCTGTCGGTCGATACTATACAAAGGAGACCATATCATGAATCCAGAAGCCGTCCAGAAACACTATGATGACGATCCGACTATCCTGACGCCGGAAGAAGAGGAAGAAGATCTTAACGAGATCCGCCAGGCAAAGGCCGAGATTGAACAGCACGGCACGATTCCACTCGAAGATCTGAAAAAGGAACTTGGCCTTTAATGTGTACACGGTGGAACTTTCTCCGAAAGCAAGTCGAAAGCTTCGGAAACTCCCTCCATACGTCCAGCGGCAACTCATAGAGGATTGCGAATCGCTTGCAGAAAACCCACGCCCCCGTGGATATAAACCCTACAGGAAAGAACCCGGGACTTTTCGGATCCGAAGTGGAGACTACCGAGTGGTGTACGAAATCTCCGATAAGTCGCGAAAAGTATGTGTGCTGATGCTAGGGCATCGTCGAGATATCTACTGAAGAACAAGCCACGTGTGCAGGATTCTGTTCCCAGTGGATCGTTGTATACTGACTGCAATCAGAAGATCTTTTGCTATAATCGCTCGATGCCACTGCCCCCGCCAACCATATCGGCCGTGTTTGTCACCTGGAATCGGTGCCAATTGCTGCTGGCCGCGATCCAGTCGCTTGTAAATCAGGAATATCCGTATCTGGAAATCGTCGTCGTGGATAACGCATCGACAGACGGTACAGAGTCCGCCTTGGCACGACTGCCGTTCCCGGTGCGCTATCTCCGCAACAACAAGAACATTGGAGCCTCCGTCGCCAGAAACCAGGGGGTACGCATTTCCGGGGGAGAACTGATCCTGTTCATGGATTCGGACGCCGAGCTGCTGACCGAGGGAGCGCTACACTCCTTGGTCGAACAACTGGGAAAGGACGAAAGCCTTGCGGGCGGGTCCGGCGTCATTTATTCGGATCGAGAGAAAGAAGAAATCTGGTGTTGGTCGCCTGTGATGTACCCGGACGGCTTCCACGATCCCAAAACGTCGGTAGAGCCCAAAGAGGATATTCCGGTTCTCTCGACGTGCTTCATGCTGCTTCGACGCGATGTGTTTTATCGCGTGGGGGGGTTCGATCCTTTCTATTTCTACCTGTACGAGGATGCCGACCTCTCGGCACGAATTCGAGGGGAAGGATTTACATTCATAATCGATCCCGACATCCATATTCTTCACCATTACGCGAAACCCGGTCGGGTAACACGAGATCAGATCCAATATCACCGTTACCACGAAAGACTACGCCTGTACTACCTCCTGAAGATCGAGGGTTTCGAGGTTTGGCGTTCCTCGGTTTGGGGATTGCTCCGGTATCCTCGAACGACACGTAATCGGTTCCCGTATCTCCCATGGGGCAGATTCCTGGAAGTCTACGCATGGAGACCGTTCTGTCAGCTATTGAGCTATCCGCGGTTGAAGAAACGCCGCTCTCGGGACTGGCTTGCCGAAACGCCCGAGCCCCCACGCGTGGACATTCTCGGGGGTGTCATCGATGAGTCGTGAATGGCTGTTTCGAACGCTTCTTGTGCTGGGATCGCTGTTGTTGGCGTTTGTTGTCCTGGAGTCGGCGTGTCGGCTCCTTGGCCTGGGGAGACCGAACCCGCACGCGACGGGGGACCGGGGACTTTTCGTTGCGCATCCCGATCCCAAAATCTCGTACTGTTTAAAACCGGGATTCTCCGGTTCGGTTTACGGTTCCCACGTTGAAATCAACAGCCGAAACCTTCGCGAACCGGAGTCGTTGACATACCAACCGCCTGCAGGCGTTCAGCGGATTCTCTGCCTCGGGGATTCCGTCGTATTCGGTTTCGGTGTAGCTCGCGAAGACGCTTTCCCTTCCGTTCTTCAGGATTTGCTAAACCAGAACACTCAACAGAGCATTGAAACGATCAATACGGGTGTGCCCGGCTATAACACTGTCCAGGAGACCCGTTTTCTCGAAACAGAGGGGCAACGCTACCAGCCGGATCTTGTTCTGCTGTTCCTGGTGGCCAACGATCCCGAGTCGATTCGGCGATTGGATCAGGACGGCCATTTGCTTCCCGCACCGGAAGATATCTGGCTGCGGCTTTCCCGCAAGTACGAACGGTTGTCAGCGCCCGAATCGATGTTCCGCTCGGTGAATGCATTCCGACGCGGGATCGCCCCGTTCACCTCGAAGTACAGACAAATAGTGGAAGAGGTTGTCGAGTACTATACAGAAGAAATCTTCGAGAACCCCGGTTGGAAAGACTGTCGAGATGCTCTGGCCCGATTACACGAGTGGGAAACTAAGCACAACGTTCCCGTGATTGCGGTTGTCCTTCCCATGCTTTCCGATTTCGAGAATCATCCCTACATTCCGACATACGAGCGGTTTCTCGGGGCATGCGACGAAGCCGGGCTCAAGAGCTGGTACGGGTGGGACGCACTCGCCCGGTACGATCCCGACAGCCTGCGTGTGCATCCGCTGGACGGCCATCCGGGTAGTCTGGGGCACCGGGTTATCGCAGAGTTTCTGGCGGAAAGAACAGCGGAGTTGTTGCAATGCCATTGAGTTACGGATACGCCACCTCTCGAGGGAGGGCGAAGCTCCTGCGGAACCGGATTCTCTTTCCTACCCTCGGCTCAGCAGGAGCTTCGCCCTCCCAGCGTTCTTTCACGAGGGGTTCAATCTAGCGACACCGGGGCCATATAAGGGCAAATCGTAGATGAACATTCAAGCGACGGACAGAAAATGGACCCTCGGCCTGATTCTCGTTCTGGGGCTGTTGGTGCGTTTGCCCTACATGTCGCGCCCGGGCTTTCGTCAGGACATGGCGTACTATCGTTCCTGCGCCTCCTACCTATCGGAACATTCGATCACGACGATCTACCGCGACGCCGCTCAGATCGAAGGCGGTATTGTGAATTACCCGCCGGTTTATTTGTTTATTCTTCAAGGGCTGGGCAAAGCGGCTCGGATGGTTTCGTCCGAGCCGTTCAACACAACCTGGTTTCTATTCCTTCTGAAAAGTGTGAATGTCCTCTCGGATCTGCTGATTGGGTTGCTCCTGTATCGACTCCTCCGGCGGGAGATGGATTTCGACACGGGAGCTGTCGGGCTGGCACTGTTTTGGCTGAACCCGGGAGCGATCTATCTGGGAGCATTTTTCGGGCAAACTGATTCGCTGTTTACGTTGTTCCTTGTGGCGGCAGCCTATGCGGCACGCTTTTCGCCTTTCCTTTCGGGATGTGCGTGCGGCATCGCGCTTGGTACGAAGCTGCAAACACTCCCGTTTCTCCCTCTGTATTTTCTTCCCTATTTGATCCGTCGCGATGTATCGGGGCTGTTCAAAACAGGGGCGGGTTTTGGGGCGGCGCTGGTTGTTTTGACACTTCCGTTTGCCATTGCCGGGGAAGCCGGTCGGATGGTGAATTCGTGTTTTGTCGTCTCGCTCGGTTGGAGTACGTCGCTCACGATGGGCGCCTTCAATCTCTGGCAGCTTTATCCCGAGCCGCTTTCGACCGATCAGGGGGTTTGGGGTTTCCTGTTCGGCTCGGATGGGCTCGCCCCGGCCCAGGCTCGTTTTTTGACTGTGCAACGCCTGGGGTTGATTCTTTTCTCGATGGCGTACTTCATGACAATCCTGGGTTTTGTTCGGCACCGCAAGGAAGATCGATTTCGTCTGTGGTGGGCGTTATCGGCGGCGTCTTTGGCATTCTTTTTTCTGCCGACACGGATTCACGAGCGCTATCTGTTTCCGTTTCTCGCATTTGCCGTTCCGAATAGCGCGGCCGGAAAGAATCGATTTCTGCAATGTATTTATCTGGCGATCAGCGTCTTCTTTCTGTTGAACCTGATGGTTGTCTGTCCTCCGGACAGCAGGCCGGTCCCGCTGCATATTGTCCACACAACAGAAGGTGCCGATGTCCTGGCGGTGCTCGGCGTGTTTTTAGCGTTTCTGTGGGCGGTCGGTCGTCCTGCTATTGCCACACGTCGCGGGCTGTTTTTTGCGGGCGGCTTGCTGGTGGTCCTTCTTTTCGCGTTCGGTCAGAAGAAGATGCAGACACCACGTTTGTCGCTTGCCGATCTTCCTTATAAGAATGTCTATCAGGAATGGGAGACGCCGAGGCGGGATCTCTCGTTAGGCGGTACCCCTCTGCGAATTGTGGACAAGGTTTTCTCGAAGGGAATCGGGACTCACGCCGCCTCCCGGATCACCTTCGCTGTTCCGGAAGGTGTGGAGAGACTCGAAGCGTGGATCGGTGCCGATGCGGAAGTCATCGGGGGGCCGGAGCGGACCAGCATTGTATTTATTGTGGAACTGGATGGGGAAGAAGTCTTTCGCAGCGATCTGTTTTCGTCAAGAACTCCAGCGAACCGGATTGAGGTACCGCTGAAAAACGCAAGGGAAATCAGCCTGATTACGGACGATACAGACGACGGAAACCTGGACGACCACGCGGACTGGTGTGGGCTGTTTTTGGATTGAACCGAAGGCCGTGGAATACTATTCTTTCTTATAATACATGCCAGGTCGCTTCTGGGGTTTTTCGGTAGGCTCGGGGACCTTTTCTACCTTTGCCGCTCCTCCTTTTTGCTGGAGTTTCTTGAACATGCACGTGCGGCAATAGGTCTGCCCCTCTTTTACTTCCCGCCCGCACGAAGGACAAGTCGGTTTTGCATTTGCCTCGGACTCTTTGACCAGAACGATTCGGTTCTGCTCGATCCATTTTTCGAGCAGGGATTGTTCCATCTCAAATTCGTCAAGGATTTCATTCCTCATTGCTTCCGGATTGTCGCGAAGAAATTCGCGGACATCGAGGAGGAGCTCTTCCTCTTCTCGTTCACAATCCTTACATATGTCGAGGTTGACCTTCCGAAATAATTTCCCGCATTTTCTGCAATTGGCGAGCGGCATTGTTCCCTCCTGTATGCCCTTACCGAGATTTATTGTTGTGGTTCTTCAATCCCGACTCCCAGCTCAACACAATAGGAATTCTCTGTGTTTCGCTATCGCTCGACCCGCTACCGCTCTCCTATTTGCCCGGCGCACGGGCAGTGTTCTTTGCTTTTGCGGCATTTTCTTCGCTCTTGTATCAGAGTAGCACTCAAATCAACGCTGATCTCTGCGCCTCCGGCCCGGGTATACAACCCGGGTACGACGGGCCGGACAGTGTCAAGTCGAGATTTTTTCTTCACGTCGGGAGAAGAAAACTCGACACTCTGTCAGATCATCTCATTGTACGCAAAGCAGGGGGAAAAAAGCAACTCACCCATTCTCAACCTCTTCCGATTGCCAGTCGACGAATGAAGCGTCTCCCCACAACCGTTCGAGCCCGTAGTAGTCTCTCGATTCCGGAGAGAAGATGTGGACGAGCACAACGATGTAATCCAGCAGGAACCACGACGTACTTTCCTTTCCTTCCGTATGTGCCGCCCGAATTCTGTACTTGCGAAGTTTCTCTTCGACCCTGTCTGCGAGCGCCCTCATGTGAACGATGGAGGTTCCGGTCGCGATCACAAAGAAGTCGGCAAAGCCCGATAAGGTGGAAAGATCCAAAACGACGATGTCCTCAGCCTTTCCTTCCATCAACGCATGGGCGGCCCTTACGGCGATTTCTCGGCTTTCTTCGAGGTGATCGGAGACGACCGATTCGGCCTGTGGTTCTGTCACAAGCAAATTCTCCTCTGTGGAGTGTTTGTCGAATAATTGTAACATCGCCCTCCACCCGAGGCAAACAGCGGGATTCCTGGGGGTGGAATGCGTGGAGTCCCTAAAAGCTGACGGCACCGCAAAAAGTCGGGAATACGGATTTCAACCCCCTCCTAACCTCCCCCGATCTTCGGGGGAGGAAAAAGAAACGAGCGTGCCTGCAGCGTATTCTCCCCCAAGCCTGACGGCGTCGCAAAAAGTCGTGGAGAAGGTCACAGGACATCTGCCGTGCCGCTCTCCTTGTGTTTTGGGAGTCTGGGGTAAGATCGTACTATCCGGAGACGACTATTCTCCACTTCGGTGACAGAGCCCCAAGGGAAATGGATCCGAGGGTCCGTGTTCCTGCGAAGAGGTAGGAGGAATGAGCTACTCGCGAATCGCAACGATTTTGCTCTTGGTCGGTTCAATCGTGCCTGGAGCCTTTGCACACCTCAACAGCTACTCGTATGCCGAGATCGAGATTGGAGCGGAGGAGATTGTGTACGAGTTACGTGTCGATGTATTGACTCTGGTTGAACTCTTTCAAATCGACCAAAACGGTGACTGGATCGTCGACAAGACCGAGATCGAACGAACCAGACAGTTGATTTACTACTACCTGCGAAACAAAATCAAAGTACTATCCAGCGGCAAACAGCTTCCAATGGATCTCCGTTCGGTCGAATACAGGAAAGAACCTCAGCCCCACGTAGCATTGGTTATGCGATTTGCCTGTCCGAGTTCCGACGAGGATTGTGTGATGTTTTGTAATGTATCCGAGGAGACCGATCCGTTTCATCGGAGTATCTCCTCGGTCCGCATTGGCGACGAAGAGTACCAATTCGTATTCACAAAAGAGAACTACCTCACTGTGCCGGCCAAGCTGCGCCAGGGTGCGGCGAGTGAAGAGGTCTCGTCCGCAACCGGGCAGCCTTCCCGCAAGTAAGAGGAACACTGCTTCCCCGGGCTCCACGCAGGTTTTGGGATGTTTTTAACCATAATGGGGCTATACAGATCCCGCATTGACGTTTTATCATGAGCCGATGGGGCAAGAAGAAGATTCCACAACCTCAGCACGGGGTGCCCGTTCTTTCATCGAGTAATTTCCATTATCCGGGAAGGCGACTATGGGAGCATCCGGCGGAAATTGGAGTGACTGGATTACTGTCCAAAGTCGTCTGAATCCGGGGGACCATGCCTGTTTTCTTTCGGAGTTTCCCGAGGAAGAACCACCGATCGTTACCCCTTTTCTTCAATACGGGCTGAGGCGGAAGGAACGATGTATCTGCGTTGGCGGTGCTACTGCCAGAGACCGATTTCTGACCGCGCTTGCCGAGGCGGGAACGGATATACACACCGCGGTCGAGGCAGGAGCCTTGCTTTGTTTGGACCCACCTGGACATTCCTCGAAGAAGGGTATGGACTCGAATCGTTTCTTCGCTTCGCTCGACGGTTTCGCGAAAGAGGCCGAGATCGAGGGATGCTCAGGTATGCGGATTGTCTGCGACGCAGCGGGAATCTTTGACGGTAATGAGAATGCATACAAAGTAATCGAATTCGAAGCCTACATGTCTCATTGGCTCCAACAGCATCACTCATGTGGCCTGTGTGTCTATGACAAAGAACATTTCGCCGATGAAACCCTTGTACATGTTGTTCGAATACATCCCCTGATTGTTCATAACGGGACGGTTGCGAGGAACCTAGGCTCGTCGTTTCCGGCCTCCGACAGCGCACCGCGTACGCCAACCGACGAGTTGAATGCGTTGCTTAAGGCGATCGATTGCCCACCATCGGATATTTCTTCGCTGGAAGATGAACGCCGCGAGATCGCAGAGCAACTGAAACGACGCGACGTCGAGATTCGCCTTCTCAGGGAAGAACTCAACGCAGAAATCAGTAAACGAAGCCGATTTGAATCGGCGCTCGAACAGAAGACCGATGAGACTTCCCTGGTACTCAACAGCATCTCTGATCTTGTTCTCTTTCAGGACTGTAAGTTCAAGGTTCTCTGGGCGAATGAGGCAGCAGGGCGAGCCGCCGGTTGTCGCACTGCCGATCTGGCGGGACGTTACTGTTATGAAATCTGGGCGGGGACGGGTACGCCCTGTCCCGGTTGCCCGGTAAACGAATGTCTCGAAACCGGGAAACCGGCACATAACGAAATCACGACCCCGGACGGTCGTGTTTGGTCAATCCAGGGCTATCCTGTTCGCGACGATACCGGAAAAATCCAAGGGGCTGCCGAAATCGTCCGCAATGTTACCAATCAGAAAAGAGCGGAGGAGGCGAACAACAGGCGCGCCGAAATGGAGACGCTGGTTGCCGGCATTTCCGCGGAAATCACCGAGACGTCTTCCGATGCCGTCGATGAAGGTATACACAGAGCGCTTCGTGAAATCGGTCAACATCTGGACGTCGATCACTGTTTGGTGTTTCTACAGAACGAGTCCGGAATCGGCCTTCAATTGACACATGAATGGACCGCTTCAGGTCTGCCAGGCGGGTCAGGTACAAGGGAGATGCTGGGGGTGGACGAGCTGCCCTGGCTCTTGGAGAAACTGAACCGATTCGAGTTGGTGCCTGTTTCTTTGATCAGTGAATTGTCTACTGAAGCCTCTGCCGAGCACGACTATTTCGAGGAACGCCGGGTAAGGTCTTTTGTCTCTGTGCCTCTTCTGTGTTGGGGATCCTTTGTTGGGTTTCTGCAGGTCGAATGCATAAACCGGGAGAGAGCCTGGACAGACGATGCGATCGCTATGCTCCGAATAACAAGCGAAATTCTTGGAAATGCTCTTGGGAAAAAGAGAACCGAAGAAGAACTTCGATTCCTTTCTTCCATCGTACAGCAAACTCACGAAGGAATCGCCACGTCCGACCTGGACGGCTATCTATTGTTCGTCAATAACGCTTTCGCGGAGATGCTCGGGTATGCTCCAGAAGAGTTGATCGGAAGGCACCTGACCATGTTTCACTCCCCGCAAGACATTCCTATGGTCGATTCGGCATTGCGCCGATTGCGGGAGACGGGAGAGTTCGTCGGTGAGATCACTCATATGCGGCGAGATGGCAGCGTATTTCCCTCCTGGATGAACACCTCCCTGTTGTACGACGAAGCGGGGAACGCGATTGGTATGATCGCGATTCTCCGAGACATCAGCGTACAAAAAGAGGCGGAGCAAGCGCTTCGCATAAGCGAAGAACGGTACCGCTCATTTGTCGATAGCTTTCGAGGAATCGCATTTCGGGGAACGCTCGACTTCCAGCCTATCTTCATGCACGGTGCGGTAGAAGCCATAACCGGGTACCACGAGAACGATTTTGTCTCTGGAACGCTGCGATGGGACCAGATCGTTTATTCGGAAGACAAAGACCGACTGATGGCCTCGACAGAAGCATTCTGTTCAATTCCAGGACATTCCGCAGTCCGTGAGTACCGCATCCTGCGGAAGGATGGATCGATCGCATGGATTCACGAGGTGATCCAGAATGTCTGCGACACCGACGGCAGCCCGGAACTGGTCCAAGGGGTCATTCATGAAATCACTCAGTGGAAACAGCTCGAAGAGAGCTTGCGGTACAGCAGGCGAATGGAAGCGATAGGACGACTGGCGGGCGGGGTTGCCCGCGAATTCAACAATCTGCTCACGGGAATCATGGGAGGACTGAGTCTTGCCGAGGCGGAACTCACGCCCAAGGCACGCACCTATCTGAGAATCGCCCAAAACGCCGCGGACCGGGCCTGCAGCCTGGTTCGACAGCTGCTCGCCTTTAACCGCGAATCGCCTCTGGAACTTCGGCCGCTCGCCTTGAACCGCGTCGTCGAGGCGGTAAGCCGGCTTGTCAAAGAAACGATCGACCGTCGCATCGACGTTGTCGTGCGTCTTGACGAGCAATTGCCTCTTGTTCAGGCCGATGAGTTCCAGATGGAGTCCGTCTTCATGAATCTCTGTGTCAACGCCCGTGACGCGATACAGGGAATCCTGCACAAACAGCGGCGGCCCCAGTTACGGGACAAGAAGTTCGTTATCCGGATCGAGACGCGTACCCGCTTTGTTGTACCGGAGTACGGCGAATCCCATTCAGAAGCCGGTGCCGGAAAGCATGTTGTCGTGAGTGTATCCGACAATGGTCCGGGTATGAATAAGGAAACCCAGCAACATGTTTTCGAGCCTTTTTATACAACGAAAAGCACGGGAGTCGGGGTGGGCTTGGGACTGGCCAGTGCGTATGGAATCGTAAAACAACACAACGGGTGGATCAATCTGCAAAGTCGTCCGCGAGAGGGCACGACTTTTGAGGTGTATCTGCCGGCACACGAAGAAACACCAATGGATCAGTCCGTCGAAGACAAGCGAGAGATTCCGAAAGGTAAAGAGACGATCTTGCTGGCCGACGACGAGGACATAATTCTGGACGTGGGTCAAGCCATTCTGGAGAAATCCGGCTATACTGTATTGACCGCTCTAGATGGTGAGCAAGCGGTCAAAGCATTTTCGACCCACAAGGATGAGATCCAGCTGGTCATCCTCGATCTCTCGATGCCTCTGCTCTCCGGACAGGAGGTGTTGGAGCGTATCAGAGAGATCGACTCTCATGTAAAAGTCCTCGTGAGTAGCGGGTACAGCGAAAGTTCAGAGCGGGAGGAACTCGATGCGCTGGGAGCTACGGGATACGTCCCGAAACCGTATACACCAACGAACCTGGCGCAAAAGGTTCGTGACACATTGGATGAGTAACGAAGAACCGGTTGTGGACATGATTTTATCGCCGGGGGTGTGCCGCAGCATCGCTGATGCAAGTTGACAAGAACAAGATCCTGTTGATCAAACCGAGTACAGCGGAGAAACGACTATCCTTCATCTCCGTCCAACCGCCGATCAATCTTGCCTACCTCGCCGCAGTACTCCGTCGAAACGATTTCGATGTATCGATTCTGGATTTCACAGTGACCGCATATGACGAGAATCGCTTCAAAGAATCCTTTGTTGCGAATCCGCCCGCGCTTCTCGGAATTACTTGTTTCACACCGACCATCTTGAACGGATATGAAATTGCGCGAGTGACGAAGGAAGTGTCCCCCAAGACGATCACAGTGATCGGCGGTCCCCATTCGACCGCACTTCCGGAACAGACGCTGAAAGAATGCCCATTTGTCGATGCAATTGTGGTGGGCGAAGGAGAAGATACATTTCTCGAACTCGCCGAACGAGTCCGATCAAACGACTCCATGAGAGGCTGTGCCGGAGTCGTCCATCGTTGCGACAACGAAATCGTACGGGAACCCGTCCGGGATCTGATTTCCTCGTTGGACGAGTTACCCTTTCCGGCACGGGATCTGCTCGACTGGGAATCGTACCGCACGGTACAACATACGCGGGGGATCTCGGAGGAATATCAGCCGCTGACGGAACTGTTCACCTCGCGAGGGTGCCCGGGGAAGTGTCTTTTTTGTGCTGTGAATCTCGCCTACGGATCGCGCGTTCGATTCCGCAGCGCGCAGAATGTCCTGGCCGAGGTGGAGGAATGCAGACGCCGCTATGGGGTGCGGCATTTTGTGATTCAAGACGATACGTTTACTTTGCGTCCCGGCCGGGTGGCGGAGCTGATGAAGGGATTTCGACGTTTGGGTGTCGAATCGTTTTCATGCGATGCACGGGTCGACCTTGTTTCGGAAGAGATGCTTCGCGAGATGGCGAACTCCGGATGTGTAAAAATCTCGTTCGGTGTCGAGTCGGGGAGCCCGCGAATTCTCGCGATGAACGGGAAAGGGATCACCAGAGAACAGGCAGTCAATGCGTTCAAATGGGGCCGCGAAGCAGGTATTCCGCTCCTCGAGGCGACATTTATCGTGGGCAGTCATCCTGGCGAGACCGTCGAGGATCTTGAAGCGACCCGTGAACTGATTCGGGAGATCCGACCCGATATTCTCTTCTGTTCGATAGTCGTTCCGTATCCGGGAACCGAAATGTACCGTTTGTTGAAGGAGAAAGGGTTGTATCCGGAAGATGAGAACTGGGAAGATTTCCGGATGTTTGCGGGGGCTCCACGTTGGCGGACGGTTCACTTTTCCGGAGAGGAGTTGGTGAGGCACCGAGATCGCATCCTGCGGTCCTATTATTTTAGTCCGTGGTATGCTGTTCAGCGTGTTCGGAAATTGACCAGTTGGACGGAAATGAAGTACTGGCTGCGCGCAGCCATGGATTATCTCCGTGTGACTGTGGGCGCGGGACGCTCGAAATAGACGGGACCGGACCTCAAAAGACATGGATGTCCCTTCACCTAGTATTTGGCAAAACAATCTGGCTGTTCTCCGAAAAGCCTACCCGGATCTGGCGAAGGACGTCGAACAGGCTTCGACCGAGCACATTCTGCTGGAGCCTCGTTCGGCGGCTCAATTCCCCGCGTGCCGCCTCACCGATTCATCCGGACAGAGGCGTGGACGTGACGGTTGGATTCACGGCCCCGACGACCCGGTAGACGAGGCGAACGAGATCCTGCGTTCTGTGGTTGGACGGGAGACCGACCTTCTTCTGCTCATTCAAAGCGGGCTGGGACATGTTCTTCACGCGGTCTGCCGGCACTTCACTCGCTTAATGCTTCAGCGTGGCCGTGAGCCGTTGCTGATCGTAATCGAAGAAGACCTTGGTTTGTTCAGAATGTGTCTGCAGCTGCGGCCCTGGCAGAACATCTTGAGCAGCCAACGCGTTCTTCTGTACCTGGGAAGACCTCTTGAGGAGACTGTACAAGGACTTGCGGAGAAGTATCCGGAGATGTTTCTCAAGCGACGGCTGGTTTTCTGCCCGGGCTGTCATCTCTCACGCGAAGAGATAGATCGGCTGAATGAAGCCGGACAGCATATCCGGACGCTGGCTGCCAGTGAAGAACAACGACTCGCTAAACGCTATTCCGCCCAAATCGAATATCGATCTGCTGACCACCCAAAGCCTCGGGTTCTGCTTTTTTCGCACTATTTCCCGACAATCCAGACACAAGTGCGAAAGGCGTTTCGCCAGATCGGTTGGGATTGCAGGCTGTTGTCCTGGCCGCGCGAGGAACAGTTCATTAAGAACTGGGCATGGCTTGATATTTTGGAGACTTTCGAGCCGGACCTGCTGGTGTTCCTGAATGAAACCCCCGAGGAAATCGCAGAGAGTCCCGAATTCGGCCAACTACCGATACCGAAAATCGTTTGGTTTTTTGACGACCCATTGCGTTTTATTCCGTACCCGCCGCGGCCGTTGCGTCGAAACGAAAAGGATATCGTTCTCGGATTCGACCCGGGACACATGAGAATCTTGTCGTTACTCGGGTTTCGCAAATCCCATCTTTTGCGCCCTGGGACCGGATTTACGCCGCCTGCAGTCGAAGAAAGAGAATCCGGGCGCTACACGGAGCGAATCACATACGTGGGCAATCTACCGGCGGAAGGAGTAAGGTTTCTCGAAAACGGCCTGCTGAAGCCGATTCGGCCCGATCTTCTACCGGTGATCGATAAGGGAGTCGATTACCTGCTCGCCAACCCGAGAGGACGGCTGTACGAGTGGCTGGAAGTCTATATGCCAAGGGATTGCGGAATCCACCAGCGCCATTTGTATGTTACCATCCAAGACAAAGCCACATGGCGGGGGCGACGAGCGTTCCTTGAGCCGCTGGCGGATTGTGGGTTGGACCTGTATGGACCTAACAGCTGGTCCGAGCCGAATGTCGCAGGGCGGCTTGTCGACTGTTACTCCGGTCGAATGGTGGATTATGAGACGGAACTTCCCGGGATCTATGCTTCCTCCGCGATCAACGTCAACCTGACTCACGCTCAGTTCGGAGAATCGACCGATCCCCGAATCTATGATGTATTGGGATGTGGCGGATTTCTGGTTACCGACGACAATCCAGGTATCCATGATGAGTTTACCGATGGAGAACATCTGGTCGTTGCAAGAACGCCGGAAGAGATGCGCGAGAAAGCCCTCCATTATCTCGAACGACCGGAGGAGCGACACCGAATCGCGGAAAACGGCAGACGACTGGTCGTCGAGCGATACACGTATCGTCACCGTCTCTCTCAGCTTTTGCGTATTGCTGCTCTGGACACAGTGCAGGATTGACCGGTTCCCGGTTTCTGCGGGTTGTTGACGTTCAGAAAAGATCAACCCGGTCTTTTGCGGGTCAGTTTAGCGAGCGATGCTTCTATTTTTTTACGTTCGTCCGTCATCGCTCCGCCGCCGAGTTTGCGACTTTCGGAGCGATGCCAGGCGACCTTGTATATGTTCTGTTCTTCCGTAACCCCTTTGAGGTGGACCGTGTCCACGAATTGCATATCGTACCGACCTTCGTCGAAAAACAGGTTGTACAGCGCTTCAGAGATAAAGACTTCATCCGCTCCCGCTTCACCCTGGATTCCTTTTCCGATTTTCAAGTCCACTGTCTCGATAATCTCACGTTTGTGCCGCAAAACATCTCCGATATGGAGACCGATGGCGGCGCGAACCTGTTTCTTCTCGTTCATGTACGTGTTTCGGCGGAACAGGAGACCTTGAATTTCGATGGCGGCGTCAATTGCGCGGTGGGGTTGTCTGCCGGGGAAACAGGCCATCACTTGGTCGCCCTCGCTCGATTCCTGATAACACGCGCCGTGCTTTTTGAGAACAGGTTCGACGATGTTCTGGTAATCGATGATGAGTTCGTTTCCCATTCGGTCCCCGAGAGCCCAGAACTTCTTCGACGATTCACAGACGTCAATATAGAAGATCGCGAGGTGCTCTTTGTAACCCTCGATCTCGGCGAGTCGCAGCCGCTGTTCCTCGGTCTGAACATCCATATCCGCCCAGTTGAGTTGGTACAACTCCTGCGGTACGGGAATGTTCTTCACCATGGCGGTACGGGTGTATTTGATGGGGTATTTTTCGATATTGCCGAGTTGTTCAACCATCGGCTTGGACATATAGATCTCGCCCGCCTTGGCCTCGGTCTGAACGCGTTTTGCCAGATTGCAGGTATTGGACTGACGTAGTTCGCCCCTTGTATAGACTACGTCGCCAAGGTGCATGCCGATGCTGGGGATTAGATGTTTCGGCGTGGATTGAGCATTGTCCCAAGCGATCAGGACATGCTGGGCTTCGATAGCCGCTTCTGCTGCATCCTGTGCTTTTTCGAAGCAGGCCACGACTTGAGACCCTTCCGCATTCGAGATGTACGTCGCATTATGCCGCTGAAGCACCGGGCGAAGCACTTTCTGAAATTCGCGGAGAATCATAATCGGGTCGACGCCCGGTTTTCCCCAGAGAGCTTTGGCGGGTTCGGAGACATCGACGAACTCGACAACCCAATGCCGCACGTTTTCCCTGCGGTATCGTTCTTCCGCCAAGGTTCCTGCGCGAAGCGCGGCATGAAGACGTTTGCCCAGGGCATCGTTGGGATCTGTATCGGATTTCTTTTTCAGAAACTTTTCGTCCAGCCTCGGCTCGTCTTTTCTGGCCGAGCTGAGATTCTTGGCATCCAGTTTCCCTTCCCCTCTGGCCCAGGGCTTCGGGTTGTTTGGATCGGGCATTTTTTTTAACCCCCTCTCAAACCCTCCTCAAAGGAGCCCCCTCGTTACGTGTGATTTTCTCACCTTGTGTCGCTGAAAGCAAGCCCAAAGTAATCTACTGTCAAGTGCAAATCTTACTGCTCTTTAATGAGCTGAGTGTTAGAGAGAGTCTCCTCCGATTCGTAGAGAAGACAGCGAGCGCATCGACCGTCCGTCATGCTGTAGAGTTCCGGATCGACCTTGGAACATTGTTCCATTCGATAGTCGCAGCGCGGATGGAAGCGGCATCCCGTAGGATAGTTGATCGGGTTCGGAACGATCCCTCGAATCACTTTGAGGTCTTGCTCGGGCGGCGCATCCAATCGCGGTATCGACTTCAACAAACCCCGCGTGTACGGATGAAGAGGATCGGCGAACAACTGCTGCACGGAGGCTTCTTCCACTATCTTTCCAGCGTACATGACGGCAACCCGATCCGCGACCTCCGCGATGACTCCAAGATCATGTGTTATAAGGACGATGGCGGCGTCCATCCTTCGTTTCAAATCCTCCATCAAAGCGAGAATTTGCGCTTGAACGGTCACATCCAACGCGGTCGTCGGCTCGTCGGCAATCAAGAGATCCGGATCGCATGCTAATGCCATCGCGATCATGACGCGTTGACGCATACCGCCGGACAGTTGATGAGGGTATTCCCGTGCCCGCTGCGCGGGTTCGGGGATACGTACCTTGTCCATCATTCCGATTGCCGCCTCCATCGAAGCGCGTCGATTCATCTGGCGGTGAATTCGGTAAACCTCTGAAATCTGATCGCCTACGGTGAATACAGGATTCAAGGCGGTCATCGGTTCCTGAAAAATCAGCGAAATCTCGTTTCCTCTCACTCTCCGCATTGATCGCTCGGGCAGCGCGAGAAGATCGCGATCTTTGAACCGAATCTCACCATTCACAATCCGGCCGGGAGGCGTAGGTACCAAACGGAGAATCGAAAGCGACGTTACGCTTTTCCCGCAGCCCGATTCGCCAACCAGCCCCAGCGTCTCACCCCGGTTGACATGCAGCGAGACCCCGTCGACCGCACGCGACACGCCTTCGTTTGTGTAGAAATACGTGTGAAGGTCAACGAGCTCCAGGAGATGATTTGTGGGCTGCAATTCCGCGTTCATCTACGAGTCCAGGGGGTCCGGGATATTCACGAGTATCCCGAGCCTCGCCCTACCGGTCAAGCCCGACAGAAGTCCCTGATGGGCTTGCTGGAAGAATCCGGTGGAATGGAGTACGGTGAAACTGACCGGACGCGGTTGTGTGTTACTCGGTTTTTGTCCGGACGATTGGCTTTTTTGAATCAAGAGAGTTGATGTTCCTTGCAGCGCTCACCTGAACGTGTCAAAGACACCTTGTTCGATGTAGTGGTTATCGGCGGAGGGATCAACGGGGCCGGTATCGCGCGAGATGCCGCTCTACGTGGGTTGCGCGTAGCCCTCCTCGAAAAGGGCGATTTCGCCTCCGGGACAAGCAGCCGCTCGTCCAAACTCCTCCACGGCGGACTGCGTTATCTGGAACAGTTTCAGATCGGTCTTGTACGTGAAGCGTTGCGCGAGCGCGGAATTCTGCTGAACACCGCCCCACTGGTAACTCAGCCGCTGCGTTTTCTGGTGCCTGTCTACCGGGGCGATCCTCGCGGCGTACTCAAAATCCGTTCGGGACTCTGGCTTTACGACCGACTCGCGGGACCGGCACGGATAGAGAGGCCCGGTTTTCTTGCCTCGCGAAGTGTGGCCGACGTTCAGCCGAGTTTGGAGAAGGTGCAGCTGAAAGGCGCGGGATTCTATACCGACGCATCGATGAACGATGCACGGCTCTGTTTCCTCAATGTCCTGGATGCTTACCGATCGGGCGCGGTTTGCGTGAATTACATGCAGGTCACCCGGTTTGTGATGGAGAATTCTCGAATAGCGGGGGTTGCCGCTGTAGACCTGCTCTCCGGAAACGAGTACACAGTCCACGGGCGAACGGTGGTCAACGCGACCGGGCCTTGGGCGGATTCCATGTGTCGACTGGATCCCGCCGAGGCCGATCCAAACCGCCTGCGCACCACGAAAGGCGTGCATATTGTTGTGCCCTTGTGTTTGAGCCACGATGCGCTTCTTCTGTCCGCGCGAAGCGACCGGCGCGTGTTTTTTGTGATTCCCTGGGGCGATGTCTCGATTATCGGAACAACGGATACCGACTACGAAGGCGATCCCGATGCTGTAGAACCCGAAGACTCCGATATCGATTACCTTTTGACGGAAGCGCAGCGTGCGCTGCCCCGGGCGAGGTTGACCCGGTCTTGCATATTGTATTCTTATGCCGGCCTTCGCCCGCTTGTACGATTCGAACGCGGACCGGCATGGCAAGCGAGCCGCGAACACAAAATTGTGGAGCACCACTCCGGTATGCTGAGTGTCCTGGGCGGCAAGTATACGACTTACCGCGCGGTTGCCGAGCAGGTGGTCGATCTTCTGATCAAGCGCATTGAACCTACGACAGTGAAGGCCTGTGAGACAGCAACCAGACGCTTTCCCGGCATGGACATAGACGATTTTGATTCCTATCTGGACGACCGAACAAGATTCTGGCGTGACCGAATTCCCGACAACGAACGCTGCGTAGCTCGTCTCGTACAGCATTACGGCACCGAGTCCGACAAGATTCTCGAACTCGTCCAGCAGGATCATCGGCTTCTTCAGCCGATCGCCGGCGGGGCTTCCCAAATCCTGGCGGAGATTGTCTATACCTACCTGCACGAAATGGCTGTCACACTGGACGATACGCTGCGTCGTCGATTGGGAGTACGTCTTTTGGGCATCACCGAAGAACAGGTCCAGCGCCGCCTCGATTCAGCCACCGAGCTGTGAGGAATGCCTGTCGGAATTTGTGCCCTACCATGCTGACAGCCGTCTTTTTGTACACTGGGAGAAGGAGGTGCACAAAATCCTTCAGGAAGATCGTCTGCTATTCAAGCTGCTTGCCGCTATCTGAGGATCTCCGGATGTCCGGTTCTGAACCGCTGGGAACGATTTGCCGCCTCCCACGTTTAACAAAGCAAAGGACGTGTTATTGGGAATCTGCAAAATCAGGATACTTACCAAGGACCATATTATATGGATCGAGATAAACCGAAATCTTCTCTCAAGAATAAACTGGGCATGGCCATTTTGACCGCCATCCTTCTAGGGATTGCCGGGTGGGGATATACCACATTAGATACAAGTAGCAGCAGATACTCCGACTTGGATGACTTTCCTGTATTCCGAGTCCGCAGAGGGCCGCTCAAAATCAGCGTGGTGGAATCAGGCACCATACGTCCCCGCGACCAGGTCATTCTCCGCAACGAGATGTGGGACGATTCCACAATCCTGTCCATTGTGGAAGAAGGGAAACGAGTCAATAAAGGCGACCTTCTTGTCGAATTGGATGCCACAGAAATCGAGCGGGAGCATCAAAGCCGCAAACTTGAACTACAGAACGACGAAGCCGAGATGATCAGCGCCCGGGAAAACATGGAGATTGTCAAGAACCAGGCGGAATCCAATGTGGATCAGGCGGAATTGGCCCTCACGTTCGCTAAGCATGATTTAGAAAAATACCTCGACGGCGACTATCCCAAGCAACTGAAAGAAGCCCAGGCGGCAATCAAGATCGCGGAAGAAGAGCTTAGCCAGGCAGAGCAGGATGTAAAATGGTCGAGAGTTCTTTACGATGAGAAATACATTTCGGAGTCGGAACTCCAGCAGGACGAATTGGCCGCACAAAAAGCTCAGTTGAACTTGGAACTCGCTCAGGAAGACCTAAAACTGCTGAGAGAATACACCTACAAACGTCAACTCGCTCAACTAGAAAGCGACGTGAAACAGGCCCACATGGCCCTCGAACGCGCCATACGAAGCGCTTCCGCCAATATCACCGAGGCATCCGCCCGATATCTGTGGCGGCAGGAACGCTACGAAGAAGAGCAGGACGATTATCAGGAAATCTTGGAGCAGATTGAAAACTCGAAAGTCTACGCCCCGATCGACGGCGTTGCGTTGTATGCGTCCAGCGTCATGGAGGATTGGGAGGATGATGAAGATCGTATTCGCGTGGGGGCCGAGGTCGATGAGCGGCGCGAGATAATTCTGCTGACCACAGCGGAAGAATACGATATCGACATTCAGGTGCAGGAAACCGACCTCAACAAAGTCACAAAGGGGTTGCCGGTTTCCGTCACGGTGGACGCCCTTCCGGAGGAAAGTTTCGAGGGGGTTGTCAAATATGTCTCGCCCCTGCCGAATCAGCGACAGGAGTATCTCAACCCGAATCTAAAAGTCTACAACACGGATATCGAGATCCATGGCGATGTAGAACCGCTTCGGAACGGCATGAGCTGCAAGGCCGAAATCGTTGTAGAACAATTCGAAGACGCGGTTTATATACCGATCCAGGCCGTCGTACGAATCGAAGGACAAACCATGGTGTATGTGAAGCTGGACGACCAAATCGAAGCCCGCCCCGTGACGATCGGTCTCGATAACAACCGGATGATTCATATCAAGGAAGGTCTCCAGGAAGGCGAATTTGTTTTGCTCAAGCCGCCGCTTAATGCCGAACCCGAAGAGACCGAAAGCGCTCCCGCGCCTACGGCGGCCCCGCTGGCAAGCACTCTGGAGACCGCCCAAAACACCGATTAGATGAGTCTCCGCACTCGAAGGCGCTGAAGGGACCTGGAAATGCTCGCTTTTCATATTCTGCGTGAGATTCGTTTAGGGATAAAGAACCTCAAGGTGCACAAGCTGCGCTCTCTGTTGACGATGCTCGGAATGGTATTCGGTGTCGGTAGTGTTATCGCCATGCTGGCCGTGGGCGAGGGAGCGAACAAAGAGGTCATGCAGCAGATTCAAAAACTGGGCAGCCACAATATCATCGTCAATACTGTCAAACCGCTCGAAGACGAAACGCTGCAGGATATCAATGTGCGAATGAGCGTATACGGTCTGAAATACGACGACCACCTTCGCATCAAAGAGAGCTTTTCTCACGTTACGCAAACAGTCCCGGTCAAAATCGTGCGAAATGAAGGGCAACTCGGTCCCCGCACAATGGATATTCGCGTTCTGGGGGTGATTTCGGAATGGTTCCAGTTGGTGAGGCGCCCACTTGTCGCAGGCCGTACCCTGACGGAACACGATTCGGATACACACTCCCGAGTGGTGGTTTTGACGGAGTACGGAGCCAGACGTTTATTGGCGACGAAAGAGACCATTGGCGAAAATATTCGTATCGGCGGTGTGTGTTTCGAAGTGATCGGGATTGTCGGAAGCGAGGGCGGCCAGGGAAGCAATGTCCAAACTCCGGATCAGCAGATTGACGCGTACATTCCGATGATCGTCGCTCGCAACCGATTCGGCGACGTGAATATCAAGCGGGCTGCGGGAGCGCGGATACGCGAAAAGGTCGAGCTGCATCAAATCATCGTGCAGGTGGATCGTCTCGACAATGTCGAGAAAACCGCTGCCGGGATTCAATATCTTCTCGAATATTTCCACAACACGGAGGATTACCAAGTCAATGTTCCTTTGGCGTTACTCAGACAGGCCCGGCAGACAAAACGAACGTTTAACATTGTGTTGGGGTCGATCGCGGGAATCAGTTTGTTGGTGGGAGGGATTGGCATCATGAACATCATGCTGGCGGCGGTGACGGAACGTACGCGGGAGATCGGCGTTCGGCGAGCCATCGGTGCCAAGCGAAAACAGATTGTCCAGCAATTCCTAATCGAAACGATTGTCTTGTCCATTACCGGAGGAATTGTGGGGATCGCGCTGGGGATATTGATCCCGGATCTGATCACGCGCTTCGCTCAAATGCCGACCGTGGTGACCATTCAAAGCCTGGTATTGTCGGTAGGAATCAGTGTTTTTGTTGGGGTCGCTTTTGGGTTATATCCCGCCGTCCGCGCAGCGAATTTGGACCCCATTGTCGCGCTGCGGCATGAATGATCCGTGTGTCCACCCGCTCACAGCAGGGCGAACTCAAAGCGACGCGTCGCCTATTTCTCGTATCCGGCTATACTTTGCCTCTCTGTGTCTGCTAGCATTATCCAGTTAGTGTCAAATTCCATAAGCTGCATGCATGAATCGACTCAATCTTTGGCAAGAACGATGGTTGAGCAGCAATAATATGGGAAAAACCGAAAATCTATCGTGGGTTGAGCTGAAGTATGAGGAAGGTGGCAGAATCGTCCGATATTGGATTGATTGCCGCTACAAAATCCTCCAGTTTGTTGGGTATTACAATGCTGCAGTTCTCACGTTCGGTTTTAGCGAGGGAATTCTCCTATCTGATGACATGCACATGGCAGGTGCTGCGATCAGTCTTCTTTCTGTTTTTGTTGCCCTTATGGGGCTGGCGACTGAAGCCTCGACAACACGTTACAACAGTGCCTATTTAGACACTCTGCGGGGGATAGATAAAAGACTTGAGAAAACGGACCGCTTGAGAGGTGTTTTCACTGCCGGAAGAAATGCCATGGAAGGCAATCCACTCCATAAAGTCCTCCCGGTCCACCGTGCTCATATGATCTTCTATATTTTCTTAGTTCTCTTGTGGGGAGTCCTTGCAGTTTATGAGATAACTCGTGCCTGTTCCGGAAGGGTACAAGGAGGTGTTTGTGAAATAGAAGTCCTCAGCCTCTCGCTTCTGGCATGGCACCCGTGAATGTTTTGATCGACGCACCCCCAAGCGGAGTTGGGGGTGGCACCCTGTGGTATCACTCGGTCATCCTCTTGCTCCTGCGTCGCCCCGATTGCAGTCGACCGAACGAATTCGAGCAGTCGGGTCCACCCGTGTCAGGTGTTGGTCCTGCACTTGAATTCTCCCCCCCCGGTCCAGCAGTTCACTTGAAGACAGGCGCAAGTGTGAGCTCGCATATGATTTACAGGTACAGTGGGTTCCATGTAGGATAGAGTTGATTGGCTTTTGAAGAGGTTCCCGGTTGACGCGGGAAGAAAAGCAAAAGCGGGGGCACAGCGGTGAAGAGGGCTATAGGATGCTGTATTGAGGAGACCAAGATGGACAACGCAGTGAATATCGAATACACGGTCCAGATTTGGCAGGAATCCAATCAGTTTATCGCACATGCTATGCCGCTAGATGTGATGAGCTCTGGGGCGACGCCGCAGGAAGCGAAAAAGGCGTTGGACGAAGCCGTGCATCTTTTTCTCGTTACCGCTGCGGAACTGGGAACGATGAATGATGTGCTCCACGAGGCCGGATATGCTTTCGAGGATGGACGTTGGATAAGCCCGTCCTGGGTTGCTGTTGAACGCTGTTCCACGGCTATCGGTGGCAATCAATGCAAATTGCCGGCTCACTGAATCACAGATCGCACGGAAGTAGCACGGATAACACGGAAACAGAAAGGAACTCCCTCAAAACTTCTTCCCCCTTGTATTCAAATAATGCTCCAGTTTTTCTTCAATCGACAAGCCGGGTGGGAGCGTTTCACGGTACGGGGAGTTGTGCTCCAAGCGTCTTAAGAGTTCCTGTTTCAACCGATTCACAACGTCCTCATACTCCGCCTCATATGCGAGATTGTTCATTTCATTCGGATCGTTCACAAGATCGAAAAGCCGTTCGGTTCGTCCGCGCGGCGACAGGCCAGTTTTGTAGCCGTCCGGGCGTATGCGTTTCCCCCGCATGAAGACATACTTGAATCGTTTGGAACAGACCATCGCCTCTTCATTGGGATAATACTCGCTAAACGCATACTCTCTGTGTTCGTCGGTCTTGCCTTCCACCACGGGTAGAAGACTCCGGCCCTCCACGTCTTCGGGAATCTCGATTCCGCACACATCCGCGATGGTCGGGAAGACATCGATAAACTCGACCAGCGCATCGGAAGCCACGTTTCTTCTGTTGCTGCCGGGCAGCCGAATCATCAGCGGCGCGCGTACCGCCTCGTCGTACGAACAGTGTTTCTCGAACCGTCCATGGTGTCCGAGATTGTATCCGTGATCGCCGAGATAAATGACCAGTGTATTCTCATCCAGCCCGGTTTCTTTCAAGGTATCGAGAACCAGTCCCACGTTCTTGTCCATGAACGCGGTCGAGGTGTAATAGGAGGCGGTAATTCCCTGTTTCTCGGAACGGGTGAGGTCGCGGAAAATCTCCGGCATCTGCCAGGCGTCCTCCGGGCCGGGCTCGGGGGGATCGAAGCTGTCCGGGTCGAACATTCCGCTGTATTCGATGGGAAACCGGAACGGGGAATGGGGCTCATAGAAACTGGCGACGAGGAAGAACGGTTCGTCGACGTGGTCACGCAAAAATTTCTGCGCCTCACGTGCAAACCAGGTTCCGGCCATATCTTCATCATACGCCCCATACGGATAGTACATCCCATTCAGCCACACACTGGCCGGATCCCGGAACGGACGCCAGCGGGGCAACACAGGAACATCATCGGGAACAGGACGTGGCGGATTCTCCTGTAGATACTGCCGATGTTCCCGGTGATCGAGCCGATGGTCGAATCCATGTTTAAGATTACTATTAAAATGCATCTTTCCGATCGCGGCTGTACTGTAGCCGTGTTCTTTGAGCAGTTCGCCGATAGTCAATGCCTGTTCCGGGAGGGCCGACCGCAGCATGGTCACACCCACGGAATGGGGGACTTTGCCGGTGATGAATGACTGGCGGGATGGCGTACACATCGGCGAGTTGCAATAAGCGTTCGTGAATCGAACCCCGGTCTCGGCAAACCCATCGAGATTGGGTGTTCTCGCTTTCTGGTTGCCATACGCGCCGCACACATACGCGGCGTGATCGTCACTGATCAGGAACAAAACGTTCGGTTTGTTTCGTTTCTCAGTAGAACGAGCGAGACCTTCCAGTCCGGAGAGGCCGGTTGCAGCTGCTACAGCGGACGTCTTGAGAAATGTTCGACGATTGGTTTCTGTATTCACTGGGTATTCTTCTCCTTCGACCACGGGTGTTCTCGACTCTTGATCTTATCCCGCAATTGCACGTATCCGCAACTGCCTTGCCGGTGCTTTCGCCGGGAACGCTTGAACGAGCCGCCCAAGACACTCAAACTCAGCCTCTGTTGATTGTCTCGAGTGAAGGAGCAAACAGACGTTGGAATGGATAGGACTCATCGTTCTGGGTGTGGTCTCAGCCGGTCTTTACTGGATGTTCTTTGTTGAGCCCTATGGATATCGGCTTCGTGAGCGAGAAATCACTCTCCCATTTCCGGGACCAAAAGAGCTGACGATTTTGCATATCACCGATTTGCATTTCATTCCGAAGCGTCGTCGGCTTCTTGCTTTCTTAAAATCTCTCCATGGTGTGAAAGCGGATCTTGTTGTCCATACGGGCGATTTTCTTGACGAACCGGTCGATCTTGCTCTTTTGTGCGATGGGTTAGCCGGAATCCAGGGAAGACGTGGCACGTTCGCTGTGTTCGGGAACCACGATTATTACCGCTACCGGTCCCTCGATCCTCTCGTACATCCATTCTTGGAACGCTACAACGCGAAACGATTCCGCGACGTCCGAATTGTCCGATCGGCCCTGGAGGAAATCGGCGTTCGAATTCTCTCGAATGCCTCATGTGGAATCGAATGCGACGGATTCCCGATACGAATTGTCGGAATCGACGATCCGTTTATGGGCTGCGATGATGTCGAAACGGCGTTCTCAGACGTGGACGAAAAGGAAACGGTGTTTGTGCTGTCCCACTCGCCTGAAGTCTACGAAGAGGTGACGAGACGGCGTGCGGCTCTGCTGTTATGCGGGCATACACACGGCGGGCAGATTCGCGTTCCTTTGCTGGGCGCGCTTGTTACGCGATGTCCGGTGCCAAGGAGTATGGCGCGCGGTTTCACGCGAATTGCCGACACCACAGTATTCGTAAGTCCGGGGATGGGTACAAGCCCCAATCTGATGCTTCGTTTCTTTTGCCCGCCGGAGGCTACACTACTTCGAGTCCGGTTTGAACCAGTGGACCATGTCGGCGGTCAGACCTAGGTAGCCGTCGACGGCCTCTGTGGTAGTGACGACTCGATATATCTCGCCACATCGGACAACGCGAAAGGTTTCGGCATGAAGCCGGCGATATCCCCCCGCTGGGCAGCGAATTGGACGCCCTCGTCCCCCAGACCGCTCATCATAACCACAGTGACCGACGGACACAGCGTTCGAATCTCGCCGAGAATGTCCAACCCACTTTTACACGGAAGATGAACATCCAAGAAAATGAGACCGATGTCTTGTCCACCGGATTCCAGATACTCAACGCATTCCTCGGCACTGGATACGGTATGAGCCCAGTAACCGCGATGTACGGCCGCAGCTCGGCAGAACCGCCGAATGCTCGGTTCGTCGTCGACAACTAATATGCCCGGTTTGCGTCCCGTTTCGTTCAGTCCGCCTGTAGGCGTATTCTTACTCGTTACCCCAACACCATGCGCGAGTTTTTCCACCTTGCTCTCCATCGCGACCCACAGACACGCGGATCGCATCATGGGCACTAGATTTCGCACCGGAAACCATGGTCGGTCCGACACGATCGCAAATCTAGACACTCAGAATACGCTCAATACCTCCCGCACGCCCCGAAAAGGTGCGTTCGGAATCTGCAGTTCAATAAAAGGTTGCACTTTGTAGGACTTTCTGAAAGTCAATAACCACCTATTTCAAAACTCAACCATCTCAAGTAAGAGAGAGTATACTTGAGCGAAAATGTCTTGTCAATCAGAATTATGTTAAAAACATCAAACATTTGAGGATTTTCCCTGGAATTTGTTCCTGTGGCGATATTGGAGATTATGCATAAAATAATGCTTCAAGTGGTCTGAAAACTGTCTGGTCAAGCCGGGAATTGATCGGATATCGGGTTCCGCTTTTATGATACTCTCGTTAGGTGTGAAATTCGGTTGCATGCGTCCGTCGGCAAATGCAGATTAAGGTTGTACAATCCCATCTCATGGCCGGATGGAGGTTCAGAGGATGCCTCATTGTAGTGATTGGTTGACAGTCTCCGATGTGTCCGGGTCGATACTCGACCGAAACCTCGAAGAACTACGAACACGATTCCCGGATATTTTCGAGAGATGCATCAACCGGCTCGAAGACAGCGCTGTCGAGGTCCAGGCCCTCGGCGGCCATCTCTATCGCTGCCGGTCCGGGCGGACCTGGATCCATGGTCAAGATCCCGTGGCGGCCGAAACCCGCGGGCTGGTGGATCTTGCTGTTAACGCCTTCTCGAATAAAGAAAACGATCTCTTCTGTTTTCTCGGATTCGGTCTTGGATATGTGGTCGCAGAGATTTTCGAACGATTTCCCAAACAGGTAGGGAAATTTGAGTACTCACGCGGTATTGTAATCTTCGAGAGAGACCCCGCTCTCTTTGTGGCCGCACTCGCCCTTTTCGACTGGCGCCCGCTTCTTGGGTCGGGCATGGTGTTCTTGTGCGTGGGAGAGGATTGGGAGAGACAATGGAACAACCTGTGTTGTATCCACCGGCTTACCTCCTGCAACAAACCTGCCTTGCTGTTCGGCTATCCCGTGCGAGATCCGTCCGAGAAGGACCGTTATGTGGCGCTTGCCGGTGAGATTCAGCGCCAATGGAACCAAGCAAAACAGACACCGTACGATCATCACCGCAAACTCCGACAACGAAGTTATGGTCCGGATGCGGAACCCTGCAAGAAGGTATGGACCTGGTACAACCCCGCCGAGCGTGCCATACCGCATATTCTTTCCGGTCTGCTTGATGCCATACAGGAACGCGGGATGACCGGTCGAATGCTCCCTATTCAAAGCGACGCCTACTACCCCCCGTGGTTTCAGTTCCACGACCTGGCCGCCTTCGATCCGGATCTCATCGTACAAATCAATCTCCCGTCGAGCGTGCTTTTTCCCGAGAAATGGGCACATGAGATCCCTCTGCCACGGCTGGTTTGGTATGTCGACAGCCCTATTAATTTCTGGCATGACCATCCGGAATTTTATTTCACCGACCACGATCATGTTTGTGTGTGGGACGAAACATACGTGCCTTTTCTTCAGAAATGCGGGGCGAAAGCGGTCCATGTACTTCCCTATGCGGCGGATATACAGCCGCCCGGCGAACCGCTTGAACAGTACCGAACTCCTCTCTCGTTTGTCGGGCAGGTCAAGGATCAGAGCGCACTCAAAAGCACGCTCACTGCGGAGGAAAGAGCCTATCTGGATGGGATCGTGGAAGAAAAACTGAGCTGCATGAAGGAAACGTTTGAAGAGATCCTCCGTCGATGTCCGCCTCCTTCCTCCGTCGGAATGGATCGTTTGCGAGAGAAAATCCATGTCGATTATTACTTATATGTCGAAGCGAATGCCCGCCATCGCATCCGGGTTCTTGAATCTCTATCGCCGTTTGGATTGAGCCTTTACGGATCGGAGGAGTGGCTATCGGTGCTCCCTGAGAAAAGTCCTTTGCGGACAAGTTTTTGTGGACCGCTGGACCACCGAACGGAATTCCCGTCGTTGATGAGATCGTCAACGATCAATCTGAACATCCACAGCATTCACGCGCTCGCCAGTTTGAATATGCGCGATTACGATGTTCCGCTTCAAGACAGCTTCCTGCTGACGGATTGGGTGACCGACGCCGATCGCTGGTTCGAACCGACTACCGAGATGGTGTTTTATCATTCGCTGGAAGATCTTCGGGCAAAGGTTGAGGAATTCCTCGCTTACCCCGAGAAACGGGAACCGATAATTCGGGCGGGCAAAGAACGGGTTCTCGCCGACCACACGTACGCGAAACGGCTCGACCAGATCTTGAAGATTGTCGATACCAGGTGATCCCGGATCATTTCGCGCGGATATTGACAGTCAATGTTTGTATCCGCGCGGTGCCGTCCCGCGTGAGAAGATCATAGTACCATCTCGGATTCCACAGCCCGATTTGCAGTACATAGTCTCCGGGGGACGCATCTTCCGGGATTTGAATGGTCTTCGTCTCCGTGTAGGTGTCTCCGGGATTCATAGTCTCGGGATCGTCGTCGTTATCCAGGAAATCATGATCGAACACAAGGCGCTTTTCTCCGGACACCAGATGAACAATGACCCGCAGTTTCTCCTCCGGCGGTTTAAGGCATCGCCAATTGAATGTGAGTGCGAGTTTTCCTCCAGGGGCGACGGATTCGTGGGACGCTTTCACGCTCTCCAGAGCCAGGCATTCGACATCCTGATCGATCCAGGCGGCAATGAATTCACCCGCCAATTCGGGAGGCGGATCGCCGATCTCGACCGTCCCGACCTCCTGGAAATAGCGATCGTCTCCTCGGGTTAGTAATGGACCGCTATCGCTTTTTACACCAATCAAGATGGCGTAAACGCCTTTCGGCGCCTCGGCGGGAACAAATACTCTTTGTCCCCACGGCATAATTCGGCCTCGCGGTTGTTCATTCGCGGGCAGGTCGCCATGCCACCATTTATGGTCCTCGTTCCATGAGTAATCGGCCCCTTCTAAGCGCATTATCACTGTCACGTCGGCTTTGGGTTTTTCGAGACAACGCCACATAAACCGGACCTGAAAGGCCTCGGCGGGACCGACCCGCGAGCGGCTGACCGAACATCTTCGGAGTCTGAGAATCCGGCGACCGTTCTCCATCCATGCATCGCGGACAATGTCGGTTCCATCCAGGATGGTCCAATCCGTACCGGATCGTGACGCCACGGTCGCCAAAGGCGTTACAAACCCCGTTTCGAGTGCCGTCGCCAACACAACGGAATTCGGGGGTGTATCCAGCTCGGGATCGACAAAACGGTATCGATTGAACTCTGTGACATAGAGCCATTCATCGTCGGGCTCCATGCCCAACGCCCGACGATCCGCATAGAAACGACCGGGCGGATAGGCGGTGTGGAAGAGATAAAAGATATGAGACTGGTTGATCGTATCGGTCATGACCGTCAGCGGCCTTTGTTTCTCCACTTCGCGCAGCGCTTCCACCGCTTGTTCGAGTCCGTCGTAATAGAACGCATACGTTTGCTGCGGGATTTCACTCACATAGGCGTACGCCTGACGAGGAAATGCCCACGCGGTTCCGACTGCGACGACAAAACAGACCGTCGAACCGGCGACTCGGAGAAGCGACCACGGGCTTCGTATCCAGCTGACCAGTACAAGGAATCCCGCCCCGGAGATGATGGCATAGACCGGTATGGCGGTAACACAGCGATGAGCATGCGGACCACCGGGCGTGAGACAGTCCGGTATTGGATAAACAAGGAGCCACAAAAGAATGAGTCGTGCCTCACGCGATCGCCACGCGGCGATACACATCCAAAGCCCCAGTAATACAAGCGGTGCGAACGAAATCAGGATGAGTCCGCCACCCATGTAAAGGAACGGATTGGGGTCGCCTCGTACAAACAAATGTACAGGCGAATAGTGAGGCAAATAGTCGCCCGCCGCCCGCACCAGATTGGTGAGAGAAAAAAGGGATGTACCTGCCTGATCGACGGTAATAACGTTCAGTCGAGCATTCATCCGTTCGGGATGCACGATATGCTCAATAACGAGCGGCAGACTGACAACGAGAAAAACACCGCAGAATGACAAAAGGACGGTTTTGTGATTTCGCCACAATTCCCTAAATGTGTCGCGATAAATGAAGACAACCCCCAGAACCATCAAAGGAACAAACACTCTGGCGACCGTGTACGTATAAAATGTCAACGCCCAAAGAGCAGCGCCCGCAAGCAGGAGGGAGCCCCAGTAAAGCGTTCTCTCGCGATGGGCGAAGCGTTGACACGCCTGCAGGACACAAAACGTCCCCAAGCCAAATAGCAAGGGAAGTAAAATATCGCGCACGCCGACTCGAGAGAGATGGACCTGCCATGGAGTAACCGCAGAAATCGCGGCAGCGGCAAGGCCGCCTGTGTTGCCGTACAGCTGCCTGCCCAGGAGAAATGTGACGGCCACGACCCCTACACCCAGCAAGGCGGAAACCAGACGCACGCTCCAGATCGATAGACCGAAAAACCAGATAAACGGGACAATAATGTAGCGATGAAGCCCTTCCTCATAATCGCCGAAGGAATGGAAAAAGATCGGAAGAAATTGTCCGTGCCGATTCATTCCGGTAAGGCTCAGGCAGTATGCATCATACCCGGTCGCCGCCTCGTCCTGAAAAAAACCCGGGGGGGCCTCCAGGAGATACACCGTGCGGAGAACCGCCGCGAACAGCAGGATCAACCCGAGTATATAGGGTGTCTTGCCTCGCGGTTGGAGAGACGCGCGAGGCGGGCGAGGACCTCGAGGAGGGGCGTGATACGTATGTTCTTGCCCTTCGGACATATTCAAACCCACATTCGCCATTAGGCTTGCCTGTACGTGTCGTGCAAGACTATAACAGTTTCGTTCTCCTTTGTACCCGATGGTGTTTTCTTGAAGCAGAGTTGTCGAGAATGGGTAGGGTCAACGGCGTGAAGGCTGCACGGAACGAGACATTAGAGCGACGCGGCGAGTTCACCCGAGTTCCGGCCCCGACAACCCATAAACGTACTCGGGTTTGCCGGGATGATTATTCGGTCCTCGATACATGCGGATGAATGGACGTTGAACGGCAAAACCGACCTTCTTAAGAATATCTTGGCTCTCCGGGCAGGGATCCACGGTGTCAACAAAAACTCTCTGGTCCGAACACTGCTCCAATCGGGTGAGAAAGAGAGTCTCTGCGACTTCGCGGTTCCGTGCCACCCAGGGGCCGATATGTTCGGCGTCATGTCCCGGGCGACCGCACAAATATCCCAGAACCTCGCCGCCCGAGTGGAGTACGAAGCAGCGTTCCGGATAATGCTCCATATACAATGCAATAACCTGCTTTCTGTCAGCACCGAATATGGGAGAATCCAGATCGTTGATTTCCTGGATATCGCGGGTCTCCAGACGTTCGGCTCGAGTCGAAGGGGTTAGCGGAGGGACAACGCATTCCCAGCGCGCGGCCCCGTATTCATCTTCAAACCCTATTTGATCGTAAACGAGTTTTCCCTGCGGGGTAGCATCCAGTTTGACTGTTTCGACCCCGATTCGCTCTAAGTACTCAATACCGTACATCAGGAGTTTTGTACCGATACCCCGTCGCCGCATAGCGGGATCGACAATCACCATCCCAACCCAGCCGAAACGGTTCTGGTAATTGATCGTTGTTACGGTGCCTATAACGCGGCCCTCATGTTCCGCGACAAAACAGCCTTGCCGGCCCAATGCGAGAAACCGCTGCCAGTCATGATCCTGCTGGTTCCAGCCGACCGTACGGCTCAACTCGACGCCGCGAGGCAGATCGCTGGCACGCATTCCCCGAATCAGGATCGAATCTCGGTCATCGTCGTAATCCGGTTCAAAACCGGTCATACTCACCTCCCCGCCCGTTCTCACAAAGTAAGGATTTGTCCCCGTCGCGTGTCTCTACATGTCGTATATCGCTCACGTGTCATAAGAATTCAAGGGAAAACCCGTTGATTCTATTCATACTCCCATCGCTTCCGTCATGCTGCGTTACGCCAGGAATAGAGTCCCTGAACCGGGTCCTTCAAATGAGGGATCACGTACGGTCCCTCGGGAATAACGAGGATCTTGGCGTTCGGTCCATGTTGGCCCAAGGCGGTTTCAATCCCTTCCTGCACAGAAGAGACCGGCGTCATGAGGGCGGCGCGCACTTCGTCAGGAGTGAGTCCCTCGGTGTAATAGAGCAAGTTGCATCGGCGAAGACCGTTACATAGTTCCTGGATCATCCATTGGTCTTTCTGCACATAATCCGGACCTTCAACCCGACGATAAAAGTCTTCGTAATCGCTCAGACTCTGAAGCATTTCCGTGAACTCCGCACTCCCCCAACCCTGTGCGTTCTTTGCGGCAATGACTATTGTGCCGCCTTCCTTCACGGCTCCCAGACAACCGGCCACGGCTTTGAAGGTTTGATACAAGGTATTGTCGAGCGGAATACCGCCGCCACAGGTCAGAACGACGTCCGCCAATTCAGGCACTTCCGTGAGCGCGTACGACGCCACGAAATCTTTCGCCGCCCGGTGTGCCTCCTCGATATCGCCCGCGTATACGCCGGTCACTTGTCTGGCTTCGTCGAGCGTGACATTCAGGATAAAATCGGCTCCCGCCATTTTCGCCACTTTCACCGCCGCGTGGTGGAACGGATTGTCGTCCAGGCGTCCATTTGCAGTTCCGTCCTGCTGAATCATACGGTATCCATGCATCCGTTTCATGGTCTCCAGCGAAGCGATCCCCGGCAGGACCGATTTCCGCCCTCCCGAATACCCGGCCATGAGATGCAGTTCCACGAGACCCGTTAGAACCTTGAGATCGGCGTCCAGATAGGTCTGGTTGATGTAAATCGGTATTCCATCGACGTCGCCCAGATGGCGGTGATCCTCGGGTTGCTCGGAGTAGTGATTGACAACTCGATACTTCTTTGGGATTTCCGGTCCGACCAGTTCATCGAGTTCTTCACCGAGATTCGGCCGGTGAATTCCGGTCGCGATTAGGATGGTGATCTTGTCGCGGGGAACTCCTGCGCGCTCGATCGTTTCCAGGATCGGCGGCAAAATGAGCGAATTCGGAACGGGCCGCGTGATATCGGAAATCACCACGCACGCCGAAGAACGACCTTTCGCGATCTCCGCAAGCGCAGGCGTTCCGATAGGGTCGGCCAGACTTTCCTGAATTGTTTTCAACGGTTCCGCCAAGGGTTCAACGCCCCCCATATGAGCGACCGAGAGCAGGTTCTTGTCCGGTACCTCCACCCCGAGTTTCCCATCGCCGTATGCTAAATGAACACGTGTCATTTCCGTATCTCCAATGTGGGATTCTTGCGACAACAGCCGCTATAAAGGATAAAGAAAAATCGAATTGTCGTATACCGAATCCCGGTCATAACCCCGGTTACTCCAGATCGGACGGAACTGAGCCTTGCAGAAGGATGTCGAGATTGCGCCGAGCTTCCGCGTCACCCGGAAGAAGATCGCATGCTCTTCTCATATGTGTTTCCGCTTCTCCGGTCCGGTCCTCCTTTGCAAGCAAAACTCCGAGATTCTTGTGAGCGATGCCGAGCGCGGGATTGATTTCGAGAGCGTTTCGGTAATAGACCTCAGCTTTTCCTACGTGTTGGTTTCGTTCTGCAACCGCGCCTAAATTGTACCAGGCCAGACCATGGAATGTTCGGTCCAATGTACCGCGAGGCATACCCAGCCACCACTCGGCGGGTGCGAAAACCAAGATAACAGTAACAGTCAACGCCGGGAGATACCGCCGGACGCGCATTTCTCCTCGCCATATACTCCGCACCCAGGCCGCACCCAGAACGGCCAGCGCAGGGAGAGCAGCTGTTCGAAACCGCTCGGATACATAGAACAGGACGGACACAGCGAGATACGTCATGATGGAGGTGAAAAGCAGCAAAACAAGAGGCCGGTCTACCCGATACAGCGAGAAAACGGCGCTGAAACCCACAACCAAAACCACGGCGAGCGGGATTTTGAAGGCCAATAGCATCGGAACGCATGACGCCTCGAAGCTGTAGGATGTGTCCACACCCGCTGAGCGCAAATTGGGTATCAGAAGGAGTTTCCTGGCAAGAAGTACCATGGATTTCCACGGGTGTTCGATCATCCAGGCGATACCTTGCCGGTACCACCACGCCGAGGCTTCGCTCGGACTGAGCGGTTTGCCCGCGTTTTCAGACGCCAACCGGATGCTGTCGGTTCGTTGATTCTCGATTTCCACCGCCAGGCCGGGGACCGGTGCGAGGTAGCCCACGGCCTGCGGCCCTGTGCCCATACAGAACGTGACCCCACCGTTTGCGCTGATTAAGACTGGATCGCCGGCTACCATCGTGTTGTACGTCAGAGTCGCGAGCGGTCCCAGCGCAGCGAAGATGGAATAGACAATCAGCGGTTGTGCAACCACTCGCCATGAGCGGGGCTTTTGCTTGAGAGCTGCGTAGATTAGCCAAGCACCCTGGAGAACCGCAGCCGCCAGGAAATGGGGCCGGGTAATACACGCGAGACCGCTGAACGCTCCTCCGGCCACGAGCCATTTGCAGCGCCCTTCCTTCCACCAGAGTGCCAGCCCGGCAATCCCCAGCAGGTGAAGCATCGCTGCCGTGGCTGTGGGAAGCAGCGAGTGCTCATACAAGATGGGCGGTCCGGCGCACACGAGGAATAACGCCGAAGCCACAGCCCAACCGACGGGGAGCAGCTGACGGGCCAGCCACAGCGTCAGTACTCCCCACAATATTCCGACAACACTCTGGATGGCGATAACGGACGCCGGTTCATGAATTCCGAGGTGATGAAGGAACAGCAGGCAGTATGCATAGAATGGAGGCTGGTAGTACGGGCCGTCTCCGATTATCCATGTATCGGCCAGATAGGCGTCGCGGGCCAATTGAAAATGCGACCAGGCGTCATTTTGAAGGATTCCGGCTGTAGGTGAACTCCCCCAATAGAACAGAGCCCAAATCAGCCGAGCAGCCACCGCCGTAAGAATAACCACACCGGTCTCTTTGAGATGGGGACGGGCAAAGATGGATTTTCGCTCAGACATGATCGAGAAAGCCCAGATACGAACTCGCTAAGCAGTTGATTTTATTTTGTTTGTGTCATATGGTGACAAGAAAGTCGCAACACTTTAAGATAGATACTGATCTTGAAATGATTTTGTTGTATCATATCTCAGTCTCCGGGGGGCCGGAACGTCTTGCATGTGGAGGAGTAAAGTATGTTTGGTAAAGCGCTCACGTCTGTTTTAATTCTCGCCGGTGGAACCTACGCGTCGTCGACTGTGTTTCAGGATGTCTTTGAAGGGATAACCGACATGGTCTCGATTAACGCAGCCACGGCGGAGATGAAGATGATCCACGATAAATTCACAGAATTTTATATCGCCAACAGTCGCTATCCGCAGGAGCATGAACTGCCTCGGTTTTTCAAGGAAGAATTCGAGAGTCCCACCGAAATCGTTTGTACCGATCCGTGGATGAGTCCTTACTGGCTGCTCAAGCCGAACGTGGAGATACGGTGTTTGGGCGCCGATAAGAAACCTTTAAGCCGGGACGACCTTACTGTGGAGTATCCTCACGGACGCCGACCCCCGGTTCAGTCGTCTCCTCGCAGTCCCGGCGTCCGGTACAGGTAGTGTTTCATTTTCGAGAGATACTTTTCGCGGCCGCAACACTGAGTACACCATTTCAGGAATTTTCAACCAGGGGGCGTGAATGTCTGAGCAAACGTTTGATTTTTTCGACCGAGTTCCCGAACGTACCGTCAGCAATGAACCCACGGATTTGAAAGACCGTCCATGGACGGAAGCCCAATGGCTGCTGACTCATCCTTCCACCGCGTTAACGACGACCCTTACCGACGAAGCCAAGCTCATCTGGGAAGAGATCGACGGCGAGAAGACAGTCCGCGATCTACTGGCGGAATCGTTTGAAAAAGGCGGTTCTCCGGTGGATATCGAAAGTCTCTTGAACGACCTTGAAAAGAAGGGCTTCGTGGCGTGGAAGAATGGGCATTCGACATCGGACGACGATGCGGACCGAGTCGATCGTGAGATGCGCCGTGTGCTTACCGGTTTGCTTCATGCGGAATGGAACCTCGCGGGGCCGGCATCGTTTTTTAGCCGCGTGGGGCGTTCCTGGGGGAAATTGATTTTATCGACGAACACGATCTATTTATGTTGTGCATTGGGATTGGTTGCCTGTTATCGATTGTTCGTCCTTTTCGGCGAGGGGGAATACACCGAACTCCGCATCGGAGATTCAGTGCTTCTGGGACTTGTCGGTCTCGCCTTGTGGGTACTCGTACTTCCGATTATCGCAGAAATGTTCTTCGCATTGGGCGTTCCGAGTCTCGGTTTGAAGATACGCCAGGTTCTCCTTCGCCTGCGGTTTGGTTGGCCCTCTATACGTGTGGAAACGGAAGACCCGGTCTCGCTGGCTCCTGGAACTTTCACCCGTCTTTTGGTGGCGAGAACAGCAGCCTACCTCGGCATGGCGGGAATTGCCATCCTGTTGACCTGGAGCGCCTCGTCGTCCTTCATTGTCGATGCACTCCGGCAGCTTGCGGTGGTTTCGTTGTTGCTCTGCTTCATCTCGCTTTCTCCCGTGCTTCCGACGCGGGCCTATCGGTCGCTTTGCGCCTATCTGCATGTCGAACACTTGAGGAAACTCTCGTTTCAATACTTGGGCCGCGAACTGGTTCATTTCTTCGGTAAACACAAAGAGGAAACCGTCCACGGCAAAATTCTTCTCTTTTTCGCTTTTTACACATGTGTGTGGGTCATTGCCGCGGTCAAGCTGGCCTCGGTGATCTTTCGGTCCGAGTTACCGCTCTTGTTATCGGAAGCTTTATTTGAAGAAAGCCAGACAGCGCTGATTGTGGCGTTGATCGTGTTGGTTATCGCCGCGGCAGGTATTCTGGCCTTCGTTTTGGGCAGTATCTTCTTTGCATTGTGGAAGATGGCTCACTGGGTTTGGATGCATCTGTATCCAACGGGAGAGAGCCACAAGGTTCTTGTCAACATCCCCGTGTTGGCGGCATCGTCACTGGTTGTCTGGTGGGTGACGGGGGATGTTCATAGTTTACTTCTCCGGATCGTGATTCCTCTAGTTTATGTTGGATCTATCGCTTTTTTCTGTTCGGCCGTAGTGCGATTAACCGGGTCGATATGGCATCTTCCCGTGTGGGGATTGACCGTCGCCGCAGCTCTGTGGGGTTCCTCATTCATTCCGGCGGGGTTGGCAACGGGGGACGCGCCGGAGCTGTTGAGACTGGGAGCCCTCGTTCTCACGGCGGCCGCACTGGTTCCGATTCGATACCGGATTGCCAATCTCGCGGCGGACAGAATTCTGCTTGGGCTTGTTTGTGTGGTAGCCCTTGTGGGAGTGATTCTCACCAGTCCGCTTGTGTTGGGTCTTCTGGTTCTTTTCCTCGTCCTGAATATGTCGACTCGTGGACGCACCGGTTCGCTTGCTCCGATCTGGGTTTCCCTCGGATTTAGTGTTCTTGCCTTTCTGATGGGTGTGAAAGGAAACGGCGGCGTACAGCCAACGGCTCATTTTCAGGTTTTGATGGTTTTACTGAGTTCCGTACTCTGGCTCAATACGTCTTTCGGCTTCCGGCATTTATTGGCCAAAGTGCCCGGAGTATTCCCCGCAGGAACTCGACGGCGGGCTCACAGCGATCTCGAACGTCTACGGGCCGCTTTTCAGAATATGAGAACTTTATTGCGACATGCTCTTTCAGTCCACCTGGGGGAAGGTTTCTTGCGTGGAATGGAGCGAACGTGGGGAGAACGTATCGATGCAGAAAGCAGTGTTGAAGAGACTGAGGAAATATCTGCGATGGCGGTACGGCTCGATAACGAGTGCCAGAAGCTGTTTCATCGGGTTCGCCGGTTGATCGGACGGAACCTGTTTCCCGATCTGATCTCGGATGCCCTTCATCGAATCTATTGGATGGAGCGGGAAGTACTCGTTCAGCATCTTCCGACGGTTGCCGCGACAGTGGACCGGGACCAGGAAGAAGCGGTGGATCCGCAACAACTTCTCGTTAAGCTGCCCTTGTTCTCCGGCCTTGATGAAGGCCATCGCAAAGAAGTCGCTTCGCTTTTCCGGAGGCGCAAGGTGCCCGAAGGCGCGCAAGTTATCGCGCAGGGCACTCCGGGCAGTGAATTCTATGTTATCGCGAATGGCACGGCCTCCGTTGAAGTCGAGGACGAATGGGGTCAGCGGCGAACGGTAGCGCACCTGGCGGATACCGACTACTTCGGCGAGGTTGCGCTATTGCAGGATGTCCCCAGAACGGCCACCGTTGTCGCGCAAACCCCACTGGATCTGTTTGTGTTGGGCCGGCAGGACTTCCGGACCCATCTTACAGAGGTTTCCACGCTCTCTGAGAGTATCGAGGTTTCGGTGGCCCGCGTGAATATGCTGCGCGGAATCGCCCTGTTTCGTCGCCTGCCGCCGGCACTCCTCAGCAAGATTGCGTCCTGGTTCGAACCTGTTCGGGTGAAGGCCGGCGACACTGTCATTGAAGAGGGACAGCCCGGTGAGGCCTTTTATGTGATTCAGAAAGGACTCTGTCAAGTAATGCATCGACGCGACGAAGCCTCTGAGGAAGAACTGGCTCGACTCGGACCGGGCGAATACTTCGGGGAGATTTCTCTTGTGCTCGGACGGCCGACCACCGCTACGGTTCGCGCTTTGGAGCCCACGGAACTGCTCCAGCTTTCAAAGGATCGATTTCTGGCCATATTCCGTGAGAATACCTTCTTTGCGGAAAACCTCTCGAAGGTTGCCAGCCGCCGGCTGATCGATACCAGGGGGCGCGAGGGCCGTTGACTTCCTATCCGTCATGTGGAGAAAAATGGATTCTAAGAAAAGGACGTAACAGCAAGGAGGACAGCAATGGTACGAGTAGGTGTTTTGCTTTCGGGATGCGGCGTAATGGACGGCGCAGAGATTCATGAATCGGTAGTGACTCTCCTCGCCCTGGACCGGGCAGGCGCAGAGATCTTGTGTATGGCGCCGAATGCCGACCAGATGCATGTAATCAATCATCTGACGAATGATGAAGCCAAAGGGGAGACACGGAATGTATTGACCGAAGCCGCTCGGATTGCACGCGGAGAAATCCGGGACGCCGCCGCAGTGAAAGCGGACGAATTGGACGCGTTGATCCTTCCCGGCGGATTCGGGGCCGCCAAGAATCTATGCACGTTCGCGGTGGACGGTCCCTCGTGCCGCGTACAGCCCGATGTCCGGCGTTTGGTGTCGGAGGTGTCCGATGCGAAAAAACCGATCGGTGCGATCTGTATCGCTCCGGCGATAATCGCTGCTGTACTGGGCTCTAAGAGACCGGTGTTGACCATCGGTACCGATCAACAGACCGCAAAAGCGCTGGAGTCTATGGGAGCCACCCACCAGGATTGCCCCGTCGACCAGGCGGTGACCGATGAGAACCTTAACATCGTGAGCACTCCGGCGTACATGCTGGGGCCCTCGATCAAAGATGTGGCGAAAGGAATCGAAGCATTGGTCGACAAGGTACTTGCCCTTGCGAAGGGGTGAGAAATGGGACTCATTCCTTTATGATGTCCGCCTCGTCCGACTCCGCTGGTTCGTCCGGCCCTGCTTCTGCGGTGGGATCGTAGTACTGCTTCCGGTACAGCCGCATCCGGGCGAGGCGTATACGGTCGTCAACGTCGTTGAGTAAGCTGTTCGGATCCGATCCGGCGATGTACATCCGATGTTTCGGGAGCCGGGTGTGGACGACTTCGTCCCGCAGCTTCTGTGCTTCTTCGACGTTTTCGTCGCTCTCCATGAGGAGTCGTTGGGCAAACGAGAGTTTCTCCATGGCTTCATGCTCGGCGTCACGTTGTGCTTTGGTCATTTTCAGCTTCCCGCTTTCCCGGCGAGTCCGCGCAAGCAAGTTGAGGAGAATTTTTATCAGCGCATAAAGAATCGCCAGCAGGAACAGCACCGCCAGTATTTGCGGAAGCGTATCGTTTATCCAGTGTTCGATGTCATCTACGCTCATCGTCACATCTCCAACGCAACGGCCGGATCGATAGGAAATCGAGACTGCACGGACGATTCTGTCTCTTTAACGCGCGGGAATGCCTCGATTGAACAATTCTCGACCTCCCACCAATGAACTTTATGTCTACAGCTTTCTGCATCTCCGGCCCCGGGTCGCTAAACTGAGTATAAAGCGCTCCAACAAGGAATTCTATTCCTAGGGTCCAGAGGTACTTACGGGGCGATGTCCGTCCGGATACAGCAGGCCGTAGGGTTGCATAAATAGACCTGATTTCTCCGAGGCATTGAATCTGGGAGCAAGGTCCGAGAACCGGGAGATTGACTGCGAATGGACGCTCTACGGGGAAAAGAAACCGACTTCCGAAGACAGCTCACCGTTACGATTCGGTAAGCCATACAAACCAAGGCGCCGATCTGACTCTCCGTGTTCCCTTCATCGAGACAACTCATCAACCTCAATTTGAGGTCTCAAGATAGCTATGAACCTGCTCGACGCCCGGTGTGCTGCGAACAATTTCGAGAACCACGGCCTTTTGATCTTCCGAAGCCACATTTCCGTCCAAAGTTACCGTACCTCGATACGAGTCGATGTCGATCGAGAACGGGCCTGCCGGGCCGGTTTCTGCGAGAAGTTTCTGTTCGATTTCCGTACAGATGGCCTTGTCATCAACGGCCACAGTCTTCTTGGTTTTGGCCGTCGAGCAGCCGACCGTGAAGCCAACCGCGACGACGAGTAGGAGAAGCCATCGGACCATTCGCATTGCAACCTCCGTCCGCGCATCTCGCGCGCTTCTTTTACATACATTCCTTCTCATTATACACCTGTGAGTAGAACGATAGCGAACTGACTGTGGTTTTTCAAGATGTCAGATTTGTTCGTTATGATAGGAAGATGCCTGTAGCACTGGCCGTTATCCAGAGGGTAAGGCTACAATCGAGGGAATGTTTGTTTGGAGGTTACCGATGTCCACAATCTTTGTCGTTTTGCTTACGGCCATGTCCCAGATCCCGGCGGTGGAACCCGCAGCGGATATTAAGGCTCACATTGAAGCACGTTACACGGCTACCCCGCCGGTCATCGACGGGGAGCTCACTGACGAGGCATGGCAGGAAGCGGAGAGCGCCTCCCGTTTTCGTAACAGAGAGGGGAGGTTGATCAATGTCAGAACGATTGTGAAATTCCTGTGCGATGACGAGAACCTCTATATCGGGGCCTTGCTGGTCGATCCGGAACCGGAGTTCATACGAACGACGGCGACACAGGAGAATCTCGAAGGCATCCGGCACGATGACCGGCTCGATTTCACCTTCGATCTCCTCAACTACCCGTCACCCCAAGCGACCTACTTCTCTTTGCTTATGAACGCGACCGGTGCGATTTTGATTGAGCCGCATCGTGTTCCCAACCCGGAGTCGCTTTGCGAGACCGCTGTCATCTCCGAAAGAACGACACTCAGCGCGGAACTCTCGATTCCGCTACGTGTATTCGGGCTGGACATCCTACAGGCGAAAAACTTATGGGGCGTGAATATCCATCGTGCTCGAGGCTGCCGACGTCCGGGCGGCGGAGATGACCTGTACTGGCACAACCCGGAGCAACCGTTCGATGACCCAGCCAATTTCGCGCGAATGGTCCTCGGACCGACCTCCGAGATTCTCGTGTCGCAGGTCCGCCCCGCTTGCGAAGGCGTCGGGCAGGGTAATCCCGTCACTGTTTGTGTACGAAACCTCTCCAGAACGGAGTCGGTTGTCGGTCTCTCGGCCTTTGTCGATGAATCGGCAGCTCCGTCCCCGGTCGTTCGGCAGGTCGCCCAAATGCGGTCGACCTTTCTTCGCGGCAGCTATGAAATCACCAGACACGATCCCAAACAGACAGTCACGTTGAACGTCACCGATGAAGAGTCCGGCAAGAACCTTTATCGTCTTAGCATGCCGGTGGATGTTCCCCCACCCCTGCAGATCGGATTTCGGGTGCCTCGATACGACCACCTTCTGGTCCCGCCGGTTTATGCTCTCCGTGCGGCGGTTTACCTGAATGCGCCCGAGGGCGATCCCAGGACTTTTCGGCTGGATTCGGATTTAATCAGCGCTGCGACGTCGAATCCGATCGGGGCCATATCGCGGGAAGTCGAACCAGGCGTAAGCGGTGTGGTGGTAAGGGCACGAGGGATCCCAGAGGGACCGGCGGAATTTCGGGTTCGCGTTACAGCGGATAACGAACCGTATGCACGTGATTCCATTCCTGTTGTCAGACTGAGCCAGGACGAAGTCACGGCGTTGCCGGTGTACATAGAAGACGGGACGCAGCTGTTAGTCGATCAAGCGCCTTACTTCCCGCTGGGATGGTGTGCTTCCGCCGATCCGAAAATTCTGGAAAGTCTCTCCGGCGGTCCGTTTAACTGCATCGTTTCACGTACTATGGGTCAGAAGACCGATACGGAGATAAAGACTTACCTCGACACGGCAAACTCGAAAGATCTGAAAATCATCTACTCTCTGGGGAGTCGAGCGGACGAATCGTCCACCGGCAAAACGGGGGATTCGCGTCAGCTCGATCCTGATATTCTGCGTGAGCATGTCACCACTTGGAAATCGCATCCCGCGATTCTTGCATGGAACGTTGCCGAAGAACCTCAACCCGCCGAGAGGGGGGACGTTCTGTCCAACTACCGAATGCTCCGTCAGTTGGACATGGGCCATCCTTCCCTTCTGATTCAGACCGGAACGGATCGCATCCCCTATTTCTTCGACTGTACGGATGTCTTTGGAATCCGTCCCTTGCTTTCTCCGGAAGATCCTCAAGAGGCGGGAAGATCGATACGCAGGACAATCGCGTCAGCGCGCAGACACAAACAATCATGGGCCGTCGTTCCGGTATCTGCCTTTTCTACGAATCGGCCAACCGGTACTACCTCATCGGGTGACTTCGCACGCAGCCAGGCTCCTACTCGACGAGAAATCCGCTATATGACCTACCACACTGTGATTCAAGGAGCGAAGGGTATCTTGTATGATAACTACGACGACCTCACGAGAATGGTCGATTTTGAGGAACGCTGGGAGTGGATTACGGAGGTCGCCCGGCAGCTGGAAGAAATCCGGCCTTTCATGCTGTACGGGGAACGAACACGAATCGGCATCCAGCAAGGCGGAACCGATGTCGAAGCATTGGCGTATGTTCAGGGGAATCGAGGCTTGATTCTAACTGTGAATTTGACAGATGAGCCACGAGAAGTGTCAATTCGTATACCAGGCACCTGGGCAACGGTCGACACTCTCTTTGAAACACAGAAGACCGCGGAGTTCGTCTCCGGGTATATCAAAGATACTATTCATCCGTTGTGGGCGCGAGTTTATCAGTTGACAGGATCGACAGCAGAGAGTTCTGATAGTCAGGCGGGGGCTTCGGAATAGGGGGTAGGGTTTGCTTCACGAAGTAGAATGCGTAAGCCTACGTTTATGCGATAGATAAAAAAGTAATATTGACCGGCAGCCCGGTGGAAGCATGGGTTGTACAGTGGGAGAATCCATGGCGGATTCGGGGGCAGGAATCTATGGCGGAACAAAAGACACTCAAAGCCGGGGACACCGTCGAGGAGGGTGGCCTGAAACTGACCATCGCCCAGGACGGTCTCTCGGCGACAATGATGATCGATCCTAAATCGGGACCGAATTGGACAGTGGATCGCGTGATGCGGTTCCTTGACGCACACGGTCTCACTTGTGGAATCAAACCGACCGCTCTGCACGGTGTGTTTCGGAACTCGACATTCGGGGAACCGGTGGTGATCGCTGAAGGGAGCCCACCTACCGAAGGAAAATTTCCTACGATCAAAGTCTTCTACGATTACGTGAAGATCTACAAGAAACTCCGGAATACTCAGAACGAGAAGACCTTCGCACGAGACGCAGTACAACTCTTTTCTATCAACCAAGAGAAGGCGATTTTGCGACAGATTCCGGGCCAGAGCGGAGAAGACGGACAAAATGTATTTGGCGACACGTTGCCGGCTCCGGATCCGAAGGACGATTTGATTGCGCCCGGTAAAGGCACCATGTTGTCCGCCAACAAACTGGACTTACTCGCGGAACGCGAGGGAGTGATCTCGTACGATGGAACGACCTACAGAGTCGTGAACGCGAATCTCCACGAGGGAGACGTGTGCCCCGGAGAGGGAGAGAAAAATGTCGACGGAACTCTCGTGGTCTTGGGGAGTATTCTCTCCGATGCGGTCGTCCGTGCCGAAGGCGATATCATCATCTGGGGAGCCGTCGAAGCCGCCGAAGTGCGAGCGAACGGGTGCGTTCTGATTATCGGGTCTGTGGAAGGCGGTCGGAAAGGTCAAATCGAAGCGGGCGGACATATCTTTCTGCGGTCGGCCAGGCACGTACAAATCATAGCGGGTGATGGCATCTATTCTTTTGGACCGGTAGTCCAATCCGACCTCAAGGCGGCCAGATTGATCAACTCACATGGCGGAAACGGCCGTGTTCTAGGTGGGAAACTCGAGGCGGAAACGCAAATCCGAGCCGATGAAATCGGCTCAAAGAATGAGGTCGGAACAGTGCTCGTCGTCGGTCAGGAATTGTCGGAATTGGCCGATCACAAAACGAAGATCAAAGCCGAATTGGATTCGAAGGACGAGCAACTGGCGAAGGCCCGCTCGCTGGCAACTGTCTTGAAGGAAATCAAAGAGAAACAGGGAAGCCTGCCCCCCGATAAAGAACAGATGCTGATGACCGCAGTTCGAACGGAATGGGGCATGCGCGGACAGGCGGAATTGCTTCGAAGACAGGTCAACGACCTGGAGCGTAAACTTGGCAGAATGCGAAGTGCGGACCATTCGATTCGTTGTCCCGGCACGATTTGGCCCGGAACGGAAATTCGTATGAGTCGAATCAACCACCGAGTCGACCAGCCTATTTCAAATTGTGCCTTTGTGTTGAAAGAGTCGCGAATCGATATGCTCCCCCTCGATGAAGTGGAAACAAAACCGAAACTCCTCGCGCGGATACACGAGGATCCTGAAGTCGAATAGAAGAATCAGGAGCCTTTCAATTTGGCCTGACGTTTCTCCCAGTTGATTTCTGCAGTCGACGGCCCCAGATACTCCGGCAGCAACCGCGCTGGATCGCGCCCCCGCCCCGATGTCAGATCTCGATATGCCAACCAGGACACCGCGCGACCGGACGGCCGGTGATACGGATCGGAGGGCTCAATGATCCGGTCACCAAGAATCTCACGAAAGAACTCCCTGTGGGGGGGATAACCTTGTCCGACAAAAACAGTCGGTTTCTCAATCCACGGGATGATTTCTTCCGGTTCGCAGGTAACCGGTGGTTGGATGACCGACATAGGGCCACCGTCTTCTTGATATAAAGCGGCGTAGATATATCCCCTGCGAGCGACAAGCAGCGAGCATATGGGACTGGCTTTCGAGCAACCCGCCGGGCCGTACGCAATTACTTCCAAGGACGAGAGCCCCACAGTAGGAATTCCGCGGCTTTCCGCAAGGCCCTGGGCGGTGGCGATCCCGACGCGCAGCCCGGTAAACGACCCCGGGCCGACTACCGCGCCAATTCCCCCCAGCTCATCGAATCCGCGTCCGCCGAATTCGAACAGCCTGTCAATCTGGACCAACAGCCGTTCGCTGTGTTCAACGTGGGCCTTTCCGGATATCTCAGCGACAAGGCCGTCTTCATCCCACAGGCCGACCGCGGTTGTCCTCGTCGAGGTGTCGATTCCCAAAACCAACATTATCCAGCTCCTATCCTTTTCTCAGCGGCCGGGGCATCCGCTCATCAGTCCACGTACCGTATTGACTCAAGCCAATGCCGAACAAAATCCGGTGGGTCGCGTCGAAGGACTTCGTCCTCCAACTTCTGAAACATCTGCGGAGAGATGTCCGCCAGTCCGACTCTGTCTGTCAAAGCCAACAGATGATACTGCTTGAGAACAGGTTCGTAATCGTCAGGATGCTTGTCCGCCAAACGGGCAAACGTATCGGTTCCCTCGTTTAGAATCTCCGCAGAGCGTTCATAGTGTCCGAGCTGTCCATGAATTCGTGCCCATTCGTAGACATCCACACCCCGCAAGAGACAACTCTGCATGGGACTGTTCAACCAGATGAGAAGAGTTACGGCCACCAACACAAAAACAACACCCGGCCACCATCTCCTGCGGACCATGTCCATCGATTCACAAATCATGAAGGCCCCAAAGAGTATCAGAATCGGAACGAGCGGCTGCCTGAACCGCGACAAGACATAGAAGGGTACGGTTACTGCGATCCAACACACCAGATGAACATAAACCGGCCACCACCGGAGACTGCGCAGGATAGCGAGGATCAGTCCAACAACACCGAGGCCGATAATCAATCGATAGGAAGGAAAAGGCAATGCAAAGAAGGGGATTTCCTCTTGATAGACATAGATGCTCAAGTTGTTTGGAAACTCATAAGAATTGACCAAAGCCTTGATTTTACGCAGTTGAAGCCGAAAAACCGAGCCAACGTCAGGATGCGTGGCAAATGTCTTTTCTGCGAGTTCAAGAAAGGAACCTTGGGTTTCCTTGAGAATTCGGTCGCCTTCACTGGACGTATCCCAGCTATACCCCGACGCCTCGGCTACATTCGCGCCGACAAAAGTCCGCCGGGCAATCGCCCCCATATCGAGCGGAGAAACACCGACTGAGAGATTGCGGAAAACCAAAGGCGCGACGGACACGACCAAGCCGGCGATCAGAAGCAGACAAGCCATGACAAGCCTGCGCCCACACAAACCGGCCCAGAAATAAGCGGCACTGAGCAGTACAATCGGGAAGAAGATCGTTGTCGGCTTGAGCAAGAACGCGATTCCACAGACCACCCCGCACAGAAACCAATACCGCTTCCCGTGCCACCGCTTCGAAAGAACCGAGAGGAAGAGAATCCCCGTGCTGAGAGAAACAAGTAGCGAAGACCTCAGCAAAATCAAATCATAGAAAATGAACATCTGGTACAGAGCGCCGAAAACTCCGGCGACCCAACCACCAAGATCGCCGATCAGATCGCGACCAATCCAGAACAACATGACAGCCGTGAGTGCGCCGCAAACGCATTGCACGGCCAGCGGTGCGGCATATCGGTGGCCCGCGATCGTATAAACCGCTGCCAGGAAATAGGTGTAGAGCGGAGACTGATGAAAAGTGCCGTCGCCGAGCAGATAATCTCCTTCCAGAATAGTCAGCGCCTGTTTGTCGAACGAGGCAATATCCGTCCCCTCGCGAAGAGAGACATCCCAGAAGACACTCCCAGAGAGAGAGTACAACCCTACGAGACGTACCGTCAGAGCGAGAGCGAAGATAACCAACACCCCGAACCTGGCCGACAGAAGACTCCGGCCGTCTCGCTGTTCGACGGGTTGCGATGGCTCAACCACAATCGGCCTCCATTTGCACAATAAACCAGAGCGACTCGATTCATAGTGACTATACAAGCGTTCTCCTTTGGAGGGAAACACTTCTCCAAACAGCGAATAACAATCACAATCAGTATTTGACGGCGTCGCAAAAAGTCGGAAAAACGGATTTCAACCCCCTCCTAACCTCCC
>CAZTDD010000026.1:0-59258 GCA_964612675.1 uncultured bacterium
CCGAAGATCGGGGGAGGTTAGGAGGGGGTTGAAATCCGTATCCCAGACTTTTTGCAACCTCGTCGAGATTGGGGGAGAAAACGCTGCAGACACGCTCGTTTTTTTCCTCCCCCGAGACCGGGGGAGGTGTAGGAGGGGGTTGAAATCCGTATCCCACACTTTTTGCGACGACGCTAAGTTTTGGGGTTACTTTGTTTTCAACAAACGTTACAATGTGCGTATGGCAAAAGACCCACTGAGTCGAAAGAAATCGGAAGCTCTTCTGAACCTGCACCTTCGCAAAGCCGAAGAAGAAACGTTACGAAATCCCGAAGTGCGCAAGATGGTGGAAGAGCTGCGCGAGATGTATCATAACGATCAAGAGGGAGTCTTCGCCGCCTTCGCCGTGACCGCACAAGAGGACAAACCCAGCCAGAAGAGAGATCGCTCGAAACCTCCTCCGTCTAAGATCCCGCAGCTCCTGCTGATGCTATCCGAACTCTCTGAGCGCACTCCCGACATGTCCCCACCGTCGCACCCGAACGAACCCCAGCCGCTTCTGATGAGGGGTGGCGTTCCGACGGCTCCCCGGAAATCGTCACCAACAGAGAAGCCTCCTGAGGATGAGCGACAACGGGAGCTAATCCAGAGAATTGAGGAAACAAAGCAACAGCTCGCGTCGATCAAAAAGGAAGAACCTCTCATTCGCGGCAAAAGGGGGAAATACGGTCTTCCGGCGGAACGGCTGAAAGCCGAACGGATACTGCGAGAATTACCCGGACAGATCGCCCATATGGAGCATACCCTTCAGCTCATGCGGGAAGGCGTTCTGTAAGGCGACCTTCCCCTTGAAGCGCCGGCCTTCGGATACCAAAATTACGATCGTTCACATTCATCATTAGGAGGTCATACAGAGCATGCCCGATGAAAGTCAAAAAGTAACGTTCCAGGATTTCATTTCTATGATATCGGGTTCCGCGATGGTCGGACTCGGGTTGATCCCCAACCCGATGACCAACAAGCAGGAAATCGATCTTCGGTCAGTCCAACACACAATTTCGATGTTGGAGATGATCCAAGAGAAAACCAAGGGCAATCTGACACAAGAGGAGGAAACGCTCCTCGAACAGATTCTGCATGAGTTACGGATGGGATATGTCTCGTTGCTCCAGCAGCAGGGCGGCACACCTCCCGAGCCTCCCGAAGAGGAAGAGAAACCGAGCCGGATTATCGTGCCGTGAGAACGAGAACTCCGCATCAACTTTCTGAACTAATGACGGCCCTAAAGAGAGATCATGATTCCGGGACAAACTCGTCCAGTCGCACCTTTGGGAGCTTCCGTAGAGTTGTATAGGTCGGGGGTTTCTCAGCCTCTATCTTGATCTCTTCGAGACCACGTCGCCGTCGTACCCCCGTATAGAACGAATAATCTAGCAGGTACGCTTCATGCGTCTCACCGATTTTGCCGGGGTTAATACTAGGGTGAATCAAGTGGACGAGTCGTAGATCAACCAATTTCTGAAGGAGTCTGTACCCAGGGTGTCTTGGGTCCTGACGAACAAGAAAAGAGTTCCATTTGTGATCATCGAGGACCAGTCTCTTCAATTTGTCCAAAGCAAAGCGCAATGATTCACCGTCCTCGGAAGCATCTTGTTCGAGTTCAGCAGATTTTTCTTCTCCAAACTCTCCCACAGCCATGTTCACTTCTTCTATTCCAACGCGTTTTCTCCTATGCTGGATGGCAAATCCCACCGACCGTTCGAATAGCTGGAGGAAATCTCGAGGGACGCCCGCTGAACACCACACCAACCGATCAATCGCCCGGTCATGCATAATTTGGTTCGTTCTGGAGAACCCGCACTCTTTCAAAAACTGCTTCAGAACGGAAACAAGGTGCTCGCGAGCCGAAGCCGGATCGACAAGTGTTAGGTCCAAATAAATGTGCTGAACGTCGCCGGGCTGCTGCAACCCCATTCGCTGTGCGGGTTGATATAGACAAATGAAATTCTTGACGCCGGCGATTTTCAGGCATCCCCCTGTTCCTTTCAAGATAGAGTGCAGCAACTCGAACATCTGGGGCTGCAATGCAGAGTCCAGAAGGTGCGCATCGTCCAGAAAAACGAAGAGATTTCTGCCTGTTCTCCGGGTGAATCCTCGCACAAGCCTCTTGAGCTCCGGCACAAGTTTGCGAATCGTTGCCACGGAAAGTCTCGACGGAGAAGAGTTCATCAGGTCTGTGACTTCCCTGTGACCATGGACGAACTCAAGTGGGGCCTCAGTACCATTCCTTTCAAAAGAATCTATACACTCGCCAAAAATCTCGGCCAGGACTTCTGATATCGCGACTGCGTCGTCTCTACCCTTGTAAGGCTGCAAATCAAGCCAGATAGGGAGATCATTGTTTTGAATCACTTTGCGATACGCCGTCAAAATCAAACTTGATTTCCCGACCCCGCGTCGACCTAAGATCGCGTGGTTGACAGGTTGAATAACCTTTTGTTCCTCTCCAGCACGAAAAGGCACGAACTCCACCGACACTCCCCTATCGAGGGCATCGCTGGTTATCCGAAGCGTTCGTGAGATGAGAGATCGAAGTAACTGAACCTCCATTGAAGAGATGACGTTTGGCACCTTCTCAACCTCGAGACTCAGCCTTCCTCGATACGGATGATCCATCGGCAAGCGGTCATTTATCTCAGCGAGTGCACGTTTGTAAATCGGAGCGTCGCGCCCCACTCGGAAACGGAGAAACACCTCGGGTCCGGCACGTTCCTCGTCTGTGTCCACATCTCTTATGCCCGTGCGTGCCAGGAATTCACGACGGATGTCTTCAACTGATTCCTGCAGAGCGGAGATATTATTCATAGTCTCACTCCTCTTTGCCTAAGATAATCACGGCAAAGGCGAAGAAACTGCCGCGTCAGCCGTAAGGCGTCATCCGGTTCATGTATGATGTTTCGCCGGACGTCATGCCAAGGCTCATAATCGGCTATGTTCCGGTCTCGCCGCAAATCCGTTGCGAAACTCGACCATTGAGACCGCTCGGGAAAATCCTTCGGCAGGTCTCCTACTTCCTGGTGGTTATCCTTGACGCAGCCTTCGCTGCAATAGCGAACACTCTTTGAACTGTTGTATATCGCGTAATAGCAACGAGACAACATAGAGCGCCACTGCCTTCGTGAGCCAGACAGATGCTCGGCTGCCCGAAGGTGCTGCTGAGCGAGGCGAAACCATCTTTTCGAGATCTCATTTGCGGGTTCCTTTAGCCAGGAGAGATCCACCTCTCCCGCGTATCGAGACAAGATGCGATGGACTTTTTGATGGTTTTCCAGCCCGAGAAACTCCGGTCGTTTGTCCCGCATTTATTGCTCGCCTTTTCTGCCCGTCACCGAGATCAACATACAACAGGACGCGTAACTCAGAAAATCAGCAAGTCTTTCAAATTAACGTTCGCATGAGCGTTCAGTGTGTCGGCAATGGGCTCCGCCCGAAGGCCACACCGCGTGTATTGAAAACTCGCGAAATCAATGAACCTGGAACGCATCACCTTATTCACCCATCCACCGCCTACGCGGTCACGGCGGCCATTACCTCATCCGGTATATCAAAATTCGCGTAAACATTCTGCACGTCATCGTGCTCTTCCAGATACTCCATTAACTTGAGCATCGTTTCCGCATTCTTGCCTTCCAGCTGGATCGTATTCGCCGGGATCATGGTAATCTCCGCCATTTCGGGAGTAATCCCCAGACCGGTTATGGCATCTTTGACCGATTCAAAGTCCGGCACTTCAGTAACAACCTCAAAAATGCCGTCTTCTTCCTTGACATCTTCCGCACCAGCCTCAATAGCTGCTTCCATCATCGCATCTTCATCCTGGACGGCGGATCGATTGAATGTGATAAGCCCTTTCCGGTTGAAGAGATAGGATACGCAGCCCGATTCCCCGAGGTTTCCACCGTATTTTGAGAAAAGGTGCCGAATCTCGGCGGTTGTCCGGTTTTTGTTGTCGGTGACCGCCTCAACAAACACGGCGACACCTCCGGGGCCGTACCCTTCGTAGCTGACCTCTTCGTAGCTGACGCCTTCAATTTCGCCGGTACCCTTTTTGATCGCGTTGTCGATATTCTTGGCGGGCATATTGGCGTTCTTCGCCGCGCCCATGGCGGTACGCAAACGCGGATTCATGTCCGGGTCGCCGCCGCCTTCACGTGCGGCAATGGTGATCTCCTTAATGAGCTTAGTGAAGATCTTGCCACGCTGCGCATCCATCTTCGCCTTCTTATGCTTAATAGTGCTCCACTTCGAGTGCCCTGACATGGACCCGGAACCTCCTTTTACCTGTCATCGAGAACGATGAAGCACACCTGTCTCGTTCACTGATCCTAAATGTACCATAGCGCTGTCACGCGAACAAGCCGCAGACCAATTTGCTCAATAAATGCGACGTTCTACGCAAGAATTTGCGGCAACAAAAGCGAGATCTGAGGAAACACAACCAGAACCACAAGCGCCAAAAACTCGGCGACTATAAACTTCACCACGGCCCAAGACACGCTTGCAACCGGCACACCGCATACCGAGGAGGCGACGAAGAGGTTTACCCCAACCGGCGGTGTGCTCTGGCCAATAGCCAGATTGACCACAACCATCACCCCAAAATGGACCGGATCGATCCCCAACGATCGAATGACCGGCAAGAAGATGGGTACAAAGATGTAGATCAACGATATCGCATCGATGAAACAGCCGGCGATCAGCAGAACCGCATTGACAAGCAGAAGAATCGCGTAGCGGTTCCCTGAAATGGATAGAGTCAGATCCACAAGACTCTGCGTAAGGCCGGATGAATGCAAAACGAACGAAAAGAGAGACGCGCACGCCACAAGAAACAGTACCTGGGCCGAGGTTTTCGCTGCATCATAAAAGGCACGCCCCAGCTCTCTCCATTTCATTTCCCGGTACCAGACCCATTCGAGCAGAAGGATGTACATGACAACAGCCGCCGCGGATTCCGTGGCTGTGAAGATCCCTCGGTAAATACCCCCAAGGATGATCAAAGGCGCCATCAGACCGCCCAGCGCACCAACACCGGCCTGAACCAACTCCCGAGCCGTTGTTTCTTTGCGACCCGCGCGCGCAGGGGCGCAGAACATGACGACGATGATGAGAACACCACTCACCAGAATTCCGGGAAGAATCCCCGCAAAAAACAATTTGTTGACCGATACTTCAGCCACCACACCGTACAAAATCAGCGCGATACTCGGCGGTACAATGATCCCGATGCCGCCTCCGACCGCCAGCAAGGCGGCGGCCGTCGAATTGGTGTAACCGGAAGCCACCAGAGGCGGATACAGGAGCATTCCCAAAGCGGCTACATCCGCAGGCCCGGAACCTGAGATTCCCGCGAATAGCAACGATGCGACAACCGCAACGATTCCCATCCCTCCGCGCACGTTTCGGATCAGAAGGTCAATGAATCGGATCAGGCGGACGGAAAGTCCACTGGCACCAAGCAGACGGCCTGCAACCAGAAACAAAGGAACCGCAAGAAGAGTAAAAGAATCGTAGGCTCCGAGGATAGTGTGAGGAATAACGGTCAGTGGAGTAACCGGGTCGAAAATGACGAGGCAGAGTATGGCGGACAATGCCAAAGAAACGGCAATCGGGACCTCGCAGAAAAGCAAGGTCCCGAACGTACCGAATAGAACAATGGCTGTCAGTGTTTGAGACACTCAATTATAGCGGCAAACGCAGAATCCGGGGTTGTGAGTTTCCCTCGCTATTTCTCATCCATCTTGGCTTCACCAAGCGCGGATCCTTTCTGCTTGATAAACGGCATCATGCCCCGGAGTTCGCGCCCGACTTTTTCTAGAAGCGAACGACGGTCTTTCTCACGGAGAGCGTTGAATACCGGCCGGTTGGCCTGATTCTCGAGAATCCACTCACGGGCGAACTCGCCGTTCTGGATCTCGGCAAGGATCTTGCGCATCTCTTTGCGAGTTTCTTCCGTAATAACACGCGGTCCACGGGAAAGGTCGCCGTATTCGGCGGTATCCGAGACCGAATAACGCATCCCTGAAATCCCCGCTTCATAAATCAAATCGACGATCAGTTTTGTCTCGTGCAGGCATTCGAAATACGCCATCTCCGGCTGATACCCCGCTTCGACGAGCGTCTCAAAGCCGGCTTTGATCAATGCGCTGATGCCCCCGCACAGGACAACTTGCTCGCCGAACAAATCGGTTTCGGTTTCTTCCTCGAAACTCGTCTCGATGACACCGGCGCGTGTTCCGCCGACTCCTTTGGCGTACGCCAACGCCGTTTTCTTCGCGTCGCCGGAGGCATCCTGGTGGATGGCGATCAAACAAGGCACGCCACTTCCTTCGACATAGGTTTTTCGGAGCAGATGTCCCGGTCCCTTCGGAGCGACCATGATCACATCGATATCGTCCGGAGGCACGATCTGCCCGAAATGGATGTTGAAACCATGGGCGAAAAGCAGCGTCTGACCTTTTTTGAGGTTCGGGCCGATTTCCGCTTTGTACACAGCCGCCTGAACCTGGTCGGGAACCGCCATGGTCAGCACGGCCGCCTTCTTGGCCAGTTCCGATGCGGAGACCGGCTTAAAGCCGTGCGAAACGGCGAGCTCATAGTTCGGTCCCGGCACTTCCGCTACCATGACGTCGAGACCGCTGTCCCGAAGGTTCTGCGCATGCGCGTGGCCTTGGCTGCCGTACCCCACGATCCCAATGGTCTTTCCCTTCAACAAATTCAGGTCTGCGTCCTTGTCGTAATACATTGTTGCCATCTTGTTTCTCCTCGAAGCGATATTAGAAAAACTATGCTCGGTTTCGCTACACTCGTCTAGAGCGGTAGTCGAATACGCGTTACTTTACAACGTGCATACCGGTGGTTGTAGACTCACGATCTTCGCGCAAATAAAGGTCTCCTCAAGAAGAACATACGCCAGCCAGCCTCATACTGCTTCTAGAACGGGCTCAGCGGTTTGCGCCTGACCGTTTCGAAGCCCACGCGCCATCGCGACGCGACCGGACCGGGCAACCTCGACAACGTCGTAAGAACCCAGACACCGCAGCAAAGCCTCGATTTTTCCTTCAGCGCCGGTGCCTCTCAGAATCATTGAATCTTCGGACAGATCGACGATTTTCGCACGATAGACATCGGCAATTTGTAGGATCTCGTTACGCTCTCTCCCGTCCTTTATCGCTACCTTGATCAATATCAACTCGCGGTCCACGATGTCGCGCGTCTCGATCGAGAAATCATGGACCTCGTGAACGTCGATCAGTTTCCCCAGTTGTTTACGTACCTGGTCCATAATTCGATCATCGCCGCAAACAACGATCGTCATCCGAGAGACCTGCGGATCGTCAGTCTCTGCAACGGTCAGGCTCTCGATATTGAATCCCCGGGCCGAGAAAAGCCCCGCCACGCGGGCCAAGACTCCCGAGCGATTCTCCACCAGGACGAAGAAGATATGTCGAAGCATGTCTTGTTTGTTGTTTTTTGCGCTGCTCATGATTTCCTCCAGACAAAATCACGCCATGCCTTCCAGCATTTGGTTTAGTGAAGCGCCCGCGGGCACCATCGGATATACGTTCTCTTCCCGAGCCACCCACACATCGATCAGGCAGGGAGAATCGTTACTGAATGCCTCCTGCAATGCCGGTTCGAGCTCGGATCGTGTTTTCACTTGTCTACCCCACGCCCCGTAAGCCTCCGCCAGCTTGGCAAAGTCCGGCAGATACTCCGCGTCCATCCACGAACCGTGGGACGACGCCCGCCGCGTCAGCTCCGTTGCGGAGTAATTCTTCTTGTAGAACAGATCCTGCCACTGCCTCACCATTCCCAGCCAGCCGTTGTTGGAAATCACGACTTTCACCGGCAGATTGTAGTAAACCGCAGTCGCCAGCTCTTGTATGGTCATCTGAAGCGACCCATCGCCCGCGATATCAATCACCATACGGCCGGGGTTGCCCGCCTGAGCGCCGATCGCCGCCGGGAACCCATATCCCATCGTTCCGAGACCGCCCGACGTCAAGAATGTACGAGGATAGCGGAACGTGTAGTACTGAGCCGTCCACATCTGATGTTGACCGACCTCGCTGGCCACAATCGCGTCCTCCGGTGCCAGTTTATTGACCATCTCGACCAGATACTGAGGCTTGATTTCGTCGCCTTCCATTCCGTTGTACGCCAACGGATGTTGACGTTTCCATTCTTGAACCTGTTTGACCCATTCTTCCGTGTCGCACGGCTCCACGAGCTTGTTCAGATCTCCCAGGATATGCTTCACATCGCCCACAAGATCGACATCCACCTTCACATTCTTGCTGATCGACGAGGGATCGATGTCCATATGGATAACTTTCGCATGTGGGGCGAACTCGTCGATTTTCCCCGTCACCCGGTCGTCGAATCGCGATCCGGCTGCAATCAGAACATCGCACGCTTGGATCGCCTTGTTGGCATAGATTGTCCCATGCATGCCAAGCATGTGCACTGAGAGCGCGTGGTTCTCCGGAAACCCACCCAATCCCATCAGCGTGGTGGTCACAGGAATATTAGCTCGGGTAGCGAATAAAAAGAGATCGTCCGCCGCATTCGAGTTGATCACACCGCCACCCGCATAAACCAACGGCCGCTTCCCGTTTTTGATCAACTCCCACGCTTTTTGTACTTTGTCGAGAGACGCCGACATCTGCACGTGATAACCGGGAAGATCCGGTTCCGCCGGGTATTCATAATCTTCGAGCGTGCCTTTCTGCACATCTTTCGGAATATCGATCACCACCGGCCCCGGTCTGCCCGTCCGGGCAATATGAAAGGCATTCTTAATGATCGGCGCCAATTCCTCCGTGGTTTTGACGAGGTAGTTGTGTTTTGTAACCGGACGCGTAATGCCGACCACATCCGCCTCTTGGAACGCATCGTTCCCGATCAGCGGTGTCGGTACCTGCCCCGAAATCACCACAAGAGGAGTCGAGTCCATGTACGCGTTCGCCAAACCGGTCACGGTGTTCGTGGCTCCCGGGCCGGATGTGACGAGAACCACACCAACCTTCCCGGTCGAACGCGCATATCCCTCGGCCATGTGCATCGCGCCCTGCTCGTGACGAACAAGAATGAACTTTATCTTCTTCGACATGTTGATCTGGTCAAATACGTCGATGATGGCGCCTCCGGGAAAACCGAACACCACCTCGACGCCTTCCTTTTCCAGGGCGTCAATCACAATCTCGCATCCGCGCGCCGCACGCTTCGCATCCAGTTCTTGAGCAGTTTCCGTGGTTGCCATGATCATTCCTCCGGCCTTCTGAATACTTGAGGATAAACCTCCGTCCCTATAAATGAAAAAGGTCGCGGACGTCTTTTCGCCCGCGACCTTTGGGATTGACTCTTGGCTCGACCTTTATCTCCCATCGGTCGCGGACGCACGTATGGATACAACAACGACGACCGCGCCGAGAGAAAGACTATGGGGAAGAAAGGCCGATGTTTCCATGATTACTGGCGATACTCTAACGAACGGGCTGAATCGAGTCAAGTTAGGGGGCTTGTTTTTGAAATTTGTCAAGCGTGCTGGACGCCGCGTTCGTTTTGACGGACAATTGCATCGGACAGTCCGAGACCGGATTCGGCTGTCTTTGTACATAAGCTCTGCGTCACAGGAGGAACCTGAACATGTCAAGACGCGCTATCGTTTGTAGTGGGATCGTCATAGTACTCGCCGGGATGGTCACGGCCCAGCAGCTCGAGCCGGTCGTTGTGGTCACGGATACTGCGGGACCTCAGCAGTTTCCGGATATTGCGTACGGCAGCGTAGGCAACGAATTCCTCGTTGTCTGGGAACAGGTGGACGACAGCGACAACTACGACATCTACGGTCGTATGCTGGACGGAACCACCGGAGAACCAAAGGGAGATGTATTCCCGATTCTCGTCGACGATTCGGTCGATCTCGAAGCGCCCGAAGTCGCGTACAATCCCGATTCCGACCAGTTTATTGTGATCTGCCGTGTGGCAAGCACAATCGATGTCTACGGTCAGCTCGTGGCAAACGGGAAACGCGCGGGGACGGACTTCTTCATCGCAAAGTCATCCGGACCGACCTTCTTCGATCCGGCGGCGCGTGCACGGGTCGCTTCGATCAGCTATAAGCCCACGGGACAGGAGTGGTTTGTCGGATTGACGCCCAACGAGAGTGCGGCATACATGTTCTTGGCAAGCGATGGCGAACCGGTAACCGATCTAATTCAGAATCTCGGCAGCGGAACGAATCCGGCAACTGCGTGGAGCACCGGCAGCGACGTCGGGATCGTTGCGTACGAAGACCGTCGGTCGCGAGATACTGGAGCGGAGAACCTCTCGTGCTTCCTAACGGATGAGGCCGGGAATCCGCTTCACGATGAACCGATCCTGCTGCGCGATCAGGCCAACGCGGAAGAGTCCCCTCGGGTCGCGTACAACAGCGATGACGATCAGTTCCTGGTGATCTGGGATGAGCGGCTCAGTTGGGCGGACGACAGCGGCGGAGCCCGCACGACGGACACGTTCGGCCAGATCGTTGGCACTGACGGAACGCTGATCGGCGAGCCGATCCCCATCGAAGCATCCACACCATACACCCTGAGACAAGATGTCGATTACAGTCCGCAGGCGGGCGTGTATCTCGTTGTCTGGAAAGGCGATGACGTAAACAGTTTCGCATTTGCGGATATCAATGGTCGCATGGTGAATCGAGATGGATCGATGCCCGCCGAGAAGTTTTTGATTTACGACAGCGGCGATGACGACACCTCCGATCCGGATAACGAACAATATTACGACGAATCCAAGCTACCGGTAGTCGCTGCAAATTCCGCCGGTGAGTTCTTTGTCGTGTGGGAGGAAGGCGGAACGAATCGAGATCCACAGGACAGGGACATCATGGGCCGGTTTGTCAGCACGCAGAGCGGGGTCGTGGGCTGGGAACTGTTGAAGTGAAAAGGTTGTGAAACAGGAAGGCACAAAGGAGATACGAAGACACGAAAAGGCAAGGAAACCGACTCGAAAAAAGGCCGGATGACATATACAGTCAAAATAACAAACCGGGCGAAAAGAGACCTGAAGTCAATCCCCGCAAGGGATAGAGATGTCATCGCTGAAGGAATCGACGGACTCGGAACCGATCTTCGTGGGAACGTCAAACGGTTGACCCGTTATAGCTTTGAGTATCGATTACGGATCGGTGACTATTGAGTACTATTTGACGTTGAGAACAGCGTTATCATTATTCACAGGATTGCGTTGCGTCGAGACTTATACCAAGGGCTGATGGAGGCAGACCATGAGAAAACTGGAATTGACTCCGAGGGTTTTGGAAAAAGACGGCAAGAAGATGTTTGTTGTTTTGCCTTACGAACAGTTCACTGAATTGGCGGAGCGCCTGGAGGAATTGGAAGACCTGTGCGACTTGAGAGAGGCAAAACTGGAGGCTGTCGGCGAGGATTACCTCTCATGGGAGAGTGTGAAAGAGGAATTGGCAATTGGAACGGGTGATGCACAGAATATTAAAGTCACCAGTCAGAGTTTCTACATAGGTAAGTATGAGGTGACGCAGGCGCAATGGGAACTGGGCTGATTGACATCCTTTATCTCCCGATAGATAATCCTAATTGTTGATTTTCAATTTAACGAGTTTTCTTCGGGGGATTGTGTGTGCATTGCCGACGCGGTTTCATGATAGACAAAGACTAAGGAGGGAATAGGATCATGCCAATTAGAGTCTTGTTGGACATACCTGAGAGCGCGTTCTCACTGTTTTCCGGAGACGCGGACGAGTTCGTTCGGGAGATGCGGATTGCAGCGGCTGTGAAATGGTTCGAGATGGGGAAACTCTCCGAGTCGAAAGCGGCGGAGCTGACTGGAATGAGTCAGGAGGAGTTTGTCCATACTCTGCGTCGGTACGGTGTGTCGCCATTCCAAAGCGATTCGGTGGGAGAAACGCGGGAAGAAAACTCCAGCCAATTTCCGCATGACTTCTGGCAATCGCCGACTATCGAGGAATTGGCCGCTGCGCAAGGAGTGGGACCTGTTCAAGATGTCGGGTCACTCAGTGGAACCTGGCCGGGAGAACCTAACGACGGTTTCGAAGAAACCATCGGGGATCTCCGGCAGGAAGACGTGATGCGAGAAAGCCGCCCATGAGCGTCTCCAGGATTATCCTCGATACGAATGTAGTGAGTTACCTTATGCGTGGCGGACTGATTGCGGAGGCATACGGAAAACGTGTACAGGGCCGCGTCGCAGCCATATCGTTTATCACCGTCGGTGAGCTGTATTACGGTGCGGAGAACGCGAACTGGGGTGCAGATAAGAGGCAGCAGTTGGAGGAGACTCTCCAGAATTTCGTTGTCGTTCCCTTCGATAACGAGATCGCGCGCGCCTATGGTAGGATCACCGTTCAGAGAAAGCGAGCCGGAAGGCCGATCTCTTTACATGATGCCTGGATTGCGGCCTGTGCCGTAAGGCATGATCTGCCGTTGCTAACACACAATCCTAGAGATTTTCAACACATCAGCCACCTGCAGGTAGTAACCGAAACGATCCAGGCACATTGAGAATTGATGGATCGAAAGCGAAGTGTACCCCGGCGATCGGCGTCCGAATACTATCTGAATCCGGATGGTCCGGATGGAAGGCTATTCGGGTCAAATTTTCTCCAGGGGCGTTGCCCTGGCTATCGTACTTCACCCCGTTGGGGTGAAACACAAGAAATCCCGCCTCTTGTGCGTTTCGCACGCGGGTAACGATCCATTACACCGCAACTCTTCTGAAATATCCTATGTCTTCTGAAATAGCCTATTGACACGCTGCATCCGGGGGAGGGATAATCCTACTGTCATCGAGTTGAGCAAGTAGCGAGTTCGCTGCTGGGAGGGCGAGCCTCCCGGCGAGCCGAAAAGCATACTTTGTTGGGAGGGCGAGCCTCCCGGCGAGCCGGACAGTATCCGAAACTCGGCTCAGCAGGAGCTTCGCCCTCCCGACTCAATGACATCGAGGATAATCCTGCAATTGGATTTCTGTCTTACCCGGAAGCGTTTTCTCAGAGGGTTGTGTGCTGTTCTGCCTCTGCCTTCCAGATCGTAGGTTTTCCTCCCGCTGGTCCAGGAGTTGAACACCTGGACCTGTTTCTCTTTGTTCTTTTTCTGTGCTTTCGCGGCTCTTTCGTGTCTTCGTGTTTCAAGATTCTTCCGGTCTGTGTCGTTGTGCTGCCGCGCACTCTCAATTCCTCTGCACAAAGATCGGTTTGTCAATCCGTGCCTGTCGGCTCCCAAAAACGTGGTACCCTATTTCTCTTCTTTACTGTGCGCTTTCAGGACGCTTTTGCCCACAGGGCTTGTGCCTTCACCCAAGGAATACCGAAAGACTTCCTTTACCGCTCCTCTGACTTTTGGGTGATACCAATGCTCCCGCGTGACTTTGACTGTGCCTTCTCCACCGTCGCGGACAAACGAAATCGTCTCATCTCTTTTGACATGCATGCAATTCTCAAACTTGCCCGCAGGGACCTCCAGCGTAACGTCGTCCACCCGTTTCGCCTTGATTTTCTGGGTAAAGGTGCGCCCTTCTCCCATCATAAAGCGCGACTCGAATTCCTTCTCCTCGCCGGGCTTCAAATTCATATTGTATACGGGGTACGCAGGTTCTATACGTACGGTCGTGTCGCCGACTTCGATTCGATCGCACATACCGCTCTTATTCAGGTATAGCGTCGCCGGGCGATCGTCATTTTCCCCCCATTCGTCTCGTATCAACCAGCGCTTCTCTTCTGCTTCTCCCTGAATCGAGACTACTTCCAGAACTCGATTGCCGACAATTTCCCGGTCGGGAGGCCGCCACGGCATCGGACCTTCATGTTCGTAGACCCATTTTTCACCAACAACCCACTCATCGGCTGCATCGACTGCAATCACTGCGGTTCCTGCGATCAGAATCCCAAGAAGGAATACTGTTAGCCTTTGCATATCTCCCTGACTCCCTTCTTGTTTGTTCGTCGCCCATAAAAACCGCACGGTTCTCAGGTCGAAGCGATAACGAAGTAGCACGACGTACGTGGAAGACTAACACAAATGGAGGACGCTGCCGACGGGATGTGACTGCGATTTTCTCCAGATTCCTGTCGTTCCGTAATTGACAATGTTCGACAATACAAGGCACAATAGCGAAGGCTGCAAACGGCAGAAGTTCATATCCAGCCAGGAGGGAACATAGAACCATGGGAACAATGAAACGCTGCGCACACTTTTTCCACAACCTACGGACCGTTTTGCCAATGATCCTTGTGGTAGCCATGACAACAGGAACCGTCTTCGCACAGCAGACGCAGATAAAGTGGCGGGCTTTATTCGATCAGACCCAGGGCCAAACCGGCACCTGGACGCCATTCCCGTTTCCCGGTCTGCCCGACGACTGGAGTGGCAGCCTGGCCCAATCGTTCGAGGTCAGTGAGCCCTTCATGGGCGTAGGCATCAGCAGCCCGACCTGGAACGGCCAGGGCGCAGGCTACTGGATGGCGCTCTACGAATGGACAGGAGACTACGCCTCCTCCGTCGAGGGCATTCCGATTATGGAGAAGGAGTTCTCCGACCTGGCCGACAACGCCGTCAATACCATGACATGGGACGAACCAGCCCCGCCGGGGCAGTATCTCCTTGTAACGGATGGACCGGTGCCATCCGACACAGGGAACGTGGGGCACTGGGGCTGGGTCAACTCCTCCTTCGCCACCGGTGATTTCCCTGCCGCGTTTCAAAACGGGGATTATCTCGACCTGGTTTATGAAGCCCCAACATTGGATGTCCGCGTCGGCTATGTGAGCATACGTACATTCACCGTGGTCGAGGAATTCTACACAATGCAGGGAGACGACCACTCGCCGATCGATCTGTTGGGTGGAAGACATGTTGGACAACGATTCGCCGCCACTGCTCCTTTCGAAGGAGTAGAGGTTCACGGCCCGACATGGTCGGTCGACGGACAAAAGGGTATGACGATACGTTTGTGGTCCTGGGCGGGCTCGTATCAGGCAACCGTCGACCAGGACCCGTTGGCGGTTTCGGTTCTCGAACAACTGGACGATAACGATTGGTTCCCATGTGTGGCCGACACAACATTGGAACCGGGTGTCTATTTCTGGGAAGCGTCGGAGCCGACCAACCCCTTCAACCCAGACGATCGCCAAATCGGCGTTTGGCTCTCAAATCAGAGTCTCTATGCGGATGGGGAAGCCTATATTAACGGTGAACCCGCTCAAGAAGTCAGCGCTACGTGGGTTCGTCTGTTCGGTGGGCCAGACCAATCCGGTACGTGGACACCTTTCCAGTTTCCCGGCCTGCCGGACGATCGATCCGGAAGCCTGGCCCAGAATTTCGAGGCAACTGAACCGTTCGTCGGTGTCGGTATTCTCAGTCCAACGTGGAACGGTGCCGGTGCCGGGTATCGGATGACACTGTTTGAATGGACAGGCGACTATGAGTCCTCCGTCGCCGGAGAGGTTCTCGCCCGGCAAACGTTCAACAACATCACCGACAACGGCCGCAACGACCTCGTGTGGGATGCACCTCTCGAGCCGGGGCAGTATTTGCTGGTGACGGATAATCCCGTCCCGTCCGACACCGGTCTGGTCGGGCACTGGGGCTGGGTGTTTTCACCGTACGCCGTCGGCGATGTCCCGGCAGCGTTTGAAAACGGATGGTTTGCGGACGAGATTTACGAAACGCCCAGTTTAGACGTGTATCTCGCGGTTCCGAGCGAGCAGGCGACAGGAAAGGACTTTGAATCGAGGTCCATTATTGATGAAACGAGTATTGGCTCGTGGTCGCTCTATTAACCCATCGCGAGCCCCATACCGTCGTTGCCGGCGATTTGAGCAAGAAAGGGCGCGCTTGAGGAACAAAGGGGCACGCTGGTCCAGGAGTTGAACTCCCGGACCGGCAATTTCCTTCTAACGAGCAGTAGAGAGATCGTTTATGCGAAAAACGAATGCGTTCACGTTGATCGAACTTCTAATCGTTGTTGCGATTATTGGTGTTTTGGCCGCGATTGCTGTGCCGAATTTCCTGAACGCGCAGACAAAGGCAAAGATCACACGGGCTGCGGCGGACATGCGCAACATCAGCGTTGCTTTCGGCGCGTACATGGCCGACCATAATGAGTTTCCCATGGGGATTATCATGGGCCACGATCCTCGGGAACGCTGGGGATGGGGATTCCTGCCTGAATCGTTAAGCACACCTGTGTCCTACCTGACCACATTGCCCATCGATAAGTTCAACGTGGATTACAAAATCTTCGGTCAAAAACAGGGACTTGGCGATCAGGAAGGAAGTCCGCATACACGCTACCGAACTCGACGGCGCGCTCCCTACGATGGCCCCAACCCGGCAATGACGCCTCAAGACCACCTGAACGACTGGAACAAGATGTTGATGCGAACAGGTATCGATGGGGCGTACGTCCTTGTAAGTCCCGGTCCCGACAAGACGGAGGATATCCTTCCGAGCTATAACCCGCACGTCTATGCGATCTCCAACGGTCTCATCAGCAGCGGAGATATCGTGCTAAGCGATGGAGGCGTTGTCGGGATTGGTTCGTAGGAGAATTCATTAAAGGCGGAGCCCCACGAGTATATCCGTGGGGCTCCATTTGTTCATTGGATTCGGCAGAGCCGTCTGCTTACTTCTTTTCTTCGCCCGTCGCTGCCCGGTGGAGTTTGACCTCGACCCTTTCGTCGTCTTTCAGACCACCGTAATAAGCACGAAGGATCTCGAGTACTTCCGGCCGACTGAAGTCTTCCGGAACCTCGCCGCCTTCCGAGAGGGTCTTCCGAAGCACCGTTCCGCTCAGCAGGAGACGATCGTCTTTTCCGTGCGGGCAAGTCTTCATGGACGCCATGCCGCGGCACTTGAAGCAATAGAATGTCCAGTCGATCTTGAGAGGCCGTGTCTTCAATGCGTCTTCCGAAATTTCATCGAAGATATCCTGTGCGTCGAATGGACCGTAATAGTCGCCGACGCCGGCGTGGTCGCGTCCGACGATCAAATGGCTGCATCCGTAGTTCTGACGGAACACTGCGTGCAGGAGCGCTTCGCGCGGGCCACCATAGCGCATTTCCATCGGATATCCGCCACACATAACCGTATCTTTTACGAAGTAATTATCCACGAGTGTGTTGATGCATTTGACACGAACGTCAGCAGGAATATCGCCCGGTTTCAGTTTTCCGACCAGCTGATGAATGTAGAGCCCGTCGCAAACCTCGATAGCAATCTTCGCAAGATACTCGTGCGAACGGTGCATGGGATTTCGCAGCTGCAATGCCGCAACCCGGCTCCAGCCCTTATCTTCGAACATCTTCCTACTTTCGGCGGGCCGCTGATATATTTCTTTGAATTCCTGCGGGTAATAGCTTTCACTAACCACTTTCACCGGTCCGGCCAGGTTCCACTCCGCCTGATCCATGACCTTGGCGACGCCGGGATGTTCCATGTCGTCCGTCCGGAACACCTGCGTGCATTCGTATTTCTTATCGATCTGGTACTTTTCGGTCACTTTCATCGTGCCCATGATCGCGTCGGTATCACCGTCCACGAGGGCGACTTCCGAACCTTCGTTGATCGATCCAGCCACTTCCGGCGAAGCGGAAAGTGTAATCGGTATGGGCCAAAACACCCCATTCGACATTTTGTACTCGGCGCAGACGCCTTTCCAATCATCATGCCCCATGAATCCATCCAGAGGTGTAAACGCCCCGATACCCATCATGATCAAGTCGGAGGTTTCCCGGCTTGTCATGAGCACTTTTGGAAGGCTCTCCGCCTTCTTCATTTCCTGTTCCCGTTCCTGTCCACTAAGAAGTAGTGGCTTTAATTGATCCGATCCGTGCGGTTGTACCAGAGCCATCGCGTTCCTCCACCAAGCCGTTTGTTCCCAACCGATTCTTATGATTGATTGGTTTTTTAGTGATCCTCGCCCATGGCGAAACTTTCACTTTGTGTTGGAAATGATGCCAGACCGGAACCACGCGGACAAGGGATCTTGGAAAAGAGATCGTCACCGTGCAACCATTCAGACACGTTAGTTGTATATCTATGCGAATCAATTGGTTACCATTCACGACTCACTCCAGATACTCCGCTCCGAAGAAAAGGGCACCATGACCGTCATTGCGATCGAATCCGTCATTCCGAGGAGCGGACCGTCGTTCCGAGTCCCGGACCGTCGGAGCCGGTGATTTGGGAAAGAAAACGCGATCTCCGTTGCCGTCATGGCGAGCGAAGCGTGGCCATCTCGTTTTTCCGGTTCAACGGTGAGATTCCCACGTCGCTTCGCTCCTCGGAATGACGGATTCGGGAGCGTTTTCTCACAAGGCCCTTAGGATCAAAAACCCTGCCATCGCTGTCCCGTCCCCTGGTACACTTCCTGTAGAGGAGAAAGTCGATGCGAGTTTTGCTACTGAACCCCCCGGGAGATCGGCCTTATCTGCGCGACTACTATTGCAGCCATTCCGCGAAGGCGCGTTATTTCTGGCATCCTTACGATCTCCTGGTACAGAGCGGCATCCTGTCGCGCCGTCACGAGGTGTTCGGCCTGGACGCCAATGTTCATGGTCTCAGCTTCGAGGAGGCACGGCGGCGGGTGGGTGAACTTGGCCCGGATGCAATCTTATTGCTCACCGGCGCGGCCAGCTGGCAGAACGATTCCGCTTTCATGAAGCAACTCGAATTCCCGGGACCTGTCATCGGTACCGGCGATGTGATGCTGGTCAATGGAAAGGAACACATTCAGCGATTGGATTGGCTCACAGCAGTCTTGCAGGATTTCACCTCGGATTCGGCATCGCGGTATCTCGATGTCTTAGACCCAAAAACCAACGCCCCTGTTAACGGAGAGGTTCCGCTGCCCGACATGCTATACAGCCACGGCGATGAGATTATCGAAGGACCGCGATCTCATGAGAAGTCCTTCCGTTTTCCCCTGCCCCGCATCGATATCTTCCCGATGAACCGGTACCGCATCCCTCACGGCATGTATCGAAAATTCTGGTCAACCCTGACGGACTTTGGATGTCCGTTTCGGTGTAGCTTCTGTGTGAGCGGAACGTTGCCTTACAAAACAAGAGACATCGACAACGTGATCCGCGAGCTGCGGTATGCGCGTGATTTGGGTTACAAGGAAGTCTGGGTAAAAGACGTCACCTTTGGTGTCAGCCGAAAACACACGCGTGAGTTCCTTGACGCTTTGGAGAAAGAAAAACTCGGCCTGAAATGGGTTGCGCTTTCTCGTGTGGATGTAATGAACGAAGAGATTCTAGAGAAAATGGCGCGGACCGGCTGCCACACGATCCAACTCGGTGTCGAGTCGGCGGATGAGGCGATACTCGAGTCCATCGGTAAGCGAATCAAACCGCAGCGGGTAAAGGAAATTTTTGACACATGCCGAAGGACGGGTATCCGAACACTGGCGCACTTTATTATCGGCCTGCCGGGCGAAACCGAGGAAAGCGCGCGGAAGACAATCGAATTCTCTAAGGAATTGGATCCGGATTTTGCTTCCTTCAACATCGCAACACCGAAAATCGGCACACCTCTCCGCACTGAGGCGGTTGAGAAAGGCTGGACCGATCCGCGAGTCGATGTCCTCGACAATTCGACCGCGTTTCCGGTGATGGAAATCGGAACATTGTCATCCCAGCGCGTTTGGGAATTACGCAACCAGGCTATCCGGGAATTTCATCTCCGGCCTCAGTATATACTGCGAAAGATAACGGGCATCCGGACACCGTGGGAGTTTTACCGATCGATTCAGAACGCAGCGACGCTGCTGAGATCCACAATGAACACGCCGAAGGGAGTGGAGATGGAGTGAAGTTCTAACTCCGAAAGTTGTTTGACGGTGAAATGGGCTCAAAATCATCAATCTGTTAAAGATTCCAGGTATTTCCTGGCGGCCATCAGAAACTCACGAGCCTGTTCGAGCATGATCGTGACTGTCTCAGCATCAATGTCCATCTCAGCGTCATAGTCCCCTTTCAGCCTCCGGTCGAACGCATCAAGCATCCAGCGATGGAACTTCGGATCGAGAATGCCCGCCTTAGCGAAATGCTCACCATAAGCCGAGTGAACACCGGAGTGTTTGCGATACGTTAGGTCATGTTGGCGCAGGAGTCCCTGCGCAACATGAAGCATAGCGTAATAAGCACGACCGGCAGCGAATTCTGTATCTCCGTTGTCGTACAGAATCTCGGCGGCAGCGAGAGCACGTTCGGCTTTCTCCAGAAACCTGCGAGACTCGTATTTCATGCTGATATCGCTTCTCCTCGTACGTTCTGGAGAAACATCGTGCCCTCAGTGTTCCATTGCTGCTCCGAAGTGAAAACCCGGCTGATACTCCTGCCAAATCTCAGTGAAAGTGACGCAATAATGGTGCTTGTCGAGTCGATCTCACGAGAGTAACTTTCCACACGGTCCAGCACAATCACGACGTCTACGTCAGATTCCCGGCCGGCTTCGTTCCGCGCGCAGGACCCAAACAGATAGACACCCTTCAGCCGGTCACCATAAACCAGGATAAGCTGCTTTTTGAGTTCATCGAGCAATTGTCGGATCTCTTCATTCATCTGTTCCATCTCCCGAAAAGTCTCGTTTCTCCAGTTCCCAGCGCACCCCGCTCACTGTATATGCTAGCTGTGAAAAAGTATACCATAACTGCAACACTGCGACTGGGAAAAACTTACAGAATTTCTCATAAGGAATCTACAAACGAACTGACAGAAAGCATACACCATCAACTTCTTCAGTTTTCGCATCTCTTTTGTAGGTTCCTTTTAAGAGAACGGTTTCCATCCGTAGAATTCACAAAATCGTCTGCCTACTGTATTCTCCAATACTGCGGTGCCTCCACGTACAAGAACTTGATTCAGGAACCGACAAAACGCGAGGAGTGGTTTTCATGTATAAGCAAGCCAAAGTAATCGGAATCATCGTAGCATTGACTGGGACGATTCTATCATTGCCTTCTGAGGCTCAGGTCAGCCTCGTGCGGGACGGCAAAGCGCGTGCGATCATTGTCACTTCTGATGAGCCTGCCGAAACCGCGCGTTACGCCGCGGAAGAACTTATCAGCCACCTGAAAAAGGCAACGGGCGTCACCCTGAAAGTCGTGTCGGAATCCGAAACGCCCACAGAACCGCACACCCGAGTCTACATCGGTGAAACAGAAACAGGCATCCACAATGGCATTGATCCAAGCTGTCTACAGCGGGAAGAGTATGTCATGCGCTCCGTTGGAAACGATCTCTTCATCGTCGGACAAGACGGCGACGAGAATCCTCTGCTACAAAACAACCCGAACGTCGGCACACTGTTCGGCGTGTATGAATTTCTAGAACGCTATCTCGGCGTCCGCTGGCTCTGGCCGGGAGATCTCGGTACATACATCCCGAAAACCGACACGGTCGAGTTTTGGTCGGTCAATGAAACACATGCACCGGCACTGGCGTTCCGATTGCTGGTCTGGTCGCGTATCCGCGCCATCGCTGTTGGCGGTCGAGATCTCAGTAAAGAAGATGAGCGGCTGGGATTCAGTCAACCGGGAGCGAAGCGCTACGGCGAGGCGTTGCAAGTTTTGCTGCGCCGCCACCGCCTGGGCGGCAGAGACGCCGAACCGCCCACGGGTCACGCATTCAGTGGATGGTGGCAACGCTACGGCCAGGAACACCCCGAGTGGTTTGCCCTGCGCCGCGATGGGACACGCGGTCATCCGGACAAAGATTATGCCCATGTCTCCATGTGTGTCTCTAACGAAGAACTACAGGATTTCATCATCGAACAATGGGACGGGGAAAGCGTCCTTCGGCTTGGCCCCGTAGATCGGCCGGGACGGTGTATCTGTGAGAAATGCCGTTCCTGGGACGGACCGCAGCCGGAAGATCCGCCCTGGTTCGCCGAGCGGGTATACGCAACCGATCACCGGGCGCAGGAGCACTTTGCGGGCGTAACATCAGACCGCTATGCCCGGTTCTGGAAGATCATGCAAAAGAAAGCGGCGAAACGCAATCCGCACGCCCTCGTGTCGGTATCCTACATCTATGAAAATGAATTCCCGGCACCGGTGACGGATATTGACTTGAACAAGAACATCTTCGCCGAGTTTGTACAGTGGCAGGACCCGCACCTCCGGTGGTTCCCTATGCCGGATGAAGCGTATAAGTGGATCAAAGAACAGTGGCTGGGCTGGAGAGAAACCGGAATTCGGATGGCCTACCGGCCCAACTACTTGCATGACGGTTACGTGATGCCCCATTTCGACACTCGGCAATCGGGCGGTTTCTTCAAGTTTGCATATGAGCACGGGATGGAAGGCGCCCGCTTCGATTCGCTAACCGGTCAATGGGCAGCGCAGGGACTCAGACTCTATATGCACATGCGTTTAATGAATAAACCCGAATTGGAAATCGAGACAATCCGTGACGAGTATTTCTCTGCGTTCGGGCCTGCCGCAACAACGATGGAGCAGTATTTTGATTATTGGGAGGATTACGCATTCGACAACCGAATGCGGTTCATCGAGTTGTATTGGGACGTGGGCTGGCGATACAGCAACTACGTGCGCTGCGCTCATCTCGCATTTCCCGATGAATGTTTCGAACCAGCGGAAGAACTACTCGAAGAGGCCCTGGCGAAAGCGCGCAAGGATCCGCTCCCTGAGTTTGCCGAACGTGTGCGATTTATTCAGACCGGTCTTGAGCATGCTCGGTTGGCATGCGATCTCGCGGCTGTATATGACGGCAACGAAGTGGTTCCCGCAGGTCGAGTGGAGGAAGCCAAAGAAGCGCTACGTAAACTCGTGAAGTTCCGCAAGGAGAACGAACATACCTATTTCTCGGATCTTTTGCACGTCACCAACTTCTGGGAACGCCCGCGGTTGAATGTGGAGGAACTCGTTGGGATGCTCGCCGGGGAGTAATGCATTCGTCTAGCAGAAGTGTCAGAATCCTAAGAGAGATACTGGCTGGGGAATCGCTTTAGGAGCGAGCTCCGAATACGCGCGTGAGGCATTCAATGAAACAAAACAAACTGAATCGACGGGAATTTGCCGAGAAAACACTCGCCTACGGGACAACACTGGGGGCAACCTCCTTCGTTCCGACGGATGTACGCGGTGCCAACGACAAGGTGGTTATCGGCGCGATGGGAATCGGACGCCGTGGCGGTGTCTTGCTGTCCTCATTCCTGCGTCAAAAAGACGTCTCTGTCGCCGCGGTCTGCGACATCGACGAAAGACACCTTGCGGAAGGCATCGCTCGAACCGACGGCAAAGCCAAAGGCTATCACGATTTTCGCAACATGCTCGGACAAGAGGACATCGACGCGATCCTCATCGGCACGCCCGATCACTGGCACGCACTCCCAACGGTTCAGGCGTGTCGAGCGGATAAAGATGTTTACGTCGAGAAACCGTTATGTCACAACGTTCGCGAAGGACAAGTTATACTGGAAACCATGCAAGAGACCGGGCGTATTGTGCAGATGGGAACACAGCAGCGGAGCCAATCCCACTGGCAGCAGGCCGTTGAGATCGTGAAATCCGGACAACTCGGAACTATCGCAGAAATACGCGTTTGGAATAACTTCCGGTATAGAAACCTGGGCAATCCGCCCGACGGGACTCCGCCGAAAGAAGCAGACTATGATTTCTGGCTCGGCCCTGCTCCGAAACGGCCGTTCAATCCGAACCGCTTTCATGCCACCGCGTTGTATTTCTGGGATTATGCCGGGGGATGCGTCACATCATGGGGAGTGCATCTGTTGGATGTGGCCTATTGGGCGCTCGATCTGGATGGACCGACAAGCGTCGCGGCGGCCGGCGGCAAATTCTGTATCGATGACAACCGCGAAACACCAGACACGTTCAGCGCAGTCTATGAATATCCCGGCCTGACAATGACCTATATGCTGCGGCACTGGAACGGACTCACAAGACCGTTGGGGCGATTCGGCAAATCGAATCACGGCATCGAATTCCATGGAACCGATGCGTCCCTCTACATCGACCGGCGCGGATTCGAACTTTGTCCCGTAGGCGACCAACCGCAGGCACAGAGCGTGGAAGGCGGGAACGGTACAGAGGCCCACATACGGAACTTCATCGATTGTGTGAAGAGTCGAAACAAACCCAATTCGAGCGCCGATTTTGGCCATCCGCCGAGTGTAGCAACGTTTCTTGGTAACATCTCCTATCGAACCGGAAGGAAGATCCACTGGGATCCCGACACCGAAACGATCATCGGAGACGCGCAAGCAAGTGACTATCTCTCGCGTGAGTACAGAAAGCCGTGGACGCTGACATAGCTATCGTGGTCGGAAACGATACATTCAACCGAGCCCCCAAGTTGGAACTGGGTGTGACTCCCGCTTGGTCTGTCTACGAGGACGATTAATCAAGTTGCGTGGACAATCCAGACGACTGTTCAGGCCGTTGACTCACCCTACAGCTCGCATTGGGTTCTAATCGGAAGCCTCGCTTTTCACGCCGCGTCGTTCCCGCCACTCTTCCATAATCGATTCATCGAGAGAGTAGCTCTCATCCAGTGTCGGAAATCCGCTCTCTCTCACTTCGGAGGCGTATTCCTTGAAAGCGTCCGACATGTCTTCAGCCAGGTGGGCGAATCGGCGAACAAACTGCGGTTTGAATGCGGTGAACAAACCGAGCAGGTCCGGCGTAACCATCACTTGTCCGTCACAGTACGGTCCGGCACCGATCCCGATGGTGGGAATGCTCACAGACCGGGTGATCTCTCGAGCGACAGGCCACGGAACCGCTTCGATAACAATCGAGAACGCGCCGGCTTCTTCTACGGCCCGAGCGTCTTCAAGGAGTTGGCCTATCGCCTCAACGGTCTTGCCTTGAACCTTGTGCCCGCCAATCGCACGGCAGGACTGTGGCGCCAATCCAACATGACCCATCACGGGAATACCGGCTTTCGACAAAGCCGAAACGACAGGAACGACATTCGAGCCGCCTTCGAGTTTGACCGCCGTCGCCCCGCCCTCTTTCAGCATCCGACCAGAATTATGCAGGGCTTCCTCCACCGAGGTCTGGTAGGACATGAATGGCAAATCGGCAATCACCATGGCGCGGCTAACCCCCCTGCAGACCGCACGTGTATGGTAAACGACCTCGTCGACCGTAACCGGCAGCGTGGTCTCCTGTCCCTGAAACACCATTCCCAGCGTATCGCCAACAAGAATCGCATCCACACCGGACTCGTCCAGAAGCCGTGCAGTCAGATAGTCATACCCTGTCAGCATGACAATCTTCCTTCCGTCATCCTTCATCTTCTGGAAAGCCGGTACGGTTACCTTCTTCATATTCATTACGAACCAATTCCTCCTATGTTCATACAAATGAAATGATTATAAAATCCAAATCTCCGCCCGGAATAAATCCGGGCGCTAAATCTCATTTTCATTGAAATGAACTGAATGAAGGACTACTGTCCTCTTTAGAAGGACTACTGTCCTTTTTCGATTGTAGAACGCTGAAGATCCAGCACGTTCCATCATAATCAAGTATATCAAAACAGTCGAGAATGGTTGAGAGAAGATCGTACGCTTTCGTCGTATTATTCGTTAGACTATTGAGTAGAGACAAAAGTTGATGGAAAGAAAACCATGATACGAACACGAGTTCAGAATACCATTTGCGTGACATTCCTATTGACGCTGGCGCTGCTCATGAATCCGTCGGTTACCAGCTGTGCCGACGATGACGAAACACAGGCAACAGGAACCACTGTCGAAGAGTCGACCTCCACTGTATCTTCACCGCTCCTGAAGGTCACTCAACCGCTCATTCGTGGGCGAGAATACGAGCAACGCGGACATCTTCAGCTCGCAGCGGAGGCCTATCGAGAAGTGGTATCGGCCAGCCCCGCTTATGTGGAAGGGCATCACAGACTTGGCAACGTCCTGCGCCGTATCGATCCCCAGAGTGTCGAGGCATTGCAGCATTTGGAGTATTGTGTCCAAGCGAGACCGAGTCATCCCGGCTACCGTATGGAATTGGCAAATGCGTATATCGCCGCTGATAAGGAAGCGAAAGCGATAGAACAATATGAAGCCCTCGTCCGAATGCGGCCGAAAGACCCGCAGCTGGTCAATCGCCTTGCCAACCTGTACATGGAACAGGGCAACGACCGTCGCGCGGCTCAACTCTACAACACGCTCATGGAACAGCACCCCAACCAGGTAGCGCCGATGGTCAATCTTGCACAGATTCATCGCGAGCAAGGCAACTACGAGCAGGCGTTGTCGCTGCTTAATCGGTCGCTATCGAACGATCCCGACAATTACTACGCCCTTGTCGAGCGCGGAAAGGCCATGATGGCGATCGGCAACGCCACTTCAGCGGCGCAGGATCTGGAAACCGCACTCAGGTCGAACCCGTTGAATCCCGACACGTACAGATTGCTGGCCCAAGCCCGCCTGCAGAGCGGCAACCGGGAGGGCGCTCGCCAGGCATCGAAAATGGCCGAGACGTTCTCCGAGTTACCACCGGCTCAAGCCCAGCAGCTGTACAGGCTTTACCAAAAACCGCGCCGAACACCGCGTGAAAACATCTATCTCGGCACACAACTTTCCCAGCTCGGCAGGCTGGACCTTGCGCAGAATTTCCTTGAGCAAGGCCTGCAACGGAATTACGGGAACCGATCTGCGTGGTACCTTCTGGGCTTGCTCCGATACCAACAGCGCGATTTCCAAGGAGCGGTCCAGGCGTTTGAGAATTCCGGATCCTATCTCAACCGTCAGGGCGTCGATCAATACCGCTACATGTCCTCCGCGCTGTTGAATGCCGGCGAGTACCGAAAGGCACGCAAGTATGTGCGTGAAGGATTGAAGAGTTACCCCAACGACCAGGCGCTCTTGCGTACCCGGGAAGCAATTCAAGCCGCACAGCAACCAAAACCTGAGATGACCGCAAATGAGCGCGAACGAATCGAGGACATGAGAAAACGTCAGCGCTATATCGAGGAAATGCGCGAAAAAGGCCTTCTTGACGTTGTCGACTAGACACGATTTCCGCCGACTCGTGCGGATCCGGCTCCCCCACCCGGGACAAAATGGAATGATTCCGTTAGGATTTCCGCCGTTTTCAACAATTCGAACAGCCTTCACACGACCTTGAGGAGAGTGTTCACAATGGCGAACTCCGAGAAATTGGCAATCGACGGCGGGACTCCGGTCTGCGCCGAGAGAATCTCAAACAGCCTACATGGCGTCGAACAGATCGGCGAGGCGGAAAAGCAGGCGGTTCTCAATGTATTGGAGAAACGTCGGCTGTTCCGTTTTTATGAAGACGGTCTCGACCAATCCGAAGCAGCGCGGCTCGAAGCGCGCTACGCGGAGCGTCTCGGCGTGAAACACACCCTGGCAGTCAATTCGGGCACCTCAGCGCTCATCGCCGCGTTGGCGGGATTGGATTTGGACCCGGGCGACGAGGTCATCATACCCGCGTACACATTCATCGCCTCCGCCGCCGCAGTAATCGCCGTACGGGCAATTCCCATTCTGTGCGAAATCGACGAATCGCTGACGATGGATCCGGAACATGTACGGAAATGCATTACACCGCGAACCAAGGCGATCATGCCCGTTCACATGCGCGGATTTCCCTGCAGGATGGATGAGATCCTTGCCATCGCAAGAGAATACAACCTGAAGATCATCGAAGACGTCGCACAAGCGAACGGGGCGACCTACAAAGGACGACCGCTCGGTTCGATGGGCGAGGTAGGATGTTTCAGTTTTCAACAGTACAAAATCATTACCGCAGGCGAGGGCGGCCTGCTGTGTACGGATGACGAATGGCTCTACGGCCGCGCTCGGACACAGCATGATTGCGCCGCGCGTTACTGGCTGCGCAGGAATGAGGAGATCTACGATATCGCCGGGGAAGACTACAGGCTTTCGGAGCTCAGTGCGGCGCTTGTCCTGGTCCAGATGGACCGGCTCGATCCCCTGCTGAGCCACTTTCGGCATTGCAAAAAGCGCATCGTCGACGGGATTCAAGATCTCGATGGTATCGAGGTGGCCCCCAGTCCCGATCCGGAAGGGGACGCAGGAATTGCGATCATGTTTTATACAGAGAGCGAAGATACTTCCCGCCGGTTTGCCCAGGCGCTCGACGCCGAAGGAGTCGAGTGCGGAACAATGTACAACCAGGGAATTCCCGACCGACACATCTATTGCTACTGGCCTTTCGTGAACCGGCCACAGTCCGATGAGAAGATCTGCCCCTGGACCTGCGGATGCCGGGATACGGAAATTCGGTACAGCCGGGACATGTGTCCAAAAACATTAGACTATCTCGGCCGGGCGATCAGCATCGGTATCCACCAGAAGCTTACGGACAGCCAGTGCGATCAGATGATCGAGGCAATCCGCAAAGTAGCAGGTGCCCTGTTTTGAAGGACGGGTTGCTTGCCTGAAGGCAAGCTCACGGCCATAATCAGCATACATTTTCCGAAAGATAACAGTGAGGCTTTCGTTGGACGGGACAACCAATTCCGTGTCTGTACTCGACAATCTGCTCCTGAAAGTGACCGGTCCGCTCGTGTATGTAGCGAGACTCTGGTCGCTTTTTGCGCAGACGATTTACTGGATTGTCGCGGTGTTTTTCAAGCCATCGCAGCGGATCCGCCGGGCTGAGGTTTTCAAGCAGATGGTCGAGGGCGGCGTGAACTCGATCCCCATCCTTTTCTTGATCATCTTCCTCATCGGTCTGATTCTGGCGATGCAAAGTGCGTATCAGCTGCAGAAGTTCGGAGTAACTTCGCTTGTGGCGTCGCTTGTGGGAGTCACCATCACACGCGAAGTGGGACCGCTGATCGCCGCCATTATTATTTCAGCGCGTGTCGGAGCAGCCATCACGGCTGAACTCGGAACGATGGTCGTGTCTGAAGAAATTATGGCGCTCGAGACCATGGCGGTCCGGCCGGTGCCGTTTCTTGTTGTTCCCCGGTTCATCGCCCTGATGGTCATGCTTCCCTGCCTGACAATTCTTGCGGACATTGTTGGTATTCTCGGTGGGTTTTGTGTAGGAGTCGGCAACCTGGAGATCAGCGCCGGAGCGTATATCAACAACACATTAGAAGGGCTTGCGAATCAGGATATCATCACAGGCCTGATCAAGAGCGTCGGATTTGCCGCGGTCATTGCGATTGTGGCATGTCACGAAGGACTGTCTGTCAGAGGCGGTCCGGAAGGTGTCGGCACAGCGACAACACGCTCCGTTGTCATGGCGATACTCCTTATTATCCTTACCGATCTCATGTTCACCATAATCTTTTACTTGTAGAGACGATGATCGAGGAATCGCAATCGACGAACAACAACATAATTCGGGTCGAAGGCGTGGTGAAGCGGTTCGGACCGCGCACTGTGCTGAATGGACTCCGCTTTCCGATTCAGCGCGGCAAGACAACTGTGATTCTCGGCGGCAGCGGTTGCGGAAAATCCACGTTGTTAAAAATCCTGGTCGGGTACCTGAAGCCGGATGAAGGCAGCGTCTATTATGACGACCTGGATATCGTCCCTTTGGATGAAGAAGGCCTCGATCCGATTCGGAAACGATTTGGCATTCTTTTTCAATACGGAGCACTGCTGAATTCGATGACGGTCGGCGACAATGTCGCATTGCCGCTAGTCGAGCACACGAATCTCGATCCCAAGATCATCCAGATGATCGTCAAGATGAAGTTGGAGCTGGTCGGATTGCGCGGTTTCGAAGATCTGAAACCGTCGCAGATATCCGGCGGAATGTGCAAACGCGTCGGTCTCGCGCGGGCCATCGCACTGGATCCGGAAATCGTCTTTTATGATGAACCGTCGGCCGGTCTGGATCCGGTAACGTCAGCGGTCGTCGACCAGCTGATGATGGATTTATCGCACAAACTGAAGATTACATCGGTCGTTGTCACGCATCACATGGACAGTGCGTTCAAAATCGCCGATTACATGGTCATGCTTCACAAAGGAGAAATCCTCGTGCAAGGAAGCCGCGACGACATCCGGAACTGCGATAATCCAGTCGTTCAACAATTCATCAAAGGCGAACCGGACGGTCCCGTGCCGCTGACACGAGTCGCGGACGATTACATCAAAGATCTATTGGGTACGGAATAAGAGATTTGAAAATATCGATACAAACGAGGTCTCGATGCGTATTTTCACCAATGAAGTCAAAGTCGGATTGATTGTTGTCATTTCGGTCGGCTTCTTCGTCGCCTTGGTTTCCGCAGTCGGTAATTTCGGCAAGATGTGGGGGACGGAAGAGGTCCAGGTACGGATGGAATCCGCCGCCGGTCTAACGAACTACGCATCGGTGACCTTCGCCGGAAAGAAGATCGGCGTAGTCGAGAAGATCGAGCTGGAACGGATAGGAAACAAAACGTGGGCGATGTTGACATGCTCGATTCACGAGCCCGCACACATCGTGTTGGATTCCACAGCGCATGTTGCCCAATCGAGTTTGCTCGGCGAAGCGTATCTCGAACTTTCGGAGGGCAAGAGCCGTGTATGTATCACGGACGCCACAACAAAACCCCACGTATTGAACGGCGTTCCCGTAACCACCTTCGACCAGGTGTTTGCAGCGGTCAACCGGATTAGCGCGCAAGTGGAAGACATTCTTCAGGACGTGAAGCAGATCAGCGGTAATGAAGACATCCATTCAAGCCTGCAGGGGACATTCGTTCGTATCGAAGAGGCTGCGGTAGAGATTCGCAACGCCGCCGTGGCGGTCCGGGCCGCGATAGGGGACGCGACCGGCGACCTGAGATATGTTCTGGAACGAGGCAAACGGGCAGCCGATAACCTGGACGCTGCATTTGCAAAGATGCGTGAGGGAGCCGACAATGTTCCCGACCTGGTGGCCGATCTACGAACGAGAGTGAAGACAGTGACCGAACAAGCAACGAAACTGTTGGCCGCGGGCGAAAAACTCCTCAGCGACTCGAAGCCGAAAGTCGACTCGACGTTGGACAACATTTCCGAACTGGCTGCGCAGTTGCGCACGGATGCGGAAGTGCTTATCGCGGATATACGCGGTCTCGCCGCCGACCTGGATGGCGTGGTTGTCGAAAACAGGGGAGATATCCGTATTCTGCTGGATGAATTGCGCGTCGCGGCGGGTCACCTGGCGTCCATTGCGCGGCAACTGGATGAACATCCGTGGCGGGCGATCTGGAAAACCGAAGGACGCCTGGAACCGCCCTCGGAAACACCCGAGTGGAAACCGGACATGGAGAAAGGATCCTCGCAAGAATAGTCGTGCTGAGATCTCAGCCGCTTTGCGCGATGGTTGCGATACATTGATCCTCGCGTACAACCTTCCGGGGACCGCCGTCGTATCCGGTTGACCAATCGTGCGGCGCGGCGATTTCGGTCAATCGATCCAGCATGCCGATTGCCTTTGCACGGTCATAGATCAACTGCCAACCACACTCGAGATCCGGATTCACTTCACATTTCCCATCGCGGGAACCTCCACACGGACCATTGAACAACCGTTTGGCGCAGCGGCTGATCGGGCAAATTCCCGCGAATTCTCCGAGTCGGCAATTGCCGCAACCGACACACTTCTCGGTCCAAACGCCTTGCGATTCGAGAATCCCGATGAATTGCGTATTGAGGCCCGGATAAACCGGGGTTTGCGGAAAGCGCTCTGCCAGCGCCTGAACCCCCGCCCCGCAACCCAATGAGCAGATTGCGTCGTACCCGGCGGCCCGCTGGGCCAGAATATCGATAAATGCGTCTTCGCATTGGCGTTCAATAGTACATTCGTCTACAACAACATTTCCACGACCGGCCAATTTCAGGGACATGCGTAACGCCGCCCCCAGGATATTTGTTTCACGTTCCCCGCCGGCCAAACAGACCGTAACACAGGTACCGCATCCGACAAGCAACACCCGGTTGTGGTCTTTGACCATATCGCGAATTTCCGGAACTGTTTTTCGATCCGCAACAATCATAGAATTTCTCCAAAAAGGAATTCCCAGCGATGAATCGCTGGGCTATTATCGTTCGTCCATCGGACGGTCCGTCAGGCTTTTAGTCTGGGACCGAAATTGCTTCCACCTCTTCGTGCCCTTTCGGTATGGGACTGGGTCCCAGTCGGGCGACACGTTCGCTCATTTCAGTCACGATTTCAGCGAACCGCCCACCCTCCGCAGAAGAAAGGTTGAACATTTCGAGACGTTCGGGTTCTAGACCGATTTCTTCAAGAAGCTTTTTGGCGCGTTCGACCCGTCGACGTGCACGCAGGTTCCCTTCGAGGAAGTGACAACCGCCTTCGAGACAACCGGCAACCATCACAGCGTCTGCGCCGCGTTCGAATGCAGCCAGGATATGATTGATCTCGACTTTTCCCGTACACGGTAGCCTCAACACCCGCACGTTCTGCGGGTATTGGAGGCGCATCGAGCCTGCCAGGTCCGCAGCCGCGTAGGCGCAATAATGACAACAGAAAGCGAGTATCAGCGGTTCTTTTTCTGCCATTCGACTTTATCCTTTGTGCCAGCGCGGCGGGGCGACTCCCACAAGTTCAGGGTAAGCCAATTCCGTTTCCTCTTTTCTCGCGCCGAGCAAGCTGTTTACCGCCCCCAGGATTTGCGCGTTCATGTAGTGACGCAGTTGAATTGCCCTGGCGGGACACTCTGCGGTGCAACTCCCACACCCCATACAAACCGCCTGTTGAATGACCGCTTTGTTGTCCTGACCGACGGTTGGGGCCATGTATGGGCAAACATGAACGCAGGTCATACAGGAGATGCATTGGTCGGGATCGACCCATGCGATTTGCGCACTGACCGGCATTTCCTTCTTTGAGAGGATGGAGGCGGCACGCGCGGCCACCGCGTTCGCCTGAGAAATCGTCTCAGTGATGAATTTCGGCGCATGAGCGGTACCACAGAGGAAGAGTCCTTCGCTCGCGAAATCGACCGGACGCAGTTTCATATGGGCTTCGAGGAAGAAACCATCTGCGTTTAGCGGTACCCGAAGCAATTCCGACAATTCTTCTCGATCCGCTCGTGGGACCATCGGTGCGGCAAGAACAACCGTGTCCGGATGGATTTCCATTTGGCTGTTGAGAGAAGGTTCATTAAACCGAAGACAGATGCGTTGTCCTTCGACCGTCAACTCGGGAGGAGTTTCCTGCTCGTAACGAACGAAGAGTACACCTTTTTCACGCGCCTCGCGGTATGCCGCCTCACGGAATCCGTAGGTGCGCATGTCGCGGTATAGGATCACGATCCGCGCCTTGGGATACCGCTCCAGAAGCAACAGAGCGTTCTTAACGGCAGTTGTACAACAAACACGACTGCAATACGGATGCTCGTCGTTACGCTGCTCGACACACTGAATCATCGCAATCGTGGGCTCTTCCGGGATTCCCAGATCCTGCCGCGCCATCCGGTCGGTCAGTTCGAGCTGTGTCACCACACGATTGCTCTTACCGTAACCGAATGAAGACGGCTTCTTTTCCGTCGCGCCGGTCGCAACCACCACAACGCCGTGTTCAACCTCTTCGACATTCCCGTTCGAACTCAACTGCGAGGTGAATTCGCCAATGTGTCCGTCAACCTTGTCGATATGTGTATTGAGGTGAACCGTGATCAGCGGGTTTTTCTTTACATTCTCAACGGTATGGGACAGGAATTTCTGAATGTCGTCGCCATCGAGAGTACGGTGGATCTGTTGAGCAGTGCCTCCAAGGCGTTCGCCTTTCTCGACCAGATGAACCGGAAATCCCTGCTCCGCCAATGCCAAAGTCGCTGTCATTCCCGCAATGCCTCCACCGACCACAAGGGCGGCATTGTTGATAGGAACGGTTTCCTCCTCCAGAGGCTGGAGGTTTGCAGCGCGACCGACAATCATACGAATGAGGTCAATCGCCTTCTCTGTGGCTTTCTGCGGATTGTCGGAATGAACCCAGGAACATTGATCGCGAATGTTCGCCATCTCCAGAAGGTACGGATTCAAACCGGCGTCCCGTAATGTGTCACGGAAGATCGGTTCATGGGTTCGGGGTGTACAGGAAGCGATAACCACGCGATTGAGGTGCTCATCACGGATGATTTTCTTGATTTGATCCTGCGTATCGTCCGCGCAGGTATAGACACTGTGATCCGCGAAAACCACGTTCGGTAGTCCTCGTGCGCGTTCAACAACCTTTTCGATATCGACCACGGAGGCGATGTTGCTGCCGCAGTGACAGATGAAAACACCGACTCTCGGCGGCTCGTCCGTGATGTCTCGTTCCTGTGGATAGGATTTCGTACGGACTTCCGTGCCCCGTGCCGCTGAAAGCAACGCCATTGCGCGGGCCGCCGATCCGGTTGCCTGCATCACCGTATCGGGGATGTCTTTCGGCTCCTGAAAAACCCCGCCCACAAAGACACCCGGACGGGAAGTCTCGAGCGGAGCCAGTTCACGGGTTTTCGCGAAGCCCCATTGGTTTAGTTCGACGCCAATCTTTGCCGCTTGCTCCCGAATCGACTCGCTCGGTTCCAAGCCGAGTGAGAGGATAACCATGTCGAACTCTTCTTCGACCTGCTTTAGGTCGGAGCTGAAGTAATTCAACCGAAGGTTATGCGTGCCGGGCATTTCGTAGGTCCGAGAGACAAAAGACCGGACATAATGAATGCCCATTTTCTTTGCGCGCTCGCAGTAGCGGTCAAAGTCCTTGCCGAAAGCACGCAGATCGAGAAAGAACACCGTCATGTCCAGATCCGGCTCGTGCTCTTTCGCCAGGATGGCCTCTTTTGTTGCCGCCATACAGCAAATCGACGAACAGTAATCGTTACCGCATCCGTTGTCGCGCGAACCGACACATTGAATGAACGCCAATCGTTTGGGTTTCTTGCCGTCGGATGGTCGGACGATGTGCCCTTCGGTCGGTCCGGAAGCGGACAGGATTCGTTCAAACTGCACATTCGTGACAACGTTGGGAGCAAATCCGAAACCGAACTCGCCCCTGCGCGTTGCATCGAACGCATCGAAACCCGGTGTGAGCAAGACCGCACCAACGTCTAGATCGAAAGACTTCTCAGGTTCGAAATGATTGATCGCCCCGGCCTGGCAGGCTTCCACACACAGCATGCATTCCGCGCACCCCGCACATGCCAGACAACGCCGCGCTTCCGCCTGCGCTTCGTCTTCACTGTATGTCGCTTCCACCTCCCGAAAGTCCGATAGCCGTTCGACAACAGGGACTTCCTGATGTGGAACGCGAGGAGCGCGTTTTGTTCTCTTTTTGATTTTTGCGAGTTCCTCATCCGAAAGTGGGTTCAACCGTTTCTCGCGCTTCGAGAGTCCCTCTTGAACCGGCCTTTCGGCAAGATAGTTGTCGATAGCCTGTGCCGCCTGTTTCCCGTGCGCGATTGCGTCGATCACGCTTGACGGGCCGACGACCACATCGCCTCCGGCAAAGACATTCTCACGTGATGTAACCATCGTGACCTCATCGGTCTCGATGGTCCCCCAGCGCGATGTTTTCAGTTCGAAAAGCTGTGCGAGTTTCTGGTCGGCCGATTGACTAACCGCCGGAATGAGAGTGTCTGCCTCAATTGTGAACTCGGAACCTTCGACCGGCACCGGACGTCGGCGGCCGCTTTCATCGGGTTCGCCCAATTCCATGCGGATGCATTCGATGGCGGATACACGATTGTTCTCGGATCGAACTTTCGTAGGCGCTGCGAGATAGTGGATTTTGATATCCTCAGCCAAGGTAGCGTCGATTTCCGATTCGTCGGCAGGCATCTCTTGGCGCGTACGTCGATACACAATAGTGACTTCGTCCGCTCCGAGCCGTTTCGCCGTTCGCGCAACGTCGACCGCCGTGTTGCCGCCCCCGATAATCACAATTCGTTTCCCTGCCCCTGTCGGTTCACCGAGGGTGTGTTTTCGGAGGAAATCGACACCGTGGACAACTCCCTCGGTATCCTCTCCTGGAATCCCGAGTTTTCGACTGTGATGAGCCCCCGTCCCCACGAAGATCGCATCGAATTGGCTCTCCATTTGTTCGACGGAAATGCCGTCGCCAACAGGAGTCGCCGTCTTGAATTCGACACCGAGAGATCGAATCCCGTCGAGATCCCGCTTCAGGATATCGGGTGGAAGTCTGTATTGGGGGATTCCGACTGCCAACATTCCCCCCAGAACGGGCAGCGCCTCGAAAACGGTAACGTTATGGCCCTTAAGAGCCAATGAGTGGGCCGCTGCCAGCCCTGCTGGTCCGGAGCCGACAATCGCAACCGATTTGCCGGTCGATTGAATTCCTTCAGGTGGTTCGCTTGAAGGATACAGATCCATTGCAAACCGTTTCAGGCCGCGAATATTGACCGGTTCGTCGATCGCGCCTCGATTGCATTCACTCTCACAGGGGTGAAAACAGACACGCCCGCAGATCGAAGGAAGAGGATTCTCGCGGCGAATTACTTCAGCGGCCTCTTTGAATTTTCCGTCGCCGATAAGAGCAACGTAGGCTTGGACACTGTGATCGATGGGACAGCCCGAACTGCAGGTCGCACGACCGTTTTTCTGGATGACATTCGCATTCGGAGCCGCCTGGGCGTATACACGATCGATTGCCTTCCGTGTCCCGAGACCGGCGTCGAACTGACTCGGAAGATCCACGGGACATACTTTTGTACAGTCGCCGCATGCCGTACATTTATCGACGTCGATAAAACGCGGCCGTTGACGAATCGTGGCTTTGAAATTCCCTTGGTCTCCTTCAAGTCCGTCCAACTCCGCCATTGTATAAACGTCGATGTTGTGATCCCTCAAACATTCGACGAGTTTTGGTGAAATAATACAGGTAGCGCAGTCGCCGGTTGGGAACGTTTTATCGAGGCGGGACATGCCTCCACCGACAGCCGCGTTCTGCTCAACGAGATAAACACGAAACCCGGCCGCCGAAAGATCCAGGGAAGCCTGTATCCCGGCGACGCCCGCACCGGAGACCAACACCGCGCCGCGCGGTTCTTTGCCATTTGTCGAGGATGTCTTCTGCTGGACTTCACTCATTGCGATTCAACTCCACAAGCCGCTGTCTTATTTCCGAACAAAGGTTCCGCACTCACAGTCAGCGCTGTTAGACCGAGTTCCTCTGAGGACAGTCCCAACGCGAGTCCTAGAAGCTGTGTTATATAAAGCACGGGCGTATCGGAGATACCGCCGTGAGCTTGTCTCATGTCCGATTGCCGTAGGTCGAGATTGGCCTGACATAACGGACACGCAACTACCAAACAATCTGCGCCGGCCTCACGCGCCATAGTGAGGAGTCTGTAGCCAAGACGGCTTACGACATCGGAATTCGTCAGCGACAGCCCTGCACCGCAGCATTCGGTTTTGTAAGGCCAAGAGACGGAAAAAGCTCCGACCGCCTCAACCAGCTCGTCCATACACGTCGGATTCTCCGCATCGTCGAACGCAACCACTTCCGGTGGCCGCGACAAGAGACAACCATAATAGCTCGCGACACGCAAACCTTTCTGAGAAGCAGTGACCTTCCTGCGAATCACGTCCGGTCCGATATCGTTCATTAACACATCGAGGATATGGCGCACTGCCACGCTACCGTCATAGGAACGGCCCACGATGCGGTTGGTTCGCTCTCGCTCTTCGGGATTGTTCTTGACCTTGTAATTGGCTGTCCGAAGACGCGCATAACAGGAGGCACAAGCGGTCAGCACATCGAGCCCCATGGTTTGAGCCTTTTGGAGGTTCATCACAGGCAGCGCCACCGCGAGAGAAGCGTTGCTGGTATGCGCGGGAGTCGATCCGCAACACACCCAGTCCGGTATTTCCTCGAGCTCAATATCCAAAGCCCGGCATAGCGCTCGGGTCGAGCGATCGAAATCCCAAGCCGTCGATTCAAGACTACAACCGGGATAATAAGCGTATTTCACCGCTTCCTCTCCTCTTCTTGGGCTCGGCGAAAGACCTCTCTAACCTCGCCCGCGCTTCCGCTGCGCGATGGGAGAAGAGAGAGTTTTCCTTTCGAGAACATTTTCGGTGCTTTGTCTACGTCGGAAAAGAAGTCGCCGGATCGGATTTTGTAGGCGGTCAACATGCCCAGTTCGAAAACGCGCCCGTGACGGCGAACGCTCTGCAGAAACGAACGATTGAACCGCTCTCCGCGCGAGTCGGGAACCGACACTTTTCGCTCAACCGCCATCATCCGCAGTGTGTCCATGACGGCGGCGATGTCAATTCCCATAGGGCAGCGCGTTGTACAGGCTTCACACGACGCACACAGCCAGATAGCGCGCGATTCGAGAGCCTTCGATTCCTCGCCGAGATGAATCAGACGCATAATCTGACTGGACAGAAAATCCATTTCCGGAGCAACCGGGCAGCCGGTTGAACACTTGTGGCATTGGAAGCACGCACTAACCGGAGTGCCGCTGCGGCGTTCCACCTCGTGCAAAAAGCGAGTCTCTTTCCATTCAACTGTTGAAGTCATCTTCATTCACTCAATAATTCAAAATCGGGTTCCGGCTCTTCCTGTGCCATGGCGCTGGGAACGACTTTCCGATACACCTCGAATGGTTTCCGCAACACGCCATCGACAGTCAAAAGGTCTCGTTCGATCTCTATACCGAACAGACGCTCGTTCTCTCGCAGATAGGGTAGTATCAATTTCCAGTCTTCGGCTGTAAGCGATTGGTACGCTCCGGCGTTGAGCTGTTCCTGCACAAGCGTGCGATGCGGATCGCGAACGTAAATCGCGCCTCCGGAGGCCAGAGAAAGCAGATTGCTGCCCGGGTAAGGCAAATCCAGAGGAACGACACGGCCGTTCTCATCGAATCGGATACCATTCACAATTGCGAATCCGCCTCCCTTGAGTGGGTCGCCCGCCATGAACGACTCCGCCAGGAAATCGAGAGCGGTTCCGTTAATCACCACCCGGGGTTTCCCGACAGCGTTGATCATCGGCCTCCCGGCGGCGTTCCCCATGACATAGAATTCCCCGCCCTTCGCACCGTAAAGAAACGTCTGACCGACGTCGCCGTAAATCACGATTTTGCCTCGTTTGGCAATTTGGCAGAGCTGATCCTGCGCGTTGCAATGAACAAGCGCTTCGAGACCGTCTAGACCGGACCCGAGATAATCGCCGGGATTGTCATAACAATCCACACGAAGCCCGTCGGAGCTGGGACCGAAACCGGCCGCGTGAAAACGCGTCCCCCGCGTGTTGTAATGGATCAACCATTTCCAGCCGAGCTGGTAGGCATCGACCGCGAGTTTCGCGTCGCACGTCGGACCTTCGGGTGTAAAACCTCTCGCGTCAATCAAAAGGACTCTTTCGCCCGGGCGAGGTTCGCGGAGATCTTCACGTATCTCCCAATTCACTCTGCGACATGTTGACTCCGCTGTATCGGTAAGAAGCGGTTGGCTCTCGAAAATCTTTCCAAGCCCGTCACGCAGAATGGTCAGAATGGAACTTCGCTTTTTCTCTCCGGTTGGATACTGACGGTCTAAACAAAGGGTCAATGCCTGGATACCGAGAAGCGGGTTGCTCTCTCCGCTTCGTTTTGCCGTTTCATCGACAAACCACCGAAGGCGGTCGTATGTCATTTCCGCGAGAGAATCGCGAAAATACTCAAAAATGACTACAGGATTGTTACTCTCAATCGCACGTTGAATTTCCGCAGCGTCTCGCTCGCGTTCCTGCTCGGAAGGGGTCTTTAGTTCGGCGGTTGGTTTGTAAGCAACCTGATTTTGAGGCACCGTTACAGGAAGGCCGAACTTATTCGTCACTTGCATCGAGTAATGACCGTTGCTGCCCGCAGAGCCGTTCGACGGGACAACATTCATCGCAAATGCCCCACCGTCCGAGTAACTTCCACCGCGCGCGTTCCAGTACATATCCGCAACAGGCCGGAAACGGTTGTCTTCGGACGACAAACTGGCCAACGTCGCATCAATCGCCTGTTTTTCGGAACAGATCAACCCGGTAGAGACTTCGCCTTCCTGTAACGCGAAAACTTGCGGCCGCAGCATCGCTGTATCCGTGATTCCAACCAATTGATAGCCGGCTTCTTTTCCGAGATTGCGCGCAATGATGAAAAACCACGGACCGTCGGGCGATCCGTGCATATGTGCCGCCTGGATTTGACGATAAATCCGACGCTTGTCCGCAGCCAACCGGTCGAAGTCCAGTTCGGTAGTCGGTGCGAGCGCTTCGATGATGTATTCCAGGGGATACTTGTATGTCCGGTTCATTAAATCGAAAAGAAGTACCGAGACTTCAGTATCTGTAATAAACAATGGAAATAGATTCCGCTGCGCAAGATACTCGCTGACCGAAACATAATTGGCAAAGTCGCCGTTATGTACCAGCGCTTCGTTCATCCCAATGAACGGGTGGGCTCCGCCGGGATGCCATACACGACCACGCGTTGGATAGCGCTGGTGAGCGATCCACACATGGGCACGTAAATCCGGCATCCGGTAATACTGAACCGCAGCCTCGGCGTATCCCACGATTTTAATGATAAAGAGATTCCGAGCGTGCGAGAGAACGAAAGCCCGCTTCTCGCCCAAAGAAGAATAGAATTCCGTATTCAACAGAAACGAATTCTGAAAAACAAATTCATCCTCGATTTCGCGTTCGGGAAGATGAGTCAGTCCTTTTTCCTGAGCGAACTGTGCGAGGACGTCCGACTTCACACGAACGAAATACCGGGCGACTTCCGGGGGTTTGATCTCCAGCAATGGTACGTCCCGGTAATCGTCGACAGTTGGAATCACCCCTCCCTGATGAATATCGAAGTATGGCTCGATACGGCTCTTTTCGACATCCTTCTGCGCCTCAGGATCCAAGAGGGCGATTTGGAGGATATAGTCTTCGTCGATCTCTTTTTGCGTGACGCCCAGATCCTCGGGCACAATCCCGCATGCGGCAATTCCGCCTCCCCGTCCGTTTCCGCGATTCCGCATTTGGATGGAGGGCTCGTAGATGTGACGGCCCCCGACAGGGACGGTACAAGCGAATCCCGTCACACCGCAGCCGCCCTCGGCTTCCGTGGGTTTTGGGAACCAGGATTCGCCCTCTTTAGGCCGCAGATGGGATCGCGACCGAATCAGCATATTGGCCCGATTCAAGTTATTGATTTCCATTGTCTTTGAACTCATATCCGTCTCGGCTCGGCGGGAGCCTCGCCCTCCCGGGCCTGTCGCCTTCTGAATTTGGCTCCCCTAGTCCTTCTCGGCTCGGCAGGAGCCTCGCCCTCCCGGGCCTGTCGCCTTCCGGATTTGTCTCACCTAGTCCTTGAACTCATGTTCGTCTCGGCTCGGCGGGAGCCTTGCCCTCCCGGGCCTGTCGCCTTCCGGATTTGTCTCACCTAGTTTTGCGGAGAGCCTTCGTAATCTAAATGCGTTAGTAAATCGGTCCGCCCGCGAAGGGCCTGTACTGAGTCGAGTCCCAGGCGATACAAGATGTCGATCAACATCTCGCGCCAGGCGTTGTACATGTTCACGAGTCTCTGGGTACACCAATCGATGGTGACCATTTCCAGAAGTTCCGGGTCCGTCGTTGCGATTCCGCGTGCACAGCCTCGCCCGCTCTCACAACAACCGCATCGGATACAGCCCAGAGCGACAAGTTCCGCCGTGCCGATAATGACGCCATCCGCTCCCAGGGCGATCGATTTCGCAATATCGTCAGGCGTCCGTATGCCGCCGCTGACCATCAGACTCACTTCATCGCGGACCCCTTCATCCACGAGGAAGCTATGTACCATGTTGATGGCATACTCGATCGGCATCGCAATGTTCTTTTTCGCGATGTTCGGCGCGGCTCCGGTCCCTCCGTAGCTTCCATCCAGATGAACAATGTGCGAGCCCGCACAATACGATCCGACTGCTACCATATCCACATCGGCGGGAGTCGAGACTTTCGTCGAAAGAAGCGCCCGCGGATTGATGTGGGCTATCCAATCGAGATGTTTCTTATGATCTTCGATGGAGTAGACACTGTGAAATGGAAACGGCGAGAAAAGAGACGTACCGACAACCGCCTCGCGCATCCTCGCGACATCGGGAGTATTCTTGTCGCCGAGAAGGTGTCCGCCGAGGCCCGGCTTGGCACCCTGTGCGTACTTGAATTCGACGATTCGTGCACGTTGAATGGTCTCTTCCCGTACTCCGAATAGTCCGGTGGCGACCTGGGTGATCATGTGATCCGCGTAAGGAATCATCCGGTCGGGATATCCGCCTTCTCCCGTGCAGCTGAACGAATTCCAGGCTTTCGCCGCCCGCGCCTTCGCCAACAAAGCCCGCAGGTTGGTCGACCCGTACGACATCCCGCCACCGTACCACGGAATATCGATTTTCACTCTCGGACGCGAGTCGTTGCGCCGATTCAGTACCAGTTCCGTAGAAATATCTTCGCGCCGTAAATCCGCAGGCGGAGAGTCCGGGAACAGAAATCGGAGACGATCGAAACCGCCACCGGATGCGCCGATTGCACTTTCAAGATGGGGCGGCGGCACCTCACCGGTCTCGGCCATCATCCATGTAGCAACCAGCAAATCCGCCGGCCATCGATGATCGCCCATGGTATCGAACGCCGGATTTCGGCTGAGGGAGAGCGCACCGACCGGACAAGTATCGATGCAGTAATGGTCCGTCTTGGCACAGTCAAAGCCGATACAACGATAGTCAAACGGACGCGTCATACGGCGGTATCCCTCGGGACGGACATGCACCTCGTGAGGGCAGGTTTCGACGCATTTTCCACAAGCGATACAGTTGGACGCCCGGAACAGGCTGAACTTGCCGATCTCGTTCCGGTAACGTGGCGGCGCGGGATTCAATTCTCTTGAGACCTTTGCGTACTCGGGCTTTGACGCGAATTCATCGCCGCGTTGCGGGTGAATCGTGGATACATCGGCTGCCGGTGTTGCGTTCATTTCCTACTGTGCTCCAACCTGGACCTTCCTCTTTCCAAAGATACGTCCGAATGTGTTGCGTTCAAGATCCTCAAAGAACATACAGCGGCCTGTTTCGCCGCGCAGACGACGAACCTCACGGATCCCCATAGCGCCCAGCATCTCCAACAGCTGGCTATGCCACGCGCTCATCAGATTGACAATCCTCTGGACGGCGTATTCAGGATCGGCTTCGTCCAGCGCGACAGGACACATCTCGCCGTGCTCGCATTCGCCGCAGAGTCTGCATTCCAATGCGACAATGAGGGGAACATCGATAGCGATCAGGTCCGCTCCGCATATCACCGCTTTGGCCATGTGCTCGGCTAGAGCGATTCCCCCGGAGGCAATGATGGTTACCTCGTCGCGTGAGCCTTCCTTGACCAATGCGCCGTGTACATCCCGCAAGACATCGCGCATATGTCTCGGATCGGGCGCAACATCCTCTTTTCCGTGGATATCGAACCGAATATGAATCACCTCAACGCCTGCCCGGGTCAATTCGAGGACTCGATCCGTGACTCGCGGAGTCGCGAAGAGGCGTACGGCGACAACCTGGCTGGGGTTCTTTTCTTTCAGTGCTTGACATGTGGAGGAAATGTCGTCCCGCTCCGGTACCATGACCATCGGCGCGGAGGCGAATGTCTCGACCTCCGACGGGTCGGAAACCAGTGGAATAATATGTCCTCCGAGCGTCTCTTCAATGATCTCGCTCTCTCGTAAAACGGCCATTGTGCCGATTTCCGCGGCCGCTTTGGCAACCGACCGTACCACAGGGCCTCTGCACCAATGGTCCGGAATGATGTCGAAAATCAACGGAAGCGGCGTCTCCAGCAACGGGGGAAAGGGATCATCCTGTCGATCGTCTTGAAAAGTCAGGTGAGACAGTTTTCGGCCGATATCGACGCTTGTGTTGATGTATTCCCGGCCGTGGATACCGTCCCGGGTGGGCCGCACGATCTCGGACATGTCCGTCCACATGGAATCGAATCCCGAGCCACTGAACGGTCCGCCGTAGCCCGCGCCGGTCACGGGGATTTTGCCGGTTTCCGCCTGGAACCACGTTGTAAGGATAGTGTCTGGAGTATAATAGTGGTCCCCGAGCCGCCGGTATTCAGGATTCACAACGCGGGTCAGAATCCCCTTCGTACAGTCCTGAACACAGTTCAGGCAGCCTTTGCACTGATAGATATAGTCGAGATACCCGAGTTCATCGCGCAAGGTATCGGCTTCTTCGCGATAGAAACCGTAAACACAGCTTCGTTTGACACAATTATGACAGCTGGAGCAGTCTTCCCGCCAATCCACGATTCCGAGTTTGCCGACGGGTCGTGTGCGGGGAGAGACCGGAACGGGATGGATTGTGTACTTTATTGGCACGGCTAATCGATCCTTAGTCCTGTTTTTTGAATCACTTCCAGTGTCGCATCTTCATCGCCGCAGATCTCGAATCCCCGCAACCCCTCAATCGATGAGAGCCGCTGAATGGCCTCCACAGCGATGTCGATTCCCGCAGAACGCTGCGCCGTCTCCTCGGTTTGTGACTGGATGCGCTCAATGAGAGCATCCGGCACTCTTGGCGATGGACGTTTGGCTGCAAATTCTCTGGCGGACTGCGCATCCGTCAGGATATGGATACCCGCCAGTATAGCAGTCTTCTTATGGACACCGGTCTCAGCGACCTGTTTCCACCAGATGTCGAAGCGGTCTATGTCGAAAACCGGCTGAGTAATCAGAAACTGAGCCCCTGCGTTCACTTTCTTCACGACCCGCATCACCTGCAGTTCCATCGGGTCCGCGAAGGGGGAGGCGACAGCACCGAGACAGAACGGACCTGCACCATTCAATTGCTCTTGCCCAACAATCGACGCATCGGATTCGATCCTCGAAATTGCCTGGATCAACTGAGTTGAATCGATGTCGAAAACGTTTTTCGCGGCTCGCGAACGTCCCAAGGTTTGGTGAGCGCCGGTATTGGAGAGAACGTTCCGAATGTTGAGGGCAGCGGCCCCAAGGATGTCGGATAGAAGTGCGATACGGTTTCTGTCGCGTGTGACCATGTGGAGGATCGGCTCCACACCTTCAGCGTTGAGCAGCGAAGCTGCTGCGAGAGCCGACATCGTGACCCCGTCCCGGTTGTCGCTCACACCGACGGCATGCACTTTGCCGCTGAGTTTCTTGGCTGCGTTTCGAATCGGTTCGGGATCGGCGCTCGACGGGGGCGCTATCTCGGCAACGACAATTGATTGCCCCGATTGGATTCGTTTATGAAGTGCTGTTTTCGCTTTGTCCATTGTCCTCAACCTGTCATACATCGAAATGGAATCGGCCGGCTGTTCTGCAGTGCGTCGTGAGTCGTAAATTCACTCGACAACTTCTGTTATTCAGCTCTGAGGAGCGGACTATCACCTAATTCTGCAAACCGGGAAACCGCAGAACGAATCTCGTTCTCAAGCTTCTCGGGAGCATCCTCAGGAGAACACTCAAGTAATCGGACCCGGTCGGGTTCAATTCCGATTTCCGAGAGAAGCCGCTGAACAGTATGAGTCCGCACCTCCGCTCGATAGTTGCCCTGCGCCAGTCGACATTCGCCTTTCGGACACGCGACAACGCAAACACCGCGTCCGCCTCCTTCAAGAGCATGAAAGAGATATTGGATATCGATTTTGCCGCTGCACGGGATCTCCTGGACGCGCACATGTACGTCGTCCTGCTTCCATTGACGGGGGACCTTTGCCCCGTGAGGTACGCAGTTGTGGCAGACATAAACCAGTACATCGGGACACACAGGATTCGTCATTGGGTTAGCCACACCTACTTTTCTCTTCGATATGGGGTACGTACCTCGAATATCGACAAAGGGTACCAAACGGCCTTTGCGGACCGCTGGTCTCATGTATCGAATCCGAGCAACAAGAGAGAGAAATGTTTACTCTGCCAGCTGGAACCTGTCAACCCTAGTTTGGCAATAGATTGCCAAAAAAGAGGCGCCTACACAACACTGGGCTTCCTATCGATTCGTTGAGAAACCTCTCGCGCATTATGTTGCAGAATGAATCGCCCCTGCGACGCGGAATCCGACATAGTAATAGGAGTTCTCCGGCTTATCCCGATTCCGAAACGCGGACCGGCAACGCCAGGCAAAACTCACCGCGGTTCCCCCACGCAGTACACGTTCCTCGCCGCTCGCCGGGCCGATCGGATCGATCTGCGGCTTCGCGGGATATATACCGTATAGGTCATAACACCATTCGTAAACATTCCCGGCCATATCGTAGAGCCCCCACGCATTGGGTTTCTTGCGCCCAATGGGCTGAATGGTCATCGGTCTGTTGATCTCGCGGTACCACGCGTACTGTGCGATCTGAAGGTCGTCCGGATCTTCGCCCCAATAATACGCCGTCTCGGTTCCAGCACGGCATGCGTATTCCCATTCGGCCTCCGTCGGCAGCCGAAATGTGCCAAAGCCCCTTCCATTCAACCGCTGGATGAATGATTGGCAGTCGTTCCAGCTCACGTTGTAGACCGGGACGTTGTTCCCTTCCCCGTAGTCCCGCGCAGGGTTCGATCCCATCACGCTTTTCCACTGGGCCTGCGTGATTTCATACTTGCCGATGTAGAACGGCTTGGAAATCGTAACCTTGTGTCGGGGACCTTCTCTTTCGAAATGCCCTTGTTCGCTGGAAGACGACCCCATAATGAAGGTGCCCGCCGGAATCGAGACCATGACGAGCGGCGTCGCCTCCTCCGGGAGACCCGCGAGTTGGATCGCAACTTCCTTACGCCCGGAGTGTGGATTGACTCCGAGACCGGTTAGCTCCTGTCCCCGGCAGGGCAAAACAAATACCAACAACAGTAGTCCGCAAATCCACATCATCGTCTTATCGCGCACCAGTCCACTAGCCACGTAATATGTGTCCGTCCTAGTATAGCGGAACCATACCAGTTCGATGAAAGTACGCAAGATCTTTGCACATCGGAAAGGAGCCGATCGGCATGTCTGAAGGGATGGAACAATTATATCAGGAACGGCTCAAGCGCTACGTCACCGCGATGCGCAACGAGAAACCGGATCGAATTCCCATTCGACCGTTTGTGGCGGAATTTGCCGCGAAATACGCGGGATACACCTGTCAGGAAGTTACGCACGACTATGAGAAGGCATTTGCCGCCGCGCGGAAATGTGCCGCCGATTTCGATTGGGACGCGGTGGTCGGAAACATGGTGTATGTCTGGACCGGACTGACTCAGGCCATCGGTCTCAAATATTACGCAGCACCCGGGATTGAGATACCGGCCGAGACTGGGTTCCAATACGTCGAACCGCCTGAAGAAGAAGCATTTATGAAACCGGACGAATACGATCGTCTTATCGCCGATCCAACAGAGTTCCTATTCAACGTTTGGCTGCCCCGAGTGTCGACAGACGTTGCCGCCGAGGGAGAGCCCACATCGTACAGAAACAACCTTTCCTTCCTCAAAGGCGGCATGGCGATGCTGTCTTACTTCATGGCCTTCGGAACACAAAACGCGCGGCTCCGGTCGGAATCCGGAACCGTCCCTGCGATTGCGGGGATCTTGAAAGCACCGTTCGACATCTTGGCGGATAAGTTGAGAGGGTATATCGGTCTGTCCATGGATTTATTCGAGCGACCCGAAAAGGTTCTTGCTGCATGCGAAGCGCTCGCCCCACACTTGACACACATCGCTCTCGCGGGGGCGGATCCCGAGAAAAACGTGCCGATCTCCATTTGGATGCATCGCGGCTGCGTACCTTTCGTAGGGCCGGACCAGTTCAGTCGGTATTACTGGTCCACACTTAAGCCGATCATTCAGGAAATCTGGAACAACGGACATCAAGTGTTGTTCTACGCCGAAGGCGACTGGAATGCCCACTTGGAATCATTCGCCGAATTGCCCGACGCGAGTATTATCTACCATGCCGACAAGGCGGACATTTTCGAGATCCACAAAAAACTCGGACACAAATTCTGTATCAGTGGAGGAATTCCGAACACATTACTGAATTTCAACACGCCGGATGAAGTCCGAGAACGCTGTAAAGAGGTTATTGACGGCGTGGCGAAAGACGGTGGCTATATCATGGATGCCAGCGCCATTATTCAAAACGACGCCAAAGTGGAAAATATCCAGGCGTTGACCGATTTTACACGTGAATACGGAGTATACTGAACGAAGAACCTCGAAATGCGTTTACTGAATTATTCGGAGGAAGTGCCATAATGAACGAAAACACCGAACAGAAACCAAAGCCGGGAATCTGTATACCATGGGAAGAAAAACTGAAAGAAATTCCCGAGATCCAAGGCGATCATGAAATCGTTAAACAAAAATGGGAAGAAAACGAGTTTTTTGCACACCTGTATGTGTGGCATTGTCTTGTCTCGTTTTAATGAGGATTTTGATTCCGTCACAAGCCCACGCGAAACGTGGTAATCGTAGGGTCGGCTCACGGGCGTTATATCGGAACATTCCTTCCGACTCATTATCACGTAAGCCCGTAGCCCACCACTATCTGTTCGGAATTCGCACCAAGCAACCGGTTGGTGGGCTACGGGCTCCAGTAGACATTAACCGGACACCGCAGCGCGATACGACGCCCGTGAGCCCACCCTACAGCCGTCCACCAGACTTCTTGCCCCCCGTCAGATTTTGGCGGTCCCGCAAAAAGTCCGGAGCGTTCTTCTCCCTCTCCCTCTGGGAGAGGGCCGGGGTGAGGGAACGTTGCATTTTCCGGTGACGTTCCATTGTACGTGACAGACCCCTGTCATCATCCAACCCCTTTGCCGCTGATTCATTTGCTGTCTCTGACGAATACACAGGCTAGTCATGATAAACGAACCCGATGCAATTAACGCCCCTCACCCTACCCCTCTCCCGGGGGGAGAGGGAACTTCCGATGCCAACTTTCGACTTTTTGCGACGGCATCAGATTCTGGCGAAAAGAACGACCCCGTCCGGAATCGCAGTCCGAACGGGGTCGTTTCTTGTCGGTGGAGAGAAAAACAGCTGCAGCATCGAGATTCCGATAATGCTCGCTGTCCTATCGCATCATATTTGTAAATATTCCTTTTTACGAACCGGCTTTCAACTGAACGACAGCCGCCGGCTCGATAACGCGGAACGTGAAACTTTCGGTTAAATACAGCTCGACTTTATCCCGATCGTGGCTCGCATATCCGATGGAAATATCCTGACCAACCGCCATTTCAAAATCGCCGCCGCGTTTCGATATTAGGACTCCGCCCTTCAAAACAGGACTCCACAAGATATCGCCCTGGGTAATGTCCTTGATGAAACGACGGATTGGGTAGCCTCGATGCATGGTTTGATCGAGACCGTGATACGGATTCGATCCGAGAACCAGGTCATACGGTCCCCCGATGCCTTTCAGGCGCATCATTTTCACGCCTTCTGCAACGACAGAAGGGTATTTCTCGGCATCCTTGCCAAGTGGAAGCGCTTTGTGATCGCTTGATTGGAGGAGACCCTTGATGCCTGCTTTGTCAAACCCGTCATAAAGTACCGACTCTTCGAAACGGGCCAGTTTATCGGCGGAGTCCGTGACTGGTTCCAGATCGGCGTCGGCGGCACCGCGCGTAATCGAATCCAGTTCCATTTGATCCAATGTAAACGGGATACGGGCTTCAATCAGTGGAAGGACTTCGCGAATGCCCCATGTCACTCCGTTGGTCTCGTGTTTATCGGGGATATGGAGCCGGCCTGCGTTGACCGCGCCAAGTTCCCAACCGTGCGGTCCACTGAAATCCACGATTCGCCGTGCGGAGAGTCGTGGCTTTAGTGTCCGGTTCGCTTCCTCTTCGATCTCTTTCCAAGCCTCTTCGGTAATCGGTGCTAATGAACGTCTCAGTATATCGCCCATGGTCAATTACTCCTTGTCGCTCATGTTGCCAATGCCAAGACTTTCTCCGGAAGAAGAAGTCCCAGCTTCCTGTGAGTTCTCGTTGCCTCCCTCAGCCTCTTCCTCCACCGCAGTGATGGGAGCGGAGGTGAACAGGTATGTTCGCAGTTCCTCGTCAAACTCCGGAATTCTCCTGCGCAGCCACTCCAGAGCCATCGCCGCATGTTCAATTTCCTCGTTGCGGTTGTGAATCAGGATGTCCCTCAGCGATTCGTCGGCGGTAACATCCGCTCGCTGGTTGTACCAGTCGACCGCTTCCAATTCCTCGATCAAACTGGCCAACGCACGGTGAACGTTTTGCGCCTCCGCCGAAATGTCAGCATACGGCTCGTGATACGTTGTGCTCATTATGCAGCCTCCTTATCCATGCAATCCGAACTCGCGGGGATACGAAAACACCGAACCCGTGTGAATCTGTTAACGATAATCCACTGGTGCCAACGTTATCTACAATCTATACGATTCCGATTTTTTCAAATCGGCCCCCAGCCACATAGGAGAGCAAATCCTGTGCAGCTACTCTACTAAGAGCTATCCAGTAGGTATTCTGATGTCAAGTGGCGTGCCCTCAGCCCAAACCTTCCGTAGCGAGTGGTAAACAAAAAAGGCGCTGGGCTTCTCTCATTCGAATTCCCTCGGCTAGAACAAGGCATCGTAGGTCACAATTACGAAGATCACCGCACCAATCAGTAATTTTGCCACCATCGCCAACACATGCCCGATCATTGCCGCTCTTCCCACTTCAAAGGGCTGCTGTGCCGTACCGCCTTTCCACGACTGCCCGAAGGCGCCTCCAAGGAATGCGCCGACTCCGCCGCCGACAAGGGCGCCGAGTATCGGCCCGAAAAAGAAAATCGGCAGCAGGATCACCGCTCCTACGGTGGCTCCTGCAAAACCGCCGACCACGGCGAGAATCGCCGCCCGTCGGCTCGCACCACTCTTGAACGCTCCTACAGGCCCCCCGCTCAATTCGATCAACTCCCCGACAGCTGCAAGTGCTGTAATCACGCCGACAGTAGCCCATCGAATTCCCAAACCGTCTTCAGCGGAGAACCCCCACGCGAAGAGTGCCGTCACAACCACCATGATCCAGTTGCCCGGAATCATCAGCAACGAGGTGCACCAGGCGGCAAAATTCAATACCAGAAGCAGCATCACCCAAAGATAGTACGTCCAACTTATGTCCATGAAAGATCCCTATGATGTTTGTAAGGAGTCTAAAGCTGAATAGTGTCGCTTCCAACCAACCTCCCTGTCCGCTAAGGGCGTATCATTCTATCTTGAAAAAACCAACGTTGTTTGTCCGTATGGAGTGAAAAACTATGCCGTACCGATCCCGCTTTCTTTTCTTCTCTCTCGCGTTTCTGCTTGTTTCCGGTTCCTCGTTGAGCTTGTGCACATTCGGGGCGGAGGTACCGACATATGACGCGGACACCAAGGGTGTGTACCTTCGTGAATGGCTTCTGTGCGGGCCGTTTCCCAACAGCCTCAGCACCGATGTAACCGATTACATGCACGGTGAACGATGCATTGGCTTTGAGCGGGATTACCTGGTCGGCATTGGCGGAGAACAGCACGCCGATCCCCGCCCCGGCCAGACCGTTGAAATCGAAGATCTCAAACTAAAACATGATTGGTTCACGTTCGAGTCGGAAACCGACGAGGTCCGTTTGAACGATGTATTCTCACCCAACGATCTTGTCGTCGGGTACGCATTCTGCCATCTCCAATCGAAAAAGAAACAAAGAGTAATGTTGTCCGTCGGCAGCAACGACGGAATCAAGATATGGCTCAACGGCGAGCTGGTTCATCGTTTCCATGTGCCGCACGGACGCTGGCTGCAGAAAGATGATGACTACGTCCCGGTGGAACTGCAACAAGGCGTGAACCGTTTGCTCTTAAAGATCGACGAGGGCAGTGGAGATTTCGGTTTCGTGGTTCGTCTTCTGGATTACAAAGAGACAGTCACGAACCTTCGTACACACATGGACGAACACAAACACCTATCGGTGATTACACGGGAAGACGAAGTCGTCGTCACATTCGGCACGCCGCACCGAATTGAAGCGCTGTCACCCGGAAACCACGTAAAGATCGATATTGTCGATGAGACCGGTGAGATTGTCGATACACAATCGGGAACGCCCGGTTTCGAGCAAGTCTTCCCCTTGGACAAGGTCCCGGAAGGACGTTTCACAGTAAGGGCGGAATTCGCGCTATCGGACGGCGAGAAAATCGTCTCGGAAAAAGAGCATTTCAAAGGCTTACTTCCCAGACACCCACTGCCCAAGCGACTCGGTGCGGACCTCGCAATGCGGAATGCTGAAGGGAAGCCATTTTTCCCGATTGGAACGTACGGTGCCCCTGTCGATCAGTATGAGCGAATTCGCCAGGCCGGATACACATTTGTCGTGGGCGGCACGGGGTCGCTCGATGCCGCTGAAGCCGCAGGCTTGAAAATGGGCGTTTCAATCCATGGACACGGAGCCGATTGGCTGGATGAAATTCGCGAGACGGTTCGGGCTCACCGCGATCATCCCGCCCTCTTATTTTGGATGCTGTTCGACGAACCCGGTTACAACAAAGCCGATTTGATGCTGATCCACGACGCGTACAATTTGATTTATGACGAGGATCCCGTCCATCCGGTGTACCTCGTGATTACGAATCCGAAAGTCTACGAGACATTTGGACGATGCTGCGATGTTCTGGCAGTCGATACCTATCCGATTTCACGCAGCGACATATCGAAAGTCCCCGAAAACATCGCTAGGGCCTACCGTGTTTCGGACGGCGACCAACCGGTTTGGCATTGCGGACAGCTGTTCAGCTGGCCGGCGGACCGCTACCCGACTCCTAAGGAACACCGCCTGATGACCTATTCCGCGATTCAGGCGGGAACAAAAGCTATGCTTTGGTATACCTATTCATGGCGGGGCGATGCGTTGCCGGAAACCGTACCAGTCCTTTGGGAAGAACATCTACAAATAATGGCCGAACTCAAAGAACTGGAACCGGTAATCGTTTATCCGGGACTCGGCGAGAATCTCGGAACCGGCCATCACTCGCTGCGAGCTACCGCAAAACGCGGCCCGGATAATTCGCTTACGGTTTTTGCAGTGAATGTCTCGGAAGAAAAAACAGTCACATCGCGGATACAATTACCGACAACCTTTACGGGCGATATCGAAGTCCTTTTTCAAAACCGCAGTCAACACATTGAAAACGGATTATTATGCGATCGGTTTGCACCATTGGATGTGCACATCTATCGATTGAATCCTTGAGAAGGCTGAATCGAAAGTTCTTGTAAGCATAAAGCCGAGGAAATCGGCGATTTAAAAAGAAAATGTGAGTGTTTGCATCCGGTTACTTTGCCGTCATCGGGAGCCACGGACCGTCGGAGCCGGTGATTTGAGGAAGAAACCGCGGTCCCCGTTGCCGTCATGGCGAGCGAAGCGTGGCCATCTCGTTTTGTCCGATTCAACAGCGAGATTCCCACGTCGCTTCGCTCCTCGGAATGACGGATTCGAGCGCGTAGGGTGGGTTAGCGACGATCTGTCTGCAGACACTCCCGACGCGCACTTCAGAGGAGCGTAACCCACCGAAACCACTTTATCGCTTAAGAAAAAAAACAATGTCCGACACATCAAAAAAAGCCGTAATCATCGGCGCAACATCGGGTATCGGAAGAGCAGTCACCGAACACCTTATCGAACAGGGGTTCTATGTAGGAATCACAGGAAGACGAGAGGAACTTCTTAAAGAGTTCTTCGCCCGCCACCCGGAACGTACCTATTTCAAGAAAATGGATGTGGGTCAACCATCGGAAGCCGTTCAATTGTTGATCGAGTTGATTGACGAGTTGGGCGGCATGGATCTGATTGTCATCAGCGCGGGTATCGGACTCCTGAATCCCAGCCTGAAATGGGCCGGCGAGAAACAGACAATCGACGTCAATGTATCCGGGTTCACCGCCCTTGCCGACACCGCGATGCTTCATTTTTTCAAGCAAGGGCACGGTCACCTGGTCGGGATCAGCTCCATCGCCGCATTCAGGGGATACGGTGACGCACCCGCTTATTACGCATCCAAAGCGTATATGTCGAACTACCTGGATGGTCTTCGGTTCAAAGCAACGAAATCGAAAGTCCCGATTTACGTAACCGATATCAAACCCGGCCTTGTCGACACACCCATGATCAAAGGTCAGGAGGGAATGTTTTGGGTGGCCACTACGGAGACAGCCGCCAAACAGATATTCCGCGCGATACAGAAAAAGAAGAAACGGGCATACGTCACAAGACGTTGGCGTATCATCGCGTGGATGATGAAAATGATGCCCGATTTTCTTTACCAACGTTTTTGGCAATAAGAATTCCGGTCTTTTACTACGATGCGTGTTCTATTTGTCAAAAGGAACTTCGGAATAGACGCCAAAATCCTGGAAACACGCCCATCGGTCCGCTCCGGCTTCACCTCCGTGCGTGAACACTCCCACCCTGGGTCGAGGGCTCATCGGAAACTCGGCCTTTCCCATCACAGTATGTTTCTCATCATCCCAAATGTGGACAGTGAGTTCTTCGTCGTTAAATTCCATCCCCACTGAAGCGGACTTTTGAGGTCTCGGAACCTTTCCCAATACCTTTGCGGCCGCATCAACCTCAACAACGAGCACGATATTGTGTTCCTCCCCCACCCTTTCCAGAACAAGTTTGACGTAGTTGTCGTCATCGCGATACAGAATCATACCGGCCTGTTCATATTGAACCTTGTGATCGGCCGCGACATGCACCGAAACGAATTTCGCCTCTTCTGGCAACGGCCGGACGAGTATATTCCTGACACCTCGTCCCCCACCCATCAAACTGCCCGAAGCGATCTTGATTTCCAGGCCCTTCTCGCTTGAACGATGCGCAGCGGGATCTTCCCGGATCCACTTCCACGGTTCCTTTGGAGGCTCCTGAAACGAATCAAAGAATAGCGCGTCTTCGGGCGATATCACGGTCTCGCTTTTCTCCTTTCCATCCGCCACGGATATCCCTGCACCCAACAATGTGGCCGCAAGAAGACAGATCATGACACGTACCGTCCTGTTCTTTTTCAGCATGATTCGGCTCCTTCAACACTACAGGATTCGTCTGTCGCTCGTTTGAATTGTAATGGCGGATCGCCGGAGAGCAACCGCTCTGCCCTGAGCGTGCCATGAGAACGATAGCAGGAGGTCTGCCCGTGGATCAAAGGCTTTTGAGAATCTGCTGAGACTACCGTGGAGAGCGGCGAGCGATCCGATCCGGACCGGAGAAACTCGCAGTTGACATAAAACGAATTCGTGCAACGATTGCGGACCGAACAAACCGGAAGACTGAATGCTGTTTTTCAGGACGCAGACAATACAATCCTATCCGAGGAGTCGTCACCATGAGGCAAATGACCAGACGAGATTTCATTCGAGAAACCGGATTGGGAGCGGCCGGATTGAGTGTGACTCGCTGGACCCGGAGAAAGTGAACGAACTTGAACGGATGTGGCTGGATTGGGCACATCGGGCCAATGTTTTGCCCTGGCCGTGGGATAAAGAATAGGGGAAACGTGACATACATATGCCGGCATCGCGGCTCCGAAAGACGCAATGCCGGCCGACTTGGCGTGTTAGCCGTGAGATCGAATGTCGCGTGCAAGTATCTCACGCGAGAACCGGGTTTGCGGTATCGGAAGGACGATACATGGCCAATCCCAGCTGATCGCCGGTGTGGTGTGAAATGAGGATTAAATCGTTAGCGGCATCGTAGTCGACACACTTGTTACGTCGGAATCCAGCAAACGTACGTCTATGGAATAACAAGCAGAATTACAGGGAATATTGCGGTATCTTCATCGTTTCACCGTCCTTCATCGAGGACAGGTGCGCATAATAGCCGGGAACCGTCATGTTCAGTGCGTCGATGACATCCACCCTCGGTTTCCGACCGCGCAGAATGGCGTCGATGAAGTCGTCACCGAGGTATCCATGAGAACCGCCGTGTCCCCCGGGGCGGACTCCCGGCGGTAAGGGGTACTTCTTCATCTTCAGGCCACCTTTGATGGCCTCGTCGTAACGTTTTCTGCCGGTTTTGTCACCGGTAAACGTTTTGTTGAATCCGGCATATTCGCCTCTGATCCGTCCCGCTTCGAGATACTCCCCCTGCGAGTGGCATATGATCATCCGAGAAAGCCCTCCTTCCGCGGTACGGAACAGGCCGACCTCCGAATCAAATATGTTTCCGATCGCGTTGGGAACCTGCAACTCCTTGTCAAAATGAGGAGTGCCCAGACAGGAGACCTCAAGCAAGGGTTTGTGCGTAATACCAACATAGTAGGCCGTCGCGTGAGTCGGATACCACATCGGGCATCCCTTCTTTCGCCAGTCCTTGTAGGAACCCAGCGCAGGCGCCCCAATCGAATGCGGATGACAATATTCCCCCTCGGAATAGACGAGACGGCCAAACACTCCGGCGGCATAGAGTTTTTCCATCGCAAAGAGATCGTCATGAAAACACGATGTTTCGAACATCGCGTACACCAGTCCTTTGTTCTTCTTGCAGCAGTCGAGGAGCCTGTCGGCATCTTCGATATCGCCACGGAACGCAGGAACCGCGGTCGCGACGTGCTTGCCGTGTTCCATGCACAGGATCGCGTGTTTGGCGTGGGATGGCGCGTCCGTGGCGCAATAGATGGCCTCGATGGAATCGTCTTTGACCATCTCCTCCAGCGATGGGTACGTCTTCTCGCATTTCGCCTTTCGAGCCATGTCGGCACAACGGTCCGGGAACAGATCGCTGACCGCAACCAGTTCGACGTTGGGATGATGCTGGAGATCGAATTGCAGACCGAATTGGCAAACGCCGTGGCCGACAATTCCGAGCCGGACTTTGCGGTCGGTAAACGGCTCCCAGACTTGGTCTTTGTCAACGTCGGTTCCCGTCTGGTCAAAACCGGGAATATCTTCGGTAGCCCGAGCGGAACAAAGCATGGAACTTCCCGATGCAGCGGCGGAAACGGATAAAAACGTTCTACGTGAGAGTTTCGACATGGCGGTACACTCCTTCGTGGCGATGAGAACTCGCTCTTTCTCAGAGTTCGCAACTGAGCGCCGTTCTCGTACTCATAGGAGAATTCTCTATCAGTTGCACAGTAGTAGTCAACGGCACGGTTTGCAGACTTTCCGAACCGGCTGTCTTTTGCGTGCGTTTCCACCAAATGAAGTATTGTCCGTCGGAATTTCTTCAACGGTTCATGGAGATGTTGGAGGTGGAGGTGGTGAGATTACATTCCACCGATCCTCCCATTCAGCTTTAAATCATTCACCAACACGGATGATTCTACTCCAGGCCCACCATTCTGAACGACGCAGAGAACAGGAAACGCTGGATTCTCGGCGGTGAATCCGCCACCGATGGTCACCTCCTGGAATTCAGCACCCGCTAATCCTGCGTTGTTTACGAAGACACCGACGTTGCCGTTTCCGTTTGTCATTACCAACGCCGTTACGCCACCCTCTCCATCGAACAATCGCGCATCGACCGATGCCTGAAGCATATGTGGAAAACCGCCCTGGAGCTGACTCGCGAAGGCGCCGATATTCGCGGCGTCATTCGTTTGCGTGAGTGACAATAGGAAATTGTTCCCGCCTTGTGCATCCGGGAACGGAAGCGCTGTTCCGCCATTTTCGGCCATTACATTCTTTAATAAACCGGACGTATCTCCGTCAAACGAACCATCGACATCCAGCGTGACATTTTCAAATGGAAATTCCGGCAATTCGGAAATAACCAGATTATCGAAATACACTTTTACCGGTCCCGCTGCCGATTCCGGCAAAGCGACTTGAAGTCCAGGCTGAAGCGCGTCCGAAGGCGGATCATAAATGAGAACGAATTTGCCCCACTCGCCGACAGGCACATCCGCACCACTTGCGTTCGAATACCCCAGCTGTCCATCAATCGGCGAATTGAGTGCGGCTAACGCCGCTGAACAACCTTCGCCATCGGCTCGCACATTTACGGACAACAACACTGCACCGTCGCCCGTCGAGATCGGCACGGTCGAAATCGCCAATGTGCCCTGGCCCGGTTGAGCTTCGATAATCAAGCCACGGCCGTCCGTGCCTGGACCTGCTGGAACGTCACCGACGGAAATTGCCGCTGCGTCAAATCCGGTTGCGGGACTATACACAAATCCTGCTTCTTCGACTGTTGCTTCCGAGAAATCGATCTGAGCGAGAACATTCTGCGGAGCCGGCGTTGGTGTCGGCTCGTCGCCACCCTCAAGCGGTCGATAATATTTTCCGCGATTGTCCGCGTATGCTACATTACCGAGCGTGTCGACCGCTTGGACAAAAAACTCGATACCGGCGACTTTCGTTAATTCGCCTTGCCAGATCAATGGATTCGAAGACAACTGGTCAAGATCAACTGGGTTCCATTCGCCGGTTCCGTCCGTCCATAACGCGACAACTCGATACAACGGATCGCCGTCGACATCTTCCGCTTCAACAGTAATCAAAACGCGTTCGCCCTGAACGATTACGGACGGATCGCTGACAGTCGGTGGTGTTTCGCTGGATTCGCTGCCTGTGTAATACGTGCTGTAGCGAAGTTCTTCGTACAGGCGCTCCTGCTTCGTTTGATCGTTGTATTGACCCGCAACGAAGACGAAACGTTGAAGCGGAGGCAGGCCGCCCTGCGCCGCAATTGTATTCACCGTAAACGGTATCGCAGGGAAGAAGCCTTGTTTATCGAAAATTCCTTCTTGGGCTTCGCCCGCTCCCCATTGCGAACCTTCGATGACAGGGTCGAAATTGTCGATTACTTCGTATTTCGCATACTCAAGGACAGCACCTTTCGGGAAGAAGCCTTCAGTGCCGGTGATATAGCCTGCGCGCGGCTGGACCGGTTCATTGACGTTGGCCTGAGTGATTCCATTAAATGCATAGAAAATCCCGGATTCGGTTTCGTGTTTTTCGAGGAATTGTTTGTCAATCAATTCGATACGCTGGCTGCGGAGGAGTCCTTCTCCGACGGCGTTCGGTTCTGCCCAGAGGATATTTTCCCTCACCCTAACCCTCTCCCAGAGGGAGAGGGGACTGGTTGTCTTTGGCAGCAAGTCTTCTTTTCTTTCTGTGACGGAGAGCGGACTCTCCGTTTCTGCAAGTAGTTTCTTCTCCCTCTCCCAGAGGGAGAGGGGACTGGTTGTCTTTGGCAGCAAGTCTTCTTTTCT
>CAZTDD010000027.1:0-59025 GCA_964612675.1 uncultured bacterium
TCTTTTTCCTCCCCCGAAGATCGGGGGAGGTTAGGAGGGGGTTGAAATCCGTATCGCTGACTTTCTGCCGTCCCTCACGCCTCGCGGATCTCGCGCTTGTCCGCATCGTAGATCATCGTCTTTCCTGTCACATACGCCCGATCCGATAGGATTACCGCCACGCCGTGCTGGTAACCGGCGTCAATGTCGGCGTTCGGTTGCTCGCGGGTCCGCAGACATTGGAGCCAGTTCTCCATGTGATGCGGCATTTCAACAGCTTCGATAGGCTTCTCACCTTCGATTCGATCCGCGTCATGCGTTCCCTTCGTTGTAATGAACGGCTTATTCCACTCCGACATATCCACCATGCCTTTTGTACCGAAAAACCGCGTATAGCTCCCGCTTCCGTTCCCGAACATCGTCGAATAACTCACGAGGAATCCCTCCGGATATTCGAGAATGGTCTGAACGGAATCCGGGCAGGTCCGCTGATTCTTGTATACATAGATTCCACCCATGGTGACCGAGCGATGCGGGAATTTCGCGCCGGTGATGTAATGAACAAGGTCGATATAGTGACTCATAAATCCGCCGATCGGCCCGGAAGAGAATTCCCGGTAGCCATACCATCCGGCGAACTGGTCTGCATCGAACGGGCGATAAGGCAGGTGCATCAGAAAAGCCTTCCAGTCGGCGCCCTCTTTCGTGACCGGTCGTTCCGCGTATCGGTTCCAATACGGTTCGAGTCCGTTTCGGACTTGCTCTGTTTTACAGACGTCGCCAATCCCGCCCTTGCGGACGAGATTCTTAACAGCCGTGAACGACCCCCAACTGCGCAGCTGAGTGCCGACCTGACAAACAACATCGTTCTTTTTCACGGCGTCGACCGCGTCTTTGAGTTCCTCCAGGTTCATCGCGATAGGTTTTTCTTGATAGATATCTTTGTGGGCTTCCGCGGAGGCTTTGAGGACCCGTGCGTGTTGATGATCGGGGCACGCAACCACAACCGCGTCCACATCATCCAAGGCCAACAGTTCTTCGAACCGTGTGGTTTCTTTCGGGTCGCGTCCCCACCATTCTTTCACCATTGCGGCGGCCTGCTGCCGGTTTTCATCCCACGGGTCGCACAGCGCGGTGATCTCCACGTTTTCCTTCTCGCTGAAACGATAGATATCTTTCATGTGGGCGTTTCGGCCCCGGCTGCCGGTACCGACGATCCCGATGTGCAGCTTGTCGTTCGCGCCGTGGACACGCCCCGCGACCGACGCCGCCAGCGGAACACTCGCAGCCACACCCGCCGAACGGCTCAAAAACTCTCTTCGATTCAAAGGTTGCTGGGTCATATCAAAAACTCCTTTGGATGTGCCGGACAAATCGATCCCGTCCGGCAGCAGTAGATTCGTTTCGAACAGTTCTATTGTGAGACAATGTGGACGGAAGATCTAGTCTCTAAAACAAAAGGAGACCTTTGAGAGGGAGAGCGTTCAAAAGCGAGAATCCATCGGCAGGCCGTCGGCTATTTTTCGTTCGTATTGGGGGCAGGCTGCTCCTGCGATTGACTGTTCTGCGTCGTGGCGGTTTGTGGTTCCGACATCCGCTTCTTTTCTCGAATCTCGTGAAACCGGGCCTTTGCCCGTTCGTACCAACGGCGGACGAAAGGTACATCTTTCGACAACAGAGCAAGACCGGCCAAACCAAAGATCCATCCCTGAAATATCGGAATCAACCCGCCGATGACGCCGATAATCAACAAGATAATACCCGCTGTGATTCGACAGACTTTGAGGATGACGGGCTTCATATAGATCACGGGGTCCGAATCGGAATAAGAGAGAGTATAGTATCGGTCTGCACTCTCAAGTCAAAGCCGTGTTTATATTCCGAACTCCGGACCGCCAGACTGGTGATTTGAAAAAGGAAATGTGGGCTCCGTTGCCGTCACGGTGCCCTCTTTTTAGGAAAAACTTGCGGAAAGCTCCTTTTCAGCGAGAGGTACTCCGGTATATCCTTGGGGAAGAATATCGCGGATGGGATCAAGGACAACCGGCTCGGCGGGAGCCTCACCCTCCCAGTCGCACAGCCCCCCGGCGCATTTCGAGAACACACAGGACAGGTGGTTTAATGGAATATGTCCTTTACAGTGCGCTTACTCTGATCGACGCAGTACTGATCTGGTGGATCTTCGTTCTGCGACGTGAGATTCGCGACTTGCGCGACACGGTCGAGACACGTCGGGAACCGCCGGGGCTGAGCCGAGATGAGTTGGAAGCACTACAGAAATCGCTCTGCGCTCTGGTCGAAAGTCTGGAGACCTATACAGAAGACCGGATGGCGGAAATGCGTGAACAGGTAAAGCAAGTACAGGTACTGGTGGAGTCCTATCAGCCTGCGGTTTCGACCACGGGCGGGGGACGGGGCCGCGGAATCCGTGTGCGGCCCGATTCCAGCCTGATAGAACATCGAGAAAAGGAGAAGATCATTGCTCTACACCGTGAGGGCAGAAGCGCGCAAGAGATCTCACGCGAACTTCACGTGACTGCCAGCGAAGTGGAGCTGGTCATTCGGTTGACATCATGATCGAACGGTATACCCGCCCGGAAATGGGGCACATCTGGAGTGAAGAGAACAAGTATCGGACCTGGCTGCGAGTGGAAATCGCCGCGTCGCGCGCTATGGCGCAGCTCGGCAAGGTGCCGGAAGACGCGCTGAGAGAAATCGAGGAGAAGGCCGACTTCGAGATTCCCCGAATCCGTGAACTGGAGAAAACGCTGGACCATGAAACCATCGCGTTTTTGACGGCTGTTGGAGAGAAAGTGGGGCCGGCTTCACGGTTCATCCACATGGGCCTGACCTCTTCCGACAAACTCGACACCGCGTCTGCACTCCAACTGGTTCAGTCCGCGGACCTGATCGCGGGAGGTTTGCGAGACCTCAAGACAGCGGTCGGCCGCCGCGCTGTGCAGCACAAACACACGGTCATGATCGGTCGGACACACGGTGTACATGCCGAACCGATCACCTTCGGGTTGAAACTCGCCATCTGGTACGAAGAGCTCCGCCGTCATGTGATCCGCCTGGGGAACGCACGAAAAGCAATCGCGGTCGGCAAGGTATCCGGCGCTGTGGGAACCTATTCGCATGTCGATCCCGAGGTCGAACGGCTGGTCTGCAAGGACCTGGGACTCGAACGGGAGTCGGTCTCCAATCAGATCGTTCAGCGTGATCGTCACGCAGAGTATCTGAATACGCTGGCCCTGCTCGGATGTACGCTGGAGAAAATGGCTCTCGAAATTCGCGGCCTTCAACGCACCGAGGTCCACGAAGTCGAAGAACCTTTCCCGAAAGGCCAAAAAGGCTCCTCTTCGATGCCGCATAAGAAGAACCCGAATCTCACCGAGCGTGTCTGCGGCCTCGCCCGCTTGCTTCGCGGGTATGCGATCACCGGCATGGAGAACGTTGCGCTATGGCATGAACGCGATATCTCTCACTCGTCGAACGAGCGGGTGACGCTGATGGATGCGTCCATCCTCGTCGATTACCTGTTGGACCGGATGACGTGGGTCATCAGCGACATGCAGGTTTTTCCGGAACGAATGAGGCAAAACCTCGATTTAACCGGCGGCCTTGTTTTCTCGCAGAAGGTCCTGCTCGCGCTCACCAAAGCCGGGATGTCGCGAGAGGATGCGTACGCGATTGTCCAAGAATCGTCGATGACGGTTTGGGAGAAGGGGGGGCATCTACGCGATCTTCTCAGCCGGAATGCCGACGTCAAAAAACACATCAACGAGCAAGAACTGGATGAGTGTTTCGGGCTGGGGAATCTGCTGGAGATGGCGGATGTTGTCTTCGAGCGAATTGGGTTGACGGGTTGACCGACGGGCCTCCGCGCAGGCTGCGCCGGTCAGCAGAGAGGAGATCGACCGATGAAACCGATCTGTCTGATTCTTGTTCTTTTTTCGACGGTTTGTTTTGTGGGAGCAACCTCCCTTTTCGACGACCGACAATCGCAGGACTGGACCTTCCAGGGCGACGGAACGGGGGAACGGGAAAACCTCGGCGGAGATCGAGGATTCGTGTTGTCTGTCGAGGGGAACGGCAAGAATGCGGGGTCCTGGTTCAGCCCCGATATTCCATTCGCACCGGGCAAGCACTACCGCTTACGCTTTGCGGCGCGAAGAGGTGAAGACGCCTGGGGCGGTTTGATCGTCTCGGGACCGACATTTGCGAATCACGATTTCCAGGGGACCGATCAATGGCGATCCTACAGCTTCGTTTTCACTGTTCCCGATGCTGTCCATCGCGCGCCTATCCGCGTCGGCCAGTGGCACCTGGACGGCACGGCATGCTTTGACGAAATGTGCCTTTCCGAGGTCGAACCTGTTTACAAAACTCGAAACGGGCTCCACCTCGGTAATGGAGAAAAGATCACAGGGAACGAGTATACCGCTTCCCACGAGATGAGCGCGGAAGCTTCGAATTCCTGCCGGTTTCTCGATTCGTTCACCGCATCGTTCAACTCGAGTCGCTGGGTGTTTTCAGAGGGCGCGTTTGTGACATATGCCCACGCTGTACCCGGCGTTTGGATGGAATCGGCCCGTCTTGAATTGGGCGTTAATTACTACCAGCGCGGACGCTTGAAAGTCGTCGCTTGCGCAGAAGATCGGGAGATCCTGCTGGGATACGTCGGCGAGAAGAAACCGGTATCGTTCGACTTGCCAACCCAGCTATTTCCCGCTGAACGCGTCGATATCCGTCTTGTCGGTGAAGGCGATCCGTGCTCACTCCAGGTCGATCGGTATGTGTTCAAGGCCGAGTTATCGGACGCACCGGGAAATCTCTCCGGTTCGACCGATTTCCTCGAAGTGAAAGAACGCTCGCCCGACTTTCCCGTGGAGATTGTGGATCTTGGCGATCGAGTTCCCGGCGCTCAGAACGAGATCGTTATTCACACAATGAAGAGTTCGGACGAGGACGTGACGGTTACGGTTGAAATAGAAAAAGAAACCGAAGAGTTCCGGCATCGATTTCGTATTCAGCCAAAGGAAAACGCACGTTATCGGCTGCCGTATGAGCTATTTGGCGCCGGGTCTTACACCCTTTGTATTAAGGTCCATTCGGACGAGTGGGGAGAGTATGTGGCACTCTCCGAGTTCGATGTTTCTTATCTACACGATTCCTCGTACGGCTATCGTCTCTCCTCCGACGATATGGCGGACATTTGGTGGTGTGGATCGACACGGAAGGTGAGTCGGTTGAGACCTGTGCCGAAAGACCCCGGACGCATTATCGAAATCGGTGCGGCCCGTGGCGAATACGAACCTTTCCAGCTCGTCATTCGACCCGGTCGTGATAGTCAGAAAGTCTCGGTACACGTGTCAGATTTGAAAAACCCCGATGGAGGACGAATCGATACGTCAAACATCTCGGTTCGACACGTGGAATACGTTTATGTACATCACGAAACAGACTCGATTGGAACAGAAGCGTATTGGCCGGACCCCCTGCCTCCGTATAAAGGGCCATTCCCAGTATCGGCAGGCCGGAATTATCCCCTATGGATCACAGTGTTCGTTCCACGGGGCACAGCAGCGGGCGAGTATCGAGGAACACTCAATGTGATGCTGGATGGGAGAGAGCACCGAGTCCCGCTGCGCGTCCAAGTCTATGATTTCGAGATCCCGGAGCGCCCCTCCATCCGAACGGCATTCGGATTCAGCGCGGGCCGACTCAAGGAGTTTCACAATCTCGAAACCGACGAGCAATATGAAACGGTTTTCGATCTGTATATGCAGAACTTCGCGAAGCACCGGATCTCTCCGTACAACCCGACCGCGCTGGCACGGATTGAGCATGACCTTGTAGGAGGTGAAGACGGAACGCTGCATTTTCAGTTCGATTTCTCCGAGTTCGACAAGGCAGGCGAGCGATACTTCGATGATTTCAAATTCACCTCACTTCGTCTCCCACTCGTCGGCCTCGGCGGAGGGACATTCCACAGCCGCCGTATGGGCGAGATCGCCGGTCATGTTCAGGGCTCCGAAGAGCACAAACGGCTATTCCACGAGTATGCGACCACGGTCCAGGAACATCTCCGTCAAAAAGGATGGCTCGACGAGGCCTATATCTATTGGTTCGACGAGCCGCAGCCCAAGGATTACGAGTTCGTTCAAAACACGATGGAACTGATCGACCGCCATGCGCCCGACCTGACGCGAATGCTGACCGAGCAGCCGGAACGAGAGTTGTTCGGCTTTGTCGATCTGTGGTGTCCGATTCTACATGCCTACAAAGAGGAATTGTGTCACGAACGGCAGGAGAAGGGGGAAGAGATCTGGTGGTATGTGTGTACCGGTCCGAAAGCGCCTTATCCGGGCCTGTTCATAGACCATCACGCCATCGAGATGCGGATGTGGCTGTGGATGACTTACAAGTATGACGTTCAAGGATGTCTGGTCTGGGCGACAAATTACTGGTCGAGCCCGACTGCGTTTCCCGGCCCGGAGATTCAAGACCCCTGGGAAGACCCGATGAGCTATGTCACGGGCTACGGCAGACCGGCAGGCCATATCGGTTATTGGGGAAATGGGGATGGGCGGTTCATCTATCCGCCACGCGACTGGAAATCCGGCGAGGCGATGGTATCCGGTCCGGTCGATTCGTTCCGGTGGGAGATGCTTCGTGAGGGTCTGGAGGATTGTGAGTATTTCTTCGCCCTGAAAAAACTTCTCGACGATCCGTCCATCCATATTGCTCCTGGAGATAGAGATCGTGCGAAGGAGCTTCTACAAGTTCCAGAGGAAATCGTCACCAGCCTGACCGATTTCACAAAAGACCCACGACTGCTGGACGAAAGGAAACGAGAAATCGGTGAGTTGATTACGGAGATTGTGGAGGAAATAGAATAATCAGAATCGGGTTGCCTTGAGGATTCCATCCCAGAATCCGAGAGGGCACAGCAAAAAGTCGGGCGGAGTTCTTCCCCCTCTCCCCCTGGGAGAGGGAACCTCCGCTGCCAATTTCAGACTTTTTGCGACGCCATCAATCCATGGGGGTGTAACAAGTTAAGGAACCGCTGGTCCGCAAAAGTGCGCGAGTGTTTATAAGTCGAGTATTTTCAACCCCCTCTGTATCTCCCCCAATCTTGGGGGAGAGTCCTCATTTGCTCATTTTGCAAAAGAGTCCTTACCTGCTCATCGGCGGGTGCCACCCCCAACTCCGCTTGGGGGTGGGGCAGGCACAAAGGCCCGCCCCTTTCGTTCTTTTCACAACTACTTCGTCATTGCCTGAACAGCGGTGATTGCGGCGACGTTTGCGATATCCCGTGCCGAACATCCGCGCGAAAGATCGTTGACCGGTTTTGCAAATCCCTGCAGCAAGGGGCCATACGCCTCCGCTTTCGCCAGGCGCTCGGTGAGTTTGTAGGCGATGTTCCCCGAGTCGAGGTCCGGGAAGATCAAGGTGTTGGCCTTTCCGGCAACGCTGCTGTCGGGGCATTTGCGGTTCGCGATTTCGGGGATCAGCGCTGAATCCGCCTGCAGCTCCCCATCGACCTTGAGATGGGACGCTTTCTCTTTGACGATTTTGAGAGCGTTGCGGACTTTATCGATTCGCGGATGCTCCGCGCTCCCGTACGTCGAGAACGAAAGCATCGCCACGATGGGCTCGACGTCAAGCAGCGCCTTGGTCGAATCCGCGGTCGCAATAACAATATCGGCGAGCTGTTCCTCGTTCGGATCGGGCACAACGCCGCAATCGCCGTACATCAGCGTTCCACCAACGCCGTACGGACAATCCGGAATGACCATCATGAAGCACGAGGAAACGGTCTTGATGCCCGATTTCGGCCCGATGATATGGAGCGTCGTGCGCACCACTTTGCTTGTGGCGGTGATCGCACCGGCCACCATGCCGTCCGCCTGTTCCTGGGCGACCATCATCGCACCGAGGTAGACCTTGTCCTGCATCAGTTCGGCGGCTTGCTCTTTGGTCATGCCTTTGTGCTTTCGTTTCTCATACAGCGCTTCGACCCAGGCATCGCGGTCTTCGTTTTCCGCGGGATTCCAGAGAGTCGCTCCGTCGATGGAGACGTTCTCCTTTTGGGCGAGACCGCGCATTTCATCGGGATCGCCGACCAGGATAATGTCGGCCGTTCCTTCCTCGAGCACAGTCGCAGCCGCCTGAATCGTGCGCGGATCTTCCGATTCGGGCAATACAATCCGCTGCCGATTCGCCTTCGCATTGTCTTTGATGGTTTGGAGTGGGTGAACCATGGAAACTTCCCCTTGTTCGTTCAGAGTGTGATGAAATCATCCGCATTATCAGGAATGCGGTGAATAATCGGTGACTTTTTCTTTTCGCTTTTTGATCTGTTTGAAGAGTTTATCCAGCGCGCTTTCGGCGCAGATGACCAGGTCTTCGCCCTGCTCTTTTGCTCGAAAATCCTGACCGTACGCCCGAGCGGAGACCTCGACCCCTCGGTCGGGACGGTCATGAACAATGATCACGTTGAGCTGCCCCGTCGGTTTCGAGACACGTTCCACTTTCTTTAGTTTCTTCTCCAGACATTGTTGGATGTCCGGGGTCACTTCTCCTCCGCGACTTGTGACATCCAGTTTCATGATAACCTCCTTTCTCGACCACGCGTATCTGTCCGGCTCTCACTGAATGGGCGGGACATGGAGTTCCCACTCAGTGATTCCGGCCTGCTCTTCATTGATAATGATCTCGATATCTGCGATCTCGCCAAGATCCACTTGGAACGGTTCAGAGTCTCCAGGCCGGTCGAGGGACGGATCGCCCGATTCTCGTTCGCCATTGTAATACTCCGGCGAGATCGGGTCGATAAAGGACTCGGAATCGGGGAATTTCGAAAAGGGACCGACGGAAGAGATCCCGTGGAATCTCGGATCGATAGGTTCCACCAAGACAGTGTACTCGCCGTACGGCAACCCATAAATCTCAAATTCTCCCGTGGCGCGGAGGTACAGATCGGTCACAGTCGCAGCGGCTGTCTCATAAGGGTCGTCCTCTCGTTTCACTACGACGTTGGCTCCCTGAACGCCTTCCCCGGAACGGCAAACCACAGCCCCAGCGATGCCCGCCCGGGAAGTCCAGAGACTATCCGATGGATACAAAAGGGAAATCGAGGACTGATCGTCTAGAGACAGGGTTGAAGGACTATTCTCGTCCTCGGCCTGAACGGGAAACATGATGGGAAGGTATCGATTGTTTGCGGAGATACCGTCCTGCCAGAATTTCTGATTCAGCTGAGTATGTCCCAGGCCAATGAAGTGGCCGATCTCGTGTGCGAGAGTTGAGAGAATCTCTTGCCTGCCTTTGTGCCCTCGCCCGGCCAAGAAACCATTCAAGATCAGATCCGCACCGATAATCCTGCCGTTCTCTATGACATACGGTTGAGCGATCCCCAGATGAGTGAGCCGGGCTCCCTCGCCCAGCACCAAATCGATCACCGCGCCGTCATCGTCGAATACAATCGGATTCACCCCGTCGTCCGGTATCTGGATATATTCCTGAGCGTTAGTATCGGTGATATCGACAGAAAACAGTCCATCAAACACAAATGACATCGTAGCGGTGGGCACCGACTGCCACATCCTGAACGCTTCGCTCACAAGTTCCTGGGCCTCGTCGGATGTGAGGGAGCCGAGGGAGCCGGGATCCACCATATACCGTACACCTCCCGCACCGAGATCCCATTGGTAGGGCACACCGCTGTCGGTCACAAGCGGCGTACCGGCGGAGGCTGACAGGACCGCAGCAAACAGGATCAATACGAAGAAACGTTGAAGAAACTTACCCAACATCAACCGAAGTCGCTTTCGTTTATCAAGTCTAACTCCAATAAATTCAACCCGAGCCTAACCCTCCCCAAGCCTGACGAGGTCGCAAAAAGTCGGCAATACGGATTTCAACCCCCTCCTAACCTCCCCCGATCTTCGGGGGAGGAACATCTCGTCATCTCTCCCAACAAATCTTGAGAAGGGCGACTGAAATCACCGCTTAAACGTAATCACCGTTCAGACGAGATCGATAGCCTGATCGCTGTTACCCATAGCCCTAGAATACGCCGATCGGTCGAGCCAAACAATCGACTTGGCGACCAAGGGTCCTCGATGACAATATCTAAGAATTCGACGAGCGAACCCGAAGAGGGGGGCCGGTAACGCCGCATATGCCATGCATCCCATGAAACCACGACCGGCGTGGACCGCTCCCACGGATCAATCAAAGCGGCCCGAAGCGGCCTCCCCAAAGACCGTACGGGGGCGCCACAAATCAGCGCAATCTCTTCAATCGGCTTCTTAGGCAAAGTCAGTCTAGCCTTTGCGGCCGTTGCTCGAAATAGTGGTCCTTCCCCACAGCGCTCCGGATCGTACCAGCCGTGCTCGAGAAGCGGTCTTTCGTTGACGCCAAAGAGGAATACCCGGTCCATGATTTCCACAGGAAGATCCTACCACATCTGGCAATATGTTCCGCCGATCCAGTCTACCTCAGCGCGACCCGCAAATCGATCATCCTCTATAAGGTGCTCACAAATAGCAACTTAATCCTTTGCGAGGCAAATCAAATTTCTTGGCATGTGTGTTGCTCCCCGTTTTGGGTGGATTTCTCTTTAGGCGGATCGAGGAGGAGAAGACAAGTGATCACGGGACTCTACACAGCGGCATCCGGCATGGTCGTCCAGGAGCGTCAACAGGATGTCCTCGCGTACAACCTGGGGAATTCGCAGATTCCCGGCTTCAAACGCGAAGCGATGATTGTCCGCTCCTTCCCCGATGTCATGCTCCAGCAATGCTACCAAGGAATTCCCGCCACTCTGGAAGAACCTCGCTACAGCCACGCGGTAGGACGAATCGGAACCGGTGCCGGTGTCGACTGGGTTTATACCGACATGGGGCAGGGCCAAATTGTCCATACCGGGGACAAGCACGATCTCGCCATTTTCAAAGACGGTTATTTCACTGTCCTAACACCGGACGGCATGCGGTACACCCGTAACGGCCGCTTCTATCGGGATGCAAACGGCTACCTGGCAACCCCGGAAGGGCATTATCTCGCCGGGCAGGGCCAGGGCGGCTATATCCAACCGATCAAATTGAACACAGACCGATTCACAGTGGACCGCTACGGAAACCTCTTTGAAATCACCATCGGGCCGACCGGCTCCGAGGTACAGAATTTTGTGGATCAGGTTCGGATTGTGGATTTCCGGAACCGGGACCTCTTGATGAAAGAAGGAAACAATCTGTACCGCTTGGAAGAGGGCAACCAAAACACAATCATCCCGCCGAGGGAACTCGGTGTGGCTCAAGGATATATCGAACGCTCGAACAGCGTTCCCACGACGGAAATGCTTTACATGATGGACTCGATGAGGAACTTCGAGGCCAATTCACGGGTTTTGAGGAAAATCGATGACACACTCCGGCGAGCGGTCAATGACGTGGGCCGAGTCGGATAATCAGTGCTAACAGACGCCTCTATTCACGGAGGAACAGGAGGATATCGATGCTTCGAGGGCTTTTCACAGCAGCAGCCGGCATGAACGGCATGTCCTTTGAAGTGGACAACATCGCGAACAACCTCGCGAATGTGAACACATTCGGCTATAAACGGACACGGGTCGATTTCCAGGACCTGCTCTACCAGACACTTCGACCGGCTGGAACGTCGGTGACCGCAGGTGTCGAGGTGCCGTCCGGTATTCAGGTCGGCCACGGTGTCCGGGTCGCGGCAACACGCCGCATCTTCACAGAAGGCTCGTATCGAGGCACCGAAAACCCGTTGGATCTTGCCATCCTCGGCCCCAAAGGTTTCTTCCAGGTTCTACTTCCCGATGGAACATTGGCCTACACAAGGGACGGAGCGTTCAGCTTGGACCAGGCCGGACGAATCGTCACATCCGACGGATATCCCATTCAACCGGAGTTTACCATCCCTGAAGACACCGTATCGTTGCACGTCAGCGAAGAAGGTGTGGTTTCGGTTATTCAGGGCCGATTGACAGAGGCGCCAAACGAACTCGGCCAGATCCAGTTGGCGACGTTTGTGAATCCCGCCGGTCTGCAGGCGGATGGAAATAACCTCTTCCTGGAAACCGTTGCTTCCGGCGCATCGATTCTGAATAACCCCGGGACAGCCGGAACCGGCCGAATCGCGCAGGGATTCCTTGAGAACTCGAATGTGAACATCGCTGAAGAGTTGGTCAATCTGATCACTGCGCAGCGGGCGTTTGAAGTGAACTCGCGGGCGGTGCGTTCTTCCGACGACATGCTGCAAACCGCGGTAAACCTGGCGCAGTAAACTGAGGAGTTTGTCTTATGAGACCGCAGAATGAATGGCAACAACAGCAGATGCAGAAAATCGCGATCACATTCCTGATCAGCAGTTTTCTCGTCCTCCGCTCCGTCGGCGTATGGGCGGGCGAGAAACCCGAGCTGATTACGGTTGTACTCCCCGAGTCCTACGAGGTAACCAGCGCGACCGCCGACGTCGTTACGATCGGCGATATGGCCGAAAAGATCGTCGGCGAACACCCAGCAGAGATCGAGGAACTGAAACGAGTGCCGGTGATCGACGTCCCCGACCCGGGCAAAGCAACACTCTGCACATCCGCACGGATGGTGGGCGCATCGCGGGTGAACGGTTTTGAAGGATTCGGGAAACTCCATTTCGAAGGTCCTCGCGCGTTCAAGGTCTACGGCCTCGGGAGTACGATCACCAAAGAGCATCTTCTCGAAAAAGTGATGGAGGATATCAAAAAGGACCTTGAATGGGATCCGAACGAACTGAGCGTACGAATCCTCTCGTTCCCGGACGAGATCCGCGTCCCTCACGGCGATGTCAAAGTCCGAGTGTACCGAACCTCTCAACAGCGATACGGAGCGGTGCGCTACGACCTGACCATTCTGATCAACGACGAGGAATATCTGCATCGCGGCGTGATTGTAAGCATCGCGCATCGACGGGACGTGTTTGTATTTCGGAAACACAAAGATGCCGGATCGATTGTCACACTGAAGGATGTTGACGTGCAGAAACGATACATTCGATCCGAGCGGGATGACGAATACGTCATTTCGAATGCCAGAGAACTGGTTGGGCGCAAGCTGGCGCGTTCGGTGAATCGCGGCCTGACAGCCACCCGTGACCTGTTCGCGCATACCTATTTGATTCCTCGCGGCAAAGAAGTCAACATGATGGTAAGAGCCGGCAATATGCGAATCGAAGTTCGCGGTCGGACGCAGCAGAACGGAAATATCGGAGACATCGTCCGAGTCAAGAACCTGTTCAACAAAGAAATCGTCCGTGCCCGTATCGTCGGATCCGGCGTCGTCGAGATGCTGTAAGCAGAGGGAGACAAGATGAATACAAAAAACCTACTTCGCATCGGTATTCTCACAGCGGTTTACTTCGTGTTGTGCCCGGGAGTTACGTACGGGCAGTCGCTGTGGGATCCTGCTTCCAACAACTTCAACAACATGTACACCTCCGGTAACGCGAGCAAGGTGGGGGACATCCTGACCATCGTGATTACGGAGAACAATCGAGCGACCGAGGTTGCAGACGCAGAATCGAAGAGAAAGAGCACCATCGGCGGAGGTGTTTCGGCGTTCATCAAAGAGAACATCGCCAGGAAGTTGTTCGGAGAGAAAGAAAACAGCACAGCGATTGATTATCCTTCGTTCATTTTTGACGGTCAGAATGACTTCAAAGGAGAAACCGAAGTCGAGCGAAGCGACACATTTACGGCTCGTGTTGCTGCGAAAATCGTCATGATCGACGACAACGGCAACTTTCTGATCGAAGCGCGTAAAACCATAAACATCGGTGAAGAGACCAAGAGCATCGTGATGTCGGGGACAGTCCGGCCAAACGATGTCACCTCTGATAATACGGTGCTATCGACTCAAATCGCCGACGCCCAGATCAGCTACGAAGGCGGCGGCCCGATTACCGGTATGGCGAATCCGGGCATCTTCACGCGAGCGTTGCGATTCTTCTTCTGAGGGTAACCCCATGAAAGCGCTTTCTGTCATAACAGGCACCCTGATCGTCCTCATCGTCAGCGTCACACCGGTCGATTCGTCCCAGACGCGAATCAAGGACATTTCTCGGATCGAAGGGGCCCAAAGCAACCAGTTGATCGGCTACGGACTGGTGGTCGGCCTGGACGGGACGGGAGACGGTTCCGGTGCGGCGACGTCGCAGATGATCAGCAACATGTTGAATCAAATGGGGATGCGGGTCACCCCCGCCGGCCTGGATGCGAAGAACGTGGCGTTTACTATGGTGACCGCCGACCTGCCGCCCTACTCCCGCGAGGGAATGCCGATCGATGTGAATGTATCCAGCGTCAACGGCGCGTCCAATCTCGAGGGCGGAGCGCTCCTATTCGCGGCGTTACGCGGTGCCGATAACAAAATCCACGCTATCGCGCGAGGAACCGTACTCACCGGGGGTTTCGTGGCGGGAACCGGACAAGGAGATCTGGTCAAAACCAATCATCCGACGGCGGGCCGAATCCCAAACGGCGGCACAGTTGTCGGAGACGAGGTTGTCACAAACATCATTCAAGATGGTTTCCTTCGACTCTCGTTGTTGAATCCGGACGCGAAGACTGCGATGAATGTAAAAGATGCGATCAACAGCGCGCTTGGCGTAAAGGCGGCACTGGCGGTCAACGAACGACTCGTTGAAGTGGATGTGACGAAATTGATGGATTTCGATTTCGATAATGAGGTCGATCTGTGGGCCACGATCGGCGATCTACCTGTCACTACCGACACACCAGCCCGGGTAGTCGTGAATTCCCGGACAGGCACGGTGGTGACGGGAGAGGATATCCGGTTGGACCAAGTCGCTATCGCCCACGGATCGCTGCAAATCACAATTGAAGCCCGAACAGCAATCGAGCAACCGCCGCCGGCCGCCGAAGTCGGTGAAACGGTCACCGTTCCCACGGCCGATCTGACCGTAAACCCGGGACAGGGCGGACTCCACCTGGTGGAAGGCGCGACCGTGAGACAGCTGGTTGAGGGATTAAATGCGATGAGCGTAACAACGAGAGACTTGATTTCAATCTTTCAGAGTCTCAAGCAGGCGGGAGCACTGCACGCGGAACTCATCATTCTGTGATTCCGGCAAACCCGAACGAGGAGCGCGGGTAAGAGCTCGTGAAAGAGGCGGGATGCGCGAACACGGAGGTTGCCATCCCGCAACCCAAAACCACGAACAGGAAAACGGATTATGTCAGACGATCTTCTTCTCGGCAGCAACGCACTTCAAGGCGCAGCGATGGCCTCCAGCGGTCGCTCACAGGCGGAGATTGAGCATCTCCAACGAATCTCCGAGAAGAACCCCGAGGAAATGACCGACAAAGAGATCCGCGAAATCGCAACCGATTTCGAGAGCCTTTTCGTCCGTCAGATTCTCAAGGAAATGCGGAAAACCATCCCGAAAAACGGGTTCCTGGAAGAGTCGAACTCTACTCGAATGTATATGGAGATGGGGGATGACGCCTTGGCGAAGGAGATCGCACAGCAAGGCGGTCTCGGTGTGGCGGACCTGGTCTTCGAACAGCTGAAAGACGCTCGCGATAACCTCTTCAGCGCCGCAGAGATCGCCAAACAACAATCGGAATTCAAGCCGCTCCAGCGACCGGACGGCAAGCCGAACCCGGAAGAGTTCATGCCGCTGAATCAGAAGGACGATCCGGCTGCGAACGCGATTCCGCTTCAGCGAGGACACGACCCAATACCGCTGCGGAAAGAGAAGGGGTTTATGCCGCTCGATGTCCCCGTCATTCCGCTCGACAAGATTGAGAGACGATGAACACGATGCCCCTTGATACAAACTACGCAACGTATACACGCTACACGCGTCCTAAGCGCAGAACAGAGCCGCTGCAGAATCGCCTCGGTGGGGATTCGCCCACGCCGCAGCAAGGTGGGCAGAGAAACGACACCCCGTCCGTTGATGTACTTTTGTCGATTCTCGAGGAGGAAATCGGACTTCACGAGCAGCTGCTGGAAAAGAAAAAACAGGAACGCCCCTGCCTGGCGGTCGGTGCGGTGAACGATCTTCAGAAAATCACCGGGGAGCTGCAGCAGATCGTCGACAAAATCCAACACGCGGAACAGCGTCGCACGCAAGAGAAGCGACGGTGGGGGGAGATGTTCGGCGTCGACCCGGCGAAGATCAGTCTACGAGCGATTGCGCAGCATCTTCCGCGCGACAAAGGGGAGACACTGGTAGAAACGGGCGACCGGCTCAAAGCGCTCGTTGTCGCGGTCCGCGACGAAAACAACATGAACCAGCTGCTTCTGAAACGCTCCATGCACCTCCTCAATGAAGAAATCCGTACGCTGTTCAACACGGACGAGGAAGCGGGCGTCTCCTATACATCGCAGGGTTCCATGAAGCAAAACAAAGGCCGATCCCCCAGCCATCTTGTCGACTGCCGAGCATAGGTCGTTCCCTGTCCGCGTACGGCATTAGAGACGGCCGATCAATTTCGAATAGGATTTATGATCACCGATCCAAAACCAATAGAATGTGTCTCCTTCAAGTACAGCCAAAGCACGGTAACCTCCATGAATCCGAACAGACCAGATGTGCCTCACTTTCTTGAAGCAGAGTGATGGGTGACGTGGATTCTTCCGCCAAAGTCGATAAGTTACTCTTGCCCTTGCCTTCACATTGGTAGGAAGCCTAACGAACGAAGCCCAAAAGTCAGGAGTCGTCAATGACTTCATCGAGCGGTTTCGTCCTCCCTGCAGCAATATCGGCACGAACACGCTTTAACACATCGTCCATGGGCCCGCCTTCCCGGCAATCCCACTCAATCTCCTTGTCCCATCGGTCTGAAACCTGCAGTTCATAATCAGCGAGCCAAGAAAGGAACTCGTCCAATTCTTCCGGCGGAAGTGATTTGACCTGTTCTGCTATTTTCTCGACGACTGTTGTCATGATAGTCGTATGGTCCAAGATTCGATTGAATAAGTCAATGCAAATCCGGCTATCCTGTTATGAAGAGTGTCGGCTTCCTGACAGCCCGGATCGACAAGCACTCGGGGCACTACCGCGGCAATGGAATTGCCTAGTCAGCCGGAATCGCTCTGTTGTCCCGGAGTAAAACGGTAGATGTCGCCCTCGGAGACAAGGCCGTTGGTGGAGCTGTACGCGATAATACCTTCTTGCTGGGTGGAAATGTCCTCGTGACGGTCCGGTCCCGAGGTCAACGACAACATCACACTTCCGCGCGCCACCGCTTCGTGCACACCGGGATACCCCCAATTCCAGCCCGCTTTTACCACCTCGCGTACGTTCCACGACGGGTAGTAATACCAATGATCGTGTTGGGCCTCATCCCCGATGCGCTCGCTCAGGAACGGATCGAGCGGGATCGTGCTCATATAGGCCACCGGTGTTGTGATCAGCGGATAGATGTATCCCGATCCCCAGCGTGTGTCGCCGAGGAAGGGATACGCGTTGTTGTCGACCTGATACATCTCCCAGGCCTGGCCGATAGCACGCAAGTCAGAATAAGCGCGAGAGACCTTCGCACGAATCTGCGCATTCAGAAAATTGGGGACCGCAATTGCAGCGAGAATCCCAATGATCGCAACAACAATAAGCAGTTCAATCAGAGTAAAAGCCGATATTCGTTTTCGCATTTTCAAATACACTCGTTGTTAGACTGAATGACGGGCCGTCAAAAACCGTGGGATCGGATCTCAACCCCCTCCGAACCTCCCCCGATCTTCGGGGGAGGAAAAGGCTCTTCTTCTCCCCCAAAGTCTGGGGGAGAACAGAGGGGGTTGACACTTCATTTCTCGCACTTCGACGACTCTTCACCTCACCGTCAAGATTGATGCAATCGCAAAAAGTCAGCGATACGGATTTCAACCCCCTCCTAACCTCCCCCGATCTTCGGGGGAGGAATAGAAACGAGCATGTCCGCAGCATCTTCTCCCCCAAGCGGGCCACGCTCGCGTGGCCGGGTAGGGGAGACACAGAGGGGGTTGAAGACTTCTCTATTCTTATCCCGTCATCTATCTCGCTGACGTTTCGCCTCTTCGCCTCTCTGAATATACCATTCAACATTGCGCGCCGCGAATCAGCAACGCTTAATGCAACTCCCATGATGGGACCGCCGCCGGATTCATCTCGGCGCTGAAGTGATCCTGAACCTGCGCTTCGGTCAACACGTAGTCATATACGGCCACTTCATCGATATAGCCATTGAAATTATCCCCTTTGTCCGAACCACCAACCACTACCATGTCGCCTGTTCCAGGGGCGGCATACCCGGCCACGTCGACTTTCAATTCGCCATCGATGTAAATCTTGAGTTGGGGAATCGACGGATCATTGGTTACAACACAGTGATACCACCGGTCGGTTTCATTCGGAATTTCAACTGTGGGACGCGTGCCGTCGCTCAGATGGAAGAATTCCAGCATGTTGGGATTGTAAGCGTAGATAACCGCATGTTGCCCGCTGCCAATACTCCGGTAGAGAATGTAAGACTGCGCACTTTTGAAAATCGGATTGAACCACAACTCGTAAGAGAAAGTCTCGATACCATCATACAGAATCTGCGCGTTTGTCGATGTGACCCGCCCCATCAGAGCGACGTTGGGACCACCACTCGGCCCTTCCACAAACCGGACCCCGCTGGGGAGGAGATCATAGCGATCCATCGCATCTTCATAATCATCTTCGAAACGCCAGTAGGATAGGGGTTCGTCCGCAGTCACCGCCGCGGCATAGGCGTCAGCGGAGGTTCTCGCCTCGTAATGGGCGGCGACTTAGTCCGCTGTCAATGCGGTTCCGTAAATCGCCACTTCGTCCATATACCCGTTGAATACCGTGGCGCCAGGGTTTTGCCGCTGGGCACCGATGTAGATTTCGTAATCGTTTCCGCCGTAGAAGGGTTCGAGCAGTGCTTCGCCCTCGAAAGCCACTTCCCCATCGAGATAAATCACAATTCGTGCATCATCATACTTGTTCGTGATTACAAAATGGTGCCATTCATCAGTATTGTCGGGGAGTTCTACGTAGGGCTCGTCCAGCAACTCGCCAGGCCCTGTTCGAAGGAAGCCGATTCCACCGTCCTGATAAACAAGGGAATTCTCACCGGGAACTTCGGGGCCGCCGGCGTATCGCTGGAGAATGTAGTTGCCGTCGTTCTCACCGGAGACGTTAATCCAGAGTTCATAGGTAAAGTCATACAGATTCATCAGTTCAACCGCACCGAAGGCCGCTGCCCAGGCTTCGCCTCCACTCGATGAATACGCTTTCCCGCCGGAAAGCGGGCTGTCCACGAAATCGGGGGAGGCGGCAGGATCCAGGTCCAAATTGCCCATGCTATCCGTCAGATCGTTCGAAAACCGCCAATAGACAAGCGGATTGTCCCCGGTGACCTTATCGGGATAGAGCTGCGCGCTTACCGAGCCTGCGACGAACGTTGCGAGTGCGAGAGATGCTGCCAAGACGTGTCTTCTTCTCATTGCTTAACCTTCCTTCTTCTTTTTTTGGGGGCTTGCCGTTTTGTTGTTACTATCTGTACTCAGGATACGGTTGGACTCAATCATTTCAAAGCCGAACGGTGTGCCTTGTCTTCAATTGCCTTTCCGTTGCCCCACCGGCAAGGATGCCGGTGCCACCCGAAATCCTTGACTATGACATAGGCTTCCAGCCTGTGGACAATTTAAGACTTTTCGGTCAACTTGAAGTCAAGGTATACTATCAGTTGGATGCAAGGAGGAGAGGGCGATCGCGGACGGGCGCACAACGGACCGTTCGAGGAAAGTCCGGGCTCCATAGAGCAGGGCGCTGGGTAACGCCCAGGCGGTGCAAGCCGATGGAAAGTGCCACAGAAACCAGACCGCCTTCCGTCTCGCTTGACGGAGGGTAAGGGTGAAACGGTGGGGTAAGAGCCCACCGCGGTTCCCGGTGACGGGGCCGGCATGGTAAACCCCGCCCGGAGCAAAACCAAATAGTGGGGAGAGAGGTGGCTCGCCTCGTGGTCCCGAAAGGGAACGCTCCCCAGGGTAGGTTGCTTGAGGCGGCCGGTAACGGCCGTCCCAGAGAAATGATCGCCGTCCCCCCCAGGGGGATACAGGACCCGGCTTACATCTCCTCCTTGCCGCCTTTTTCCTGCGATTCTCCCCGGGTTTCCACTTCGATCTCCTCGATAAAGGGAAGCGATTCTTCTTCGACCGCACGGTCCAGATCGATAATGTTGGTTTGGTCGGAATAGGGTTTTGTTTCGTACCGTTGGATACGTTGGATTCGATTGATGATCCGTGCGGCCCGGTCCGCAGCGTCCTTGACCTGTTTAAGTCTATCGGCGGCGGCCTCGTCCGCCTGCCGCAGCAACATATCGGTATAGCCGATCAGGACCGTCAGCGGTTGCGAGAGTTCGTGGCAAACCGCTCCCGCCATCTCATAGACAACTTTCAGGCGTTCCGCCTCGACCAATCTTCGCTGCAAATCGACAATCCGTAGCTGCGCTTTCACCCGAGCGATCAACTCGTGCATGTTGATCGGCTTGGTGAGATAGTCATCCGCACCGCGTGCAAGCGCGTCGACTTTGTCTTTAACCATATCCTTAGCGGAAATCATGATTACCGGCAGGAAACGGGTGTCCCGGACGTTCCGGATTCGCTCCAGCACTTCGAGCCCATCCATTCCGGGCATCATGATATCCAGGAGAATCAAATCCGGTTGCTTCTCTTCGATAAGGGCGATCGCATCCTGGCCGTTCGTCGCGTCGTACACCTCGTATCCCTCTCGGGCCAGACGTTTGGTAACAACGTAGAGATTCACCCTCTCGTCATCCACCACCAGTATGCGTGCCACTCGCTTGGTTTTACTCATCGGACATGCCATTCGGCTGCGCGCAATGTGTTTGCCAAAAGCATGGCGATCGTCATCGGGCCGACGCCGCCCGGGGACGGGCTGATCCAGCCGGCGGTTTCTTTGGCTTGCTCGAAATCGACGTCCCCGACCTGGACCCGTTTTTCGCCTCGCTCAACGAAGTTCGTTCCGACATCGATCACCACCGCACCGGGTTTGATCCAGTCGCCTTTCACGAATTGCGGACGGCCGATAGCAACCACCAGGATGTCGGCGTTCCGGCATTCTCCCGCCAAATCCTGTGTACGGGAATGGCAAACCGTGACAGTGGCGTGTTCCCGGAGGAGCAGCTGAATCATCGGTTTGCCCACAATATTGCTTCGTCCTACGATGACCGCACGTTTGCCGCGCGGCTCCACACCGTATTCGTGCAGCATTTCGATAACCCCGGCTGGCGTGCAGGAAACCAGACATTCCTGCCCGATACAGAGATTGCCGACGTTCACCGGATGAAAACCATCCACGTCTTTCGAAGGATCGATCGTCCGAAACACCGTCAATTCGTCGATCTGTTCGGGCATCGGATGCTGGACCAGAATCCCGTCGATCGAATCGTCATCGTTGAGCGATTCCACAAGCGACAGGAGTTCTTCTTGCGAAGTTTCCGTGGGTAGGCGTTCTTGTCGGGAAAAGAAACCGACGTCATCGCACGCTCGTCCCTTGTTTCGAACATAGATTTTCGAGGCCGGATCCTCGCCGACCAGAATCACAGCCAGGCCGGGAGGCCGACCGTGACGCTCCTTGAATGCGTGAGATTCACCACCGATTCGTTCACGGATCTTCTTGGCCAGGGCTTTTCCATCAATCAGAGTCGCTGTCATACTCTCCTCGATTTACACTTATGAATTTGACGCTTTCCGCAAGGAAATTCTTATGGTATCTCATCAATCGCGCCGTATCCATGTTTGCCTGCCGGGATTGTCGTGCCTTCGGGAATGTGAGTATGCAAAGGTGTCGAATCGGGACAGCCGAACGATGTAGACTTCGCCGCGTCATGCCTATAGAATTGCTAACGCAACAGTAGCTTTTGTAGACTTGGTTGGGGGGACGACGGTAGTACCCCACCACAGGCTTAATCCGGCCATCTGCTGCCGGCTCGGGAGAGGAACAGTGAGCGAATCGATTCGTGACGCTTGCGGAGTGTTCGCGATTTCTGGACATCCGGAAGCCGCCAATATGACCTATTTGGGACTGTATTCCCTTCAACATCGAGGACAAGAAAGCGCTGGAATTGTAACTCAAGAGAATCACAGAGTTTACGACCACCGGGGGATGGGCTTGGTCGCTGACGTGTTCTCGGAGGACGTCCTGCGAAAACTGCAGGGCGACCGAGCCATCGGGCATGTGCGCTATTCCACGGCCGGGTCCAGCGAACTTCGAAACACGCAGCCGATTCTGTGCCAGTATCAGCGGGGGTGGGTGGCGATAGCCCATAACGGCAATCTCATCAATATCGAGGAGTTACGCTCGGATCTCGAATCCAAAGGGTCGATTTTCAGCACGACCACCGACAGCGAAGTGCTGGTACATCTGCTGGCACGATCCCGCAAGCCCGATTTCGTCGAGGCACTCAGCGATTCGCTCCAAAAACTGACGGGCGCTTACTCGATGACGGTGATGAATTCCGAGTACGTCGTCGGTCTGCGCGATCCAATGGGGATTCGGCCTCTCTCGCTGGGCGAGTTGAACGGCGCACCCATCTTCTGCTCGGAAACCTGTGCGCTGGACATCATCAACGCGAAGTACATCCGGACGGTCGAGCCGGGCGAAATGGTGATTGTCGACCGCGCGGGGAACATTCGTTCGTATTTTTATGCGAAGCGCAAACGATCCGCTCAGTGTGTTTTCGAGCTGATCTACTTCTCGCGGCCGGATAGTTGGGTTTATGGTCGCGAGGTCCACGCGGTGCGCAAGAATATCGGACGTGTCCTCGCCCGTGAGCGTGAAACCACAGGCGACGTCGTGATTCCGATCCCGGATTCGAGCACCTGTGCGGCCCTCGGATATGCCGAGGAATCCGGTATTCCCTTCGACCTGGGGATTATCCGAAACCACTACATCGGCCGGACTTTCATCGAGCCCACACAACGCATTCGAGATTTCGGCGCAAAGATCAAGTACAACCCTGTCAAGGCGGTTCTAGCGGACAAACGGGTCGTCGTCGTGGATGATTCCATTGTGCGGGGGACCACGATGCGGAAAATCATCAAGATGATCCGGCGAGCGGGTGCGCGTGAGGTTCATCTGCGCATTTCCGCACCGATCTGGCGATTTCCCTGCTACTACGGAATTGACACTCCGCGCCGGAGCGAGTTGATCGGAGCAACCCACAATCTCGAGGAGATCCGAAAGCAAGTCCAGGCGGATACGATCCACTACATTTCGATACCGGGACTGCTTGAGGCGGTTCACGGAAACGACAAGGAGTATTGTACTGCTTGTTTCAGCGGCAAGTACCCGCTCCGATTCCCCGGTGGAGAGCCCGCGGACGGGAACCTGAAGCTGTGGAAAGAGACGGTGGAGCGATCCGTCGAGATTCCCGCCGAATTGGCGACTATCTAGACGGTCACGGTGCCGTTTTCTAAGAACAAGTGGGGGGAATCCCCGTAAGATCTCTCCTACCAGTCGGAATCAGGGTAGGCCAGGTCGGAAGGACAGCAACCGGGGACGAAGTTACATTGGTCGGGGTCAAAATCATGAAAGAATCGAACGAACTTTGAGCTTGACAGACCTCCCGGGCTTAGTTTATCTTGCGCGTGGAGATCGACACTATGCTTTGGCAGTCCTTTTTCGGCAAGAAGAACACCAACCGGTGTGAGGAATTCGACCGGATGATTGTGCGACCGGACATGTACGCGCATGGAATTCGGCGGAATTTCCTACACCACCAGCCGACAATTTCCTCGACACAACAATATGCCCGACGTAAACGCCGAATGACAGGTAAGAACTGAGTCGGCCTCTGCCTGCCATTAATTGATCTTCTTCTGAAAATGCATCACAATACTTCAGATTTCGAAGTACCACCATATTCTTAAATATTATATAAGCAGTCATTGAGGGAGTGCGAATGAAGAAATGCCTGGGCGGTGAAGCAGGAATATTGACTTCGGTTCTGAAAAGCATATCGGGAGCCGGGGGAGACGCTGACGGAGCGGCGACACGATTTCAGCTCGGAAGATTGACAGTCGGTCGGCGGGCGCTTCTGGATGACCGCTCTCTACCCATCTCACTGGCATTGAACTTTCGTGAGAGGCGCGAGGTCCGTGTCATCATTGAAGGCCCGAAAGGTCTCGTCCTGGACGAGCGTCTGGAATCGGATGCACGAGGAAATGTGGCAACCATATTGAAGTTGCCGCGATATGTTCGAGGTCACCACACCATCGAGGCCCATATTCGCGCGGACGATACCGGTGTGTGGATCCGGGCCGCGCGCGACTGGTTTTACTGTTATCCGAAACTGAAGGAACGTCTGCGGGATTTGGGAAAACGGCTCGTGGCGATGGAAGAGGACAGTACCGATCCAAGTCGGCTCGCATCGATTTGGACCGCCCAAATGCATCTCGGACTGATCCAGCATCGCCTGCGGACCCTTGTGGATCTCGCCCTCGATACCGACTATATCGACTGGGGCGTCAGAGAACTGGGCATTAAGGTCAAGTCGATGGAGTCGGGAAAACACCCGTATATGTTCTCACGGGGTCACGTAGTGAGAGGATATCGTTCGAAGATTGACGACCGCCTCCAGCCTTATTCGATTTACGTTCCCGGGGGCTATAAATCGGATCGAAAATGGCCGCTGGTTGTTATGCTCCATGGTGCACTCTCCAACCATTTCCTCGCGATGCGCCGTGTGTTCGGGTACACCAATGCGCCCGGTGAGCCGGACCTGAAAGCCAAGAAGAACCCGAAAGATCTCCCCGAGATCGATTTTCTGGTTGTCTGTCCGAATGGACGGGAGACACTGGGTTATCGTGGTATTGCAGAGCAGGATTTTTGGGAAGTGCTCCGAGTCGTGCAAGCGAACTACAATATCGACCCGGATCGGATCTATCTCACCGGTCTTTCGATGGGCGGAAGAGGGACGATCGATCTCGTTTTGCGATACCCGGACGTGTTTGCAGCCGCGGTGCCAATCTGTGGTTTCTACGATTGGTATCTAAATAGACGCGAACAGGCTCCTGAAACGTGCACTGCTCTTGAGAAAGCACGGGATCATTTGTCTCTCGCCGAAAACGCCAGGCACATTCCGATTCGTCTCTGTCACGGTACAGACGATCCGGTCGTAAGCGTCGAACATTCCCGTCGCTTATTCCAAAGGCTTCAGGAACTACGCTACACCGCCGAATATGAGGAGTACCTGGACGTCGGTCACGACGCCTGGGAGCCCGCGTACCGAGACCGCCGTGTCTTCGACTGGTTTCGGCAATTCACCAGAAAACAGAAGCCTAACGAGGTAGTGTTCCGGACAACGCGCGCCACAGGCGGATCGGCGTACTGGCTCTCCATCGATACCCTGGTGACACCGCGAACGCTGGCGGAAATCAACGGGCAGGCGGAGAAAACCACGATCACAATTCGGACGGAAAATGTAGAGAGTCTCACAATCAACCCCGAGAAACTCCCGGAAACCGTCACCCTGCCGGCAACGATCATCATCGACGGCAAGATCGTCGGAGAACTCGCCGACTCGCAAGCGCTCTCCTTTGTTTTGACCGACGCAGGTTTCGTTGTTCTCGAACAGAAGAGAGAATCGGGGTTGCTGCCGGGCCTGTTCGGAGTCGCCGAAGCGGCGATGGATCGCCATGCGTATATCTATTCAACGCAAGGGTCCGATGAGGAAGGTGAGATCACGAAAGCGCTCGCCGCGTCCATGGCGGATTGGGGCGATTGGGCCGATGTGCGGTGGCCGGTGCTTCCGGATGAGGAGGCACCAGCCGACAGAAATCTCATCCTGTTCGGTACCGCCCAGGGAAACAGTGTGTTGAAGAAGATCATCGGCAGTCTTCCCATTCAATCCGGCGACGATTCATTTGTGGTGTGCGGAAAACAGTTTCCTGCCGATCATGCCTGCCGGATGATCTATCCGAACCCGGACAATCCAGAACATTATGTGTTGGTCCATACAGCCGGATCGGTTTCCGCCCTGTCGGCGATTCAGTCGGGCGATTTTCGCGAGTGGGTTGTCTGGAACGGGGCTCCGGATTTGATTGTAGTCAATTCAGCGGGCGAGCATGTCTGGTCGGCCCTGTTCGATAAGAACTGGGAAGTCTCGCAGACGGCGGAGTGAGGGGGCAACTCTTGGCATAACTTACAGACCACTCACCCTCCCGGTCTCAAGCAAGACAGAAGAAAATCCGTACCCGATTGGCCGCTGGTTACCAGGTATAGGACCAACGCGGCCGCCGAGCCGCTGATGACGAGCGCGACGGCCGCGATTAACTTGTCTTTCCCAACAAAAAGCTCGATCAAACTGAACACTACCGCCAACGGAACACCGGCAAGAACAAGGACCCCGCCAAGGGGTCGAAGCAACGATCCTCACCCGGGTTTCAAGAAAAAGAATAAGAGAAGCGCAAACCAGGGGATGAGCGAAATCTCCAACGCTCTGTCGCCCCAGCTCTGTTTTGCCGTTCCGGACATTGGTACTCCTTATCCATTCACGCGACAAGTTTCGGCCGGTCTTTGCGCTTAAGACCTCTTTCGATGGCATCGGTGATGGTCTCGATGGCTTTCACACGCGCCCACCATTTGCAGTTGCCCTCGACTACAGTCCACGGCGCGTATGTTGTGCTGGTCCGCTGAAGCATTTCGAGCACGGCCTCGCGATATTGATCCCATTTCTCGCGGTTCCGCCAATCTTCATCGGTTAGCTTGTAGCTCTTATGAGGTGTGTTCTTCCTCTCTTCGAAACGGTTCAGCTGTTCCTCCTTTGAGATATGGAGCCAGAATTTCACAATCACCATCCCGAAATGATAAAGATGGCGTTCGAATTCCTTGATTTCCTGAAATGCCCTGCGCCACTCGGCAGGTGTACAGAATCCCTCAATTCGTTCTACCATCACACGGCCATACCAGGAACGGTCGAAGATCGCGATATGGCCCGCCTTCGGGATCTGGTTCCAGAACCGCCAAAGATAGTGGTGAGTTTTCTCTTCACCGGTCGGAGCGGCGATGGGAGTTACCGAATAGCCACGTGGATCCAGACTCTCGGTGACACGTTTGATGTTGCCGCCCTTCCCAGCTGCGTCCCATCCCTCGTAGAGGATGGTCACCGGCATGCGGTGTTTGTAACATTCAAATTCGAGCTCCCGCATACGGACCTGCGCACTCCGGAGTCGCTCCTGATACTCATCGCGTTCAAGCGTCAGACCCAGATCCACACGGTCCAGGATATTCGGCATGTCTTTCAGTACCTCAACCTGGACCTCCTCATGCGCATCTTCATGGGTCGCGTCCTCTGCGCGCTTCTGATTGAGCCCCCGCTGGATCGCCTCGCAGATCGTTTTGAAGATTTTGACCCGCCGAAACCGGCGGTCGGTGGCCTCGACGATGGTCCACGGCACGTGATGGGTACTCGTGCGTTCGAGCATCTCCTCCACGATCCGCAGATACTCCTTGTATTGTTTGTGGTGTTTCCAATCCTCTTTTGTGACCTTCCATTTGAGAAACGGGTCTTTTTCGCATTGTTTGAAACGCTTCTTTTGCTCTTTCTTGCTGATGTGAAGCCAGACCTTCACAATGATCATGCCGTCATCCACCAGTTGCCGTTCAAATTCAACGATTTCCTGATAGGCCTGGTGCCACTCCTCGGGTGTACAGAGCCCGTCCATTCGCTCGACCAAAACGCGTCCGTACCATGAACGGTCGAAAATGGCGATCTGTCCTTTCCCAGGAAGTTTCGTCCAGAACCGCCACAAAAACGGACGGAGGAGTTCTTCCGGAATGGGTGCCGAGATCGGGTGAACTTTGAATCCCCGTGGATCGAGGCGGTCGACCAAATGCCGAATTGAATCCCCCTTCCCCGACGCATCCCAGCCCTCAAACAGGATCACAACGGGGATCCCCGCTTCACGGACCTGCCGTTGTAAGACACGAAGGTCTTCCTTCAAACGTGGAAGCCATTCCTTGTAATCTTCTTTCGGCAGTTTTTGAGACAGATCGACGGTTTCCAGCATGATTTCCTCCCGACGTGTTTTTTCACCCTTCCAAAGTCTTCAATAAAGATCTCCTCTTGGATTCCTACAAGTCTCCAGCGTATTCTTAATCATCCAGCGAGGGAGCGCAACTCAAGATGACTCATTGGATCTGGGAAACAACACCTGTACATGTCGATTTTAACTCGGATGCCTTTCGAGGCGAAATCGTCGAACCGATCAGCGGCGAAGCCTGGGAGTTCGATCTGGCACGGTATGCCAGTGTAGCGGTTCCCTCGGAGAACAAGCTCCGTGCGGTACCCATCCACCCGAGCAAATGCCGGGCGGAAGAACTCGAAAATGGAATCCGGATTGTGCTGGAACGGGAAGGGGTACGGTGTGTGCTGGAGATTCTCATCGATTCGGAAGCCCCTGAGTTGACAGCGTCGGTGCGGCCGGTCTCGGTCTCGTCCCGACAGATTATGGGGGCCGTTTTCCCGGGGCCGATCTTTCCAAAAGCCCGCCGCAGGCACGAGGTGCTCGATACAGTCGGCCATGGTCGGCTCCACCGCCCCATCGGCAGCGGTGAACATCAGGCCGAGATGAGCGGCTCCACCACCTCGATGGGTTGGTGGGCTCAGCTCGGCGAAAAGAGTTCCGTTCTCGGAATCGTCGAGACGCCGTTTGATTGGGAATGGTCCACCAGTGATTCACCCAAAGAGACAAAAGTCCTTCATCAATGGACCGCCTCGCTGGGTGCGCTGAATTACCAGCGGAAGCTCCGGTATGTTTTCTTTCGCGGTCGCGGCTACGTTCAGGCGGCACGGCGTTATCGGAGGCATGCAAAGAAGATTGGCTTTCACGTTCCGCTTGAAGAAAGGCTGGCGGAGATTCCCGCTCTTGAACGGCTTCGCGGAGCATGTTCGATTTTCTTGGGAAGTATCGATCAACCGGAATGCGATTACGGCAAGAATCTTCAAACGCTGAAAGAAACCGGGATCGAGCGTGCGTTTGTTTACCCGGTCGCCGTCTGTTCGCACAACGCGGACCTTGCGCTTGGCGAGTTATCGCTGATCGAGCGCCCGTATTTGGGGCGGGACGTCGAGGACAACCTGGAATTCGTTGCCGCACCGGAGATGTGGGTCGAGACCATCCGCGAAAAGACCTCTGCATTTCAGAAGACACTACTGACTCACAGGCCCGATCCACGGACGGAATGTCACTCCATCGGCGACGAGCGCGTATTCCATATCCACGCAGGCTATGCAAAGGAAATGCTGCCCGACCTGGAGGAGGATTACGAGGACTACCTCGGTTGCCATTTTGAGACCCTATCGCCGCGTCCCCTGGGCGAACACAGACAGGCGCTGTGGCCCTACTCGCGAGCGGAGGACGCCCGGCTGCGGCGGGCGCTGATGCAGCGGATGGCGGACCGAAAGATGGTGGTCGCGGCAAACAGCCTGAAGGAATGGGCCTTGCCCGCACAGCATCTGGGAGCGGGGCTCTCAATCCCTCGAATAGGAACGGGCGAGCCCATGTGGCCCGTGCCGCTGTGGCACCTGGTTTACCACGACGCATGTTTCTGCACATGGCGTGACAATGAGGGCTATACCAGTCTCGAGACAAGCAACGGTTCAAGTCGACAACATTGCTTGGTGGACATGCTCTACGGCAACATGCCGCAGATTCAGCCGATGGGGACCCATTTTCAGGTCACGGCGGGAGGAATCGAACCGGTCCACCGGTCGATGTCCGATCAGAAGGTCAAGGACGCTTTGCCGCACGCTATCGAGGCAGCGAAACAGCACAGGCGCTGCGCCTTCGAGGATCTCATCTATCACGCGGTTCTGGCTGAGGATGGCAGCGTTCAGGAAACGGCCTTCGCGTCAGGCCTCCATGCGATCGTGAATCTCGGAAAAGAACCGTATCGTCTACCCGGTGGTCACGTAATCGAACAAGAAGGAATTCTCATCGATTAGAAGACGTGTCCCGCCGTCCTTACTTGCTCTTTTCAATAGCGTTGAGGATGGCTTCCGCGCGGTCGGCTTCCTCCCCTCGGCTTTTCTTCTTCAGGTCCCGAAGAATCTCCGCCGCCTCGTCATTCCGGCTTTCTTCGATGAGATACATCGCCAACATATAGCGCACTTCATTTACTCGATCGTGCTTCGGAAACAATTCGATAAACTTGCTCAGGTGTTCGACGGCGGTATCCGTGTCGCCGTGCAGGCCGCTGCGGTTGCCAAGCGCCATTAGACACCGTGCCCACCCGAGACGGGCCAGTTCCCGGGTTTCGCTTTCAGCGTCGGCTGATTCGGTGATTTCCCTGTAGCAGTCGATCGCTTCTTCTTCCCACAGCCATCCTTCGTAGAGCTGGGCAATCTTCTGGAGCGCCTGGACGTTCCCCGGCTCATTTCGGAGTTTTTCGCGTTGGTCCTCAAGGGCCTCCAAATCGCTCAAAACAGTGTTCATCCGCTCGATGAGCAATTCAGGACGAAGCGTCCGCGCCAGTCGATGGCGGGCCAACTCGCGGCCCTTCGGGTCCAAAAAAGCCAACACGGGAACCTGGCTGACCCGGTATTTCTTCGCGGTCTCATATTCTTTTACGATATGAACCGTGACCAACACAAATTTCCGAAACATGGCTTTGACGCGGGGATCCTTGTAGGTGTGCTCAAATTGCTGCTCATAAGCCGCGGATCGGTGGTCCCAGAAATCCAGCAGGATCGGCGTGTTCGTTTCCTGGGCAACTTTCAGCCCTTCCTCCAGCGTCGTGTACCATGTCAAGCCGATCTGTTCGATTTTCTTTCCCTGTACCGAGAAGCAGAACAAACCGATCATAAGCAGCGCCATCCAAACAGACGCAAATCGATGCGATTTCATTTCTATCCTTTCCCCGATTCCCAATCATCGTCGGGAGGAGCGACACCTTCTTCGGGAACATCGTAGGAGTTTCGCGACTCGTCCTCGTACCGCTCCATGGCAAACCCGATCAAGCGGTCCAACAACTCTGAAAAAGATACGCCGCTTGCTTCCCACAGCAGAGGAAACATGCTGTGGGCGGTAAAACCGGGAATCGTATTGACTTCGTTCACATAGATTGTGTCGTTTTCCGTAGCGAGAAACAAATCAAGCCGCGCATATCCCGAGCACCGCAACACACTATAGGCGCGTCGGGCAATCTCGCGGGTCTCCTGGGCGAGTTTTGTCGGAATTCGAGCGGGAATCTGTATTTGGGTATTTTCAGAAAGGTATTTGGAGTGATAATCATAGAAGTTCCGCTCGGGAATCACCTCGCCGACAACGGAAACCTGTGGAGCCCACGTGCCGATTACGCCGCATTCCAGCTCGCGGACCGACATCGCTTGCTCGACGACAACCATGTTGTCGTATTTGCAGGCGAGGTCCAACGCCGCCCGGAGTTCCTCTTGGTTATGCGCTTTTGATATTCCGACACTCGAGCCGGTCCGAGCCGGTTTAACGAAGAGAGGATACGGAAACATCTGCTCGATGGACTCAATACGCTCGTCCGGTTTTCGCTCCCAATCCGTTCGCCGCAAACCTGTATAGGGACCGACGGGCAGCCCATGATTTCGAAGGACATCCTTCATCAGAAGTTTGTCCATTCCCAACGCCGACCCGGTTACACCCGTTCCAACATAAGGAAGACCGCAAATCTCCAGGAACCCTTGAAGACTGCCATCTTCACCAAACGCTCCATGGATCAGTGGGAACACGAGATCGAGCGGTGGCCGCTCTCCGGATTGTGCCGTTGTGATGGGAGCCGGCACCGGATAGGTCTTCTGTTCCGGATCGGCCTGCCCCAAAAGGCGGCTCTCCAGCTGCTCCGGATGGGGCAATCGCTCATCCGGCGAGACCAACATCCATCGTCCCGAAGAAGACACGGCGACCGGGTAGACATCGTATCGGTCCGGGTCCAAGCTTTCGGAAACCGCCTGAGCGGAAAGATACGAAACCTCTCGCTCCGCCGATTTTCCACCGTACAACAAACCAATTCGGATCTTTTGTTTCACTCTCGTTCCTCACTCCGGTTGGTCGCGGTATGCGAGTCAGTTCAGCATACCAATAGGGACGGACTGCGCGAAAGTGAGTCCGATTGAATCCGTGAATAGAACAGCGCGGGGGATTTTCTCTACGGTCCGCTTTCCTCCGTCTCGAATACACGGGACGGAGAATGCGGAATAACCACCTGGAACATAGAGTGCAGTTTGGCGATTTCGAAGATATCTGTGAGGTTGGGATGAATCAATACCATCAGTTTCCGTTGCTTCTCGACTGCGGCGCGGTGACATTGGAGCAGCGCGCCAATGCCGGTGCTGTTAATGAATTCGACATTCGAGAGATCGAGAACAAGCGTCTCTTCTCCTTGGGCCTCGTCAATCGATCCCCAGGGAGCGGCGACCAAACGTTTCAAATCCTCCGCCAACGCCTCCGCGGTTTGGTTGTCGATACTCCCTTGGACAGTCACTCGTACACCGAGTGCGCAATCCGTATGGAAATTACTGGGATCCATCATGTCTAGAAACCGGCCATCAGACGTTCCCCCAGGATATCGGGTAATTCGTCGTTCTGGTATATTTTCCTTGCTGCGCTCTCAACATCATAGGATACGCGCCGAATCGAGATCAACCGCTGTGTATCGTCATAAATGCAATAGCTGGCGTAGGAACTACCATCCCGAGGCTGACCGACACTACCGATATTGACAAGACATTGCGTGTCCGGAGGTACATGAAACGAACTGATGTTTGGAACAAATTTTCTGGACCCCTGGGTATGAATGAACGGCCGATGAGTATGCCCCACAAAACAGATCTGTTCAGTGAAAGACTTATACTCCTTTTCGACTTGCTCGGGAGTCCAAAGATAACTCCATTCTTCGGGATCGGTAGGCGAACTATGAACAAAAAGAATATCCCCGTCTCCGCAACTCGTCACCGACTCGGTCAGCCAGTTGCGTCCTTCACAGGAAATTATCTTGTGTGTCCACTTTGCGGCGATCGAAGCTTCGCGGGTAAATCCGACGATGTTCCCGGTCACCACGGCTTTGTCATGATTTCCCATCACGTGCGGTGTTTCGCCGTATTGAGAAAGCAAGTCCCGTACTTTCGAAATACAGACATCGGGTTCGGCACCATATCCAACCACGTCGCCACAACAGATTACACAATCCGTTTTGTTCCGGCGGATGTCGACAGCGACAGCCCCCATGGCCTCCGCATTTCCGTGAATATCCGAGATAATAGCATATCGGGTCATAATTCAGACCGACCGTACAGAAAAATCCGGGATCGTCCTCAATGTGCCGCTTCATGCAGGATCGCGTCAAGTCTAACAGAATCAGCCTTCCGAGGGATGGGGTGCATGGTATAGCCTGCAAGAGAGTGGCAGAGCCCTCGACGGCACCGGTGGAGGAAGAGAACCGGAGATGGTACCTTATCGTGTCATGAATCCGTGGACTTTTGCCAACGCAATCACTGCCGTACGCATTATTCTCTGTCCGGTGTTCATTCTCTGCTTCTTGTACGGGAATCCGGCGGGGAAGATGGCTGCGTTTGTGATCGCCTGCCTGTTCGAGATCACCGACATGGTGGACGGCTACATTGCCAGGAGTCGACGGGAGGTATCCGATATCGGGAAACTACTGGACCCATTCGCGGACAGTATCTCCCGTTTCTCCGTGTTTCTCTGTTTGCTCGCGGAACGATATGTACCGGTCTGGATGGTGGCGCTTGTCTTCTACAGAGACGCCCTGGTCTCGTATCTACGGGTTGGAGCCGCCCGATTTGCCGTGGTGATGGCCGCCCGGCTGTCGGGGAAGATCAAAGCGGTGGTACAAGGATTCATGACCGTGGGCGTGACTTTTCTGATCGCGATGCAGGAATTGAACTGGATCGCATGGGATGTCCACACCCTGGCGTATTGGGCGATGTCGGTCGTTACTGCCGTTACGTTCTGGTCGGCGCTGGATTATCTGTACGGTTTCTCGAAAATCGTACGCACCTCCAGCAACCCACCGGCGTTGTGATCGACGTAAGAGGGCGTGAAGAGACAATTTATACTTGACAAAATCGCGGGAACTACCGATCCTATAGATGCAGTCGGGAGGGCCGCACGCGGTTCGCCGGACCTTGTCCGCCCGGCTGCCTTTGTATATCAGCATGCATTTGCTCTACCTGGACGATGCCGGTTCAGCGCCCAATCGGAACGAGGACTATCTTGTTCTCGGTGGCATCTCGGTATACGAGGCGCAAGCTCACTTCTTTACGCAAGAACTAGACAATCTAGCGGAGAGCATTGATCCCGCGAATCCCCATGCGATCGAGTTTCATGCGTCGGAGGTATTCTCCCGTCGCTCACACCCATGGCGTGAGATGAAGCGAGAAGAAGCGCAAGGAGTGATCAAAGCTGTACTCAGAGTAGTACGTGAATCGTACGAAACCGCCCGAATATTTGCTTGCGCTGTACATAAGGCTTCTTTCCCAGATCGAGACCCGGTTGAACTTGCTTTTGAGGATCTTTGTAGTCGCTTTGACAAATATCTATTTCGTTTACGGACCCAAGGGGATAGACAACGCGGTATTGTAATCCTCGACGAAAGCGCTCACGAAACAACGCTACAAAAAATGGCTAGGGAATTCCGGACACTTGGAACGAGATGGGGGGTCTTGCGAAACCTTGTGGAAACACCCCTATTCGTTGACTCTCGCGCCTCGCGTCTTGTTCAGGTGGCCGACCATGTGGCGCATGCCGTGTTTCGACGCTATAACGCCCGCGATACCCAGTACTTCGACATTATCGCGCAGAAATTCGACTCTTGTGATGGCATCGTTCATGGTCTCGCTCACAAACAGCTATACGATCCGTTTTGCATGTGTATCGGTTGCATGAGCCGCCGTATATTCCAGGATAGAGAACAACTGGACGAGAGCGCTTATTAATTTAATGACGTGTTATGCGGAAACGTGGCCCCGATCGAGGATCAATGTCATTAAGTTAAGTTTGAGAGAAGGAGCGAGGGGAGGGCGAACCTCCTGGTGAGCCGCATTTTTCTTCATTTCGGCTCGGCGGGAGCCTCGCCCTCTCAGTAAACGGCTTCGCCCTTTCCTAACTTAATGACATTGGCTCGAGGATACCCAAGAGGATAGATCGTGCCTGATCGTCTGTTCCTCACAAATCAGACCCATTTTTCAGATTTCAACGGAGGAATGGGTGCTCGCAGACCGTTCAATGGCGGTACAAACACGGACTGCTTCCAATCCCGCGCGCCAGTCCGGCAACCCGCCCCATTCCTTCCACGAACTCGGTCGGTCGGTGTCCTCCAGAAAAGCATCCGCAAACAGATGCATATCGACCGGAGAAGGATTCTCACCGATCTCCAGCGCCCACGCGGAACCGACAATCGGTGATTCCGGCTTGTATTCACGGAGGACGGTTACCGGAATGCCGAGACTGATGAGTTCTTCCGCCATTCCGTTTACTTCACTGGAGGAATACTCGCGCGCGAGGTCGCACCGCCACCCAAGGCCCTGTCGATAACCGGGTAACTTGTTATACACGATGGTCCCTTCCGTATAGACGATCGTCAGAAACGCCTCGACGAGACGCGGCATGCGCCTGATCCACCCCGCCTCCATTCGGCTGATCAGATCCGACGACCAGGTTGCCAAAACATCGTAACAATCCGGCGTAGTCGTGAGCACTTGTTTGGCCTGTAATGCGTATACACTCGCAATGCTTTCGGGTTCGAAGAAGTAATGCTGAAGGTCGGTGATATGGCTCAACAGAAAATGGGCGGTTGAGGATGAAGCAATCCATTCCGCACTCGCCTCGCCCCACATTAGGGTAGGCACTCCGATATTGTCGTCCAACCGAAACTCGGCATGAACCGGCGTGCCCACGATTCTTCGTTGGGTAAACCAGCGAGTGGCTCGTTCACAGGCAAGAAAACGATTCGAGTAATTCACATAGGCTGTGACGTTGTTGTTCTCAAACAACCGGGCAAGGTCCTCGGCTTCTTCGAGCCGGGTTGCCAACGGTTTTTCGAGTATCAGCCGCCGGACACCGGCATCGACGGCATTGCGAATCGGTTCAACGTGCAGAGCGTCCGGCGTAGCGACAACCACGATGTCGGGTCGTTCCCGGTCCAGCAGCGCAGTATCCGTCTCGTAACTGTTCGCACCGACAGTCGAGGCGACTCGGTCGGCTCGTTCCTGCATTCGATCTGCAACACCGCAAACACGGACTTTGGGGTGTCTCGCAAGGTTCTCGGCGTGACGACTGCCAAGAAGACCGGCTCCGACAATTGCAGCTGTGATTTCCGACATGTTGTCCTCTTTCCTACCGTGCTGCCGACAAGGAAGAATCGGCGTGCGCTTACTCGGATTCTGTGACTTCCTGCAGGGCCTCCAGGAGTTCGGGATCGTAGACGCTGCCGGCCCTCCGTTTCAGGATAGCGAGTGCACGTTCCTGGGAGAGGGCTTCACGATTGGGACGCATGCCGGGTTCTACCAGGGCGATATAGCCGGTGACCACTTGGAGTATTCGCGACGCGAGAGGGATCGCGTCACCGGTAAGCCCCTTGGGTTCACCGCGTCCATCGAACCGCTCGTCAATATGGCTGACGATACCGGCGACCTCCGGGGGGAGTCCCAGACTCTGGATAATCTCGCAGCTGATTTGCCGATCGATCCGCGGGTTCGAATTCGACTGTGCGGGAAACATATTGACAGAGCGCAGCAATCCCGAGTGAGAAAGAAGCGAAGCGAAAATCAGGTTCTCGAGATTCTCTTCTTTGAGGCTCACTTTCTTGGCCATCTTCTCGCTAAGTGCGCTGATGCGCGCAGTCCATCCCGGCCTCGAAGGGGTTCCCCGTTCAAGCAAATTGGCGATTCCGCGAAGCGTGTTGATGTTGATCCGACGCTCACCTTCGCGAATTGCTGCGTTATGAACCGCAATCACAATTTGTTCGGCCAGCGTGATGAGAATCTCGCGGTCGCCTGGAGAGAACCGTTCCTTGCGACCGGACAACATGAGGACCCCTTCCAGATCCTCATCGATCAACGGGACGACCAGGTAAGAACGATTCGAATACCTCTCCCCGTTGTCTTTCCAAGGAGGAGGATTGTCGGATCCGGGATTATAAACAAACGCTTCATAGGTCTCCGCCACCCAACCGATCAGCCCGACTCCGGGCTGAACCGGGCAGGAGCCGACCTCTTGTTCCGCCAGTCCCCATGTGAAACGTGGAACAAGACACGAGCGGTCGTTATTGAAAAGCATGACACTGCATTTCTCGGATCGAAGCAGCTGCCGCGCCTGCTGAGCGGCACGCGAGAGAAGATCCTCCACCGAGCGAGTGGATCCCATTAGCCGGTGAACGGTATGGATCGTGGAAAGCGCCAATCGCCGCTCATGCATTCGTTTGAAAATTAGCGCATTATCCAATGCGGTAGCCGCACCGGTACTCAAGAGATTCAGCAGCCTGTGCCGAGACGGCGAGAAGGTCGGCCGAGGAGAAACCGGCGTGACAAACATCCCGATCAAGTATTCATTCCTGAAAAACGGGACCACCAGGATCTCTTTATCGCTCCAATCCGGCATGCGGCTCTCGAGCCAAACCAGCAAAGGATCGTCTTTATGCAAACACTGAGTTCCGCGCTGAAGCAGAAGGTTGATTTTCTCCCCATAATCGTAACGCGCGACCGGCGGAGGTTGTTGATGAAGGGGGTCCGCATTAATCCCGTGACTCTTGGCCACATAGAACATGCCGTCTTCATCGAGAAGAAATATCAGTCCCTTATCGAGCGAAAGAGTTCGCAGCAACTCATCCATCACCCGGCGCAGCAGCGTGTCCAGATCCAAAACGGATATCGTTTCGGACCAGAGACTACGTACCAACTCCAGGTCATCGTTTCCTTCCAGGGTGTGGCTCACCAAATCCAAATAGCCACTGAGCAGATTCAAAATATCGATTAACAGCTCGGCACGTTCTTCGGGCACATGGCAGAGCCCGATTCCGCCCAGGACCGTGCCGCGATATGCGAAGGCTGCCATCCCCTGGCAGTAACCGGGACAGCAGGGATAAACCTCCCCCGGAGGTGGGGGCTTTTTGTGGGTGTTCTGTCCTTCTTGAATGCGTTCGCTTTTCAGATCTTCATGAAGTAGCGCTTCGCTGCAAAACGGGGTCTCGGGAGCCACAGGAAACGGGATCCGCCCCAAGGCTTCATCGGTTACCCACCACACCGCCTCCGGCAGGACGGACCGCAGGCTGTTGTATAGCGAAACTATATGGGGACCGGCTGCAACATCGAGCAAACGAACGTGGAGAGCCGGTTCGGAGAAAGGCATGGTTCGCCTCGTTCCTGTTTCCGAATCAACTGTTTCGGTTCTCACAGACCCACTAAGAACATGCTCCACACATTGGCCCAGACGAATCTGGGGTGTCTCGTGGAGGACTTCAATCAGTCGAAGTTTCGGCTCTACGGGAGCCGTTCTGCTAAACTTACCTCTATTGTAGCTCGAATTCCCGCTTTCGGCGAAGAAAAGTCGCCGTGAAGCCGTTTCTCTAGAGTTTGGACCGAATTCGATCGATCAATTCATGACGCCGCTCCGAATCGGAGATGATCTTGCCGTCACGATCCGTTACATAGAAAACATCGACCGCCCTGCTTCCTTCGGTGATCACGCGGGCGAACCAGATATTCATTCCCATGTTCGATATTTCAGAGGAAATGTCCTGAAGCAATCCAGGCCGGTCAATAGCACAAACGTCAACGACCGAATGCCGATTGCCGGCGTCTTCATACACTTCAACTTGCGGTTCAAAACTCGTCCGCCCTGTTTTTTTGCCGTAGCGGTCCGGGGGAATCGGAGGAGACGGATCGGTGGAAACCAACAGACGCTGCAGCCGTTCCCGCAGTAGATCCTTACGCATATCGCTAACCGGACCGTCCCCCAATATGTCGCTGACAATGATGTTGTTGCATACAATTCCATCGTCCCGCGTGTTAAGCCGCGCACTATAAATTGAAAAGTTCTCGAGCGCAATCGCAGTGGTCATGCGGTTGAACAAACCGACACGGTCTTTCGCGATGATTACGATTTCCAATGTGCTTTCGTGGACCTGGTCGCAGAAATGGATGACCGGCGTGATGCCGTCAAATCGACGTATCAGATCCACGTGTTGTCGAATCATGTCGGTTGTGTAGTAATGGGGATAGTGTTTCGGCAGAAGGGCCAGATGGTGCCGGATCTCTTCGCGGATCATCGCTTTTGAATAGAAATGCGGATCGTGTTGTGCCGGAAGCGACAACTGTCTGCGAATCTCTTCTTCCGTGAAGACCCGGGTCAGTTCTTTTGGGGCAGACGTAACCTCCTTGGCGGTTTTTTTCTGTTTCTGCTTGAGAAGACTCTTACCTTCGATGACCTGGTGCGCCGAGAGATACAGTTGCGTGAGCAGGTGGTTCTTCCATTCGTTCATCGATTCCGGACTGACGGCTTTGATATCCACATACGTCAGAAGATAGAGCAAATCGAGCCGGCGAGTCGTGCCGACCCGTTCCGCGAATCCCGTTACAATGTCCGGATCGCTCATATCGTGCCGTTGCGCCGTCTGAGACATCATGAAATGGCGCAGGACCAGGAAATGAAGGTCCGCCCGATCCTGTTCCGACAATCGGAGAATCTCTGCGACCCGATCGACCCGTTCCGCTCCAATCTCACAGTGGTCGCCGCCCCGCCCCTTGCCGATGTCGTGATAGAGAGCTGCGATTCGAAGCAAGTCGCGGCAATCCAAAGTGCTCCACAACGCCAGTCGTTCGGCGCTGAATTCCAAATCGTCTTCCTCCAGCGTCTCCAGATACTCCAGGGCCAAGAGAGTGTGTTCATCGACCGTATAGCGATGATGGAGGTCGTGTCGGACCAGGTTCGCGATTTCGCGCCACTCGGGAAACAGACGATGCAGAATGCCCTGGCGGCGCATGACACGCAGTGCCGGCACAATCCGCCCTGGATATTGAAAGATCATCCGGATCTTTCCGACGCTTTCCTCCTCTTTCACGAAGTCGGCGTCGATCAAATTCCGATTCTCGTGGATCGCGGTGATCGCAAACGGGGAAAAACTCGCGCGCGTATGGATCATATGCAGAAATGCGTCAAGAATCCGCTGCGGGGAGTTCTCAAAGAAATGAAGATCGCGGGGGATATCGATCTCTCCGCCGCGCAGACGGAAGCTATCCCCGAGGTCCACTACCTGTACTCGATGAAACACACGTCTCCAGAACGGTTTCGGCGTGGCCAGTTCCGACATCCGATCGGCAAACTCCTGTATAGCCAGGGCCGTACGGAAATACTCACGCATCAGAATCTCTTCCGCCAACCGCCCGGCTTCATCCTGAAACCCCAACTGATTTGCCAGCTGCTGATGGAGATACATCTGCACATGGTCCGATTTTTTGCCGGTAATCAGGTGAAGCTCCGTGCGAAGTCGCCAGGAGAATTCCAACGCCTTTTGCAAGTCCCGATATTCGCGGTCCAGGATCAGACCCACCCGGCTCATCTCGGCAAGATTCATCTTCCGAGCCCGCATGAAGGACGCGAGCCAGATCCCGTGATGGTAATCGCGCAAGCTTCCCGGACTATCCTTCAGATTCGGTTCTTGAATATTGATCGTATTTCCGTATCGCGCAATTCGCTCCTGGCGTTCACGCACTTTCCCCGCGATCAGTTGTTTCCGGTTTTTGCGCACAATGGCCGAGAGTTGGCCGAAGAATGTCTCGTACTGCTGCAGATTTCCCCAGATCAGGCGCCCTTCCAACATCGCCGTCAGCGACTGCAGATCTTCCCGAGCGATTTCGCGCGCCGCTGCGAAATCCCGCGTCACGTTCCCAATTTGCAGGCGTGCGTCATACAACGCATGCAGCATTTTGGAGACCAAGTTTTCTGCTTCTTTATCCGGTTTATTCGGAAAGAGGAACATCACATCAATGTCCGAATGAGGATGCATCTCTTTCCGGCCGTACCCACCCAGAGCAACCAAACACATTTGGTCGGCGAGTTGAGTTCTATCCAGGCCCAGCTCCTGCGCCTTGTCACTCAACAGATCGACCAGCAAACTGTCGGTTGCCGCAGTAATCTTCGCCAGCACCTGACTTCCGGACGCACCCTGTCGATGGACCTGCTCAATCGACTTCATCGTCTCGCGGTACGTTTGGACCGTGGTCTGGTCGCTGGCTATAACAGGTGTCGATGGTTCTTGCATAATTTGCTGTGCGGTCTTTTCTCCTACACATCACAACGGTTCTTCGCCCGACACCGCATGGGGCCGGCCCCACTTCGCTCAGTCTCCCTGTGCAAGCACTCTGCAAGCGTCGCTTCGTCGCACGGAAACCTTGATTTCTCAAGCGAGAAAACCGGTTTGCCGGTGCTTACCGCCCTAACACTCAAGGAGAAAAAGTACCTTATGGTAGGATACCGATGACACTGATCACATTCAAAGTAGGGCTTCGGTCGCAAGACTGTTTCAGCAAGAATACCGAAGAGAACAACAGCGATAAGCACTGACATGAGTTCAAACCCACGGCGCGTGCTCTATGTAAGGGTGGACGGGTGTTTCGGCGGACCGGAACGGCATATCCTCACTCTGCTCAAGCATATCGACCGTTCCCGATTCGAGCCGGTCGTAGCCCCCCTGGTGTCCGAGGGGGGACTGGCCGAATCGGCGCGCGAACTCGGGGTTCCGGTGGCGTTGGTGCCGATGCCCACGAGGTTATCCGTATCATCGGCTCGAAAAGTCCTGACCGACATCATCCAAGAATACGGAATCGACCTGGTTCACACGTACGGCGTACGGTCGAACCTGGTAGCCGGCCCCCTAGCGAAACGACACAGACTTCCGTGGGTGGCCCGCGTACCGAATCTGAACTACACCGACTACGGAAACAGGCTGATTGGCTGCTTCTTCCATGTCCTGAACAATCGCTTGTTACGGCAGGCCGATGCGGTACAGGTCATATCCACCCCGCTCAGGGACTATTTCGCCTCACTGAGGAATCCTCCAGAGCGGATCGAGTTGATACCTAACGGAATCGACCTTCCCACACCCCCTTCCGGGGAACTCCAAGTCGATTCGAGGCGGTTCTATGGAATCGACCACAGACAAATCGTAATCGGTTCGCTGGGTCGTATCGAACAAATCAAGGGATACGATCAGCTATTGTATTGCGTTCCCGATCTTCCCGCCGATACTGTCGTTCTTATTGGTGGCGAAGGCTCGGAATCGGCGACCTTGATGCAGGAAGCCCGGGTACTGGATGTTGCAGACCGGTTCAGATTGGTCGGATTTGTACAGGATATCCGGTTCTTGCTCGCCGCGTGCGATCTGTACGTCCAGCCGTCGTATTCGGAGGGTGTACCGAGCGCAATGCTGGAAGGAATGGCCATGTCGCTGCCGGTCGTGGCAACAAAAGTCGGAGGGATCGAGGATGTGATCCGCGACGGAGAAGATGGTATTCTCGTACCGCCCGGCGATCGTTCGGCGCTTCTAAAACAATTGACAACGTTGTGCGAAGATCGTGAGAAGCGCGTGTTGCTCGGGAAGCGGGCACGAGGCCGGGTCGAAGAAGTTGGATCGGCGGAAAAAATGACCCGGCGTATCGAAACACTGTACGACAACTTACTCAGTGACCGACAGAATACATGATGGCGAATTCGGATCGCGTTGAAATCCTTGGAGTGGAATTCGATCCTGTGACTGAGACACAGGCGGTCGAACGGGCACTGAGCTTTGCTGAAGACGGCTCTCCCCATCAGATCTGGACGCCCTCCATCGCGCATATCATGATGTGCCGCCGCGATCCGGAATTCGCGGAAATCATCCAGAGAGCGGAATTGGTTGTACCGGACGGCACACCCGTGGTCTGGATGTCGAAGGTCCTCGGCACTCCGCTGCCGGAACGGGTAACCGGCGCGGATCTAACACCGAAACTCTGTGAAGCAGCGTCCAGAGCCGGGCGGCGTGTGTTCTTTTTCGGGGCCGCTCCGGGTGTCGCCGAGGAAGTCGCCGAAAAGATGTCCCGTCTGTATCCCGGCTTGGTCGTCGCAGGCACCTACACTCCTCCCATGCAGTTTGAGCACAATCCGGACGAGAACCGCAAGGCAATCGAGCGTATCCATCAGGCCGAACCCGACATTCTGTTCGTGGCTCTTGGCAGTCCGCGCCAGGAGAAATGGATTCACCGGCACCGGGACGAGCTGGGAGTCCCGGTCATGATCGGCGTTGGGGCCGCATTCAACTTCATTGCCGGGCGAGAGAAACGGGCGCCGGAGTGGATGAGAAAGCACGGTCTTGAATCGTTGTGGAGGATGGTCCAACGTCCGAGAGAGATTCTCGGGAGACTCCTCCGAAACGCACCTGCATTCTTCCTATTGATCCTGGATCGAAAAACCTACCGTTCCCAGAAAAGCCTGCTGGTACGGATTCGACCAGCGGTCCTCGCTGTATTGGATGCGATCGTGGCCGCCGGAGGATTTGTCCTGGCGTACGCGCTGTACTTCCGTGTTCTGTTCCCGTCGCAGGATCCCTTTCCGGGCGTACCCATCGCCAGGGTTCCTGCTTATTCAACACTGATCCCGTTTGTGGCGCTCATCAACTTCCTAGCGATTCTCAGTACCGGTCTCTATCGCCGCCGCCCGAGAGGACCCTATGGATCGCTTGTAAAACGTACCGCGGTATCGGGCGCGGCGACATTTGTGTTGTTGATTACGTTTACTTTTATCTTCAAAGAAGTATTCATTGAGCATTTGAAGGGCTATTCACGCGGAGTCTTTGGCTCCTTCGGGATTCTCAACTTTGCCGGTTTGTTGGCAGTGCGGTCGCTTGTGCGAAAAGGAGAAGCGATTCTCCATCAGCGCGGACTGGTAACCGATAGGTTGATCTTGATCGGGGATCGAAGGGAATGCGAACAGTTTGCCCGAACATTGTTTGACCGGCTCAGCCAGGGCCAAATGCCGGTGGGGCGAATTCGATTTCAGCCGGAGTCCGCGGAAGAAGAATCGTTCCTCCCCGAGCTGGGCGACCTGTCCGACTTGCGAAGAATTGTCGCGGCGCGCAAGATCGATGAGATTGTAGTTGTCGATCGGAAATGTCCGGCATCCGAAACAGAGCGATTGATAAAGACCTGCGGGGATTTCAACGTGCGCCTGAGTTTTCTATCGAACTTCCCGGAGAATATCGAGACCAGACTCCGCATTCGTCAGGTGGGTAATCGTCGACTGTTGAGTGTCGAGGGAATAGACCTACGCACAATGACGCATCGGGAATGAGTTTCTCTGTCAGCGGATAAGAACAGTGGATAAGAACAGTGGATAAGAACAGTGGATAAGAAAAAGGTATCCTCCGTGCGGGAGGTGGCGAACTTCCCGCACGGAGAATGTGGAGAGAGAGTCAGAAAGGATTTTGTCCCTTCTGTGGGTAATCGGTTCTCGTTTAGGTTTTCTGGAACTATTTACGTGTAAGTCGACCGATCAGGCGCTGAAACCATCCACCGCCACTGCGGCTCTTGGAACGTCCCCACGCCGCTTCGCGGCACGCCGGACAACACGCCTTTTCTGTTTCGGTCAACTGTTTGTCAGCTAAGTTGCTGTCGTCAAAAGAAGCGCCACATTTCAAGCATTGTCTCATCATCTTTCAAACCCCCGCTATCTCATAGCAGAGAGACGATTTAACGTCCGACTATATATATAACACAACTCGAAGCGACGCGTCCGATAGTTGGACAACTTTTTACAAAACCGACGCACGATTCACTGTACGCAAACAAAATGTACGAAAATCGCTCACATTCGAAACGGTTCCTCCCCTTTGATCCTAAATTCGGCCGAATTCAGGGTTAACGCTCTGTCTCTACTTCGAACCGCCGTTTTCAGGTTGATAACACAACGGAACTTGTCGGAGACACTGTATTGAGAATAGAAAACAATCCTTGAAGAAAAAGTAGAGGCAACTCAAACTCGTAAATCGAGACCGTGCGCAGGTTGTGGAGAGGGCATCGCTTCCGGAACCTCCTCACGCAATGTGGATGGAACCGTTCCGTACACAACTCCGACCGATGCCACTTTCAGGCCGGATGCAGCCAAGGACTCTCTGAGTTGATCCAATTCGGATTCTATCGCTTCCTTGAGTTCCGGCTGGGTAACCGTGAGCGTTACGCTCAACATCCCCTCACGCAAATCCAACGCGACTTTGATCGGACCGAGCTGGGAGAGTTCGAGGCGCATGACCAGTGTCCCCCCGTCTTCAGGATTTCGGGAGTGCTGGCGATAGTAGAGCTCCAATGTGCGTTCTTCACCGTCAATGACAATGGGCACCTGGAAGAAATAGACAGGCGGATGCTCGGGGTTATTCTGAGGGAGGTTACGGAGATTTTGGCCCGCGAGAGATTCGTAGAGCTCGTTGATCTGATTGAGCAAGGACGCGATTTGACTCTCCTGACCGAGCAATCCCAACTCCTGCATCTGAATTAAGTGGAGATAGAGATCGTACAATGCTAAAGCGAGCTGCGCACCGCCCGCGCCGGAGAAACGCGCGGCTTCCGCGCTGCTCGCCTGTGTCTGAACGCTTTTTTCAATCTCTTTCGCCAGTTCTTCTTTCTCCCCTTCCCCGCCTCCTTGCCATTCTGCGAAGTGTTGTTTCAGATTCTGTCTGCGGTCCTCTAGATCGTCACGGTGCTTTATCGCCGTGACACGATCCTCGGCGGAATCGAGTTGTTTCTGCAGACGGCTCAATCCACGGTCTAATTCGCCAAGGCCCTCACCGACTTTGGAACGGTTTTTCAGGAGACGTTGGGTCGTCGCGGTCGTTTGTGGGCTAACGGGCAGCCCGCGTCCGAAGAGAAATGCGAGTGCCGGGACATCTTGTGCGGTAACCTGCGGCAACGCCTGGGTCAATGCGGAAATCACCTCCGCAGACAGCCGCATTCCCGCCGACATGAGCGCCTGTGCAATGTTCTGAGCCGCGGGTGTCGTGGGAGCTCCCATGTTCGACAGGACCGACGCGAGCGGAGGCTTCGCCGATTGGCCGACCAGATTCGAGACGGAAACCGAGGTCTGCTGGTTGCCGAGATTGATCACAAGGCGGCCCTGCGATAACTGCGCCGTGAACGATTGGCCGACATTCACTTTTCCCGCACCCAGAAAAAGGCTCAGCTGTCTTCCGCCAATGTTTACTGTCGCACGCCCGCCCCCTTCGTCGGCGACAATTTGGCCGCTTACCGAACGACCGGAAGCCATCTTCGAGAGACCGGCGTCCAGCAGTTTCTGGATATCGACATTAAAACCGGGCGGTAGCGATGGATAGACCATGATTCTCTTTCCGCTGCCTCTATGCTAACCCCGTACGGGCGAAAACTACACGGTTTTATTATCGTCCGCTCTGCGCTCGATCCTGAATCGCTCGAGCCCTGTCAGCATCGACATGTCAAGATTTGACGATCGAGAACGAAGACATGAGGAACGCTTCGTTTGAGACAGGACGGTCATTTGTCCTCTTCTCGCCGCTGTGCGATACTTCGACGAATCGCTCCCGATCCATCGCACATGCGAAGGAGAAAGCAACCGTGAAATCCAAAACCCTTTTTCTGACAGCCTCTATCCTCCTGATCGTTTCTGTTCTTTCTCTTCCGGCGTACTCACTACCCGTTGTCTGGCCGGTCGACGATTTGACGCGCATACTTCCTACCGACTCGCCCCCGCCGCCTTCCACACTGGATTTAAGTATTCTGCTGAGCGGTGCACGTGGAGAGTTTGTCTCCTTTGGATTGGCGTTAGTTGACGATGCTCCGATCTTCACGCTGGATACACGTATCAGTCGTTTGTCCTGCCCGGAGCAGCAATCGGTCATTACGGTCCCCTCATCGGTACGGTTTGCGCGGACGGTGCCGGTCGAAGAAAACACAAAACGAACACCCGTGGAGGAACTGGCGTTTCGCGCACCCGCCGACGTCCCGGATCCTCTCATGCCGAAAGTCCCTCTTCCACTTCCGCCAAACCGGGTCACGCTATTCTGGGTCACGCTACAGATTCCCCGGGAGGCTCCCGTTGGGCGCTACACAGGCACGGTGACAGTCACACCAGGGGGACGACCGGTCGCGATACCCCTTGCGGTGGACATTCACGATTTCGAAATCCCGGAGGAACGCCATCTCAAAGTCACCATGTGGTTCAGCGACAAGGCGATGTGCCGTGCGCATAATACAGCGCGGTTCACCGACAAATATTGGAACCTGCTCCGAGCGTACGCGCAGGCCATGGCTGAGTATCGACAGAATGTATTTCTGGTTCCGCTCGATCTGATTCAGATTGCAGAACAAGACGGCGACCTGATTTGTGACTTCGACCAATTCGACCGGTACATCGAGACTTTTTTATCCACGGGCTCGATGGACCTGATCGAACTCGGTCACCTCGCACATTTTGGCCCCAAAGGCTGGAGCGGACCGGATATCGACTGGAGAACATTTGCCGTACGAGGTGCAGAGGACGACCAGTTCTCGGACGAGCATATCGTAGCAGAACTGCTAAAACAGCTGACGATCCATCTGGAGAAGCATGGTTGGCTTGAGAAGAGCGCCATCCATGTCGCGGATGAACCGTCGGTCAACAATATCCGGTCCTGGAAAGAACACTCCGCGTTTGTGAACAGGTTGGCTCCGAACCTACGGCGTATGGATGCAATTGAAGCGGAGAACTTCGACGGGTTTCTTGAAATCTGGGTTCCAAAACTGCAAGTCATCGAACCGTGGAAGGGTCCGCTCAAGGAGGCGGCCGAGAAGGGAAACGAGATCTGGTTTTACACCTGCCTTCATCCATATGGCGTCTATCCGAATCGCCTTCTGGACAACACTCTTCTTCAGGTGAGGCTGCTTCCCTGGATGGCGGCACGATTCGACCTGGCGGGGTATCTTCACTGGGGACTCAACCACTGGACGGATGAACCATACACCAAAGTTTCCTCCGGTACGCTGCCGCCGGGAGATAATGCGATCGTGTATCCGGGAGAGAACGGCCCTGTGAGTTCAATCCGATGGGAAGCTTTTCGGGACGGGCTCGAGGATTTCGAGTATCTGTGGGTTCTCGAGAAACGGATGACCGAGTTGAAGGAAGATCTCGGGTCCGTCGCGGCGTTTCTCGATCCTCATCAGCGCGTGGAAGAATTTGTACGGCGGTTGGCGCCGGATGCGATCCATTACAGCCGCGATCCGAGGACCTTAAGTAACGTCCGCCGCGATATCGCCACGGAGATCGACGTGTTGAATGATTCTCCTCTGCTTCTCGTACAAACCAGTCCGCCGGAAGGCACAGAACTGGCTGTGGGACCGGCAACAGTCATCGTACGAGGGATCACCGACCCAGCTGCGATCGTAACTGTGAACGGACGCGAGATCGAGCCGGATTCGCGCGGCTATTTCGCCGCTCACCTTCTTCTTTCGCCGGAGAACCGCGATATCCGCATCATCGCCGAGAGCAGCGGCAGCCGACGAATAATCAAACGGAGCTTTGTTGTGATCGACAGAGTGATCCGATAGACCGCCGACCGACGCGAAGTACGGTGGACACGATGGGGTATGCAAGTCAGTTAGTGGCATGATCCGCGTTTTGTGCAGGAGCCGACGTTCGGGGAGCCTACCTCACCCAAACCGTCGGCTGACCTACCAAGTCCCCATCCACACATGGTTGACCTCCTTGGTTCATAGAGTGTACAGTCCTCTCAATACCGTTTCGAAGAAAAAAGACAACCAACACTCGGAGAACGAGGTAAGAACCATGACAAAAGAAGTCGACCGTCGGAATTTCATGAAAAAGTCCGTTATCGCATCGACCGCGGCACTGGGTATGAGCTTTGAAGAGAAAGCACTCTTGTCGCAGGCAAATGCAAAGTCCGCTCCGACTGCGTCGGACGATTTTCCGAAAGGCAAAATGGGCGACCTGCAGATCAGCCGCGTGATCTGCGGTGGGAATCTGATCAGCGGATTCGCTCACAGCCGCGACCTTATCTATGTCTCCGATCTATTGAGAAATTACTTCACCGATGAAAAAGTCTGCGAAACCCTCCAAATCTGTGAAGAACAGGGGATCAACACCGCCATTCTCCGAGTCGATCAACACACACTGCGAATCATCAATAAATACTGGAACGAATGGGGCGGCAAAATCCAATGGATCGCACAGGCGAAACTCCCGTCAAATAACTTCACACACGATATCGACCGCGCAATCGATACCGGTGCTAAAGCCGTTTATATCCACGGCGGTGTGGGCGATACCTGTGTCGAAAAAGGACAAATCGATTTGATCGCGAAAGCGGTCGATTACATCAACGAGCGCGGTGTCATCAGCGGGGTGGCCGGTCACCGAACGGAAACCGTTGTGGGCTACGAGAAGGCCGGACTCAACAATGATTTCTATATGAAAACCGTCAATGCGAAAAACTACTGGTCCGCCGGTCCGATGCCGCGCCTTGACAGTGTCTGGGCGGAGACTCCCGAAGAGACCATCGCCTTCATGAAGAACATCAAGAAACCGTGGATCGCTTACAAGATCCTTGGTGCGGGCGCGATTCATCCGCAGGAAGGGTTCAAATACGCGTTCAAAAACGGTGCGGACTTCGTTTGCGTCGGCATGTTCGACTTCCAGGTCGTTGAAGACGCGATCATCGCCAAGAACATCCTCTCCGGCGATCTCAACCGCGAACGCCCCTGGATGGCATAAAACAAGCTGTCCCCGCAGGTTGAGGTTCCTTGGGAGGGCGAGACTCCCGTCGAGCCGTTGGTATCGAAAACAAGAGAGAGTAACGTTTTCTGTTTGTAGCGTGGTATAATAGGTGCAGGGGTCATTTCGATCACCATTATTGAACACAGAAGGAGTGTGTTAATCATGCCAAGCGTCAATGATGGAGTTCCCCACCAGACAGAAGAGTTTTTCGAGCGTCTCGAAGTGAGGAATACCTCTCCATCCTTTGATGTGGATAGCTGGTTACGAGCATCCGAGGAGAAACTGAAAGAAGATGCTCCGATAATTCCGGAAGTACTTCGATATTTCGAGGATATCTGACGAGTGATTTTGATGTGCTGTCGAGACGCGGATTCAGTCCTGTTTCTTCATCTGGTTTTTCGACAATGCCAAATCTATCTTTGACACATAGGGATTTCGAACGCTTCTTAGATACGTTTCGACAAGTTATGAAGATTGAACGAGGCGATCTGCGTTATTCCCGCGTGCTTCTAAGGGAGATTGCCGGAAGGTATAATCGTGAGATTGCTCGCATGCGGGAAGAAGCCGACGAATACAAGCATGCGGCTGCAGCGATGTTTTGGGTGAAGAAGCTGAAACCCATCTATATCTGGCAAGACCAGAATATGTTGTTGAATGAAATGTTCGCTTTCTATATGGGGGTTGGCGCGATTCTTGCCGGCCAAGGAACGAAACGATCCTTGGATGTGCAGTATAAAGCGATGCTCCGCGAATTGTTTTATGCTTTGCGATATCGGAACATGACTCCCCAAAATATGGATTTTATTTTGAAAATAATGTTTCCTCCGTCGTACTTGTGAAACGTTCTGAAAACTGAAAGCAATCTGAATAGCGTAGCCGTGATCATTCCGCTCCCCATGCCATGACCGCACGGTTCAGCGCCTGTTCGACCCAATACTTGCCCTGCGACAGTGCCGGACGTCGATGGCCGGGAAGGATCTGATCCACCGGCATACGCGCGAGACGCTTGAGACTCGCCACATACGCCTTCGGATCGAAATCGATACTGCCCGACCAGCCCAGGCTGCCGGATTCCGCCACCAGATCGCCGGTCACCCAAACGCTTCGTTCATTCCACACAAACGAATACACAGCCGATCCTTCCGCATGGCCCGGCATGTGGAAGGCCCGGATATCGAGATCGCCAACCAGTATTGTATCCCCGTCCTCGAAACGAATATCCGCCGCGCAGGGAACGAACTCCTTGTGATACAAATACGGACAAGTGCGTTCGTCGCCGGTCTCGATCGCCTCCGCGCAGATTGGATGAGCCACAATCTTGATACCGCGATCTTTCAGCAAATGCGCCCCGGCCGCGTGATCATAATGGGAATGAGTCAGAAAACAATGAGTAACTTTACTCGGGTCCAAATCCCACCCGCGCATGTTCATGCAGATTTGTTCAAACGACGCGCCGTTGCCGCAGTCGAACAACACAATCCGATCCCCAAGATCGACCGCAAATACATTGCTGTCGACATACTCGCAGTCGGGGCTGAACCACTCGGTGTATGTCAGGTAACAGTCTTGGCTTCCAATCAGGTAGATGCCGGGTATAATCTGCATGACGTTTCTCCTTGACGAATCGACAGATCGGGACTTCGTCGTACGTTCGTTCGTTGATCGTATGATGTAAACTCCTTTGTGAACGAATTGGAAGGAACCACTCATGTCACAATCCAGCGTTGCCATCTTGAAAACGTCCCCGGCCACGGTGCTGCGGGACTACCATGAGTTACTCAACCTTGCCGGATACCAGGACATTGTCGCGAAAGACACCGACACCGCCCTGAAGGTCAACATCAGCTGGCACTTCTTCTTTCCCGCCAGTTCGACCACACCGTGGCAGCTGGAAGGCGTCATCCGCGCGATGAAAGAGGACGGCTACGATCCCGGTTTGATCCACGCCTGCCACAACCGCACCGTGGTTATCGACGCCCATTTGGGAGAGCGGGAGAACAAACAGGTCAATGTTGTCGAGGATCATGGATTGCGCAATATCCATTTGTATGAAGGTGAAGAATGGATCGATATTCGCGATGCTGTCGGCGATCTAGCAAAGGATTTTTTGTGTCTGAATGAGGTGTATCCGAAGGGGTTTTCGATACCCAAACGGTTTATCGGCGAGAATATTATTCAGCTGCCTACTGTAAAAACCCACGTGTTTACCAAAACCACGGGTGCGATGAAAAACGCGTTCGGCGGACTCCTCAACGAGCATCGGCATTGGACCCATCCGGTCATCCACGAAACCCTGGTCGATCTGCTGATGATTCAGAAGAAGATTCATCGCGGTGTATTTGCTGTAATGGACGGAACGTTTGCGGGAGACGGTCCCGGGCCGCGTTGTATGACACCGTATGCGAAAAACGTGATTCTTGCTTCGGCGGATCAGGTCGCTATCGATGCGGTCGCGGCGAAGCTGATGGGATTCGATCCGATGGAGATCAAGTTCATTCGTCTGGCGCATGATATGGGACTCGGCTGTGGCGATCCGCGCGAAATTGAAATTGTAGGCGACCAGGAAGCGGCACAGGAAAATTGGAATTTTGTCGGGCCGTTTCAAAAAATGACATTCGCGTCGAGCATGCAGCACAAGATTTATTGGGGTCGGCTGAAAAACGTTCTCGAATGGTCACTCAAAACATGGATGGCTCCGTGGTCGTATATCGCCAGCGTCGTGTATCACGATATTTACTGGTATCCGAAAAACAGCAACCGTCAAGTTCGGCAGGCACTTCAAAGCCCGTGGGGGCATTTATTCCACAATTGGGAAAAATTACAACCCGATGAAAACGGTTGGCCTGCTGTCGGCGAACCGCCGCCGGATTTGGTTCGTCGAACGGGGCGGCATATTTTGACCGGTTTCAAAGTTCTCGGTACCTGTATTTGCAAAGCCCCCGAATTTGCCGCGCGAAAACGAAGAAAGACCACCCGCCCGGAATCGTGAGACGATACTCAATCGCGAAGGAAGGGAACAAAAAGAACGCACCGTTCATTGTCTAAATCAGGATGGTCCGGATGGAAGGATATTCGGGATGGGTTTGAGAAAGTTGTTATCCTGCTCATCCTTTTATCCTGGCTATCGTGATTCTGACAGGTAGAAAGACGGACTCCATTTAACGGTGGACTGGGACGGAAAACCGATATTGGACCCGTCGCGTTGGTTCTGAAGGCGAAGCATAAGTCACCGTTCAGCTCGAAAACCGAGCAGATGAGATATACAATTAAGATAACAAAGCGGGCAAGTGGGTGATCGCATTGGCCGACGCGCAGCGTTGGTTCAACGGAAGACATCACCAGCAATTTGCCGGAACCAATGATACGAAAGGAGGCATCTACGATGGAGTCGGGAACCTTGCAGAACGCCCTTGATGCCGTGGACGCTTTGGGTCCCGAGGATCAGAGGTTCTTGGTTGAACTTGTGAGTCGCCGGCTGGCCGAGCACCGGCGGGCGGAGATTTCGAGAAACGCCGACGAAACGCTGCAAGCAGTACGCGACGGGAGTGCGAGTGTTGGGACAGTTGACGATCTCCGGAAAGACCTTTTGGGGGATGCATGAGGAAACTGGCATGGCACAACAGTTTTCGAAGGGCTTTCAACCGCTGTACGGAGAACAATCCAGCGCTCCGAGGCAAGGTCCTCGATGTGTTGAAGAGAATGGCTGAAAATCCCTTCGATCCCCGGCTGAGAACGCACAAGCTTCACGGCCGATTAGAAGGTTTGTGGGCCTCCTGGGTGGAATATGACTACCGGATTGTTTTTGCTTTTGAATCAAGGTCCGACACGAACGAGGATCTGATTGTCCTTATCGATTTGGGCAAAGACGATGAGGTGTATTAGACACCAAAGACGCTGTCTTCGCTTGTCGGAACTCCACGCGAAACATAAGGGGTCACCAATTGTCTGAATCCAGATGGTCCGGATGGAAGGATATTCGGGATGGGTTTGAGAAAGTTGTTATCCTGCTCATCCTTCAATCCTGGCTATCCTGATTCTGACAAACACCAGCCATGTTCTCCACGGGTCGGCCCGATTGCTCGGATTCGTCCTATCAAAAACAATCGGGGCGAGGTTGCCCAAACAAGACTCTCTCCGCCGCCACATTACTTCGTCCCTTCAGGACTTGCATGAATCCGTCGTTTTCTTTCTCCAGGGGCGTTGCCCACTGGCTATCGTACTTCACCCCGTTGGGGTGAAACACAAGAAATCCCGCCTCTTGTGCGTTTCGCACGCGGGTAACGATCCATTACACCGCAACTCTTCTGAAATATCCTATGTCTTCTGAAATAGCCTATTGACACGCTGCATCCGGGGGAGGGATAATCCTACTGTCATCGAGTTGAGCAAGTAGCGAGTTCGCTGCTGGGAGGGCGAGCCTCCCGGCGAGCCGAAAAGCATACTTTGTTGGGAGGGCGAGCCTCCCGGCGAGCCGGACAGTATCCGAAACTCGGCTCAGCAGGAGCTTCGCCCTCCCGACTCAATGACATCGAGGATAATCCTGCAATTGGATTTCTGTCTTACCCGGAAGCGTTTTCTCAGAGGGTTGTGTATTCGTTTTTTGCCTCTGCCTTCCACAACATAGTCGTTCAGAAATCAGAGGGTGTGCTATGAACGTTGATCCATTCAAATCAGACCAGGTGTCAAGGCGCTCTTTCGCTGATTGCCAAAATGAGCTAATAAGAGATCAGAATAGAAAACTCGTACCAGTTCCCGTTGGATTCTCAAAGTCTCTAACCGAGATCAGAACATTTTTGTTCATTTATTTTATTGCATTGGTGGTTCTTCCCGGAACGATTCCGGTGAGCGCCCAAATCCGGACTTTCAATCACCCACACCCGGTCTTATGCGTGGATTTCTCCCCGGACGGAACGCAGATCCTGACCGGTTCAGGACGTTATGCGAGACTGTGGGATTTGAACAGCGGAGCTGAGATTCACCAATTTACCCTGGGAGACAGTGTTTATACGTATTACGTGACCTCCCTGTCGTTTTCACCGGACGGTAGTCGCGTCGTTTTGGCGAATAACAATGGGAGTGTCTGCATTTCTAGCGCTGTATCCGGCAACAGGATAATTCTCTTTAGCGCGGCAAGTTTGAGCTCGGTCAACAGCGTTGTTTTTTCGCCGGACGGGGCCAAAGTTTTGACTGGGATTAATGACCATACGGCTAAGCTCTGGGACGCGGTGACAGGTAATCTTCTACGTACGTTTTCTGGTCATACTACAAGTGTCACCTCAGTAGCTTTCTCTCCAGACGGAACCAGGGTCTTAACGGGTAGCAATGATTGTACCGCAAAACTGTGGGAAACAGCCAGCGGAGAGCTACGTCGGACCTTGATCACGCCTGGATCTTCGGTCTATTCCGTTGCGTATTCACCAAGTGGCGAGCAGGTTCTGACTGGCGGATTCGGTTTGCCAGGAACGAGATTGTGGGGTCTTTCGACTGGAGACATAATCCAGACATACATATCCGAAAGTAGTAGGTCTGCGAGGTTTTCCCCAGACGGCAGCAAGATTTTGACAGGGGGACAGCATGGGGCGTACCTGTGGGCTAAGCAGACGGGAGCTCTAATTCACAAATTCTCACCCGCGAAGATGGGTTCCGTGGCTTTTTCCCCCGATGGTACAAAAGTCTTGACGGGCGACTACAATGGGAACGCAAATGTCTGAGACGCTCGGGAACCCACACCGACCCACACGAATACTCCAACTAATACGCCGATTGATACTCCGACCCCCACCCTAACACCAACAAACACACCAACTCCCACTCATACACCATCCTCAACCCCCACATTCACACCGACAACTACACCAACCAATACGCCGACGTTCACACATACACCGACGCAGACGCCGACGAATACGCCAACCGCGACAAACACACCGACCAATACACCGACTCCGCCACCCATGCCGTACAATGTACAGGCAGAAGTCGTCGGGGTCGTGGATCAAGATACAGGGTTGTTGCAGGTTTCCTGGACCTGCGACGAGAATCCCCACAAGTTCCGTGTAGCCCTGTTCAAAGAGGGAACCGCGCAGACCGAGTGGGCGGTCAATGGCATTACGCGAGAGACATCCCTGATGCTGGCCGGCCACGGAAGTTATTACGCAACGGTTCGCAGCGAAACGACGGACGGCCGATTCAGCGATCCGGCCCGATCCAACGACGCAGGCTGGCATGGCCCGACTCCGACTCCCACAAACACACCGACAAATACGCAGACTTCCACGGTGACACCGACTCACACACCGACACACACAAACACCCCGACCGACACGCCCACGTACACCCATACACCAACTCATACACCGACACACACGCCGACGGTTACGCCTACCCCAACACCCGCATTCGTTGAAGTTAGCGGTGTGGTCAAACGCGGCGATCAAATTGTCCCGAACGCCTCGGTGATTCTGAATAGCCGAGAAGCGATTACGGATGCTCTTGGTGTTTTCGAATTCTCTGAAGTCCCGCCCGGCGAGCACCCGATCACCGTCCATACGGGCCTGGGAATCGAATATCAAGGCACGATTCATGTGGAAGAGAACCGCGACGCGATCATCGAACTGCCTCTGCCCACGTTCACTCCCACAGAGACGCCAACCTACACACCGACATTCACATTGACCCCGACCTCCACACCAACCAATACTCCTACAGCGAGATCAACCCCTACAAACACTCCGACCGAAACGCCGACGTTCACCCATACTCCGACAAGCACGCCGACAAACACGATCACACCGACATTTACCGCGACCCAAACGCCGACAGAGACGTCAACACCGACACACACGCCGACCTTCACACCGGAACCCGGCGTCCTAACCGGAGTAGTCTCGCGAGGCGGCTTTCCCGTCCCGAACGCGACGGTCTTTCTTGGTGCCTTCGGTGAGGTAGAAACGAACGAGCGTGGCATCTTCCGATTCCAACAGGCAATTCCACCCGGTGAATATGACGTTCGAGTGATTACCGACCTGGGTGTGGAGTATACAGGGACAGTGACAGTCGTTTCGGGACAAAATCCGGTGATCGATCTTCCGCTGCCGACATTTACACCAACCAAGACACCAACACAGACGCCCACATACACGAATACACCGACATTCACGCCGAGGGAAACCGCAACTCCAACGCAACCGGCTACCGAAACACCGACACCAACCGAGGAAGCGACACCGACGTTCACCCCGACCCCGACACACACCCCCACACCGCGTGAGTACGCCCTACGTTGGGATTTTGAAAATGACGGCGATTTCGAAGGCTGGATCACGCAGAACATTACCGGCACGGCTGTCGAAGGCGGAGTCCTCAAAGGCAAGGCAGAGACCAACGATCCGGTTATTCAACTCACACCGGTGGGGATTGCGGCGGAATATGTCGACGCTATTGCGTTTCGTATCAAAACAAATCGAGTCACGAAATGCCAGGTGTTTATCGGAACACAAAACGGACAAAACTCGTTCAAACGCCTGGGAGATTATACAGTCTCCAGCCCCGGCGAGTTCAATACGCTCACAGTCGCCCTTCACTCGCAGGTTACTACAACCGGAACGATCTTCCTGTTGCGCCTCGATCCCTCAGTCCACGCGGACGTTGAGTTTCAAATTGACTGGATCGGCCTGGTTTCGTCCGGGATTCCCACACCTACGCCTACCTCTACACCCAGTGAGACGCCTACGTTTACTCCTTCCCCGACTCCACCGAAGGGGAATCTGACCCTCGTTGTTGTCTCCCGGAGCCGTCTCGAACGGCGCTACGGCAAAGAACGGGTGAGTATTTTCCTCTCAAAAATGAACACACTCCTGGACCACAACACAGTGCGCGGGGAAATTGTCGATTTGGATGTCAATCCTTCGCTGCGGAATCTCTTCCAGGAATGGGATGCAAGTACACAAAGACTGACAACCGCGACCGCCGCGCAGCGCGAGGAGAATATCCTGAAAGCGAACCTCGCCGCCACTGCGATCAAAACGATTGTGGGCAACCAGCGTGACAAAGTTCGGAACGAATCGGTTGAGTATCTTCTTCTGGTCGGCTCAGACGAAATTATCCCGCATTATCGATTGCCGGATCTCTCGCGCTCGAAACATACTGAATCGAATTATGTTTTCGACCCGACCCACCCGATGGGGGCCGCGCTAAAAGCCAACTACATACTGATGGACGATTTCTACGCGGACGCATCGCCGAAATTGTATCAGATTCTTGATCGGGAGTTTTATCTGCCGGATCTCAAGATGGGGCGGTTGATCGAAACGCCGGAAGAGATGGGTGCGGTTATCGATGCGTACCTTGCGCTGGACGGGAAAGTTCATTTTGACAAAGCGTTTGTTGGTGGCAGCGACATCCTGACAAATGGAGCGAATCGGGCAAAAACCATATTAGAGAAGGATCTCGGACAGGTAGAAACTCTGCGAGAAGGCGGGACCGATCCGTTCGAGGTTGTGGACGGACTTAATCGGGGAAACACGATCAACGTACTCGGTCTCCACGGGGATCATTCGACGATTTACCGGCAGGGAACCGGGGCTCATTTGACCGCACAACGACTAGGGCAGTTTGTATCCGATGAGAATGTTCGCGGGAGCATTGTGCTCAATTTTGGGAGCCATGGCGGATTGAACGTTGATCGAGATGACGACGACGAGAACATGGATTTGGCGGAAGCGTTCACGTCAAAAGGCGCGGGGGCCTATATCGGAACGACGGCATACTCGGGATCAAGTAATGCGAGTGTTGGGTTTACGGAGGACCTGGCGTCGCGCTTTGTTCATTCGCTCGTGTCAGGGAAAGAAGCGGAGACGGTGGGCGGCGCGTTGCGCGAAGCGAAACGCGAATATGTCATTAACGAGCACAACGGAATTCGGAATTCGAATTTATCGGATGATGAAATTCGAAATAATATCGGTGAGGATGAAAAGGTCGTTTCGGGGATGAATTTGTACGGGTTGCCGATGTATACAGTGACATCGAGCAACGCCCCCGCCGACCCGCATTTGGCGTTGGGGTACGGAAAAGAGTCAAGCCCCTCTGTATCTCGAATGGTACAACAGAAGAATTCAACCCCCTCCTACACATCCCCCAGTCTTGACGTGTTCGCAAAAAGTCTGGGATACGGATT
>CAZTDD010000028.1:0-57676 GCA_964612675.1 uncultured bacterium
ATTCAGAGGGGGTTGACACCTCACTTCCCGCATCCCGACGACTTTTTGCGACGCCGTCAGCGTTGGGGATGGGAGAATCGACAGGGGTAATTCGTGCGGCGGATCTGGAGCGGACCACCGATGAGGGAGTTTCCGGCCTCTCAATCCGGCTTCTCGATGGGTGATTTCGTCCTTGTTTGCGATGCCGGGTGGTCGCATATCCGGCCGTTTTTCGTGGGATTCTGTTCGAATTTCGGACACTATCCTCCTCGTTTCGCAACCGATTTCGACCATGCAATAGCGTGGGTGATCCGTGGAATGGGGTGAAATCCTTTTGTATCGTTTACCATTATGGACTTAGAAGAGATAATAGAGCGGCTAAAAGCCGAACCCCTTGTTCCTCCACCCCCCGGAAAGCTACGACCGGTTCGCGATGTGTGCGCGGCGGATCTCCTTTCGGATATTCTCGCCACGCCGAAACGAGAATTTGTGATTCTGACGGGCCTGGTTACTCCCCAAGTGATCCGTGTGGCGGAGGCCACGGACGCGATCGGAGTTGTCATTGTTCGAGACAAGACCCCGCCTGAGGCCACCCTGGAAGCGGCTCGGCGAGCGGAGATCCCGGTTTGGCGCTGCCCGCTGCAGTTGTTTGAATCGTGTGTCGCGTTAGCGCCGTTGGTCTATGACCGCTCGTCCCAACAAACAAAGAGGGACGCTTAGAGGGAAATCATGCGTCCGCGCGTTGACCCCACGTCCTATGCTCCCTTTCACGAGGTCCTGTATGACCTTCGCGTTCGGGACGCGATGTCGGCCAATCTCATTGTCCTCGAACCGGCTGCGTCGATGCTGGAAGCGCAACATTTAATGCGTGACCACCGGATTTCCGGAATCCCGATTGTCGAAGGCGACGAGCTGGTAGGGCTGGTCAGTATTCAAGATGTGATCGAGGCGCTCGTCGCCCAGGGTACTGCCTCGCCGGTGAGCCGCTGGATGACTCGGAGCGTGGTTCGAACGCGGGACGACGTACCGTTGATCCAAGCCGTCAAGGAGTTGCAGCGTCGAGGGTACGGACGTCTTCCGGTGGTGGATAAGGATGACAAGCTGGTAGGGATTCTCACCAGCGGTGACGTGACTCGGGCGGTCATGCTGCGGCTGAATGAGGAGGCCAAGGCGGCCGAGCAGCGGGAAGCGGCCCTTTTGGCGAGTGCACTGAAAGCCTCGAAGGAAAAACCTGGTGTCGAGACCCTCCGTACCGAAGCCACAGCGATGGATCTCGACTCCGCCGGGATGTTCGCCAGTCTGGTCAAAAAAGCGTTAAAAGAGCGGGGCGTCGATCCCGACATCGTGAGACGAGCCGCTATCGCCGCATACGAGGTCGAGGTGAATGCAATCCTCCACAGTATGGGGGGAATCTTGGAAGCATTTCTCGACGCGGGGGACATCACAATTCTAGCGCGCGATCGGGGGCCCGGTATTCCCAACGTCGAATTGGCGATGCAGGAGGGATATTCGACCGCCAACGAGGTCATTCGTGCGTTGGGATTCGGCGCGGGAATGGGGCTTCCGAATATGAAACGATGTTCCGACGAATTCTCTATCGAGGCGCCGGCCTCCGGAACGACGGTGAAAATGAAGATCTATCTTTCTACGGCCGCTACAGATGAGGGCGATGAGAACGGAGAGTCATGAATACACCACGAACAGTTGAAGAAGCAGCGGTTCTCATCGAGGCGGTTCCCGTTGTCGGGCATGGCGACGGAGTGATTGAAGGCGTCTATTGTTCTGATTTGCTCTCCGATGTGTTGGCAAATGCGCAAGAGAATAGTCTTTGGATCACTGTCCAAAATCACAGGAATATCGTCGCCGTGGCCGAGACAAGTGACATCGCGGCCATTGTTGTCGCTGGGGGGCGCCCGGTATTGGAAGATACCCGACGCCAAGCGGAGTCGTTGGACATGGCGGTCTATTCTTCCCCGCTCACGGTGTACGAAATCGCCGGCCGTTTGTATACCTCAGGTATAGGGAAGGGCGATTCATAAACGTACACGTATTCCAGGATAGCGACTCCCCCGAGAGAAAGGTTGCAGAGATGGTTCAGCAGCATCAGCCTCCGCCGATTGAGATTCAGGAACCGAACATTTATGAGCATCCAAGCGGGGACCCGCGTTTCCAGCAGTTGGATCAGGCAATCGACCGGGAAAGCGACGATCCCGACTCGATGATTCAGATTCTCCACGCCGCTCAGAGCATTTTCGGCTATCTGTCTGATGACGTCATTGTATTCGTCTCTCGCCGGATGCGTATTCCCACGGCGCAGATTTATGGCGTTGTGACGTTTTATCATTTCTTCACAACGGTACCGCGCGGAAAACATACCTGCATGGTTTGTACGGGAACGGCGTGCTATGTGCGCGGCGCGGATCGTCTGGTGGCACGTCTTTCGCAAGACTTGGGTGTCGAACCGGGGCAGACGACTCCGGACGGTTTGATCACACTGCAAACCGCGCGTTGTATCGGTGCGTGCGGTTTGGCACCGGCTGTCGTATTGGATGACGATGTTTTGGGAAACGTGAAAGTAGACAAGCTGCTTCGGCAGCTCAAGAAACTGAGCTGAAGTGAATTATGTTGGAAGACCTTGCGCAGGACATTCTTGATGTGGGTATGAATTCGGCTGCGGCCCAAGCGCGGCGGCTGGTTATACGCCTGATCGAGGACATCGAAGCGGATCGTTTCACCGTTTTCATCGGCGATGACGGTAAGGGTATGAGCGCCCACATGCGCGAGTGTGTCCTTGATGGATATGCCACGACCAAGAGCGGGAAGCCGCTGGGACTGGGCATCGCGATGCTGCGCGAGGCGGCCGATCTGTGCGAAGGGAGATTCCGTCTGTTCTCACGTCCGAATCACGGAACCATTCTGTTTGTAACGATGAAGCACTCCCATATCGATCGACCGCCGCTGGGCGACATCGCGGCCAGCATCGCAGCCTTGTGCTGTGCGGAAGGGAATATGGCCGTACGTTTCGAGCATCGGCGCGGTGACTCGGCGTTTCTGTTCGATAGCGTGGAATTTCTCGGCCAAAAGAAACATTCGGAAGGTTTGACTGCAGGCGATTTCATCGAAATCGAACGAGTGGTTCAAGACGGGCTGGAGACGATGGAAGACCGTCTTGCCGAAAAGGAACTCGCATCTCTACAGACGAACTGCTGAAGACAAGGGAGTTGGGAGAGTAACATGGACCTAGAAGACCTTAAGAAAATGCGTGACAAGGTAAAGCGTGACCTTGAAGTGCGCGGTGGAGAGCATCCATACAAAGTGACAATCAGTATGGGGACGATTGGGATCGCTTCCGGCGCGCGGGACGTCATGAAATCCGTCATGGATGAACTTGCCAAACGCGAAATTGACGATGTGCCGGTAACTGTGACCGGTTCTCTTGGTTTTGACGGCCAGGAAGTCGTGATGCGTGTCGAGTCCGCCGACGGCGAGCAGGTGACCTACGCCCGACTGGATCCCGAGAAAGCCAGAAAAATCGTCTCTCAGCACATCGATAAAGGCGAACGAGTCAAAGAATTCATTGTCGGGCTCGCCGGCGATGTTTTGGGAGATGAGGAGCGCGAATCATGAATTACCGTACTCACGCACTTCTGTGCGCCGGTGCCGCTTGCCTTTCTTCCGGAGCCGATCAGGTCCAAAAGTCTCTCGATGCGGCTATAAAGGAAAGCGGTCTCCAGGATGAAGTAAAAGTTGTCCGCACAGGTTGTGTGGGGTCGTGCGATCTGGCCCCGATTTTGATTATCGAACCCGATTCAGTTTTCTACCAGAATGTGAAACCCAAGGATGCGGAAGCCATTGTCGCCGAGCATCTTCTGAAGGGACGTATTTATGAGAAGAATCTGATCCGTGACCCCGATACGAAAAATTTGATCACGACCCACGCCGATTTCTCTTTTTTCCGAAGACAGGTGAAAATCGTCCTTGGAAATTGTGGAATTATCGACCCGGAAAATATTAGCGAATATATCGCCCGCGACGGTTATCAGGCGTTGGGTAAAGTCCTGACTGAAATGAAACCCGAGGAGGTTATCGAGGAAATCGAAACAAGCCGCCTTCGGGGCCGTGGCGGGGCGGGATTTCCGACGGGCCGAAAATGGCGTTTTGTCCATAACGCAACCGGACCCGCGAAATACGTTGTTTGTAACGCCGATGAAGGCGACCCGGGAGCGTTCATGGACCGGAGCGTTTTGGAAGGCGATCCGCACCGGGTGCTGGAGGCGATGACCATCGCAGGATACGCGGTCGGTGCGAAAAAAGGATATTTGTACATTCGCGCCGAATATCCGCTTGCTATCCGGCGTGTCGAACTTGCCATTCGGCAGGCACGAGAGATCGGCCTTCTTGGAAAAAACGTTCTTGAGACCGGTTTTTCGTTCGACTTGGAAGTACGTGTCGGTGCGGGGGCGTTTGTGTGTGGAGAAGAGACGGCGCTCATGGCCTCGATTCGAGGACGGCGTGGAATGCCCGTGCCGCGTCCGCCGTTTCCAGCCATTAGCGGATTGTGGGAATGCCCCACATTGATCAATAACGTGGAAACGTACGCGAATATCGTCCCGATTATCAGCCGAGGCGGGGCGTGGTTTTCGAATATCGGTACCGAGAGAAGCGCGGGTACGAAGGTTTTTGCGCTCGCTGGAAAAATCAATAACACCGGACTGGTCGAGGTTCCCATGGGGATTTCTCTGCGCGAGATTATTTTCGATATCGGTGGAGGAATTCCGGGAGGAAAGAAATTCAAAGCCGCACAAACCGGCGGACCTTCCGGCGGCTGTATCCCCGAGGAATATCTCGATATCTCAATGGAGTACGACACTCTATTTGAAATCGGTTCCATGATGGGGTCCGGCGGATTGATTGTCATTGATGAAGATAGCTGCATGGTCGATGTTGCGAAATTCTTTCTCGAGTTTTGTGTCGATGAATCATGCGGAAAATGCCCGCCATGCCGTGTCGGAACGCGCCAAATGCATCTTGTCCTCGACAAAATCACGCTCGGGGAAGCGGATCTTGACGATATCGAGAAGTTGGAAGGCCTCTCCGAGATGATCGGAAAAATGAGTCTGTGCGGACTGGGTCAAACCGCTCCGAATCCGATTCTATCGACTCTTCGCTATTTTCGTAACGAATATGAAGCGCATATTGAGGAGAAACGGTGCCCGGCGAAGGTCTGCCGTGCGCTCGTCCTTTTTGGAATCGATGAAGAACTATGTATTGGATGTGGTTTATGCGCAAAGGTTTGCCCCGTCGACGCAATCGCGAAAGTAGAAGACAAGAAATTGTTCGCCATACGAGAAACGGCCTGTACGAGTTGCGGGGCGTGTCTCGATGTTTGTCCTGTTGGTGCAGTCACCAAGAGATCGCCCGGGATTTCTGTTGAGGAGCAGGAAATATGTCTGAATCCAGTGTAATTCACCTGACGATTAACGGCAAACAGGTTGAAGGGCGAAAATCCCAAACGATTCTCGATGTCTGCCGCGATGCGGGGATTTTTGTTCCGACGCTTTGCTATCACCCACGGTTGTCGATTGTCGGAGCCTGCCGAATGTGCATGGTCGAGATCGAGGGGAATCAGAAACTCCAGGCGGCTTGCTCGACACCGGCACAGGACGGGATGGTAATTCATACTGACACCGAGAATTTGCGACATTACCGAAGATTGAATTTAGAGTTTTTGTTTTCCGAACGGAATCATGTCTGTCCGTTCTGCGAATCCTCGGGAGCTTGTGACCTGCAACGTCTTGGTTACGAGCATCAAATGGAGTCGATTCGATTCGAGTATTTGACTCCCCGACTTTCGACGGATCTCTCTTCACCGTATTTCGGACTCGATCATAACCGCTGCATCCTTTGTACGCGTTGCGTGCGGGTGTGCGATGAAATCGAGGGGACGCACACGCTCGATCTAACGAATCGCGGTGGGAAAACCGTGGTCGGTGTAGATCTGCACGCGGAATTCCGCGGAAGCACATGCACGATGTGCGGCGCCTGTGTTCAGGTGTGTCCCACGGGCGCGCTTTTCGACAAGATGCCCTCCTATCGTGGACGTCCGGAACACTTGGAAAACCATGCGGCGATATGCCCGGGGTGCGGTGTCGGTTGCGGTTTGATTGCGCAGACACGGTACGGAAAGGTAATCCGTGTCATCGGCGATGAGAGTTGCTCGCTCAATGAAGGACATGCGTGCCGAATCGGCCGGTATGAGTCGATTGTCTACGATCACAAACGTGTCGACAAACCCGCAATGGAGGGGCGTGACAACGGCCTTGATTGGGGGGGATCTCTAGCGGTTCTAAAAGAAAACCTGAAAAGCAGCGAAGGGCGTAAAACAGTTCTTGCCTTGACCAGCCGCGCTACATTGGAAGCCTGTGAAGAGGCCACAGCGTTGCTGGACGCCTTAGGCGATCATTCGGTTGCGACCCTATTGGATGTTGACCGACCGCCGAAACCGGCTCCGACGCCCGACTACCGCTGTCTGCAGGAGGCCGATGTTATCTGGGTTGTCGATTGTGCTCCCACACGTATCGCTCCCGTTCTGGCATCCATGATTCGCCGACGTGTACGAAAGCGGCAAGTGAGACTAATCGTCTGCGGACGGCGGCGGACGGAACTCGATCGACACGCCAGCGTTGTTCTGGATCTCAAGGCGGAGGGAGTCGCCACGCTCATTGCTGAAGGGCTTGGTGAAAAAGGCGTCTCTGTGGAAGGTTTGGATGGACGGGCGCTTTGTACTCTTCAGGAAGCTCTCGATACGAGTCTTCGGCATGTCATCGTCACCAGCGATCGTCCGGATCGTCGCGGCAGGATTTCGGTTTTCCCGAGAGATCGTATCGGGGGACTCAGCGGCGTAGATCTCAAAGTTTTTGATATCACAGCCGGAAGAAACACGTTGGGGATCGCCTCACTGCTTGGAGACCGTTTGGTGGACCGGAATAGTCTCTATCACGAGGAGATCGGTGTCCTGATCGCCGCTGTCGGAGACATGATCGACGAGCGGGCGCTGGACTCCTTGAACACGTTGATTAAACGCGCTTCTTCCACGTTTCTATTCAGCAGTTATCGAATATCCTGTGACAAACCGCCCTCAGTCATTCTTCCCATCGCCACGTGGTGGCAAGAAGAAGGGCATGTTGTGAATTTGGCTGGAGAGATTCAGGCGATTTCTCCCGTGGTCCCCATCCAAGGAGACGCACTCCGGCTCGAAGAGGCCATTTCTCTCATCACCGAGAGGGTGAGTCTGGACAGCGCGGCGTCTAGGGATCGACGCCGTGACTTGAAGACAGTCGAAAACCGCCTGCAGGAGCTATGGGCGGAGAGGAAGGAGACGGCTCGATGAGTAAAGCGCGTGTTGCGACGATTTGGCTCGGGGGATGTTCGGGCTGTCATATGTCTTTTCTCGACATGGATGAATGGCTGATTGACCTTGCCGGCCGGATCGAGTTGACCGCGAGTCCCATATCCGATCTCAAAGAGATCCCGGAAGTGGACGTAGGGATTGTCGAGGGAACGGTGTGTAACGATGAAAATATCGAAGTCCTGAGGGATCTTCGCTCGAAAAGCAAAACGCTCGTTGCTATCGGCGATTGTGCCGCGTACGGGGGGATCTCCGCTATGCGAAATCAGTATCCGCTGGACGAGGTATATCGTCGAGCGTATATCGAGACGGAAAGCACCATGCTGGGTGATGTTCCCGGCGATGGGCTTTTGCCCGAACTGCTCGAGCAGGCGCGGCCCATTCAAGAAATTGTCAAAGTAGATGCTTACATACCGGGCTGTCCTCCGTCGGCGGATAATATTCGTTACGCATTGACCGAACTTCTGGAGGGACGGATTCCTGTATGGACAGAGGACAGAATTCACTATGACTAAGGCGATCATCATCAATCCGGTGACACGTATCGAAGGTCACGCGAAAATCTCGGTTCATTTGGATGGAGACGGCGAAGTCGATTGTGCCCGTTTTCATGTGGTTGAGTTCCGTGGATTCGAGAAATTCTGCGAGGATCGCTATTTTGCGGAATTGCCCGAAATTACGGCGCGTATCTGCGGAATTTGCCCCGTAAGTCACATTCTTGCTTCCGCGAAAGCCTGCGATTCGATTATCGGTGCGGAATTATCGCACACGGCGACACTGCTGCGGGAATTGATGCACATGGGGCAATTAACCCAGTCGCACGCGCTTTCGTTTTTTCACCTCAGTAGTCCGGATATGCTTTTAGGATTTGACTCCGATCCCGCTACCCGAAACATCATGGGTGTAATCGCCGCAATGCCGGACGTCGCGCGAAAAGGTATTCGGCTGAGAAAATACGGACAAGAAGTCATCCGGCACGTGGGTGGACGCCGTATCCATGCCGAGTCCGCCGTGCCGGGTGGAATGAGTCACGCACTCTCCGAGGACGCCCGAAAGCAACTGATCGAGGAGTTGCCCGAGGCTTTCGAGACAGTACAAATCGCCATGGACATTCTCCACGAATATCTCGACAAGCATCCTGACGAAACCAGGGATTTTGCTCGGTTCGACACAAATTATCTATCCCTTGTTCAAGAGGACGGCGCGCTCGAACATTACGACGGTTTTCTGCGCTTTACCGACCCGGCAGGCAACGTTTTGCACGATCGAATACCTTGCGACAATTATCTCGAGTATATCGGGGAGGCATCCGAGGATTTCTCGTATCTGAAATTCCCGTTTATGAAAGAGATCGGCTATCCCGATGGGATTTACCGTGTCGGTCCGTTGGCGCGACTGAATGCTGTGGATCGAATTCCAACGCCGAAGGCGAACGCAATCCGTGACGCATGGCGTGAGAAATACCGCGATGCGAGTGGCAGTTCGTTTCATTATCACGCAGCCCGTTTGATTGAAATCCTGTATGCTCTGGAGCGAATTGAACAGATTCTGGATGATCCGGCTGTTGTCGGCACGGACGTTTGTGAGCCGGGACGCGTGAAGAATACGGAAGGCGTCGGCGTAATCGAAGCCCCACGCGGAACACTGATTCATCATTACTGGGTTGACGATACCGGTCGCGTCGAGAAAATCAACTTAATTGTCGCTACCGGACATAATAACCTTGCGATGAATAAGGCCGTCACCGACATCGCCAAACAATACGTCAGGCCTAACGACCTTCAAGAAGGCATGCTGAACCGCGTTGAGGCGGCGATCCGCTGTTACGACCCGTGCCTTTCGTGCAGCACCCACGCTTACGGGCGGATGCCGATAGTCGTCAGTCTGTACACAAGTGACGGCGTGCTGGTGGATCGGCTGGAACGAAACCCGGAATGAGTGAATTGTCGCAAGGTCGTCCACGCGTTCTTTTGATCGCATACGGGAATCCCGGCCGAGGAGATGACGGCGCGGCCTGGCTGGTTGCGGATTCCATTGAGGAACGATGGGGCAACCGGATTGACATTCTATGCTTTCATCAGCTGGACATCGTGCTCGCCGAGCGCTTCACTCAATGCGACCTTGTCATTTTTGTTGACGCTGAAACAACGGAAACTGCGCAAGGACGGCCTCCGACCCTTCTGGTGCCGAGCGCGGAGCTGCGGGAAGTGACGCATATATTGGATCCTTCGGCCTTGCTCGGTTTGGGCCAAGCCATCTATCACGCGCGGCCAACAGCCTACCTTGTAACAGTATTCGCTCACCGATTCGAGTTTGGAGATGCAATCAGTCCGGAGACCCGGAGCGATATCGATCGGGCGGTTCGCGATATCGACAATCTCCTTCAGGAGGTTCTGTCGTCCTGAGCAACACCGCTATATGTATCTCGCCCACTCCCCTATACTACCGGAACATTTTATAATCACGAGAATTACAGATCGGACTATCCAAACTAACGTGGAGAGACAGATGATTCATTTATTAGAAAGTATTTCCAAGGTAAACCGTTCATTTCTTTTCCTTTCGGCGGTGTTCATGTCGATACTTCTGATACCCGTTTGCGTATCGTGGGGCGGCGAAATCTCGGGAGAATTGCGCCAGTGGCATTGTGTCACAATTACCTTCGATGGTCCCGAGTGTAGCGAAGACGGGCAACCGAATCCCTTTATGGACTATCGACTGGACGTGACATTCAGGAAAGGCAATCGCAGCTTCACTGTTCCCGGATATTACGCCGGGGACGGTAACGCGGCGGAAACCGGCGCTGAGAGCGGAAACAAGTGGCGGGTTCATTTTGTGCCGGACGAAGTCGGCACATGGAACTACACCGCTGCGTTCCGGCAGGGCGAAGGGGTGGCAATTCACACTGACCCGAATTCGGGTAGGCCGGCGCTTTTCAACGGAACACAGAGTATGTTCGAGGTTGAGCCGACCGATAAAACCGGCCGAGATCTCCGTGGAAAAGGCATCCTGCAATATGTTGGGAAACGCTATCTGCGATTTGCCGAAACCGGTGAGTATTATCTCAAAGGCGGTGCCGACAGTCCCGAGAATTTTCTCGCATACACGGAATTCGACGGCACGTATTTTTGCGGCGAGACAGAGGAAGGCCGCTCAGGAGAGGCCGACCCGAGCGCGAATTTGCATCGCTATGAGCCACATCGGAACGACTGGCGCGTCGGCGATCCAGTGTGGCGTAACGGAAAAGGGCAGGGAATTATCGGTGCGCTCAATTATCTTTCCGAAAAAGGCATGAATTCCGTCTATTTTCTGACGATGAATGTGGAAGGGGATGGAGACGATGTTTGGCCGTGGACGAGCCACACGGAACGGTACCGATTCGATTGTAGCAAACTGGATCAATGGGAAATTGTTTTTTCTCACATGGATCGATTGGGCCTGCTTCTACATGTAATTACGCAGGAAGTTGAGAACTGTAAATTGCTGGATGGAGGCGGACTGGGCGATGAGCGAAAGCTCTACTATCGTGAATTGATTGCCCGTTTCAGCCATCATCCGGCCCTGGTTTGGAACCTTGGTGAAGAAAACGACAATACCGACAAGCAACGCAAAGAGTTTTCCGAATATATTGACGATCTCGACCCGTACGATCATCCGATTGTGGTACACACGTGGCCGGGTAATCAAGAGAGAATCTACAGACCGCTTTTGGGATTTCCCCATTTCTATGGACCTTCTCTACAGATTGGACATATGAGCGATGTGCATGAAGAGACGTTGAAATGGGTTCACGAATCTGCGAAGACGGATCGTCCCTGGTTTGTCTGTTTGGACGAAATCGGTCCTGCACGCGTTGGCGTCTTGCCCGATTCGTATGATTACGATCACGAGCAGGTTCGTCATCATGCATTATGGGGCAATCTATTGGCGGGCGGATCGGGCTGTGAGTGGTATTTTGGTTACGACTTTCCACACAATGATTTGCGTTGCGAAGATTGGCGTTCGAGAGATCATCTATGGGATTTGACCCGCTATGCAGTCGAGTTTTTCCAAACCTATCTGCCGTTTACGGAAATGGAACCGGATGACGAACTCACGGGAAATCCAATCGATTACTGCTTTGCGAAAAAGGGAGAAATCTATGCAATTTATCTACCGTTCGGCGTGACAACAGACATTCAACTTGAAAACGGGACCTACACGGTGCATTGGTATGATCCGCGCAATGGCGGCGGTCTGCAAATCGGATCGGTCAAAGAAGTAAAAGGGGAAGGGAAAAGATCGGTCGGGTATCCCCCGGACGATATCGCGGAAGATTGGGTTGTGCTTGTCAGGAAGAGTCAATAGAACGAATACATACTGGTACGGGCGATTATTCCGGCCTGTATAATTCGTCCTCCATGCCGGCTTGTCCGAGTTTGTGAATTCGGAAATATGTAGCTTCCCCTTCCGGGTCCGGGAATTCGGTCAAAAAGAACTGAGTGTCCGGATTGTTGCCTCTTGAAAACGACATTTCTTTCCAGCCTTTGATTTTACAGGCGATCCCATCGGGGCGTATTGTATTGTCGGGAAAGGGGCCTTCGATGGAACCCGGGTCGATGGCGATCTGCCGAAGATCTGTGTCCCAAACAGGTTCATTGTTCTTTCGGTTAAGGCAGAACAGCTGGGGACCGCGCATAACGGCGACCCGACCGGCTTGCGCTTCTCTGCCTTTGATCAAGCGCCACTCCATCGGCATGTGAATCTCAATTCTGTCGCCGGATTTCCATTCCCTTCTGATGCGGAAAAACGATCCGCCTTCCGCTTCGTCCTCGACGGTTTCGCCGTTTACGACGATCTGTGCTGTTTTGCACCAGCGAGGTATGCGAAAATAAAGGGGAAATCGATCCGACTCGGATAAACTCAAATTGATTGTAACGCTACCGGAATTTGGATAATCGGTTTCTTGAACCAGATTTAAGTGCGTTTCGTCGTCGAGCATGATCGAGAGTTCAGAGGGTGTATAGAGGTTGACCGCCAGTCCACCGTCCATGCGGTAATAGATCATGGAAGGCAGGTCGGCTACAATCCGTCGGTAATTGCAGGGGCAGCAATAAGTATCGCCATGGAAATATTCACGCTTTCCTTCAAACGGAACATAATAGCGAATATACCTTCCATCCGGCGATTGTGCGGCGAACAACCCGTTATAGACAGCGCGTTCCATAATGTCGCCATACAGCGATTCCTCCTGCATTCGGATCAACTCATCCAGAACCCGGATCATGTAAGCGGTTGCGCACGTCTCACCGAGTCCTGCTGTCCCGTCCTGCGTGTCGGTCCAGCACTCGTGTTGACCGCAGACACCATTGATTAGAAGACCGTCACGATTGAATAGAAAATCCATTGTATTACGGGTTTGTTCCAACAATCCCCGCCCGCCTTCCATCTGGTGGAGACGAAGTTGTGCCAGGCAACGGTGGAAATAGGCATAGGCGTGACCCCCGATCTTACCCCATCTGCCGAGCACGATCGGAGCGTCCCACTCAGGCAGCTCGCGAAAATCGACACAAAAATCAAGATACTGTTCATCATTTGTCGCTTCGTACAACATTAAGAGAGTCTCTTCCAGACCGGTCACCGCCATGAATACCGTGATATCAATAGAATCCAGACCCTCCGGGTTGGCGGACCAACGGCGAATGACGTAATCGATCAATCGTGCGGCCCCGTCCAGCGAAGTTTTGTTGTCGAAAAAGAAATAATCCGTTACAAGGCCGTTTGCCAAGTAGGCCATTTCATGAATATCCCAAAGCGTCCACATTCTCTTTTCGGGGACAAAAAGACCTATATACCCATCGGTCTCTTGGGTCTTTAGAGTTTCGTTTACAACATAGTTTTTGCGCGCTACGACTTCCGGGTCTCCCGTATACGCCGCAACGCGGACAAGGCTATCGATCAGCTTTCCTAGACCGATGTATCCTCCATTCTTACGATTTCTTTCGCGGAAGGGGTCCAGAAAATCTCCGTCTACGTCGATCACCATGAGGTTATTGTAGACAGTCGCGTCGATACGGCGCCCAATCTCACCGCTCGCTTTCACCTTGGTCAAACTGATTCGAGGGGATACCTTTCCCGCTTCGATGTGGCTTGCCGTAATGAGAAACAGGACGACGATCAGGAAGGTCGAGAGGCTCCTGTGTTGAAAATTGCGCATATTGGTTTGGATTTGCATCGTGATTTCCTCACTTGTACAGGTCGGCGTAGCTGAGTAACTGTATGCCGCGTTCTTTGATGACTTGTTTTACTTTGTCGCTCGTGAATGCCTTCGTCACGCCCGCGCGGTCGGCGGCGACGTTTCGATATCCGACATGTCCGATGGGCTGCATTTCGGGAGTATCGAGTCCGGGATGTTCGACAAAGAGCCATAGACCCGGTTTTAAGTCGCGGACGATTTGAATCATCCGTGCCTCCTTTTCCTCCGGTGTATTTTGATTGCCACCAAAACCGCCGACACGTTTCGCACCGGGGGCGTCAAGAGGAAGAGCGTATTCTTCCGAGAGCCGGTTGACGAGCGCTTTCAGCTCGGGTGAACTCGTTGCGGTTCCCATGTGACAACTGAGGTGAGAGACATTCTCTATCCTGTCGCATGCGATTTCGATCTGAGCCCGCAGTTCTTTTTCGACTTCCTCGATTTTAGGTTTTGCCTGCAGAAAGCCTGTGTTCGGGGGAAAGTCGCTTCTCTGGCTGGTTGTTGGAAAGAAATGGCCCAGCTTGTCGACGAGACTTGGGGCGTTTGTTATGGGACCCCATTTGTAGTATTCCCATTCGCTGGTCAGATCCAGATGAACGCCGACGTCCAACCCCGGGTTTTCCGACAACATTTTCACCGCTTCGTTGAACCACGGCGGAGGCACCATGACTTCGACGGTGCGCACGATACCTTCTCTGTAGCACTGGATACACGCGAGGTTTGCCGCGTGGCAGGAACCGATATCGTCGGCCCGCACGATCAGCTTGATGTCTCCGTCCTGGGGATACACGGACTCCACGCCAACGGTTATCAAGCAAAACGCTGTGATACAACCGAGTATTCTGCCGCTCATGGTCTACCTCTCCACTTGTCGATGCCAGGCCAAGGCCGACATCTCTCTTGAACGTAGGATACTATACAACGCTCAACTGAAACGATCTACCAGGCAGTTCTTCGAGGCATTCCGAACCGATGAGCATTGTGAGCTAAGAGATCCGGAAATCCCCGGCGGGAATCGCAACGGTGAGATGGCCACGCTTCGCTCGCAAGAAAACGCTCACGAAACCGTCATTGCGAGCCAAGCGAAGCAATCTCATTGTCACGTGTGAAACGGCGAAATGGCCTTGCTTCGCTCGCCATGACGTTAAATGGAACAGCCGCGAAAAGTCACGTTTGCGTTCACAAATCACCGCTTTCTTGTCTGTGTCTCTGGATGGTTCTGCGGTGTTTCCTATGTGTACCAGGTGCTTGACAAGCGACGGGCTTTCGTCGACTATTTCAATGTGAATATGACCTATAGAGAGTCTTTCCGTATTCCGGCGACGATTTGCTAAAAATAGAGTGTGAGTTAGCGGATCATGGCAAACGAGGAAATCTCAGCAGTAAAATCTCGACCAGTGACGCGTAACTTACCAACACGGTTAAAAGGAGAGAGAATATGAGACGATATCAAAGATGTTGGCCTACGTTTTGTTTACTGTTCGCATTAGCGGTTGTGCTTTCCGGATGTAGCTGTCTTCAGAAGCAAGACTCTTCCGTCCAGCCGGAATACGGTTTTGTTCACATGGTCTTTTTCTATTGGAGTGACGAGGCGAACTCGGCTCAGAAAGAACAGCTGATTCAGGATTGTTTCAGATACCTGGGCTCTGTCGAGACAGTGAGAAACCTTGAAGTCGGTCGGCCTGCGGGTACACCGCGTGACGTTGTCGACAATACATACGGAGTTTGTTTGATTGTGTATTTCGACGATAAGGAAGGACACAACTACTACCAAGAAGCAGAAGAACATCTGAAATTCATCGCTCGCAACCAAGAGACATGGGCGCGTGTCCAGGTGTATGACATGTTGCCGCTCTCTCGGTAATTTTGTGTCTTGATCGGCGATTGCAGTCCCGGTGTTACCGCCACGTAGCGACACAGCCGGCCCAGGAGTAGCCCACGCCGAAGCCGATCATCATGACGCGATGGCCGGTCTCCAGCCGACCGCGCTCCGCCAGGCGGCAGAGGACGATGGGGACCGTTGACGAAACTGTATTCCCTACATCTTCAAACTCATGGGGAATTCTGTCCTCGGGGATTTCGAGTCGGCTGGCGATTTTGTTCAGCATGAAGCGATTTGCCTGGTGGAGTATGAGGAAGTCTATATCTTTCGGTCCGAGCCCCGATCGGGTTAACAGAGTCTCGACTGTTTTCGGCACTTCGTTGAGAGCGAACCGATACACTTCCCGGCCGTTCATATACAAATGGTTTTCCGATCGTGTGTTCCCGTCCTTATCCGTGTATTCTTTCGCAGTCTCTTCAGACCGTGGTTTCCGCATCGCTCCGGCCGGGAGGATGAGGTTTTTCGCTCCGCTGCCGTCCGTCCCGAAAAAGAACTCACCGAGTCCCGCCTCTGTTTCTTCCGCACGGATGACGGTAGCGGTCGCACCATCCCCGAACAACGTACAAACCGAATGATCCATGGGATGGATGAACTTGGAATAGGTTTCGCCGGTCAGGAGCAGAACGCAATTGGCTTGCCCGGACTCGATAACCCCTTTCGCCAGAGAAAGTCCAATCACATAGCCGGAACATCCTTGATTGAAGTCGATCGCACAACACGTGCGATGCAGTCCAAGCCGGTCTTGAATCATACAAGCGGTTGTCGGCAGGAAATGGTCGGGAGATTGGGAGCAGAAAATCAAATAATCGACTTCGTCTTGTTTCAGAGAGCCTCTCTCGATGAGCTTCTGCGCGGCTTTTGTCGCCAGATCCGACGCACATTCATCCGGCGCTGCAAAACGCCGTTCGCGAATTCCCGTCTTGGATTCGATTTCAGCGGCGGTCCACTTTTGGACGCGGTCAGCGATTTCGTTATTTGTGACGACTGTGTCCGGAAGATGGGTTACAACGGTATCGATTACTGCTTTCGGCATTGTCCAAATCCCTTTCCTTCTGCGATCGGCAAAGTGGATCTCCCTCTTGTTTCACGGTGTCCCGTCAACTCGGTTTCAAGACCGGATCAGCTGCAGTCTCAGGAATTCTGAATACGTCGAAAATCGCCCCTTCACGTACTTTGCCGAAACGTTCAGTAAAGCAGCAACCGCTCAATTGTCAAGCAGACTGGGCGAATCGTCTGGGCGAATCGGCAGACTGGGCGAATCGGATACGAATGGAGTCGGCCAATAGGAGAATCGAACCACCAGCTTCTTAGAAATTAACGAATTATTAGCTGACCTGATATGGTGGACTGAGGGGATGCAGGCGCGATATCCAGTACGGGGGAGGGCCGGAACGGTGGATTCTTCTCTCCGATTCAGTAGGATAACTTACTACTACCGAAGACCCGACGAGGCACCGGGAGACCGTCGAACGATACAGGGGCATCGGACATGTCCTCATAGTATGTCGCGCTGTTTTCAAACGGGCCGTCTCGTTAAGGAGGAAACGGATCGATATGTCCGCTGAAGTTCGTACCATCGCTATCGTGTTGGCTGTTGTTTTTGGTGTCGGCCTTATACTCATGGTTGGCATGTTCGGCGTTCGAGATGGAGAGTCGGCGTACGACTGGCCGACCTGGCGCTACGATGCAGGCCGAACCGGCAATTGTCCGAATGATCTTCCGAAAGAAATGCATCTTCAGTGGATTCTGGACCTGCCGAAACCCAAGCCCTGTTGGCCGCCCACGCAACATCGCCTTCAGTACGACCTGTCATACGAACCCGTAGCGATGGGGCGCCGTCTTTTCGTTCCGTCGATGGTCCGTGATTGCGTAAGCGCCTATGACACGCGGACCGGCGAGCGGCTCTGGCGCACCTATGTGGACGGCCCTGTCCGTTTCGCACCTCTGGCTTGGGAGGGAAAAGTTTATTTTGTCTCTGATGACGGCCATCTCTACTGTCTTCGCGCAGAAGACGGTGCAGTTCTGTGGAAATTCCGAGGCGGACCTTCGGATTACAAACTTCTTGGCAATGAACGCTTTGTCTCCATGTGGCCTGCAAGGGGCGGCCCCGTTCTGTACGACGATACAGTCTATTTCGCCGCAAGTATCTGGCCCTTTATGGGAACGTTCATTTATGCTCTAGATCCAAACAGCGGAGAGGAAATCTGGAGGAACACGGGAAGTGGATGCGATTTTCTCCTTCAGCCTCACTCGAGTCCCGCTTTCGCCGGTGTTGCTCCTCAAGGCTATCTGGCCGCAACGGAAAACAAACTCTTTCTATCCAGCGGCCGTTCGGTTCCCGCTGTTTACGATCGACACACAGGGGAATTCCTTTATTTCGAAAACAACACGAAACGAGGCCGATACGATTTCATCGCGGGAGACGAGTATTTCTTCAATGACGGCATCGTGTATCGCACCGAAGACGGATCTCCTGTTGCGGAAGCGGATGTATCTGTTCTGACTCCGGATACGATGATCGGTATCGACCAGCAGGGCTGGATACGAAGCCGGACGAAGGATATCGAGCAGACGGAGTATATAGATAAACGCGGGGAAACGCAGCGTCGAAACGAATTCTCTATACAGGGGCAGGCCCAAAGCCTTGTCGAGAAGGTGTTTTTCAAGGCCGGCTCACGACTCTACTGTGGTGCCCCCGGGCTGGTGGCTGCGGTGGATATTTCGTCCTTGGATAGCCGTGACACGAAGGGGGCTTTTGCTTGGCAGGCGAAAGTCGACGGAGAACCGTGGAGCATGCTCACGGGCGACAAGCGATTGTTTGTGGTTACGAAAGAAGGACGGATTTATTGTTTCGGAAAAGATGAAGTCCGGCCCAGGACGTACACCGAACCTGGAGAGAGACAATTCGTTCTGGACGAGCAATGGACTGAAATCGCAAGTGAGTATCTTGATACCGCAGGAGTCAATGAAGGGTATTGCCTTGTCTTGGGACTCGGTACGGGGCATCTGGCGGAAGAACTGTTGCGGCAATCGGATCTTTACGTGATTGGCTTGGATCGAGACGCCGAGACCGTGGAATCGTTACGGAAGAAATTCGACGATGACGGACTGTATGGAGAGCGGATCTCGCTCCATGTCGGCGACATCCTAAACGTTTCCATGTCTCCCTATCTCGCGAAACTTGTGGTCTCTGAAGATCCCGAATCTGCCGGATACGGTGAGGCTGGTTTTATTGAACGAGTTTTTCGTGTTTTGCGACCGTATGGCGGTACCGCGTGCCTGTCGACGGGGTCGCGGAGCGATGTTTTTATCCGTGAAGCTCGAAACCTCAATTTGCCGAACGCTGTCTTGCGAGCCGAGTCGCCTTTTGTCTTGTTGGAAAGGGCGGGGGCATTACCGGGATCGGCTGAATGGACGCACCAGTATGGAGATATATCGAACACAGTCTGTTCCAAGGACAAACTCGTCAAACCTCCACTGGCTCCACTCTGGTTCGGAGGACCTTCGCACGCGGATGTTCTTCCACGTCACGGTCATGGACCGCCGCAGCAAATCGTGGACGGACGGCTGATCATTCAGGGGATCAATGTGTTGAGTGCACGAGACGTATATACAGGTCGAACCTTGTGGAAAAAAGAACTACCGCACCTGAACACGTTCGAAATGTATTATGACGAAACGTACAATCCAGATCCCTTCGATCGGAGCTACAATCAGGTTCATATCCCCGGCGCGAATGCGTATGGAACGAATTTCGTTGTAACTCCGGAACGGATCTATCTGATTCAAGAAGAGAAATGCCTTATCATCGACACCGAGACGGGTCGGACCGTCGATGAGTGGACCTTGCCACTGGACATGGACCTGGGGACACCCAATTGGGGGTACATCGGTGTATATGACGATTTACTGATCGCCGGTGCGGCCCCGCTTCACATTTCAAAAGACGATCCCCAGTCTGTCAGGCAACTGGTTCCCGGTGCGGACCCGATCGAGGTTCCCGAAGCGGAACAAATCCTTCCGAATCACCGATTCGGTAAAGGCAGTCGTTCAGTGGTCGTGATGGATCGATTCAGTGGGCGTGTTCTCTGGAGTCAGGAGGCGGAGTACACATTTCGACATAACACCATCGTGGCGGGCAATGAGAAACTCTTCTGCGTAGATAGCCTGTCGGACGCTCGATTTAGCAGTCTGAAGCGGCGCGGATTCAAAACGGATACGCAACCAAGCGTTATTGCTTTCGATATTCGCAGCGGCGACGAACTGTGGCGGGATCGAGAAAATGTTTTTGGCACCTGGTTGGGATACTCCACTGAGTACGATGTGTTGTTGGAAGGTGGAAGCCGGGCCGGTGACCGGGCCCGGGACGAGGTGGGCCGTTCCATGGCTGCTTATAGGGGGAGGGACGGCGAAGTCCTGTGGCAGCACAACGATGAGTATTCAGGACCTCCCATCCTCTATCACGACCGAATTATTACCCAGACCGGCGGCTCGAATCAGCAGACCGCTCCAGCGAAATGCTATAATCTCTTAACCGGCGAGCGTGTAATGACCACGCATCCATTGACCGGTGAGACGGTTCCGTGGGGATGGATTCGCTACAAGGGTTGCAACACCGCGATAGCGAGCGAACATTTGCTCACATTCCGTTCGGCAGCGGCAGCATATGTCAGCCTTCCGGACGGGCAAGGCGTTACCACGATGGGTGGGTTCCGGTCTTCCTGCACTTCGAATCTGATTGCTGCCGACGGCGTATTGAATGCACCCGACTATACACGTACCTGCACGTGTTCTTATCAAAATCAAACATCGCTCGCTCTGATCCACATGCCTCCCGACGCCCCTGAGAATCCGTGTGTGGAATCATGGAGTTTCGATCATTACTGGGCTCCACAGGACCCCGCGCCGGTGAAACGGATCGGCATCAATTTCGGCGCTCCGGGTAATCGCCTCTCAGACGACGGCACGCTGTGGGTGGAATTCCCCAGTGTGGGCGGACCGTCGCCGGATATTCCGATACGTGTTGAATCCGATGACGCGAAGCTCTTCCGGTACCATATGTCCCGTGTGAAGCCGGGCGATGCGGTGGAATCTGAAGGGAATCCTGCCTGGGTTGCTGCGTCCGGTGTCGAGGGCGAAATGAAGATCTCGATCCGCGTTTTCCTGCAGCCGGCTGCACCGGATGCGAATGAACTGATCGAGGCTTTCGAACGAAATGCATTTACCGATGAATTAACTCAAGAGTATCCGGAAATCGTGGGCAGCTACGATACTCCGTTGCCTTACACCGTTCGGTTGCATTTTGTGGAGCCGGAAGACGTGAACGTCGGAGATCGTGTTTACGATATCTATCTTCAGGGCGAGAAAGTGAAAGAGAACTTCGATATTCTGGAGACTGTAGAAAACTCGAATCAGGCGGTTGTGCTGGGGTTCGAGGGCATTCCCATACAGGATGATCTGGACATCGAATTGAAGACGGCAATCGACGGGGGATCGGAGCCGCCGATCCTGTGTGGGGTCGAGATTTTCGTGAACTGAGATTTAGAGAGAGCCGAAGGTCAGTGGCCGCCGACTTTGGCAACCTCGCCGCCATAGGTAACAATATCGCCGCCACTATAGAGCCCGTTGGAGGGGTCGTAGATCACGCCGGTTACCGGCATGCCGAGACGCTCCTGAAGTGGGATGTGCATCGCCTGGGAAAAAGCGTGATCCGGGCCGGATGAGTTGATCGAGATGCCGACGGGCAACTGAGAAACCTCGGCACCATTCGCCCCTGCCCACCAATGGCCCCATTCTCCCCGGTAGCTTCCCCAAATGTACGAAGTGTAATTCATTTGCAGCAGACCCGCTTCGTCCATTTTCTCCGTATTGAATGGATCGTCAAAAGCAATGGAACTCAAATAGGAAACGGGTGTAGTCAGTTCGTAGACTTCGGAAACATGACGGCTCATCGATTTTGGATAGGGATAGGCGTTGTTGTCGATCCGATACGAATCAGCGGCCAGGACGATGGCCCGCTCATCGCTCAACACTCGCGAGACCTTGGCCCGCGTCTGAGCGTTCAGGAAATTCGGAACGGCAATGGCTGCCAGGATGCCTATGATTGCCACAACGATCAGGAGTTCGATCAACGTAAATCCTGGGCGTGCCGGCAGTCTTCGGTATTCTCGTTTTGTCGATTTGATCATCATTTTCCACCGCCGTCTTCTTGATTCGTTTATACCCAGTACGATATCCGTTTACGATCGTTCGGTCAATTTGCTTTTACCTTCTCGGTTCTACGGAATACGACGAGGCGGGGCAGAACCGTGTCCTGTGTAATCCCGGTAGCAGAACGCAGCGTATCGGCGGGCGGTTTACAAGTCGGCGGAAAGCATGGTATAAGCATTCTCAGGTCCAATTGAGCATGGACCCCGGCGGCGCGACTCGGAGACAGACCTGTGACAGATTTACCTCTCTCTTTGCGCTTCACTGTACGCATTCGTGATTCTCTTCTTATGAGCAGCCTCAACGGCGGCGCTCCGTTTTCTCTACCGCGTTTGAATGAAAGGTTCAAGAAGTAGTAGTGACCGGATACGGCAAGAAACTTGCTTTCTAAGTTTACTTCAGAATTGAAATCAGGAGGAACAAAGGCAATGAACGAACAAGGACTTTCACGCAGGAATTTCATGCAGTCCGCAGTAGTGGGAGCATCCGCCCTGACTGTGGGCCTGTCGCGCGATGCGAGAGGAGCCAACGAAAAAGTTCGCCTGGCCTGGATCGGCTGCGGTGGCCGGGGCAGCTACCTCGTCAAACGTGCGCTCACGATTGAGGACATCGAAATTGTAGCCGCGTGCGATTTGATCAAAGAAAAGGCCGAGCGGGCGGCGGAGTTCGTTCGGGAAAAACGCGACAAGCAAATCAATACCTACGTTGATTTTCGGAAAATGATGGAAAAAGAGAAACTCGACGGTCTCGTTGTTGCCACTGAGGTCGGTAACCACGCAAAAGTGGTGATTCCGGTACTTGAAGCGGGGTATCATTGCCTGAGTGAAAAACCGATGGATGCGTCCGTCGAAAAAGTAGACGCGATCGTGCGCGCGGCTCGCAAGGCGAAGGGAATCTATCAAATCGCTTTTCAACGCCGCTCCGATACCGGCATGAAAGCCGGCGTCTCGCTGATTCACAACGGACAGATCGGCGACGTCAACTTCATGCAGGGACAATGGCACTGGGGCGGTAGCGGTCACGTCGGCGGCTGGGTGGTCGACGTTGATGTGTCCGGCGGAAAACTCAACGAGCAAGCCTGCCATCATATGGATCTGTTCAGCTGGGCGATGGGGAATATCGCACCGACTCACTGTACTGCGATCGGAGCCATTACCGTCGATTATAAAGACCCGCCGCGTCACACCGCCGAGAACATGAGTTCTGTGGCCTGGCATTTCCCGGGCGGCGCGATCCTTTCCTACACGCATTTGCACGGAGTGGCCAAGCCGTTCCAAGGCGAAAAATCCTGGGTCATGGGCTCGAAAGGCGATATCGACCTTCTGAAAGGGTATGTTTATCCGCGCGACGGGGAGCCGCACAAAGTCTCCGACGAGGAGCCGGGCTGGGGCGATACCTCGGTTCGTAACGAGTTGATTGAGTTTGCCGAGTGCTGCCGAACGCACAAAACACCGACCAGCAATCACGAAACCGGAAGAATTTCGACCTTGATGACACTCATGGCCGAAAAAGCGATGTATCGTCGCGACCAGAATTTCTACGGGCCGGGGATGATTGCCTGGAACGAAGTCGGCTCGACAGCCTGAGTCGAACACTGTGGAAGGTACAAGAGGGCGGAAGAGAACCTTCCGCCCTCTTTATTCATGAAGTTTTCTGTAATTAACATGGACACCATGCGGCGTGTTTCGATCCTGCCTATTGCTTTTCTCCTTGCGCTACTTATTCCACGATCGCCTGGAAACGCCTCCCAAAGAGAAGAGGGATTACAGAGCATCCGTTTTATAGACAGAACGGTCGATTTCGGCCTCTCCGGTTTTCGACACAGGATGGGTGAACCGGAAAAACCCTGGATCATCGACGCCATGGGATCGGGAGTGGCCGTGGCGGACTTCGATAACGACGGCGACGACGATATTTATTTCGTGAACGCCCGACCGCAATTTCTGAAACCCGACCCCACTTGGCGCAACGCACTCTACAGAAACGACGGGGGCCGTTTTACGGACATTACTGAATCGGCGGGTGTCGGCGATACTGGATATGGAATGTGTGCTGTATTCGGCGATGTGGATAACGACGGCCGGCTGGATCTGTTTGTCGGTAATTACGGTGCAAATGTTCTTCTTCATAACAACGGTGACGGGACCTTTTCCGACATGACTTCTCAGGCCAACGTGCAACATGATGGATACGCGGCTTCCGCCGCTTTTGCCGATGTCGATCGAGACGGCGACCTGGACCTTTTTCTGGGGAACTATATCGACTTTGACCCGCAACAACATGGTGAATTTCGTGCACGATTTCGCGGTGAAACTGTTTTCAAAGGGCCGATGGCGTTCGACGCCCAGGCGGACGTGCTCTATCTGAACGATGGAACAGGTCGATTCTCCAACGGGTCCGGGAAGGCCGGGATTAATGTCTCGGACGGTCGAGCGATGGGAAGTGTATTTTTCGATGTGGATAACGACAGGAATCTGGATTTGTACGTGACAAACGATTCAACGTATAACCATATTCTTCGAAATCGCGGAGACGCTAGATTTGAAGATTTAAGTTTTATTTCGGGCGGGGGTTTTTCCGACGACGGAAGGGGCGGGGCGAGCATGGGTGTAAGTAGCGGCGATTATAATAATGATGGTTTTCTGGATTTGTTCATTACATCGTACCAATATGAGACCGATCTTTTATACGAAAATGACGGGGAGCTGGGATTCACAGAGACAACCGCCTCGATGGGCTTGTACGGAACAAACGACTCTCTTGTGACCTGGGGCAATGGGTTTTGCGATTTCAATTCGGATGGGTTGCTGGACATCTACACGGTCAACGGTCACGTGTATCCGCAGGTACATCGACTGGGGGAATCGTACGGTCAGGGTGTGTCGGTTTATCGGAACCGGGGCGACCGATTTATCGATGTTTCTACTGCTGCGATACCGAAACAGGTTATGGATCGTTCAGGGCGGGGTTCGGCACTGCTTGATTTTGATAGTGATGGGGACATGGATATTGTTGTCAATTGCATGGATTCGTCTCCGTTGCTTCTGGAAAATCGGAGCGAGCGCGGGAATTGGCTTCAGGTTGTTCTTGACGGTCCCTCTGCAAAAACGTATGGAGTTCGCGTTGTTGCACGCAGTGGAAAGAAGAGATGGACCCGGATCGTGGACGGTGGCTCGGGATATCTTTCTCAGAATTCACAAACACTGCATTTCGGTTTCGGTTCAGTCGACCGAATCGATGAGTTGATTATCTTTTGGCCTCATTGCGACCCGCAAACAATTTCTTCCCCGGAGATAAACAAAAGAATGACCATCAAATGTCCTTGAGAGAATTCTTACGCTATCCGAGATTTCTCTCCGCGCTCTATAGGATCAACTTCAAGGTGCGTATCTGGAAAGGTTCGAAGTAGAGCCGAATGACCCCGTTTTCCAAGGTTAATTCCCGTTCCTCTATTTCCATGAGATTTGTCTCGAACGCTTTTTGGGTGGGAATCGATGTGCGGAACAGGCAGTTGCCCCGCCAGCCGTTTGTTTCATAGAGCCGCACAATAATTCCGTCATTATCCTCGGCTCTTTTGACGGTCTCAATGATGATGTTTTCCCGGTCCACATTCATATAGCTGAAACGCGGAGGAATCGATCCTTTGGCCGGATCGACGTTCTCGGCGTAAAATCCGACATTCAATTCATAGCCCTCGCGGATCGGACCGTTTGTGAAATCTCCCTCATGAGGAAGTACGGCGTAGGTAAATTCGTGCGTTTTGTTCACATCCGCAGATTTACCGGGTTCTTTCGGTGCCCTGAGAAGACTTAAGCGGATGACGTTGTCCTTGATGTTATAACCGTACTTACAGTCGTTTAGCAAAGCGACGGCGTAATTTCCTTCGGACAAATCCGCCCATTTATGTGCCGGGACTTCGAAACGCGCGAAATCCCACGACGTGTTCCAGTGGGTCGGACGCTCGATACTCCCAAACTGAATGTCATAACGTGCCTTCGTTGAACGCACATTCACTGGGAACGCAACTTTCAATAAAACGTCCTTTTCAGCGCCCCATTCGATAGAGGTAACAAAATCGATTCGGGAGGAACCGGCACTCAGAATGATATCCTGTGTGATAGTCGATTTACTGATCGATCGTCTGGTACGTACTACGGAACGAATAGGGCCTTGCTCGACGACTTCTGTGGATATTAAGTTTCCGTCATTTTCCAATGGTTTATCATTATAATAAATATCGATGTCCCACGCTGTGCCGGTACTGGCCATTTTATCTTCGAACAAGATAAAACGATTCCCGATCTCTCCCGGCTCCAGCACCTCGCGTCCGGCTTTCTTGTCATAGATTCGGGATATGAGGCCGTTACGGTTTATTTCAATCCGTAGACGATCATTTTCCAAGCGTGTGTTGCTTGCTTTGATCTGTGGTGCTTCTCTGTTTCCTTTCTGTATTGAAAAGACGTTATGACCTAGCGCAGGTACGGTACCGAGAAAGCGTATTTTGTTGTCAGTGCCAACCTGGACGGGAAATTCTGTACCTTCGCTGTCGACCGCTACGTAGGATTGGTTGTTACGAATTCCCTTCGACGGAAGCTCGATCACGCCGGTTCTGTCCCAGGAAAGGGAATTGAAAACAAAGACTGGGTTCTCGAAATTCGCGGTATCGACCTTCTTTACAAGGGCGTGAAAAGCGTCCGCTTCGATTTTATGGAGATCTCGAAACACCTGTTCATACTGCTGTTCGGATTCGGCATGTACCTGGTCAATGGAACTTCCCGGTAAAATATCATGGAATTGGTTCAGAAGGACCGTTTTCCAACTATTCTCGATTTGTGCCCTTTCATATTTACGGCTGCTGTTCAACGACGACACGAGTTCCGTTTCACGAAGAAGAAATTCGGCTCGGCGATTGTATTGCTTGGTCAGTGCCTGTGTTGTATACGTTCCACGGTGAAGTTCGAGATATAATTCTCCGACCCACCTTGGTAAGCGTTCGGAATCGCTTTCGAGTGTTCTGAAAAACTGTTCAGGCGTCATATACTCGAGTCGGGGCATGCCGTCCAAATCGCGATATCGTCGGAACCGTTCGAGTTGTTTTCGGGAAGGACCGCCGCCGCCGTCGCCATGGCCGAACGGAAGCATTTGAATCGGGCTACGGTCTTTCTCTGTGTGATCGTGTTCGCCGGAACGCAAAACCCACGGTTCGATCTCGCAGCTGTATTCCTCTGCGGGCATGAAATGTGTCAGCACCTGGCTGCCGTCGATCCCCTCCCAGTAAAATGAGTTATAGGGGAACGGATTGAACTGGTTAATTGCGAGTTTTGTGGTGAAGAAATAATCGATGCCGCTGCGTTTGAGTATTTGAGGAAGCGATGCGGAAAACCCGAAGACGTCCGGCAGCCACAGCGTGGTCGCCTCGTAGCCAAATTCCTCGCGAAAGAAGCGTGTCCCGTAGAGGATCTGTCGGATGAGGCTTTCACCGCTTGTTAAGTGGCAGTCCGGCTCGACCCACATACACCCGCCAGGGATCCACTTCCCCTTCTGAACACGGCGTCGAATCTGTTTATACAGTTCGGGATATCTCTCGCGTGCATACGCATAGAGCTGAGGCTGACTCTGGACGAACACGAATTCCGGATAGTCCTCCATGAGACCGAGGACGTTGGAAAAGGTCCGGCCGCATTTCCGAATCGTTTCAGCCAGCGGCCATTTCCATGCGACATCGATATGCGCATGTCCCATGGCGGCAAAGAGCTGAGCGGAGTCGCGTGCCTTACAGTCGTACAGGGATTTCAACGTCTTTCGCACATTCTTAGCCTGGCGGCGGAGTTCATCCGGGGTTGGATCGCGATAATCGAAGAGATCGACCGCCTTGTTCACGACGTAGAGGATTTGTGCGCGCCGTGTATCGTGCTCGGGAGTCAAATACGGTTTGCCTGTCCAGTCGCGATAGACTTTCGGGTCGATCATGTCGGCTAGGGCAACGAGATCCCAGTACGCGTCCCAAACCTCCCGATTGAGTATCGCGATTTCAGGGTGCCTGTATGGACGAACTGCAAATTGACCCAAACGGGCATTTGCACCGGCTTCCACAAAGATCTCGATTCGTTCTCCCCCTTCTGCTTTGGACAACAGCGGATATTCTTTTCTCGCCCAGGAAAGACCCTGTACAGGTACGTCGTCACGAAAAATAAGACACTCGCTGTTCTCGAGATCGAAGAGGAGATGAACCGGTTCACCCTGAAACTCGGGCGGGATCTCGATGCGCAATCGAAACCATGCCGTTCCCCAGTCTCTTCCCCAACGCCGCCCGTCTCGAACCGGTTTGTAGTTCAATCGTTTCGCTTCCTGAACCGACAAGTGTTTCATCGTCTCGGCCATCTCCACCTGCTGAACCGGCAACCTGTTCGAATAAATGAAACGCTCGCCGATTTCCCGTACGCGGTCGATGACCTTTTTTATATACAGTGTTTCGAGTTGCTCCATACCGTGATTTCTCATTACTCAGAACTTCTCCTAATCTCCCTTATTGACCGCGTCGAACATCGCAACCACATTCTCCGGCGGCACATCCGCAAGGATATTATGGACCTGCTGGAAGACAAAACCGCCTCCGGGACTCAGTATACGCACCATTTCACGCACGTGTTTTTGCACCGTCTTCGGAGAGCCTTCGACCAAAACACGCTGTGAGTCGCAGCCGCCGCCCCAAAACACCATCTCGTCTCCGAATTCGGCTTTCAATTCGCCTGGATCCATGCCTCTGCAGCTGATCTGTACCGGATTAATCGCATCGAGACCGGCGTCGATCAAATCGGGAAGCAGCTCGCGTACCCCACCGCAGCAATGGAGCATCACCTTCACATCCGCCATTTCCTTTGCCTTAGACCACATCGCCTGATGTCGCGGTTTGAAGAATTCACGGTACATTTGCGGTGAAATCTGCGGTCCTGTTTGCATACCCAAGTCATCGCCGAATAGGACGATATCGATATAGTCGCCGACTGCTTTCATATAGGATTCGAGATTTGCGAGGTGGCACTCGACAAGTTTATCAAGGAATTGATGAGCGCGTTTCGGTTCGCCCGCAAGAAGCATAAGGAAATTATCGTTCCTATAAAGAAACTGGCCAATTTCAAGCAAATTGCCGCCGAATAATCCGATAATTGCGCGATCCGTCTTTTCTCGTAACGCTGCTGCGCCATTCCGAAACCGTTGCGCGCCTTCAGAGCCGGAAATGATCGGACCGGGGGGCGATGCGATGGAAGCCCACATACATTCTTCGAGCGCTTCAGGAATGTGATCGAGGTCATCGTTGTCCAAGAAGGGGTAGTAACATTGTTCGAAATAGAGAGCGCCGTCCGGAAGCGTCGCAATAACGTGCCCTTTTTTTGAGCGTAAAATCCACGCGTTCTCCGTTCGTTCGGGCTGGACCCAAAACGGCAATTGGCAAGGCGTGCCGTCGGGCAACGTCCAGTCTCGCCAAGCGTCCTCGTCAAGCGCGAAACCCCGTCCCAGTTCGATGGTATCCACGCCGAACCGATCCAGCAGGTCGTCGTGAACGATCGCCAACTGCTGAATCGGATCGTACACACGTACCGGTTTCGGCGGCAATCCGAGATACTCGCGAAGTTTAGGATAAAGGATGGCGCTGATTCCCGACGATCGGTGCCCCGAGAGGTCGATCGGAACACGATCCGGCTCAACGTGATTAAGCGCCTGTAGTACCCGTTGCCTTGGTGTCATTGAAGAGTTCCTCGCTCTGTTGCAACAAAGAATGGTTCGATTATCGCATTCAGAAGGCGCGGTCGCAACCGTATTACCCGCAATTGACGGGCGTTCAGCGGATCGTGATGTTCTCCGAAGGGAAACTGGGTGAGCCGGGGCAATCGTGGGGTCTCGATTCTGCCGTGGAAAACTCGAGAGAGTGTACTATATTGGTTATAGAGACGCTTATAATGGACAACAAAGCCGAGTAAGCCTGACCATATCCCTTTGGATACTCCTATATGACCAAACATACCATCTGTTTTCTATCGCACTTCCTCTTAGCAGCAATAACCGCATTGGCAGCGGATCATCTGGTGATCAACGAAATCCATTATCACCCCGAAGATGATGGGCCGACGGAATTCATCGAACTGTATAATCCCACGGCGAGTTCCATTGATGTGAATGGTTATGCATTCACAGCCGGTGTGGAATATCGTTTCAACAAACCGTACTCGATTCCTCCGGACGGCTATCTTCTCGTGGTGAAACACCCTGATTATACCGGGTGGCGGGGTAAGTCGATTGTCGGTCCGTATGCGGGAAAACTGACGAACAGCGGTGAATCGCTTGTTTTGCACGGACCAGACGGCGATATTGTCGATCAGGTAGACTATCGCGATGATCCGCCATGGCCGCGCGGGCCGGACGGTTACGGTTCCTCTTTGGAACGAATCTCAGCGGACCATCCATCGGATGATTATCACAATTGGAGGACATCCCTCACCAAGGGGGGTACACCGGGTGAACAGAACTCCGTTCATGACGTCCCTTGGAAGCCGACCATTCTGTCTTATCGAATCGAACCGGAACATCCGACTTCTTTGGACGCCGTCGACCTTGAAATCGTCCTGGATGGTGAAGAACGAATCGGTTCAGTTACCCTTCAGATCGAGACTCTTTCCGTAACAGGGCAGAGGCATTCCTTCTCGACCCCCATGGCTCAGACCGTTTCACGTCGCGATTATGCGGCTTTTGAGGCCGGTATTCCCGCACAGGACTCGCAAACGCTTGTCCGCTTTCGGTTGGACGTCGATTTGGATGACGGCCAAACGCTCGCTCTACCTCATCACGTGGAACCGCGACCGTTTGAATCATACTTCGTCTATGATGATGAGATCCCGTCCGAGCTGCCTGTTCTTTGGCTATTTCCAACGGAACGGACCACAGTGACAGCACAATCGGTCTATATTTCGGGTGTTGTTGTGAAACCCATGGGTGAGAGGCCTGTTGAAGTATACGACGGCGCTCGGATCATCGATTCTCGAAATGGAAACAAACTACGGTTTATCAAAGGGGAAGAATATGACGGAAATCGAACGCTGAATCTCATACCGGAATCCCCGCCGCGCGGGACGACCGCAGGGGCTCAGTCTCCGCATGTCGAGCAGCTCTCCCTCGATATTTTCCGCGATTTTGGTGTCCTGTCACCCAAGGCGCGATGGCACCGCGTTGTCTCGCGGCGAAACGGGAGAGCGTATCACGAACAGAGAATTACGATCCAACAACCGAACGAACAATTCCTGCGATTGAACGACAGAAATGCCGATGGCAACGTGTACAAAATCGCCTACAACGAACCCGGCGGATACACGAAAAAGACCAATATCGACGAAGGCGATCAGGATTATCGCGAACTCTTCCAGCATGTCAATATCAATAATCACACGGATTTGAGTGAAGCATTGCGTCGGTTTCTGGTCATTGAAGAGGTCATGGGCTATGAAGTCGCAGTGAATTTGATGAGCCACTGGGATGGTATCAAGAACAATATCTTCCTTTATCATCATCCGCCCCCGATTGATAAATGGGAAATTATCCCATGGGACGTCGATAAAACTTTCGGCTATTTGGATTCGGATCCAATGTATTGGAAAATGCCGATCGATTTTCCGTTGACGGGCTACGCACCGGGGCCTGAAAATGGGGCTCATGAATTGAACGGACGGAATCTTGTCGGGCCGATCGGCAGGCCTTTCCACATGGACGACGAATTGCATGAAGAATACGTCGGACGCGTAGTCGAAGCGCTCGACGGCCTGTTTTCCGAGGAACGCGTCGGCGGCATGATCGACGATATTGAGACCTTGTTGTTGGAGGATTTGGATCTGCTGGAGACCTATATCGGGAGCACAAGGACCTCCAGGCGCAACCAGATTCATGAATCGTACGACACGATGCGGAAATTCCTGCGTTTGCGGCATCAGTATCTTCGATCGAATATGCCGACACGTTTTGATGTTTCCCGCGATCTTGGTAACGATGAATACAAAGCGGCTTCAACGATTGAGGGAGTGAAACTAACCGTAGATCCCGGTGAAGATAATTCCATTTCCGCTGTAGTCAAGGAACAAATTCCCGAAGGGTTTTCCGTGGAAAACATCCAAGTGACAGAGGGCACATCTGTACTTATCGCCCGTCAAATCGTCTGGCAATTCTCCGATTTGAGCGTTCCCGCCGAATTGACATATGATCTGATTGCACCTGCGTCCGATCCACCGTTCCGAGCGGAAATCACCGGTACGATAACCGTCAATCAACAAGAACATGTTATTGAGAATTCGACCTTGTTCTTAATGTCGGGTTTGAATCCGGAATGGGTAATCGGGACGGGAGGAATTTGGTCAGTAGCCGACGGTGTTCTGAGCTGTTATGCAGATACGAGAGACGACCCAAAACATGCATGGGTTGATATGGATCTGGGAACCGGCGACTACGCGGTGAAGGCGGATCTACGAATGGTCGATTGGGAGAATACGGATTATGCCCGGGCGGGGGTAGCTGTACGAGTCAATCCCGACGATGGCGAGAGGGCTCTGAATGCTCTCGTTCATAACGATACAAACAGTTTCGATCTTTTGAACGATCTCGTTTCATGGGGGACTCGTGGAGACTATGCATGGAATGTTGGACAGTGGTACTCGATTTCGCTGACAGCCGAAGGATCTCGGCTGACCGGTAGTATCAAAGCAAGAGGGAGCGCTGAGGAAGCGTTTACAATTACATGGGATGATCCTCGTGCCGAGGAGCGGTCGCCCGGTTATCCGGGATTGACCGCCAGTTCGCTCGAGGGGCTGACGGCCCAATTTGATAATTTCGAGGTGCTCGTCGACGGACGTGTCGTATTTTCCGATGATTTCGACGATTCTGTGGGGGTCCCTTCCTGGGAGTTGTATTAGTTGCTTCCGGGGTGCGTAACGCCCCGGATAAACCAGGGCGCTACTCGACGGATTCCGCTATTCTGCGCAGCATCCCATCGAATATCAGTCTGTGCACCGGGTAGAGAAGAACCCAGTAGATGAGCCCCAATGTCCCTCGCGGATCGAATACGGCGGTTTGAGTGATAGTGGACCCTTGAGGTGCGTCCTGCACCTCGAATTCCAGCCACGCGCGGCCTGGCATTTTCATATCGGCTTCAAAACGAAGTCGACGGTCCGGTTCGAACTCAACCACACGCCAGCAATCAACGGTGTCGCCGACAGTGAGGTTTTCTGTATCACGTCGGCCGCGTCCCATCCCGACACCGCCGACAAGACGATCCATTGCGCCTCGCAGCCACCACAGCCAGTTGCCGTAATACCATCCGGTTTGACCCCCAATCCGGCGGATGGGTGCGAACGCTTTGTGTGCCGGAATCGATACATCCACCGTGCAGGAATCCATGATTCGATTTCCGATCCGAGTCCCGATGGGTGTATCCTGGCGAATCGCGGAGGAAAGCGTGGCGGAAAAAGTATTCTCAGCGAAATACCTGTCTTCATCCCGGAGCGCCTGAGCGATGGCACCCCGCGCACCTTTCGGGCGAACCGCGAAGACGTCCAATGCGGTTGGATCGCGGATAACGGAACTATTCCTCACACTTTCGATAAGCCTTCTTCCCGCTTGCGCATAAAAAGGAGTCACAAGGCCGAGCCACAGGCTGGACAGCCACGGGGTAAGGACCGGCACAGGAATAACCAGCGTACGTAAGCGTCTGCAGGCGGCGTATTCTCGAAGAAGTTCCAGATAACTGACTCGATCTTTTCCGCCAATTTCGAAAATCGGATTTCCATCTACCTCGATTTCTATGGACTGAACGAGATATTCCAGTAAATCGTCTATCGCAATGGGTTGCGCACCCGCTCGCACCCAGCGCGGGGTGATCATCATCGGCAACCGTTCGACCAGCGCACGGATGATCTCGAAAGATAAACTGCCGGAACCGATCACGATGGAGGCTCTTAGCTCGATAACCTGGCAGCCGGACTCGCGAAGAATCTCGCCGACTTCATGACGGCTTTGCATGTGGGCCGATAATCCCTCGTCAGGGTCTGCAAGTCCTCCGAGATAAATAATCCTACGAATACCGGCTTCGTGAGCCGATGTGCCGAAATTTCGAGCCGCTTGTCGATCCAATTCCTCAAAATTGCCGGCAGAGTACATCGAATGGACCATATAGAACGCGGTATCGACATTCTCCATGGCGGGTGGGAGAGACTCTTTGTCGAGTACATCGCCCTGGACCCACTCACACTGGTTTGTTTCTCTGTCTCTTCCGCTTGGAGCACGACGCGACAGACAACGAACGCGATAATTCTTTGCGAGTAGGGCATCAAGGAGATGACCGCCGATATAGCCGGACGCCCCCGTTAACAGAATGAGCGGCTGTGCCATAGGTAGATCCAATTCCCGGCAGTTCCAGACCGTAACGTCCCTGATTTCGTCCTATTGTCTGTCGGCTCGCTTGAACAGAATGACCCAGTCCTCCTGAGGTGCCGAGGGCGGATCGCCTAATTCCGGATGAGAGAGTTCCTTGAGGATCTCGCTTTTTCCTTCGAAAATTCCTGTACGAGGATTGAACCACCGTTTCTCCCACGGCCCGCTCCTTGAGGAAACCATGAGGCGTCCTGATGGCTGTCCGACGGGCAGGTATATGGCGTAAATCGAACCATTCTTGACAAACACCTGTCCTCCGCCCATGTCGGTGGTTTCGTGTTGCAGTATCGGGTCGTTTGGCTCCATTTCCCAGAAGGGCAGGTTCTCTTCCATAAACCTGCGCGCATACCATGTCCAACGCCAGGTATTCTCCGTTCTTTTAAAATTATTCTTCCTGAATCCGCGGTCGAGTATGTATTCCACATGTCCGCCGGAAAGGTACGTGGGCCACAGTACCTCTTTCCGTACTGTTTCCTCATTGTCTGTGTTGAGCATCTTGAACTCATCCATGTTGATCGGAAGTGGTCGTCCCGCTACCTCGGTCAAACGTCTCCATTTTTCCACATGCGTACCCCATTGGGCGGTGTTGTCATAGAACTGAAACGACGTCGTGCTGAAATGCGGAAATCCCAGGAACGGCAGCCAGGAAGGATCGGCATTTCTTCCCTTGTGATGCACGGTGATGGGGTGATCGTAGGGATCTACGGCGTCGATGTATCGCGCGAATTCTTTTACCCTTTCCGGCCCCAGGTCGAGGGCCAGGTCATATTCCTCACAAATGTTCCACTGTAGGGCGTTGTGATGGCCGAAGCGCGCAATAATCTCTCGATAATAGAGCTTTCGTTCAACCCCCAATTCCGCTTCGTCCAACTCCAGCTTGTTCTTTCTTTCGGCTTCATTGAAGACGAAATGGAGAAAGATCCCTTTCGACTGCGCATGCTGAAATACGATTTCCCATTGATGCAGCTTACTAATGTCATAGTGAAGGTTATCGTTTTCAGGACTTCCTTCGGGATCGATGTTCCCCGCGAACGGCCATACGTTTTTGCCGTCCCCTCCAATATTCATTGTCAAAAAATAGATTGAATTGACATGCTGGGACGCGAAATAATTCAGTAGTCCAATAATGGCTTTTCCTTTTCCGTCTCGCCATGTTGGATCGCCTTCGTGCCAATCCTCTCGATGCGCGGAATAGTGTTGGCCGGGGTCCGGCGTTCCATCGAAATCCGTAAAGGAAAGAAAATCCTCCGGACTATCGCAGCCCCCTTTAATCCAGTACGGTCCGTCTCGGAATTTCAAATAGTGTCCTCCGACATAGTCGAGACGTCCCCACTTGTAGAAATCCGGAGCGTCCGCCGGGGCATCGCTTACATCGAAGGTTCCGTGCGTGCCGTCGAAACCGCACGGCGTACCCGATACCGGATCGAGATCCACTGCGACATTCTCTCCCCGGCGAAACGAGGCCCTGTACGTCCATGTCCCCTCGGCGTCCGGAGTGAAACGGACGGTCCAGATATTTCCCTGACCTTCGCCACGGCCGTTGCCGTTGAAGAAGCCGGGTACGGCATATGTTGTCCCGCTTGGGGAAATGAAATGCGCCTGAAGACGGTAGTCGAAGAACGGATTCGGTGACGAGGCGAGTTCATCAGCCTCAGGACCTTCAAAATGTAGTTCCACCGGATGCCATTGTATCGGTTTTCCTACCAGCCTGCCCTGACCGGCAAACGCCGACGAAAACCCGAGACTACACAGGACTGCTAGGACGGCAAATTGAATCGATTTGGCGTATCTCATCTTCTTTCTTTCTCCTTGGCCCTCAGGTATTCCCGTTAGGCTTGAAGCGCTTTCATTACTTTTGGGACAGTGTCTTTCGGGCTGATCTTGTAGAATGTTTCCATGAGTTTTCCTTTTTCATCGATTAGAAATGCGGATCGAATAATACCCATTATCTTTTTACCGTACATATTCTTTTCGCCCCACACTCCATAGGCTTCGGCGACTTTGTGTTCTGTGTCGGAGAGCAGCGGAAATCCAAGTTCGTATTTCTGATCGAACTTCGCCTGCTTTTCGGACGTATCGGGGCTGATACCGACAACAGTGAGTTCGAGATCGTCAAACTCGGATCTCGAATCTCGAATAGTGCAGGCCTGCTTTGTGCAGCCCGGTGTATCGGCGCGTGGGTAGAAGTAAATCAGGAGCTTCTGTCCCTTGAAATCGGATAATTTGACTTTCTTGCCTGTCTGATCCTGCAGTGTGAAAGCGGGGGCTTTCTTGCCGGGTTGAAGCGTTGCCATGGTTCACCTCGATCCAAGCGTGTTTTCTTACGCGCATGGGGATGGTTATCTACGATAGGTCGATTGGCACTTCTATCGATTCCTTTCTCCGTTTCGCATATAGGTACCTCCCGCAAAGTTGCCGCCGAACCGGAAGATGTCTCCATTTGAATCGAGTCCGTTCGAGGGCTCAAAGTCCCACCAAACCGTTGTCCAGGGCCATCCTTGCTGCGCTTGAACGTCGTCATCCGCATCCGGTCCGCCGGACGCAAGTGACCAGGATCCCAGAGTACGCATATTCTCGCCCGGTTTCGGCGTGTCGGTTCCCATTTCCAGAAAGGGGCCAACCGCTTCGCCGCTCCCATCGTCATAGTAGGTTGCAGGTACAAAAACATCGATGGGCAGTGTACTCATGTAAGCGACAGGCGTGGTCAACATATAGAGACCGATAGGATTACGGTTGGTTGCGTCGATCGGATATCGATTCTGGTCGGTGCGATAGGCTTCAAGAGCCGTGGCCGTGTTTTTGCAGTCGGCTTCAATCCGGCTGATGAGGGCACGCGTACGAGCGTTAAGGAAATTCGGTACCGCTATGGCTGCAAGAATGCCGATAATGGCGACGACAATCAGCAGCTCGATCAGCGTGAACGCTTTCGTATCACTCATAAGAGTTACTCCTTTGCGAGTGCCCCGTCCGCAAGCGGCTCTAATACTCTACGCCTATTCTTCCCGTCGGTGGGGTAGCGGCGTGAGTGGTCACGCTAGACGAGGGCACTATTCCGTACCAGGCGTCAGGTCTTGACGGGCGATCCGGATTCAGGGGTATTGTAACTGAAGAAACACGCAGGATTCTAGGCGTTGAGAGCGTATCGAGTTTTCTATGGGAAAGGGCTGGGCCGTATACTCCGATGACGAATGACTGCGGGAGACGGTACAAAAGAGTATTCATGATCTATTCTCGCAACGTAAAATTTTGTGATATACTGGATAGGGGGAATTGAACACAGGCATCGGTATGGACGTTGGCTGGACGAGGAGGCTATGATGGACGAGCCGCTTCGTCTTGCATGCTGATTTGGCTCTCAGTAACTTCATTATCCTGTGGGACCAGAAAACTGTGGGAGGGATTGAGCACATGAGGTCTCCATTGAAGGTCAGGCTGGAATTCCGTCTTTTGGCGGCATTTGTTTTCTGCGCCATACTGGCTGGGATATCAGGGGGGCTGGGGATACTGTCGCTGCGACTCATTCACAAAAGCATGAAATCGACGATCTCCGAGATCGGCGGCAGCATCGATCGCGGCGGACGACAAACGACTATTCTGAATTCCGCAGTATCCCAGATCACGGTTGCCGATTCGCAAGAGGCAGTCGAAGCGGCCCAGAAGCAGATCGAAGAACTGAACGCTTCAGATGAAAACACCGTACCCCTTCAACGTGATCTGATAGACAACATCCGTATTTATGCCGAACGCAAACAGGAGCGAATCAAGGCCGTAAACGAGCTGGAGCAGCTTCAAACATCGGTGGAAATGGTTCTGCAGGAGATCGATGCGGAGGTTATCGCTCTCCTGGGAAAAATCGACTCTGATACCAGTTTCACGTTGTCGGTCCTGTACGACAGCGTGAAAGAAGTGATTCAGCAAAATGAAAATCGAATATCCGAAGGCGTTGAGACGGCGACCGAATTAATGGAAAACTCCGGGGACGCAGGAAAAGAACCGTCTCTCAAAAACGTACTTGAGGATATTCAAAGCGGCATTGCCCTGGGACGAATTACAGTCTCGGACAGTCTTCAGACGATGTCTGAAATTGTGAACGAAGCGCTCTCGAATACTCAGTCCGCTTTGCAGATCCGGCTCCATAGTTACAAACTGAACATCCTCGAAAAAGACATTCTCATGGCGGAAACCCAGGCGCAGGTAGATCGTACCCGCCAGACCGTCGATAATCTATTTGCACAGCTCGCGGATTCTTTTGGCACCCTGCCCAGCGGTGAAGAGATAAGCCGGTTGGAAGCGGAGTGCGATAACCTTAAGAAACTGATCGCTCGCATCATCGTGGTAAAAACGGATCTGATCCGCGCGGACAATTCTCTGCGAGAGCTGTCACCCACTCTCTCCGCTGGATTGAAAGAGCTGGACGAACTCGAGATGGGACAGGCGATTGAAATGAAAAACAAAGCCGATGAGACGCTTCACACGAGCAGCGAACTCGTGAAACGCTGGCAGAGTATACTGCTCGTGCTGGGGGGTGTGATTCTCGGTATCGCATTGTGTGTGGGAGTGTTGTTTTCACGTTCCATTGCCAAACCGCTTCAGCGTATTATTGACAAAATGAGAAACGGCGCGGACCGGGTGTCGGCGACCTCGACCAGCCTGCAGGAATCAAGCCACCGATTGTCTCAAGGGGCGAATGAGCAGGCCTCATCAGTCGAGCAGACGTCTTCGGCTCTGGAGCAGATGTCGGCCATGACGAAACAGAACGCCGACTACGCGAAACAAGCGAATTCGATGGTTTCGGGTGCACACAGCGCGGCAGAACAAGGTACCGCCGCCATGAGCCGGATGATGAACACCATCGGTCAAATCAAGTTGTCTTCCGACGAAATGGCGAAGATCATCAAGACCATTGATGAAGTGGCCTTTCAAACCAATCTTCTGGCCTTGAATGCGGCGGTCGAAGCTGCACGCGCAGGCGAGTCGGGAAAAGGGTTCGCTGTCGTAGCCGAAGAAGTTCGCGGTCTTGCTATGCGCAGCGCCCAGGCGGCGAAGGAAACCGCTGCTTTGATCGAAGAGGCGCAAATGAATACCGAACAGGGGGTGAAAGACTCCAAGGAAGTGAGCGATGTGTTTACACAAATCAAGACCTCGGTTGAGAGCATTACGCAGCTGATTGCCGATGTCTCCACTGCGACCGAGGAACAGGCCCAAGGTATCGATGAAATTAATCAAGCGGTTTCCCAAGTGGACAAGGTCACACAGGCAAATGCAGGACACTCTCAAGAGATGGCAACCGCGAGTGTCCAACTTGCTTCGGAAGCGGTCGGATTGCAGAACATGGTGAACACATTGGTAAATCTGGTCGAGGGCGGTCGAATCGATATGGCCGAATCGAGAGTCTCTTACCCGGCGCTTGAACACCAGGCAGACTCGGAGCGTGACGCGCACGATTTTCTCGACGACTATTCCAGCACAGAACGAGAACCCATCGAGGATTTTTCTTCCCCCGCTTCGCGCAAGAAACGCGATGATGAACAGTTCGGCGAATTCTAAGAACGAATTCGTCTGTTCGATCGAGTGGCGATCGCGGGAGACTATTCTTTCAATTCATCCTCTCTGTCCGTTAGCCACCCAAGTGTAAACCGCGCGAACGTTATTGTTTCGTACGGATGTTCTTCGCCTCTTTCATATAGGCAGCCGATCCGCATGTCAGGCAAAACAACCAAAGATGAATAGGCGGAAGGACCAGCGTGGAGGACCTTCGAAATGGGCCATGTTTCCGCCTCATCGTAGCTCAACCGCACAGTCATTGTGTCACGTTTCGTACTTGCCGGATTCGAAAAGAGGAGACGGTTTTTGTCGTGTTTGTCCGCCAGTGTGTATCGGATAAAACTCCCCTGACAGACAGGTTCGATAAGCGTCGGATTGCTTTTGGCCTCCGACCAGGTGATTCCTCCATCGTGACTGACTGCCTCGGCGCGGCATTTCTCTCGTTTATAGCTCCGCATATTCATCATGACGGTGCCGTCTTCCAGCTCCACTGCCGCGCATTCATTGACACTCTCCCGAATGTCACCACCAAGACGCCACGTTTCTCCATGGTCGTCACTATAGATCACGTGGGAGCGATATCGATCCGACATGGCGATTTTATGATCGCAGGGGATCAGCAACCGCCCCGTTTGTAGCTGAATTCCATTTCCCGGCCCGGTTGCGTACCACGTCCAATTCGGCGCTTTTGTATCGCACGTGATCTCGACCGGTTTCGCCCAGGTTTTTCCGTCATCCGTGCTTCTGGTGATCCAGACTTCGCGGCTGCCCTTGCTCGTGAGGGACGAGATTTCGTGTTCGCTGTCCTCACCCAGATTCCGTGTCAGCGGGAGCCAAATCGTACCGGTATCGCGGTCGACGACGGGACACGGGTTTCCGATTGTGTTTGGGCCGTCGTCCGCTACGATTTGCAGCGGCCCCCAGGTTTCACCGTTATCCGTGCTGCGCCGCAACACAAGGTCGATGTTGCCCGTATCGCTCCGGCCGCCTTTCCGACCCTCACAAAACGCCAACAGCGTCCCTTCCTGGGTTGCGATCACGGCAGGAATGCGAAATGTGTGATATCCTTCGGTGCCGGATACAAACACGTCTACATGTTCCAGGCCTTCTTCCTGGGCCTGAACAACAGACACATATGTACACAGGAACAGCACGAATACGAAAGACATCAATCCTCTCGTTGCTGTATGAATACGCATAGGACCAACTCCTCTTGGATCTTCATTTTGACGCATACTTGACGACACCTTAGGATATGAATGCCAGCCTCTTGCGTCAATGCGTCGATAGATTCTACTATGATGGTCGGAGGACGATCTTGTCGCGCCGAGCGTCGTACCGGCGGCGCAGGTGATCTGAGGAAGAAACCGCGGTCCCCGTTGTCGTCATGGCGAGCGAAGCGTGGCCATCTCGTTTTGTCCGATTCAACGGCGAGATTCCCACGTCGCTTCGCTCCTCGGAATGACGAGTTCGCTCGCAATGACGGTCACGGTGCCCTTTTTTAGGCGTAGGTAAATTCCGACGGGATTTCTCCCTTCGGTCGAAATAACAAGGATCAAACCGTTGGTTACAGGAAGGACATCATGAATCGAATTTCGATTGGCCTACTGTTCAGTATTCTATTCTCGATACAAGTTCTCGCGGCGGACTGGCCGATGTTTCTCTATGACGCATCGCGAAGCGGTTGTACGCCTGAAGAACTGCCGCACAACCTTGATCTCCGATGGACATATTCCGCGTGCCATGCTCCACAGCCCGCCTGGCAGGCTCCCGATACCCGAATGCCCTTCGATTATGCGTATCACGCCGTCATTTCCGATGGAAAATTGTATTTCGGCAGCTCGGCAGACTGTAAGGTCTATTGTCTCGATGCCGCCACCGGAGAAGAAATGTGGCATGTATTCACGGACGCTCCGGTTCGCTTCGCACCTCTTGCGCTAAATGACCGGATTATTGTGGTTAGCGATGATGGATGTTTTTATTGCCTTCACCCGGACAACGGTTCCATCCTATGGAAGAAGCGCGGTGGACCGCGTGCGGAAATGATTCTGGGAAACGACAGGATGATCTCGCGATGGCCCGCCAGAGGAGCGCCTGTGTTTCGAGATGGTCTTCTGTATATCGCCGCCGGGATTTGGCCGTCGGAAGGAATCTATATTTATGCCTTGGATCCCAAAGACGGGAAAGTCGTCTGGTGTAATGACTCGTCGGGTTCCATCGAAATGCCGCAACCGCACGCCACCGCCTACGCGAAAAGCGGCGTATCCGCACAGGGTTTCCTTGTTGCTGCGGAAGATTCTCTTCTTGTCCCGACGGGCCGAGCCGTACCAGCGGGCTTCGATCGCTCGTCGGGAGATTTTCAGTATTTCCATTTGCAGTATTTTCAGAAAAGAGGAGGCAGTCGTGTTTTGGCCGGTTCTTCTTATTTTGTGAATTGCGGCTGGGTTTTTGACATCAAAACGGGTGAGGGAATCGATCACTTTCCAGGAGAGCAAATTGCAGGATTTCCAGGGGGATTTCTCTATTCCTCGGGCAATACAGTAACCGCAGCCCAAATCAAGACGATCTCCACCCATGACCGTAAGGGGCAGGAAACGGAAAGAGATACTGTGATTCCGCTTTGGTCCGGAGAGGTTCCCCATCCGATCTCTTCGTTGATCGTTGCGGGCGATACTGTGATCGCCGGTGGACAAGGCGGTGTCTCCTTTCTTGATCTTAAGAGCGGGAGTCTCGAAGGATCGAAAGAAATGAAAGGAATCGCCTACGGTTTGGCTGTTGCCGACAAACGACTCTATGTCAGTACCGATGACGGAAAAATCCATTGTTTCGCTGAAGGAAGCGGAAAGAAACCGCTGACAATTTCTCCGGAGACGGATGCCTCGCCGTATCCGAAGAATTCGGTTTATGCTGAAGCGGCAAAAGAGATTATTGCAAAGACCGGGATCACGGAGGGATATTGCGTCGATCTCGGTTGTGGAGACGGTCGCCTTGCCTACGAACTGGCGCAACGGACAAATCTGCAAATCTACGCGATCGACAGCGATCCGAGAAATGTAGAGTTAGCAAGACAGCGTCTCGATTCCGCCGGCTTGTACGGAGTCCGTGTGACGGTACATCTCGGCGATCCTCGCAAGACCGATTACCCCGATTATTTTGCCGATCTTGTGGTCTCCGGTCGTTCAATTACCGAAGGCGAGTCGATTCTGGCAGACGAGGAAGCCCTTCGTCTGCAGCGCCCTTGCGGTGGTGTGCGATGCCTCGGTAAGCCGGAAAACATGACTCAGAGGGTACGGCCTGCCCTTAGCGGAGTGGGACGGTGGACCCATCAATACTGCGATCCCGGAAATACCGCATGTTCAGGAGATCAAAGAGTGAAAGCCCCGTTGAAAATGCTCTGGTTCCGCGATGCCGATCAAAGTATGCCGCAGCGTCACGGGCGCGGACACGCGCCGCTGTATTTCAACGGCCGAATTTTTGTAGAGGGGTTGGACAGTCTCCGAGCGGTTGACGCGTATAACGGTCGTACGCAATGGGAAGTCCCTTTTCCCCACATTCAGGACCCGTACGACCAGGAGCACCTCATGGGGACATCGGGCACGCACAGCAATTTCTGTATCGATGAGAATTCCGTTTTCGTTCATACGAAAGACCGCTGTGTGCGTCTCGACGCGGCGACTGGAGAGACTCTTCGGACATATCCAACACCGCGAAATCCGGACGCGTCGCGCGGAACGTGGGGCTACATCGCCTGTGCGAACGACACCCTGTTCGGCTCTCTGGCGGACACGACCCACATTGTCACGTGGTGCTATCGCGAAGGACATATGGACCAGCTTTACACCGAATCCACGGCCGTGTTCGCGCTGGATGTCGACACAGGCGAACAAAAATGGTTCTATCCCGCGTCTACATCGATTCGCCACAACAGCATTGCGATCGGCGATGGAAAGCTGTTTTTCATTGACAGACCGAAAGCGGATTTCGACAGGTTGGAGAGGGCCAAACGACGCGGAGAGACGGAGGTTCAGCCGCTCGGTCAATTGGTCGCACTCGATGCAGCAACGGGAGAAGTTCTTTGGACACTCGACGAGGATATTTACGGAACTCTACTCATATACAGCGAAAAATATGATGTTTTACTGATGTGCTACCAGGACACCCGCTTCAAACTCCCGAGTGAAGTGGGAGGCAGGATGACTCTACTCCGTCCTTCGGATGGGAACATCCTGTGGGAATTAGACGATCTTTCGTATCAGTCGCGGCCGGTTGTCAACGACAGGACTATCTATGTCCAGCCGCATGCGATTGATTTATTGACCGGTGAGAAACTGGATTATGAGCTCACACGCTCTTACGGCTGTGGAATCCTCTCCGGTTCGCCGAATTTACTTCTGTTCCGTTCTGCAACGCTTGGATATCGTGATTTGCTGACCGGGGGTGAAACAGAAAACTATGGCGGTATTCGTCCCGGCTGCTGGATCAATGCGCTTCCTGTCGGTGGATTGGTCGTGATGCCGAACGCGACCACCGGTTGTCGATGTAGCTATCTCATCACGGCTTCGATTGCGCTGGAGCCGGCGAAATAGACAGCGAATTGGCCTAAGTGTCACTGTCTAGGAAGGAATTATCAGATGAACGTAATGAACAGGCGTCGGGCGATTAAGGCTGTAACGACTTTAGGGATGACGACCGGAATAAGTAGCAATTGCGGCTTTGATGAGAAAGACAGTAATGCCGATTCATCCTCTACAGGTATTTTCGAAACGATTGATGCACACGTACACGCGGTTCTTCCACAAGTACCAGGTACTCCTGAAGAACCTGTACTACCTGACGGAGATGTCGGTATTGTTCGAAAAGAGATGGAATCGGCGCGCATTACTCATGCTCTTTGTATGCCCCAGTGTAATACGCCTGATAACGATCCGCTCGGTATAGAAAGGACGCTGGAATTGGCATATCTGATCCGGGGCATTCATCCCATAGGTTTTGCAAATCCAAATCGAACTGATCAACGGCATCTGACACGTGTTGACAAAATACTCAAACAAGGACGTGTCGTTGCTCTCAAGGCTTATTTGGGATATTACTATTTTGGCCCAGACAGCCCTGCATATAAGCCTTATTACGATTTAGCTGCCAGCTACAATCTTCCGTTTATATTCCATACTGGAGACACGTATTCCTATATAGGAAAGTTGAAATATGCTCATCCTCTTTTGATTGACGAAATAGCAGTCGATTATCCAGACGTTCGGTTCGTAATCGCTCACCTTGGGTGCCCCTGGTTCAGAGATACTGCTGAAATTGTTTATAAAAATAATATAAAGGGTCATCGTGAAAATGTGTGGACCGATCTATCGGGAATTATGTGTGGATCAGCTGAATATTTTGAAGCGGGACGCAAGACCGGAGTGTTGAAACAGGAAGCAGATAGGATTCGTGAAGCATTTTTATATAGTGAGTGTCCTCAGCGTTATTTATATGGTAGTGATTGGCCCCTTGCGCCGATGGCTTCCTATCGGGAATTTATTTTGGAAGCGATTCCTTCTGAATATCATCAGGCGGTGTTCCATGATAATGCCAAGGAACTGTTTGGGTTGTAGGTTAGTCTTCAATAGACTGACTTTGTTTCATATTGTATTTGCCGTACGAATAAACGGTGAATAGTCTTGACTCAGACTGATCGTGGGGTGACGGGTTGAGTATTGATGTCCCCCGCAAAAGAGGATTCAATGTAATTCTAATGTGTTCACTCTGTGCCGTGCTTTTACGATTATGGAGAGGAAGAGTCGTGTTGAAGAGTGATAATCCCAGTATGACGTAATTGAACCACGACATTGTCGATGCGATCATGCCGAAGGCGAATCCGTACGGCGAGTATTTTGGCTGTCCTGAGGTATAAGAAAATGAATAGATATGTTGGTATTCTTTTGTTGTTATTAAGAGTCGTTATCCCGTTTCATATCTCCGCAGAACCCGAGAAGATTCCTATCCTTTACACCACGGACCTATATCACCCACACGACGATCCCGACGACCATTTCGATTTGGCGACTCTATTTGCGACAGATGAATTGGATATTCTGGGTATTGTGATTGACCGAGGGGAGCGCGGCGCGGACCGACCGGCCACAATGGCTATCGAACAGATGATCTCGATCACAGGGCGTGAAGTGCCTTACGCCCTCGGATTGACTCGCAACCTGGAATCGCCGGATGACGCCTGCAGACATCACTCCACGAAGGACCAGGCCGGTGTGAAACTGATTCTGACCGCGCTTCGTCAGGCAGACCGTCCTGTGAATCTCTTTACTACCGGCAGTCTGCGCGATGTCGCCGCAGCGTATAACCGTGAACCTGAGTTGTTCAAGAAGAAGGTGGGGCGGTTCTACATCAATGCGGGACACTCGTCCGGGGACGACGAGTGGAATGTCAAACTCGACCGCCATGCTTATGTGCGGATGTTGTCTTCGGACCTGCCTGTTTATTGGATGCCGTGTTTTGGCGATGATGGTTTTTCTACTTACTGGCAGTTTCGTCACGGTGAAGTACTTGAATCGCTGCCTCTCACGGTTCAGAACTTTTTTATCTACGCCTTGAAAAAAACACCGGTATCCGACATCGATCCGATTCAGGCACTAAAACGCGAGATCCCAGCGAAGACAAGACAGGATATCTGGTCAAAGAAGCGAAACATGTGGTGCACCGCTGGTTTCCTGCATGCGGCGAACAGGCGGAATGACACATTTACCTTCCGAAAGATGCCGGTCAGAATCGACAAGAACACAGGCCATACACGTTTTGCCGAAGACGCGGACTCCGACTCGGTGCGAATCCTGACTTTCTATCGCGATGACCCGGAGAGATATGCCACATCTATGACCACGGTGTTGAGGGACCTGTTGAAAGGACTGTGAAGAAGTTTCTGGTGGGTTACGCTACTCGTAAGTTTGTCTATTTGCCCGGGTTCGTGTCGTCGCTAACCCACCCTACGCCGGCCCGCGCTGTGTATCCCATGTTGCGTCAGTGTTTCCTTGTTGTTCGTGAGATTATGGGTAGGCTATTATTTATTCGTCGTCGCGAGCCGCCGGAGTCTGTGATTTGAGCAATCAGACGTTTCGATCCGAAACGACCGTGTTCCGTCATTGCGAGCGAAGCGAAGCAATCTGAATGCAGAACCAGGCAAACAAGAGATCGCCACGCTTCGCTCCTAAGAAAACGCCTGCGAATCGTCATTCCGAGGAGCGAAGCGACGTGGGAATCTCGCCGTTGAATCGGACAAAACGAGATGGCCACGCTTCGCTCGCCATGACGGCAACGGGGACCGCGGTTTCTTCCTCAAATCACCGGCTCCGACGGTCCGCGGCTCGCGATGACGGTAAAGTAACCGACGTACAGTGACCGACCAGGTATATATATGGCTACAATCAGAAAACTCAAACTCGTTACAATCAGTGCCTTTCTATTGGGCTCAATGTTCTTCTCGGCCCAATCCGGCTGGGGATGCGATATCCCCGTATTTCGATACGCATTGGAACGCTGGCCGGCCGACCCCTACCACGTTTTCGTGTTTCATCGAGGAGAGTTAAGCGAGGAGCACAACGCTGCTGTTGGCATGATCCAAGACAGCACGGCGGCCAATTGCGAGGTCTATTCAATCGACCTGGATGACTCTCCGTCGGAAGGATTCCTCGAATTGTGGGAAACTCAATCGGCTGCAGAACTCCCATGGGGCCTTGTCCGCTTTCCAATGGTTGCGCGGATCGAGGAGGATCTTTGGTCGGGGCCGTTTGAGAATTTGGATGTGCAGAATTTATTGAATTCTCCGGCACGAGAAGAGATTGCCAAACGTCTTCTGGACGGTCAGACCGCTGTGTGGCTCTTTCTTGAAAGTGGGAACGAAGAGAAGGACGCCGAGGCGAAGAAAACGCTGGAAACACAGCTGAAACGTATGATGGAGATGCTGCGAATCCCCGAGCCCGCATTACGTTACAATCCGCCTTCGGCTTCATCGGACCCATCGAAGGGGATGCGTGTCGAGTTCTCTATCGTCACAGTCTCGCGAGAGGACGCGGAAGAGAAGCTCTTCGTTGAAATGCTGATGAAGAGCGAACCGGACCTCACGGAATATTTATCCGAACCAATGGCGTTTCCCATGTACGGGCGGGGCCGGGCGCTGTTTGCGCTGGTGGGGAAGGGAATCAATGAGACAAACATCTTCGATTCCTGTGCGTTTCTTGTCGGTCCTTGCGCGTGCGAATTCAAAATGATGAATCCCGGCACCGATTTATTGATGCCGGTCGATTGGGACACTCATGTCATGGAGCAATATGTCAGCGAATGGGAGCGCTCAATGATCATGGGCCAGGCGCAACCTCCGCAGGAATCGCAACCCGCGGAACAGAACGTCGCCTCGGAAGAGACAGTATCCGAGGAGACAGTGCAGGAGACGTCCGAAGAGACGGCAAGCCCCCCGAGCCATTTCACGCGCAATTTATTTATTATTATTGGTGTGATTGTAATAATTAATATTATTGTGGGCGTTCGAATTGTCCGCCGACGGTCCAATATAGGATGAACGAACACAAGAACAATTCTTTCATCTTCCACCCCAAAGGGGTGAAGTAATATAGCCGGTGGGCAACGCCCCTGGAAGGAAATTATCGGATATTCTGTCTTCTTGTCATCTCATTTCTCGCGTATTTCGTCTCGATCCCTGTCGACTTCCTCAATAATCTCTTCGGCTTTTGCGAGCATTTCCGGCGCGGCCGTTACTGTGATTTGATTTGATTCATAGTCGAAGACAATCTCCGCCCGAGCCAAACGACAAGCAATAAACCTCCACTTACCAGCACCGACTGCCACGTAGCGTGAGTGACATACGGTAGCCAAACCGCAGCGGCGTGATTGAGACTCTCGATGATGCTGTTCATTTCTCCGGTCCTTTCCCGCTGGTTTTGCTTCGTAGCTCTTCCAGGAGTTCCTCCAGTTTTTCGAGTTCCTCGGAGTTGGGCGGCTGCGTTTCAAAGAGGGACGCAGCGAGGGCCACACGGTTTCCCCCGAAAATCCGCTGCGAGAGATTCCGTAGAATCCTCCGGTAGGTCGGCCCGGGCTGACGTGTGGGGCGATAGACAAACGCTTTCCCCACGGGGGCTTTCTCCTTTGCCACTAAGCCTTTCGCTTCCAGACGTTTGAGCAGGGTCACAGCCGAGCCGTGCGCCATGGGACGATAGCTCTCCATCGTCTCGCGGATCTGACGGGCGGTCTGTTTCCCGTCCCGCCACAAGCACGCCATCACCTCAAGTTCAGCGTCCGGCAGGTCCGTGACGCGGGGTTTCTTCGGGTTTTCATTTTTCGACGGGGTCAACTGTCTTCTCCTTCCGAATCCTCTTTCAACCATATAGACCAGCGTCTATTATAAAACGCGGGGGATATTCGGTAAGTAACACATTTTCTTTGTGCTCCCTTCGTCGTCTTTTACCACGCGGCAGAATTAGAGCGGTTCTCAACCCCCTCTGAACCTCCATCATTCGTTCCTATGTTACCTTCAACCCCCTCTGTATCTCCCCCAATCTTTGGGGGAGAAAACAACCCCGCTACCTTCGCTTCTTTTCCTCCCCCGAGATCGGGGGAGGTGTAGGAAAGGGTTGAAATTCGTATCCCAGACTTTTTGCGACCCCGTCAATCTTTGGGGGAGAAAGCAATCCCCGCTACGCTCGCTTTTTTCCCTCCCCCGAAGATCGGGGGAGGTTAGGAGGGGGTTGAATCTGCTTCCGTTCGTTTCTCCGATCTCTCTCACTCCGCTTGACCTTCGGAGCCTGTTATCTGTAATAATTATATAGACCCACGTCTATATATGTCAAGCTAAAAATAGACAAACGTCTATAAAAGCGAAGAGGTATGGCTGATGGCGGCTGTCCAATTAACAGGTAAGCACAAAAGCCTTATACTTAGATCTTCAAGGTACATACCCGGCCGGATCTCAATTCGGCCGACGACAGTTGCTCGATCAGGAGGCTCTTATGAAATCCGGAATGAAACGTCGCGAATTCCTCGGTGCTACGACAATGGGCACACTTTGTCTCGGAATGATGCGTTCGGCGGACGCCAAGGTCGTTCCCCCGGCAATGCCGATGCGGCGGGGTGTCTCAAAAACACGGATAGGAAAGGTTTATCTGGGGAACACGGTCTCGGGATGGCCGTTGCCGAGGATGGATTTCAAGGAAGAGATCGGTCGCTTTGAAGCCGAATTCAAAAAGTTGGCGCCGGCATTCAAAGACATCGAGTTTGTCGACGGCGGTCTGGTGAGTTCGGCGGATCAGATGCCCGATGTCATGGAGAAGTTCGAGGACGTTGACGGGATTCTTGTCCTTCACCTCACGCTGGGAACCGGCGGCTATATCCGGCAGCTGCTCGAGTTGAATATACCGATCACAGTCTTCACAACGCCTTATGCGGGCCACGAGTGGCACATCATCGCGCCTCTGCAGAAGCAGGGCAAGAAGATCGACATTGTGCCTTCCAGCGACTTCTCGGATCTGGTGACGGCGATTCAGCCCATCCGCGCGATTCACCGGATGAAAGAGGCGAAAGTCCTTTACCTGATGGGTGCCGACATCGATGCCGAGTATGCGAAGAGTATCCGCAAGAAATTCGGTACCGAGATCAAGACGGTTCAGCTGGAGGATTTGATCGAGCATTATAAGGCGGCCGATGAAAACGCGGCAAAGGAAGACGCCAAACGGTGGATCTCGGAAGCGGAAAAAATCGTCGAGCCGACCGAGGAGGAGATCCATAAAGCATCGCGGATGTATATCGGCCTGGCGGACTGGCTGGAAGAAGAACAGGCGGATGCAATTACGATCAACTGCCTTGGGATGGGGCTTGTCGAGCGTGGCATGGCCTATCCGTGTCTCGGTTTTTCGCGGTTGAGCGGCATGGGGCTCGCCGGTGTTTGTGAGGCGGACATCAAATCGACGCTGACCCACCTGATTTTTGTTCATCTCACCGGAAAGCCGGGGTTCATCACCGACCCGGTAATCGATCTTTCGAACAATACGGTTATTCACGCTCACTGCGTGTCCCCAATCATGATGGATGGAGTGGATGGCGAGCAGTGTCCATACGCGATCCGTTGTCACCATGAGGACGGCAAGAGTGTTTCGCTGCAGGTAAAGATGCGCATCGGGGAGAAGATTTCTTTGGCCCGGTTGATTGGCAATGACATCATGTTGTTCTCGGGCGGCGAGATTGTGGATGTTCCGACCGTGGACCGAGGTTGCAAGACCAAGGTGACCACGAAAGTGCATAACGCGCGTCGGATTTTGGAGAATTGGTCGTGTGGGTTACACCGGGTGATGTTCTACGGGGACCATCGGGAGGCGATCCAGCGGTTCTGCCGATTCAAGGATATCCGGTTGGCTCTTGAGGAAGAGGAAGACATGTTTGATGTTCCGGGATTGGAGTGGGAGCCGTACATTCATGCGTGAGTTGGCTTAAGTCTGAGCCGCGGACTTAACGCCCTAGCCGGGAAGCAACTTCTGAGTTGGGGCATAACGTCTAAGGTGGGACAATAACGTCTGAGCTGGGTTGACAGAAGGGGTAGCATTTATAGGATATAGAGCTGGTCAGGCGACTGTAGTGCTGATCAGTTCTTTTAACATGTCGGTTTTGCTACTCGGTGCCTGATCCTGCGGGAGTAGCTCATTTGGTAGAGCATCAGCCTTCCAAGCTGAGGGTCGCGGGTTCGATCCCCGTCTCCCGCTTACTGAAAAGACTGGAGTTACAGAATCCACCTCAACAACAGATTTGCTCCGGGGAAGCACAGGGGAAGCAAGCGGATGAATTTCGCGGCCCTGTGGGGCGTACAGGAAGCCCCCGGATTCAAGAGCCTGACCGGCCCGGGGAGACGGTCCTTCTTGCCGCCGTGTCTCTTTCGAAATCGGCCACCTTCACCGCCCCAATAATCGCGTCAAACGTTCCGCAATGCGCTTTACATCTCGAGTTTTGCGCTCCACAATATGCTGACGGACGGTGATTCTCGGTTGGAGGCGTACCATGAAGAAGATCTTCAGACTCACTGCGTTCTGTTTCACTTTGTTCGTTCCGTGTATAGCCCACTCACAGGACCTTTCCTTTGGCGGGGACCTCAAGGCAGTCCCGGGAGAGACCGTTACTGTTACGATTGAGATTGACGACGGTACGGGCGTCGGTGCGTTTCAGACTGATGTTCTGTACGATCCTTGGGTTCTTTTTTTCCAGAGCGGAAACGTCGATCTGATCATGGCTGAGGCGAACTTCCCCAGTCGTAGTATGACTGTAATTGCGGGTGGGCGGCTTCGTATCCTGGGTACTGGCCTTGGCTTGTTCACCTTGCACGCCGGACAGGGCACTGTGGCGACAATCGATTTTACGGTGAATCCAGATGCCTCCGTTTCTACAGCCTTGGGATTCTCTTCGACAGCTCTCAAGGGAGCGAATGGGGTTGATCCATTGAACGTTACGGCCACGGACGCGGAATTCGTTGTCGTGTCCTCGATTCCTACCAAGACTCCGACACCGAGATCGACCCACGCTCCGGTTCCGAGCCCCATTCTGGATCAGAATGACGACGGCTTTATCGACTATCGGGACTTGTTCAATCTCGCCCGAAGCTGGAGTGCAACCCAAAAGGACCGGCCGAGTCTGTCGGATTATGTGCCCCATTTCAGACGCAAGAACTTGACTCAGACACCTACGCCGACAGCGCCGCTGGGTACCCCTGCCTCATACACTCCAACTCCGACCGCAACGCTCACGCCGACTGTGACCGCTACTCCGACTCCCGGAGGCGTATTGGATATGAGCGAAGCTGACCTCGAAGGCAATCACTTTATCGCAAATCCGCCGGACGGTTTCTCTACCGGTCGAGTCAACTTTGGATCGATACCGATAGGACCGGGAGCCGACGGTCAGGGATTACAGATTGAGGTGGAACCCGGAGAGGGCGTGTTGGCGGTTTCGCTCTTGCCTATCAATATGCCCGATGTAGGTATCGTGTCGGGTGTCTTTCGCTCATCCGTTCCCGGCCCTCGTATCGCTCTGGTTGCGTTCAACAGTCCTATCGACGGACAGATTGCCTATTCGAATGCAAGCGGACCTGAAGCGCCCGTGGACGATTATCGCTGGACTCACGTCGTATATGCGCCGCCTTCCGGAAGATTGCAGATCGGTGTCCAGGTCGTTAATCCACCGGAGTCGAACGAAGGAGCAACGGTCTGGATTGACGATCTCCGAGCCGCTCTCGCCGTACCGGTCGAAGGAGAACAGATCTTCCCCGACGCCGACGGGAATTTCGACGGGAGCCTCGATAACTGGCTACAAAACGTCAATGCCGCGGATGGAGAGATCGGCCCTTTCTATGAGACGCTTACCGACGGTACTGTCCAGCTGAGCCTGAATCCCTCGAATACCGCCGCAAACATCGGGACGTTTCTGTCTGCGACTTCAAGGCTATTCCCCTGCAACATCGTCGGAATGGTATCTGCAAGACAGCTTCCTCACACACAGGGCGGAATGTTGGCGTTGGTATTGACGAACGGCTACAAGGAAATCGGTGTGTTTCGATTCGCTAACGGTCTTCCGGTGCTGAATCAGGAACAACCCGAGCAGGTCATGGTCGGTGGAGATTTCACCGTCGCAAATCCCGAGATGCCTATTCTGGCTGTCGTTCAGAACGGTGGACCGGGAGTGGAGTCCTCGATTCTTGTGGATGATTTGCTGTGCATGGAGAGTCAGGTCAGTCAGACAGACCGTTCAGTGCCACTACTGACACCGCTCCCGACAAGCACTCCCACGGTCACGCCCACCAATACACCGACAAATACATTCACACCCACCGTGACTCCGACCGCCACAAATACACCTACATCCACGCCAACGTTCACGATAACGCCAACGTATACGCCATTACCCCCGATAGACATCCAAGAGCTGCACATCAAAAACGTCTACGCAAAGTACTCCGCACCGTATCTGCTTGAATTTGATTTCTCACTGCGGGACGAAAATAATCACGCCGTTGTCACCTACCCATCGCAACTCGAAATCACGTGTTTGGAGAACGGCGATTCTATCAGCCTTACCGAGACCGGTGCGCACATTGCCGCGTCGCCGAATAAGCCTCTCAAATGCTTCTTTGTATTGGATTACACGCTCAGTATGGCTGAGCCCGTTGTCAACGGTGACGCGGACGGAGACGGTATTTCTGACGCTATCGAGACAATGGAGCAAGCGGTCAAGGATTTCATCGACGGTCTAAGTATCGATGCACAGGTAGGGATTTATGAATTTCACCGAGATCGAAATCCCAAGTGTGTTACGGATTTCGTGAATAATAAGGAATTTCTGCGAGAGAAAATCGACACAATCCTTGACGAATATGTTGAATGGTATTTCGGTCCCTCTCGGTGTTGGGACGCCGTTTACAGAGCTGTTGACAGATTCAGCTCTGGGAATATCCGTGACGAGCATCGGATTGTGATTCTCTTGTCCGACGGACGAGACGAATCCAGTTCACGTCGTCCGGAAGAAATCATCGAAGCGGCCAATAAAAAGAACGTCGAGATTTCTTGCATCGGCTTCGGTCATGAACTCGAACCGTCCGCGTTACAGAATATGGCGGAAGGTGCCCGTGGAATGTATTATCCGGCGAATACTGTTCCGCAAATGAAAGAGAAATTCCAGCAAATCCTTTACGATCTCGGTGGGAAATACACGCTCCGCTGGGCAACACTGAAAAGAGAATCGACACCGTTCACGCCGTCGTTCACAATATCTCTCAACCAGCATTCGGACACCTATGTCGGTGAACCGGAATCCTATCGTCCGCCAGACTACTATGCAGATGATAATCGGGGCGTGTTGCGGGTGGTTGGAACGGAAGTAATTGACGGCCGTGAAACGGTCTTCCTTCGAGCAGACTACGTTCCCCGCTGGGTCCGGAGAATTCGTTTCTTCTTGAATACGCCATATCCGTTTTCGGTTGAATTGGTCACGGAAGGTGATGGAGGTCTTTGTGCGGACTGGAATCTAAAACACACCACTGTCGAGGACGGTGCGTGGATAGAAATTGAAAGTCAGAATCCAAAGAATCCATTTACATCGATTCCTTATGCGGCGTTTGGGCCGATTCTGAAATTCAATTTTAGCGGTATCACGGATTTGAACGCCGTCGTTGCCTGTGGATGGTTGATTGATAATGAGATCTATTCAGATACAGGTGAACAGAGATTCGAGATACTCCGGGGAAACAGTGAGAATCGAATGGGAAATTGTAGTCCGACTCCGATCCCCACTCCGTCGCACACGCCGACACCGACTGTTACGCCAACCTTTACGCCGCTTCCTCCCCCGTTTGGTGAGACGACCGTCATTCCAATTCCCGGGCTACCTGAGGGGGCGAAGGCGCTGGAAATGGTTTTGATCCCACCGGGGACATTTATGATGGGCTCGCCCGAAAACGAGAGAAGGCGAAGTGACGACGAAAGTCCGAGGCATGAAGTCACAATCTCAAAGCCCTTCCAAATCGGTATGTTTGAGGTGACGCAAGCACAGTGGGAGGCGGTGATGGGAGACAATCCGTCCTCTTTTGATGGCAAGCCGAATAATCCTGTGGAGCAGGTCTCATGGAATGATTGCCAGACGTTCGTTGAGAATTTGAACGACATGGGTTATGGGACATTTCGATTGCCGACGGAGGCGGAGTGGGAGTATGCGTGCCGAGCGGGGACGACGACGCGTTTTTCGTTTGGGGATGCGCTGGAGTGTTCTGATGGCACATCCTACTGTGAGTTAGCGGACCAGTATATGTGGTGGGGCGGTAACAACAGTCCTTACGGGACAAAGGAGGTCGGACAGAAGTTGCCGAATCCGTGGGGGCTGTATGATATGCATGGGAATGTGTGGGAGTGGTGTTCGGACTGGTACGAGAGTCCGTATGATAGAGGTGCTCAAGTTGACCCAATTGGTCCACAATCAGGCTCGGACCGCGTCTTCCGCGGCGGCCGCTGGGACGACTACCTCCGGTACTGCCGGTCGGCGTATCGCCGCGGCAACTCGCCCGACTACCGCTACGGCTACATCGGGGTTCGTGTGGTGAGGAATCGTTATAATCCCACACCGACGTTTTCTCCTACGCCGACGTTTTCTCCTACGCCGACGTTTTCTCCTACGCCCACATGTACGCTGGCGCCAACTCCGACTATTACCCCCTGGGAGATCCCGGACAATTCACTAATCAATATTCAGATACCGAATTTGCCCGCCAGTGCAAAGGTTTTGGAGATGGTGAAGATCCCGGCGGGGAAATTTATGATGGGGCCGAAGTGGTCTCCGTTTCCGGACAGTCGAGGTGAGGTAACGATCAGCAAAGATTTCTACATTGGCAAGTACGAGGTGACGCAGGCGCAATGGGAGGCGGTGATGGGGAGCAAGCCTTCCTGGTTCGGCGGCAAGCCCAACAATCCTGTGGAATACGTATCCTGGTATGATTGCGGGGCTTTCATCAAACGGCTAAATGGCATCGGTTTAGTATTGGGAACGTTTCGTTTGCCAACACAGGCAGAGTGGGAGTACGCCTGTCGTGCCGGAACAGAGACACAGTTTTACTGGGGCGATGATCCGGATTACACACAGATCAATGACTATGCGTGGTATTGGGGCAATACGTTGGACGGTCCTGAATATCCTCCCGGCCAACATACAACGAAGGCGGTAGGTCAGAAGTTACCCAACGACTGGGATTTGTACGACATGATTGGCAATGTATCGGAGTGGTGTCGAGACAATGGCTCGCAAGGCGTGGCTCGGGGAGGCAGCTGGGATAGCCATGCTCGCTTCTGCTCGTCGACGGGCGCAGAGAATTTGCCGCGAGACGCGCATCTCCCTACTCTCGGCTTGCGGCTTGTGCTTTCTCCGAGTCCGTAGCGTCTGCGCTTCTGGTCTTCTTACTTTGGAATCTGATATGAGATGGTAGTCTCTCAAAAACTGCCATACAGCGTCGATTTCAAAGAGTCCATCTCCCCCGGGAATCGCCTTCTGAAGGCAACGCACGGGCCATTTCTGCCGGAATTTCGAGGTCCACATACCTCTCGCGCGATTACTACAAAAAAAATTGGAAAATTGTGCGGACAGGCTACTACGTATTCGCGGAGTCCCGTCCGGTTTCGATCTGGGGGGGGAGGGGGGGGGCTCTGCGTGAATACTTGTACTTATTTATTAGTACGTAACAATAGATAGATAACTGTGTTCCGTAGAGTTACGTGTTTCTTGTTCAACCTAGAGTTTTTCCCTATTTTTCACTCTTTTTCCTTGTTCCGCGATTTATGTCACAGTCATCGGCGCCCTCATTGCTTGACGCTCCGCAGTTCACCGTTCGGATCGTGTGATGGGCACTTATGCCGGCCGTTATCGACGTCAGCCATAACGCTGTCGGCATCATTCTCGCGGTTGCCAAAGTCCGGCAGAATGTCTTCCTCTGGCGCCTCACTGGCTTCGCAAGGAGGGCCTTTCGCTTCCAAGTTGTCTTCCCACCGCCGCTCTGCTATCCACTTTGCGAGAGACGGCGACTTCGGTACCCATCTGCCGCGCAATTCCATCGTTTGCCGATAGTCGTTCGCTCGCTTCATGCCCTGTTGGATCTTCGCCCAGAGCGCCTCGTCCGGGTTTAATTCCTGACATGCTTTCCGTGCTGTTGCCTTACTGTGTCTGTTCGGAGACATGCTGTAGAGTTTTTCGAACGCCTTCTCATCAGAATCGCTCCAAACAAGCGCGCGCTTATGTGTGTTTTTCTCTTTCTTTTCCCTCGTGTTTTTACTGTATTTCCATTGTTGGCTAGTGTTGTGTCCCACAAGTTGTTGGCAGAAATCTTGCGTGTAATTTGGGCATCGATTAAACTATCGGGAGATGCCCATGAAAA
>CAZTDD010000029.1:0-57634 GCA_964612675.1 uncultured bacterium
GGTGGGTTACGCTCCACCGGGAATGATTATACAGTCTCTGTGAAACGGCAAGCGGAGACCGACAGCAGGTAGGGTGGGTTAGCGACATGGCCGGCCTTCGGTTTACGGCTTACCCTGTGGGGAGCGTAACCCACCAAAACCCATGGAGTGAAAGAGAAACAAATGAAAGAGGAGACCATTATGCGAAGACAAGGACAGTGGCGATTCGCGATTCGTTATTTACCGTGTATATTCGGTTTTCTAATGATTCCAATTATTGTATGGTCACAAAATATGCAAACTCAAAATACGAACGAATCCTATACGATCTGGCCCTCCGAACCGCCAGCCGATTGTCCGTTCGAACAATCCACCGAGATTACGGGCATTGCGTTTACAGGCGTACACAGCGACTATCACGTCGCAGACACCTGGTATCCCTCGTGGGCGTCGGACGGCAAGCTTTACTCGCCCTACACGGACGGGACCTGCCCGCGACTCGACGGTTCACGGGAGCGTTCCAACTCGAGCCGTGGCGAATACGCGACAACGGGGCAGGCCGTGATGGAAGGCGACGATCCGCTCAATTTGAAGATTTATAGTCTGGGACTCGAAGAAGCGAGCGCGTTGCCCTACAAGGGACGATACCCCTGCGGAAGTCTTTTACATAACGGTGTCTGGTATTACGGAACCTACTGTCTCGCGCCGGAAGGACTTACAACGTACGGCGATTTTGCCTACAACTGGCCTTGGCTGGGGCCTTTTGTCGGATTTCGCGTTTCCACCGACTACGGCCGCACGTGGAAAGAGACGCCTTACACACCCGCAGAACCGATTTTCGGCGAAACCGGGATGTGGGGCCATCCCGTGAAAATCGGTGCGCCGCATTTTGTCGATTTCGGCAAGAATATGGAACATTCTCCCGACGGAAAAGCGTATCTGGTCGGTCACGGGGCTGTGGAACCGGATGAAAAACCTCGGTTTGCCAATTTGAGCTGGATCAGCGGCGACCAGATTTATTTAACTCGGGTTACGCCGAGTATCCAGAATATGAACGATCCAAATCAATATGAGTTTTTCGCGGGACACTATGCGGATGGAAATCCTGTATGGTCTTATGAATTCGAGGAGATCCAGCCGTTAATCGATTGGAATAACAACTGCGGTTGCGTTACCGTGACTTATAATGCGCCGCTGAAGAAATACCTGATGTGTGTGACTGACGGCTGGCCGACCTGTGCCAAGATGAATTCGTATATTCTTGAATCGGACCGGATTACCGGACCGTGGAAATTGGTTTCGTATATGAAGGATTTTGGCGAGCAGGCGTATTTTCTCAATTTTCCATCGAAGTTCATCAGCGAAGACGGCCGGACGCTGTGGCTTTGTTATTCCGGGAATTTTGCTACAAATTGGAATGACATGAGGATAAAAGAGAATCCGCCCGGGAGCCATTACGGGCTGGTTCTTCAAGAAGTGAAATTGCTCAAATAGTCCGGCGCCGTTATTTGTCTTTTTTGCTTCCGACCATGGTCATTAGCTCGCCGCCTTTGAATAGATGGATTGTGCCGTCGCCCATGGTTTGTACCTGCGGTTTCAGGCCGCGCAACCAGAGCATGAAGGTGGTGGGGTGTTCGTTTTCCTTGTCGGCGATGACGACGGCGTCCGGATCTCCGTAATTTTCGAGAAACAAATCGTACCCTTTGCCGGTAGCAGGACACTCCCAAATACCGGTCGCGGGGAAATCATTTATCTTGAAATCGTCAACGCTATCCGGCAGCTGACCGTTTTCTTCGACATAGTGTTCAAGAGATTGATACAAGTTTTTGCTGATTCTCGGCGCATTCCTCGATACTGTTCCAGACAGGTCCTTCTAATTTGATCGTCGTTGTGGACACCCAAACTCGTAACCCGACGACGACGGCGATAAAGACGACTGCTGTGATAACAACGGGTTTCCAGTATTTCATATGTCATGGACTCCTGATGATTCTTGTGCTTGTATCCATGCTTGCATATTCACATGACCACGGCAAGCGTTGGGAAGAGCGCGATCGCTTGGAACAGGATCGTCCTTCAGGTAGGATTCTTGGCCAACGTTGCGGGAATAGTAAATCTTGGCTGAGCGGATACAATAGTCCAGGCTGATCAGCTCTCCGGCTCGCGCAGTGGGGAGCGGGATTATGAGGATCGGAAGTCTATCAGTCATTTCCAGGATAGCCATGAAAACAAGGAGGAACGACTTATGTGTACACACTGTACTCGTCGAGAGTTTCTCGGGGCCGGTGCCGCGAGCGGGATAGCGCTGGCGGTGGGGCATCTGGCGGCCAAGAGCGAAGCGTCGAGTCTTTTGTCGTCTACGGATTCCAAGGTTCGTATCTGCGTGGTCTTCGCCGGCAAGGCGGGTGAGCGCAGCTGGGCGCTATCCGAAGACGAAGTCACGGCTATCCGAAAGCGTTTAGCCGAGGCGGAGAGGAACCTCGGCAATGTCGAGTTTGTGATCGGCCAGGCAAGCAACGCAGAAGAGACCGCGCGGCTGTTGGCGAAGGCGGGGCCGGACGCCCCGGTGTTGGCTGTCAGTACGGACATCTTCGGTCTCAGCCATGGCGTTATGCCGACGGTTTTCAAAGATCGACGCCCGGTGGCTGTTTTTCATGTACCTGTCATCGGTGGGCACGATTGGTGTCTAGTGAAACCATGGCGTGAGGAAGGGCACCGGATCGCGCTTTTCGATAGTCGCAACTATGACGACTTGGAGCGAGCGGTGGGATTACTCAGGGCGATCCCGCTTTTGCGAAGAAGTCGGGTCCTTGTATCTCCACCATTCAAGGGTACACCGGCTTCATACGCGCCGGATCAAGTCAAAGAACGCCTCGGGGTCGAACTCCTGCAGCTCGCCGAGGAGCGGTACGACGAGGTCATGGATCAGGTAAATGAGGCTGCCGCAGAAAAAGTGGCACAGCAGTGGATCGATGAAGCAGAAGATGTCGTCGAGCCCAGCCGGGAGGATGTACTCAAAGCGGCGCGCGCGAGTCTAACGTTGGATCAGCTGATCGCGGAAAACGGCGCACATGGGCTTTGTGTTGGGACATGCATGGGTTGGCTGGCGAGAGGGTTTCCGTGCCTGGGATTCTCGCGCCTGAACGACCGGGGTATTCCCGCTGCTTGTGACGGGGACATGGACTGCCTCTTGACGATGTTGACTCTCCAGCACGCGTTGAACCGGGCCGGCTTTTTGGGCAACGCTGCGGGGGTCGATACATCCAAGAGCGCGTTTCATCTCTCTCACTGCTCGGCTCCTTTGAGAATGGAAGGTCCCACAAGCCCCAGGGCACCGTACCTGCTCCGTCGGCACGCGGAGGTCCGTGGCGGAGCCGTGACGGAGGTCCATTACAGTATCGGCCAGAAGGTCACGTTCACCAAAATGATCCATCTCGACACCTTGCTTATGTTCACCGGGAAGATCGTCGAAGTGCCCAAGGTCCCCAAAGGCAAAGAGCGAGGCTGTCGAACAGAGATCGCCGCGGAAGTGAGCGATGGGGACAGACTACTGGAGAACTGGGGCGGCGGGGCGCTTGGGGCCAGCGCCAAAGACTACTATGCGTCGTTGCATCGAGTGGCTTATTACGGCGATCACACGCGGAGCATTCGTCAATTGGCACACTTGTTGGGGCTGAAGGTTGTTGAAGAATGCTGAAGATCGGTGTTCTTGATTCGTTTTGAAGAAGGTACCGAGCTGAGCTGGTCCGGGAGTTCAACTCCCGGACCAGCGGGGATGTTCAAACCTGATGGAACCGATTTGAGCAATCAGCGCTTATTTGACTGTGTTGCGGGGTATATACTTCACTTTATGCGCACAAGATCCATTTCCGCCTTCACGTTGATTGAGCTTCTGATCGTTGTCGCTATTATCGGGATTCTTGCGGCGATTGCCGTTCCGAATTTTCTCAACGCACAGATGCGCGCCAAGGTCACGCGTGTTGAAGCGGACTTCAAACAGCTCTCAACCGCGCTGGAATCGTACCGTATCGACAACAACAACTATCCGGTGGCTCATCTGATCGACCAAAAGATTGCCTCGGGCACGGCGGCTACACGGTTCTATGCGCTCTCCACCCCGGTGGCGTATATCAATTTCTATCCCGACGACCCGTTCGGATCGCCACAAGAGGCTGGGACATTCCATACGGAAACTTACGACTACTACGACTGGACCTCGGTGCAGATGAACAACCTGAATCCGATCTCGACGCGCGGAGCCTATTGGCGGATCGCCAGCGCAGGGCCGGACAAAATCCAGAACGTCGGAACGGTAGTCGACTATGATGGCAGCAACGGCCTTATCAGTCGCGGCGACATTGTCCGTTTGGGTCCGCAGGCGGTTCCGTTCGATGAGAGTCGGCTGCAGTAAGCTGTTATGTTTCGATTCGATAGGAACATTTGTCGTGTGAGGGCCAAGACGGGTAGGTTCCTCCAGTGTTGTCCACACAGGGCGAACGTCCTGCCGGATGGGCGAAGCCCCTGCCGAGCTTTTACGGCTACGCCGCAGACACAACCTGAGGCAACAAATCCTTGAGCAGGACGACCGGTTCCTCCGGCTTTTCAAACAATCGGCTTGCGCTCAACACCTCGATGCCTACCAGCTGTTCTCCAGCGGCAAAATCGAGTGCAATATCGTCCGTGAGTCTCACCACCCGGCATTGGAAGTCTCCTTCCAATAAACGGATATAGAGAGCATCCGCCATCTTGTCATACGTGATCTTCATGGTTTTGTCCCTCTTGGAAATAGAACGTATAGATGGTTATTACAACGATTCTATCATCCTCTTCAATGGTCACCGGGGCGATTTGTTGTACGCCGTAATACTTGCCGTCCCATTCCAGCGCGAATTCGACGTTCAAACGGTGAAGCACTCGGCCTTCACGCGCTGGTTCTCGTTCCCCCATGCGTATGGCCTCAAGCACGTCTTGCTCCGTTGTTCCTCGTTCCTTCATCCGCAAAAGCGCGTGAGTAGTAAAGACAACGGGTTTAGCCATTCGCTATCCTTCCGCACTACCTTGGCACTCTCAACAACATAACATACAGTAGCTGACTCTGTCCGTCGACTCGAGTTGCAACGAGCCGAGAGTCGGAGGCGAGAGGAGAATGCGGCTCATCGGGAGATTCGCCCTCCCGACCCCATCGCGGTGGAACTGCCACCGAGATTACAGCAATCCATATCCCTTTATCATCTCGATGAACGAGTCTTCACATCCGGAATAACAGGCTTGGGGATTGACGGTAATTCCGGCGGTGCGACCTCTGAGTGGTCGACCAGATACTTGAACATCAGGTAATCTACGAGCTCGCTGTAAGCGTATCCAACCTGTGTCAGACACTGGTCCGCGTAGTCGTTTACGAATTTCTCCGCGGCATCCGCACCGTTATTCTCAAAAATGCGAACCGCACGTTTCTCGAAATGCGGTTGAATGTCGAGGAATTTCCGTTCTGCGGGGATAATTACGTCGCGTATATCTTTGACTGCGTCCTGATATCGCAGGTGATTCGCGAGACTATGGACCAGACGAAATTCCCATTGTGCCTGGTCCCTGTCGATCTTGGTGAAATCCGCCGGACGGTCCCAGGAATCGCGCAGATCGGTCACACCCGCATAAATTGGCACAAAACAACTGGTATACGCCGGGCCGTAGGCGAACCAGAGACAGTTTCCAATCGAGTCCGGCACCCCCTCCCGTAATTGCGCGACAAAAACATATCCGCTCGTCGGTGTGCAAATCGCTCGCTCCGGCTCGATACCCAACAGGTCGAATAACTCCGGCGGCCCCCACGGTCGCGCCAGAGGACTTTTCGCTCCATCGACTTGGAACGCGGGATTTTCTGTCAGATCAAACTCAGTTCCTTCATAGCCGTCTCGCATGATGTCCATGAGTTTTGTCACGGTTACCGGCTTATCGGGTTTTACCGAAAACGGATATCTGTCTACAAGCGGGGCTCCGGTCGCTTTCAAACCAAGCGACGGTGCGGCCAGGCTCAGCGCTCTCCATTCGCGCAAGGAGTTGTACGTACTGCCTGGATCTCCGTAGACCTCATACCAGACGAATGGTTCGCCTTCTTTCCAGAACCCCAGTTCTTCGGCCAGGGAGAAAATATTCCGTGAAGCCATGAATTCGTCTTGGTTTTCGAGCTCGACTTTTCCGATTCGGCTGCGGTTGGCGATACACCCGACTTCCCCGTCCGGGATCCGTTGCGCACACCAAACTCCGCCCGGTTTACCACTCTCGGCGGTCCAGTTTTCGCCCGGGCCGAAGATCTCCATGAGCCACGTTTCGTTCTCGTCCGAAATTGGGAGAGCGACACCGGCCTGTGGCGCACGGTAATACAGGAATCCGTACTTTTCGACCATGGAACCGATGAGTTGAATAGCCTCGCGCGCGGTTTTTGTCCGCATGAGCGCGTTGGCGATCAGCGAGGTTGTCCAGTGGTTGCTGTTGGGACCGACAACGCCGTTCTCGCAGGCCAGGCCGGACCGCATGGGCATGTATTCAATGGCGATGCTGAGCCCGAATTCGTTCAGGCCGCCCGTGGTCATACTTTCCACATTCCCCGCGAGAATGATGCTGCGATAGGTCTTTTTGACAGGCAGAAAACCGACTAAGTCGTGTCCTTTCCTGACATTTGCCATGTACTCTTGGTGGGTTGTGGGTCGGGGCACATTCCAATACATCGGCAACTCTGTGCCTTCGGGATATTCTCTTTCGGGCATGACATAGATCAGTCCCATGATGTCGCCGTCGCACGAGCTGCTCATCAAGACGGAACCGTCATCGGTAGCCGCTTTCCCAACCAGCAGCGTTGTGCACGCTGTGGCTTTCTGGGCAATGCAGATTCCGATACCTAGGATGGAGGCAAGTATTATTATTGATCGTATTGGGTTGTTCGAAGCAGACATGTTTCTCTCCGCTCCGGAAGCAAGCACTTCCGGGTTCTTCTTGGCCGGTCTCTCCATGTGCCTTCGACAGCACACGGTAGCATCATCATCGAGTCTCGTGATAGCGGACCACGCCACTCTCTCCCAATGGTCTCGGCAGAGGTCCCACACCGAAAACTTTGAACTGATACGATTTACCGAACTGCGGACCGGAGGCAAAAAACGGATTCAAGACTCGGGGGTTGTTCGGCTTCCACTCCAGACTTGTGGCCATTCCAGTCATACTCCGGCCCAGGAATTGGAAACTCCCGGTTCCTACTTTCACGTAGACGTGGAAATCATAATACGTGCCGCCTAGTAAGGGCCAGTGAATAACAAGTTTCCGATCATTCGCTGTGTCGTCATCGAATCCGCCGCTCAAGTCCTTCTGCGAGAACTCATCGTCGGTCACCCACACTAACGATGTTTGAGTGGGTGTGGATGGCGTTGTCGGTGTCGCCTCCTTCTTTATTGGTTCCGGTTGCGGCAGTGGGGGTTGGGGATTGGGTATAAGCGGCTTCTCCGGCTCCTCTAGTTTTGTCGGCTCGGGCTTCGCTGTCACCGTGGGTACTATTGGTTTTTTCCGTTCTTCCTGCTTGGTCGGCAACGGCTCCGGCGTCGGTTTTTGCGGCGCCGGTTGTGCAGGTTGAGTACCCTCTTCAAATCGGACGACGTTTGTCTCTCCTATCGATTCATCGAACTCATCCTCCTTCGAAAGTCCGCGAACCTCGAACCAGTACGACTTGCCGAACTGTGGACCGTCAATAAACAACTTCTCAAGGCCTGTCGCGTTCGGTTTCCATACAAAATGCCTAGAGTTTCCACCCATGATCCGCCCAAGAGGAGCGCCGGTACTCCAACCTCCATGCATGACGACAATCACGAACCCGTTGTACGCCTTGCCCGGTTCAACCGACCAGCGAACGACCAGTTTTCGATCAGTCGCGGTATCGTAATCGGTACCACCACTCAGATCGACTCGAGAAAGTTCATCGTCTGTAATTTGCACCGGAGTGACCAGTGGACGCAGCGCCACGGCTCCTGTTTCCCCAAGCAATATACTCCGAATCATCGGCTTTACAGGAATGCCCCAAATGCCCCAAACCTGGAACTGATACGTTTTGTATTCCGGGCCGGAGGCGAAAACCGAAACGATCCCCGCTCCGTTCTGCTTCCAAACCAGCCTGGTTGCTGTCGCGCTTCCGGGCCGCCCGAGATACGTGTATTTACTCACCGGTGAGGTCCGTACGTAGACATGAAAATCGTCATATATCCCGGTGGGAGCCCCCGACCAATGGATCACCAGTTTGCGATTGTTTTCCGCATCGCGGTCGATCTTGTTGCTTAGATCCTCGAACGAGATCTCATCGTCTGCAACCCAGAGACCGCTCGGAGTCGGTGTGCCGGTCGGAGTGGGTGTAAGCTGTTTCTCCGGCTTCTCTTGCTTGGTGGGCTCGGGTTCGGGCGTCGGTTGTACAGGTTGGGTGGCCTCTTCGAACCCGACCGGGGCGGTTTCTCCCACAAGTGCGCGTTCACCGCCACCAGCGGGTATTCCCCAGACCTGGAATTGATAGACGCTTCCGAACTGCAGGGAATCCGGCGAAAAGTGCGCACTTCGTCGCCACACAAGCATCATGGGTGATACGCTGCCACCCCACCTCCAGAGAGAGCGCATAGATCCCAGAGATGTGTAATTGGAATCCGGCTGGATTCTCATATATACAACAAAATCCTCGTACTGATCGGTCAGTTCCGCCGGCGCATGAATCACCAATTTGCGGTCGTTGGATGTATCGTAATCCGTTCCGCCGCTAAGGTTCTCCCAGGAAGATTCATCGTCCGCGACCCAGACCCCCGTGGGTGTCGGCTCCGGCATTGGCTTCTGTTTCAGTAAAGCGATGAGACGTTTGACTTCCTCAGCAATTCTCTTTTGTTCTTCCTGCAAGAGCCGAAGTTGTTCTTGCAGCTCTTTGCGTTGAAGCACCAACGCCATTCGTTGCGATTCCAATTCTTTTAAGTTCGTGGGGGGCTCTGGCGTTTGCGTCGGTAACGGCGGTTCGGGCAGACCGGGCTCCTCTTTTTTTGGGGGGTCTTCCTGTTTGGAGCCCGATTGAGGCAGAGGGGTCTCCTTTCCCAAAGGAGGCGGTTGATTCTGTTTCGTATCGTCTTCTACAGGCTCTGCCTTTTCGGGCACTGGAATTTGCGATACCACCTTCGAAGGGATGGGCTCCAATTCGTTCACACTCTGCATTGGCACAACGAAGTGCCGGCCGTTTGTGCCTCCCTTCGTTGGACTCAACGACACCGGCCTTGTCATTTCAATTTTCTCGAGTTTTTCCATCAATTTCGGTGTCTGTTCCAGCTTTAGGCGCGTCGGGGTGGGAGTCAGCGTGGGGGTCGGAGTAGGGGTATCCTGCGATTTTTTCCGGGGTTCTTCTTCTATGGGATTTGATTGATTTTGCAGTTGTGCGATTTGCTCATCAATCTGCTGGATCTCCATATCCAGTTTGGTAATCTGTCTGTTTACGGCTTCGATACTGTTCAGTACGTCTAATTCTTCAGGCCCAAGTTTCTTCAGATCCGCTTCCACGGCTGCCCAATCCTTTATGGGGGTCGGCTTCGGTTTCAGACTCGGTTCCGGAAATGGTGGGTATTCTTCTTCAAACCGAACCACGATTGTTTCGCCTAACAGACGGCGTTGTTTGCTTTGCTGCTTGACAGGTATCCCTTCCTCTTCCTGCTCAATCGGCCTCGACGGGAGTTTAGGCTGTGCACTTGTCGGATTTTCCTCGACATTCCCCCAGACCCGGAATTGATATGCGTAGCCAAACTGCGGGCCTGAGACGAACGCGGTGTTTGTAACGCCAGCACCGTCCGGTCGCCAGACCAAGCGTGTTGCATTCTTGTCTGACGATCCCAATGCCGCGTAGTCAGATTCTCCGGTTTTTACTTCGATCTCGAATCCGTCGTATTCCACACTGAGCTCCGGCCATCGGACCACAAGTTCCCGCTCGTCCTTGAAGTCCTTGTCTTTCCCGCCGCTGAGTTCCTCTATCGTGTTCTCGTTGTCCGATATCCAAACCATCGATTTGAATTGAACTTCGCCGCTGTCTCCGACAAAGTCAAATGGGGCACCCTTTCCCACCCTCCCTCTTACCTGGAACTGATAGGTTTCACCAAATTGCGGTCCGGTGCGAAATGCCCTGTATATGCCGGTACCGTCAGGCTCCCACACAGCGTATGTTGCCGTGCTGGATGGCATGTAGGATAAATACTGGAAGTGTTCTTCTCCTCCGACCTTTACCAGCACGTCGAACGCTATATACCTTCCCTGACAGTCGGGCCAGTGGATCACCAATTTACGGTCGTCAGGGAAATCACGATCCACGCCGTCGCTGATATCCGTTCCGGTTTTCGTATCGTCTGTTATCCAAACCACCGGCGTCGGAATAGGAGTTGGTGTAGAGGTGACCTTGGGGTGGGGTGCCGCCGTCGGTGTGGGGAGGGGGCTTTGGTTGAATACGACCGGGCCGGCGGCCTCTGTGGATAATTCGTACGTGGTATCCGGTCCCTGTACCATCAATGCGGTCACTTTGAACATGTAGGATTCGCCGAATTGCGGACCGTCCTTGAATGTTTCATAAAACTCAACGCCGGGTTGAGTGTCCTGCCCGTTCTCCGCCCGTTTTTTGGCAGCCTCGAGCTGGCGGTCAAGTTCCTCGGTTTGTCTTTTCTTTGATTCCTTGGAACACTTTTCTAATAGAAGGGCATACTCTACTTCCTGTAGGATTTTCTCCTTTTCTATCCGGACTCTGTATGACTTTCGAAGCGCTTCCGCTCTGGCTTCGGCCTGCGATTTCGGCGTCCCTTTCTTTTCTTCTTCCTCTTTTTTCTTACTTTTAGGCACACCCATTATCTCTTCAGCCTGTGGGAAGAGTGCTCGCCCTGATGTGTTCGCCGTCAAGTCCTTTAGACCAGTTTTTCGGTGTTCCTCCTGCGCCTTCTTCCTGAACGTATCTTCCTGTGTTTCTTGTTTCTTCTGCGCAGTTGGACTCGTTCCCCCGCCGTACTGCGGCAGTACTTCCGCCTTTTTTTTGATTTCCTGCTGCTGGGGTTGAGCGCTGGATCCCGCTGCGTTGGATTCGCTCCAGACAAGATAGTTGTCGTTTATTGATTCACCGCTCACGACGGCGAGTGGGCTGTAAACACCGTCGGACGGTTTGGTATACACTGTGTAACGGGGACCTCCCCCGTCAGGGAAATTCCAACGGATGACAAGTTTGCGGTCACTCTCGGTGTCAAGATCCTCCGCGTTGCTCAAGTCGGTGGTATTCAGTTCATCGTCGGTTACGATGATCCATGGATCGAGCGATGGAATCGGTTTTGGGGTGGGAACAGTAAGGTCGAAATCCACATTAAACACTTCTACTGTAAACTTGAGCGTTGCCGTTAAACGCGATTCGTCAACGGCAAACATGTGCAGTGAATACTGTTTGCTGTTTTCTGTACCCGGGACTGCTTCGTAGGAGGGTGTGAATTGATATTCCTGAATTGCGGTCGCCGAGCCTTTTCCTTCTGTCCTGTGGATGCCGGTTCCCAGACTTGGATCCAACGGGAGTGTGCCGGTAACGCCCGTGAATACGCCGGAACCTTCCCATTCGACGGTGATATAGAGGGTGTCACTCTCCGGCACGTAAAGGGTATCGCCGTTATTGTGCGTGAAGGCGTCACCTTTGGAACCAAGACGGGATGTGACAGTCCTTGCAATGGGGGCAGAGGCAAGATCCGTTATGTCGATAACAAATGATTCGGAAACCGATTTCGTACGACCATTACTTGCTTGAATGGTTACGCAGATTCCGTCTTTCGGGCCGTCCGCGTCCAGCATGTTCGGAGTGAAAGTGAAAACAGCTTGCGCTTCTCCGGCGGCGGTCAGTCGTTGTACGAACGATCCGAGAGATTGATTGCAATCGAGGGTCAGATCGATTGTCTCCCCACCACCGTTGTCTGTGGCAGTCACAACGACTTCCAGACAATCGCGGGATTCACAGAGTGAAATCGAACCGTCGGTGAACGTTGTTTCCTTTTCATTGATCTTGGGAGTCAGTTTCAGGTCGATGTCTTGCTCGACGTCCAGAACCGTGATGCGAACGGTTTCGGTGACGGTTTCCCGGCCGCTGCTTAATGTGAAGCTGACCTCGAGTGTCGTACTCGACGTTCCTCCTGTAAGAAGAGCGAACCCCGGCTCGAAAATAAACGGTGCGTCGATTTTCCCGTCCTGCGCGGTGAGGATAATCTTCGGCGGTTCTCCCAGTTCCAGGCGATGTACAGGTTGTTGTCCGCCCAACGTGACGCTTTTTACGGGGGGCGACAACAAAGCAGTCCCCTCTGCGGTCAATGTGACAGGCAATCCACTGCCTTCCTCCGCTGTCATATCGAGCGTCAGAACTTCGCCTTCATTCATCGTTACCTCGGTAACGCCTGTATTCGATTGTTCGATTGCTGCGGTCGTTTCCTCCGTGTCGAGAAGCGAGCGCAGTCCCGGTCGAAAGCGAGTTACTTCCGCCTTCGATACGGCCGCAGTTCCTTTACCTGTGGAAAGACGACCTTCGAAAGAGATTCTCAAATCGGTGGTTTTGGGTGTGGGCGTACTCGTTGCCCTTTCGATCCATTCTCCGGGGTCCGATATCCGACCCTGAAATGCGATCCGGAGGGTCGATGGTGTTGCGGTCGGTGTTGCCGGGGTACGGGCGGCGGCCCCCGGCGGCCAGATCTCTCCGCTGAAAGCGATGCGCAACGTGAACGGTGTCGGTGTGGCTGTAGCGGTCGGCGTGCTCGTGAAGGTTGCCGTTGGTGTATCGGTTGGTGTATTTGTCGGTTCAGCAGTCGGTGTTTGAGTGGGTGTACAGGTACATGTTGCCGTAGTGGTTGCCGTGGGTGTTGGTGTCCATGTGGGTGTGGAGGTGTCGGTAGGTGTCGCAGTGGGATGATTGCGTACGCTGATCGGGCCGTATACGTATGAGTTTCCGGGGCTCGCTTCGCAGCTTAGGCCTAACCATATGTTGTTGTCATCCTCATGTATCTGACCGCACGAATCCCAACGGAATGTGTTCGACACTCCAAATTCGCTCGTTGAGAAACTCGAAACAGCAGGTTTAGTGTCGCTGACATAGAGTCCGTTCGCCGTACACGGCGATACAGAGACAGCAGGCCGTGTGTAATACATCGAGAGATTCGCGTTGTTCGCATTCGCTCCGGAGACTGTATACGCAAGGTCCAGATAGATGCTTGATGGACTTTGGGGCTCGGCCAGCCATGCGCGAGTGAGTCCCTCGTTGTTGATTGTGAAACTCTCTGTATCGGCTGTTCCCTCGAGTCCGCGGTCTGTGCCAACCGCACGGATAGTGATGGTTCCGGCGTTGTATAGCCCGTGCGATGCCTGCTCGGCGGCGCTTCTGCCGGCTGCGACAGCGTCCCGATCCAGGTCTTGCGCGGAGCACCAGCGGAAGGAATGAGTTATGCCGACCAGATCCGCTGCGAGGTTTGATTTGACGTGCGCGCAAGGCCACAGGGTCATGGGATACCACTCCGTGGGGGTAGCGCCGAAGCCGTATGTGAGTTTCAGATCAACCGAATCGCGATTGAAATCGATAATTTCCACCTGGAACTCGACGTCGCCCTGCTGACCGTCGGCAATGGAAACGATTGTGACATCTGAATTTCCAGCAACTCCCACGGGCGTGACTGTTGGGGTGGGGGAGTTGGTTGGCGTATTGGTCGGCGTGTTGGTTGGCCGGACTGCTGCGGTGGCGATAGAAGAAGAGACGTCGGATGTTTTCTCCAACAGCAAACGAGTATCGTTGCTGCGATCTTCCGCGGTGCTTCTCGATTGGGCGAGATGTGTAATCCGGAATTGAGCAGGGCTTTGCGATGAGGCTCCGGATGTGAGTTCAACAACGACAAAGAAGGTCTTCGGCGTTCCATACGCGACCTGTACGTTTGGATCGCCGTCGGCAAAACTGACTGTCTGTCTCCCACTTGTCAGCGAAAGAGTAGACACGGTTGTGACGAGTGTGTCCGAGCCGCTTTCAAAACTCCCGGACCCGTCGTCACGATAGATGTGAAGATTCTCAATAAGATTGTCTGCTTCGGTGGTGGTTAGGGGATCGTCCGCACTCTCTTCGAAAAGCAGCTCGATACCGGCCAATTCAAGGTCTGTATCACCCGGTCGGCCTCTGTGTGTGGCAACGATTTTCAGGAAATCGTCGCTCTCTCCTTCCATGAGAGAGGATGGAGCCGTATCGCTCGTCGCAAGGGCGAACTGACCGCCGTTGTTTTCACACCAGACGATCTGGTCGTCAGGTCCCGAGCAGCCGATGATATCCGCATCGCCGTCACTATCGAGATCCGCCACGATTACTCGTTGCGCCATATTGGTGAACGTGTGGACGATCTTTTGGTTCGTGGCGGGGTCTCCGAAATCTCCCTGGCCGTTTGTGTTTTCGTACCATTCCACCGTTTTGTCATCGTTCATCGCTGCGGCAACGTCAAGATCGCCGTCCCCGTCCATATCCGCAACGAATAAGCCTCCCGGACCCCCGCAGCTGCTCGCGATGACTTTCTTGTTCGAGCCAAGTGTTCCGAAATTTGCCGAACCGAGATTCTCGTACCACACCGCTTCATCGTTGTTGTAGGCCACTGCGACAACGTCCAAGTCGCCGTCCCCATCGATGTCTCCGGACCCGGCAAGGGCGGCTCGGCTGCAATCGTTCGCAATGAGAATCTGGTTAGAACCCAGCGTACCGAAGTTCCCGCCGCCCAAGTTCTTGTACCAACAGACTTCGTTGTCATACCAAGAGGCACACAAAACATCCAAATCCCCATCGCTGTCCAGATCCACCGATTCCACCCACATGGGCCAATCGGATTGCCCCTGCGAGATTACGTGTTCCGCCCAAGCGGCTCCGTTCTCATACCAGGCCACCTTGTCGTCTTGATTGGAACAAGCCAGGATGTCTAAATCACCGTCGCCGTCAAAGTCGCCTGTATGGACGCCCCGGCCGCCGAGGGCGTTACTTCTGACGAGATTCTCGTTCGTGGTTGGGTTGCCGAAGTTACCACGGCCGTCCAGGTTCTCGTACCAGGCAACCTTGTGATCGTTGGTGGAAATCATGATGACGTCCAGGTCGCTATCGCCGTCCACATCTGCTATGTGAGTACGGAACGGGCCATCCATTTGTGTGTTGATGACGTACCCTTGGAAGTTTTGGTTTCCGTCGTTTTTCCACCATGTCATCTTGTCATCAGTGGAAGCCCCGGCGACGATGTCCATATCGCCGTCGCCATCGATGTCTGCAACGCGGGGCGATACCGGATAGTCCAGCGTAGCTCCTGCTATTGTTTGTGCTGCTGCATACACTGCGCTCCGGTGGATGGTTTTGTTTTCAATATAAACAATGGTCTCATCTCCGGCAGAACACGCGACGACGTCCAGATCGCCGTCACGATCCATATCGGCCGCAACCACGTCGTGTGCGGTGGAGGCAAAGGTGTGAAGGACCTTCTGAGAGGACGATGGATTGCCGAAATATCCCTTTCCGTCCTTGTTTTCAAACCAGCTGATTGTGCGGTCACCGTGAATGGCCGAAAGTACATCCAGATCGCCGTCCCCATCTACATCGGCGAGATTCAATCCACACGCTCCGTCCGCGGGGCTGCAGATCACTTTCTGGTTCGATCCGGAGGTACCGAAGTTACCTTCTCCATCGAGATTCTCGTACCATGTGATTTGATCGCCCAGAAAAGCAGTCGCGACGACATCCGAGTCACCGTCCCCGTCTATGTCGCCCGCCCGCACAATGTACGCTCCGTTCATTTGATTCGAAATGAGAATCTGGCCGCCGAAACCGCCGGAACCATCGTTTTGGTACCAGGCAATTTTGTCGTCGTCGTACGATGCCGCAAGTACGTCCAGATCCCCATCTCCGTCAAAATCGACAGCGATGGCACTCATGGGGCAATCGGATTCTCCCTGCGAGGGATCGGGTCCATCGGGATCCTCTGTTATGACATGTTCGTCCCATGCGTTTCCATTTTCATACCACGCGATCTTGTCGTTCAGGTGAGCACATCTTAGGACATCCAAGTCACTGTCGCCGTCCATATCCGCTGCGATCGCGTAGCGACCTCCATCCGGATAAGAGGTGATCAGTTGCCCGTTGGTTGCGGGATTTCCAAAACCTCCACGGCCGTCGAGGTTTTCGAACCACGTAACCTTGTCATCGTTCTCTGAGATTGCCAGAACATCCATATCTCCGTCGCCGTCAACGTCAGCTGCACTGGTCATAAAAAGGCGATCGAGAGAAGAATTGATGATATGTCCTTCGAAGGTTTCTGTTCCATCATTTTCCCACCAGGTGAGTTTGTTGTTGTTCAGAGAGGCAGCCAAAATATCGAGGTCCCCGTCACGATCGAAATCCGCTACTCCGAGGTGCCGAGGATAGTCGAGCGTGGCGCTGCTGACGGTTTGAGCAGTGCCGAACACGGGGGTAGGGTGGACGGTCTTGTTCTCGTACCAGGCCACCTTGTCCTGCCCCGCAACCGCAACGACAACGTCGAGGTCGCTGTCCCGGTCGATATCGACCGCACGGATCCATCGTGCTCCACTGGCACCTGTATCGATGTTGCGGGTTGTCCACGCCGACCCATCCCGGGCGGTGTTCTCGTACCAGTCAAACGTCCCTGCAGTGAACGCTGCAGAGAGGAGATCGGTATCCCCATCACCATCCATGTCCCCGGCGTGGACTACGACTGCTCCGCCGGCTGACGTGCTGATGTTGTTGATTGTAAAATTTTGTGCTCCGTCGTTTTGGCACCAGAAGACGGTTCCGGCGTCATAGGCGGCACAGGCGATGTCCATGTCTCCATCGCCGTCTACATCAACAATGCGTGCGTCATACGCTCCGTCTGCCGAGGTTGTGATGATATGTAGAGTGAAGTTCTGGGATCCGTCGTTCTCAAACCACGCAACCGTGTCGCTGTTTGAGAACGAAGAAGCCACGTCAATATCCCCGTCGGAATCTATGTCCGCCGCGTGGACGGAGTACGTTCCAGCGGCGGAACCGTAGATAGTATGGTTGCTCCACGCCGAACCGTTGCCAGCCGTGTTTTCGTACCAAACGATCGTGTTGGCGTTGACATTCGCAGAGAGCACATCCAGGTCTCCGTCGCCGTCGACATCCACTACGTCGACCGCAACGGCGCCGTCCGCGGTAGTTGTGATGTTCTGAACCGTGAAATTCTGTGCCCCGTCATTTTTGTACCAAGCGACTGTGTCATCCGAATAGGATGCAGACACGATATCCATAGTGCCATCCCCATCGATGTCACCTGCATGAACTCCACGGGCACCGGCAGCGGAGGTGGTGATCACGTGCGTCGTAAAAACCTGTGAACCATCGTTCTCGTACCAAGCCAGCTTGTTGTCGAGTTGCGAGGCAGAGAGGAGATCCACATCTCCATCGCCGTCTATGTCCGCGGCATCGACACAGGCGGCATAGTCCGCGGAACTACTGACGACAGACTGCAGCCCCAACGGCACAGAGGGAACCGTGAATTCGATCGGTCGAAACGAGAGAGAGGAACAGTGCGATTGATAGAAATACAACGCCGTGACACCCAGATGTCTTCATCTTACTGACTCCTTCTACAGATCAATTGCCCAGGAAATCCGGGCAGTTCTATAACCACTACCGTTGGTTCACTTGCTGTTTTTCAGTGGTGTGGACCAACGATATTCGGCAAATGGGGCACAGCAAAAACGTCTGGATGTCGATTTAGATGTAGCGATCTCACCCATCGCATAACCACCGCGCTTACCACAGAGTAAACGGCGCGCAAACGCGCGGTCCTATTGTGTCAGAACTGCTACTGCTAAGTTTTAAGGACGATTTGCTATAAATCGTTGCATTGAGTACATGGTTGTAAGTGAATACGCGCATTTATGCCACATATCTCTGCGAAAGTCAACAAAAAAACACTCGCTTATTGAGCTGCGTGAGGCTCAGTAAGCGAGTGTCGTATCGTGAGAGATCTGATAGCCGAGAAGAGAAAGATACTCTCCCTCGCTTGCTCTACCCAAAAATCCGATCCCGTTCCCGTTGGTTGTGCGCGATTTTCTCTTCAGGAGACATCTTTGCCCAGTCGGGTTCGCCGTTGGTGGAGGGCAACCGGCTGGAGGCTCCGTTTGAACCGATGGGCTGAGGCGGCTGCGGCTGACGAGCGCCCATGTCCGCCGTCGTCCCCGAACCGGAGTAGCTCATAGCAGTATCGGTGAGTTTCATGTCATCTTCCAAGGATCGGAACGGTCTGATCCCGAGACCCTGCAGTACGCCATGGTACGCGGCGACCGCCTCTTCCGGTGTGATTTCTCCGTCGACAATCAATCGGAGAAACCGAACGAAGGAGAGTTGGTGCTCGGACTGGTTGATTTTGCGTCCGAACAACGCCACTTTCGCGCCGTGTTTCTGGGCCTCAGAGATGAGTTTGAACGCGTCGTAAGTTGTGCCTGCGGAACCGCCAAGGACTCCCGGAATAAGGGTGGGATCCCAATTCACGAGTTCCTCCATCAGTTTCGGACCGTGGTAGACCATTTTCAAAAAGAGGGGTCGTCCCGCCTCGGTGACTCCGGCCAATGTTCGGACGATCATGTCGTTCACAAACTCACCAATTTTGTCCGGCGGTATGGTTCCCGTGACATTCGGATCGAATACTTCGAGGAAGTATCGGAAGCCTTTTTCTTCCGCTTCCAAACGAAACTCCTTGAAAGCATTAATCGTCTCCAGATCCCGTTGAAGATCGTTGTTGAATGTCACTGAATAGAGCCCCAGATTCGCTCCCAGGGCGCGTTCTTGAGGCGAACACTCATATTTCCCGCACATTGCATGGTCCAGCGTCGTACTGCGAAACGGTCGTGAGAATTCTCCGGCATAAACACCGTGCCGGGCTATATGAATATCCGTCGTGTCGTTCGTCCGTGCGGCGGGAGTGACCGGCGAATTGTCGAACAGGCGCTCGCGAATTGTCAGGATCTCATTGCTGCTGGCGGACATCAGCATGATGTCGACCGCTTCCTGGCGCGTCACTTCACGCATGGCCTCACGGTATTCCGCCATTCCGCGATATCGCAATTCGTCGGTTCCATAGCATTCCGGAGAGAGTCCGGCGGATTGGACTCCGCGAGCCATGTCTGCGTCTTTCGCGTCGGCAATAATGAATTCCTTTGAATTGCGGTCGGCTCGGATAGCCGCCAGCTTGCGATCCAGACTTTTTTCAACCATCGGTGTCTCCTGAAAAGTAGTCGGTGGATAGGCCCCTGTGCCCACCCCTCGGATATGATAGAACGGCACAAAGTCCAATAATCGCCCCTCACCCTAACCCTCTCCCGGCGGGAGAGGGAAACTTCTATCGTCAGCAGCCGACTTTTTGCCACCCCGTCAAGATATCCACAAAGATTAAATTGACTGCGCCTTCATGGCAAGGTTGGAGCGTTTACGACCATGCTCCTGCATCTTGGAGAAGTTGGATCATGCGCTCCGCCCGTGAGCGGTCGCTGTGACCCCGGAACACGCGTTCTTTCGCTCGACGTGCCATTGTCTGACGCCGTTCGTCGTCACTCAGGAAGGTTTTGACCAGCTCGCGCAGCTCCCCCGGGTCGCTGTAAGCCGGCACCTCTGTTTCCGGATCGAAAAACCTGTCGGGACGCCCACCTGTGTATCGCTTCAAGTCGGATATCAAGAAGCCACCGGCCGCCGGGACCTCCATATCCCGCTGGTTCACTGTGCCGTGAGGAATCACCGTATGAATATTCAGAGAGATTCTGGAGGACCGATATAATTGATAGGCTTCGCTGGGCGTCAGACGTTCACCGGCGACACACTGTTCGAGTGGTGTTGAACGAACCGCCTCTTTCCATTCCGGATTACCATATATGCGGAGTCCGAGATCGGCCACGGCGGTAAGAACCTCCAACCGTCTTCGGCGGTTTAGTTCCAGGCAGAGTAAGTAGTACACGGCCGCTCCGAGGTTTGTTGAATGACGTGGGACATTTTTCGTGAGTCCGGGACCCGGATCCGGCGGAGGATCGTGCCGGTCAAGCGCGTCCTGTGGGAGGATAAGATTCTTTGTGAAATAGGTTTCCACCACCCCGTCAAGCCACGTTTGAAAGGCGGAAGAAACAGCCGAATGGATTTTGCTTGTATCCGGCACTGTGCCGACAAAACTGACGTCGCATGCGAGCTGCGGATCGAATTCCGTCTCGATTTCCGAGGCCGCCATGGGAACCTCTCCGATGACTCGGCCGCCCCGACGGAGAACTTCGTCCCGGTCCCATTCATCGGAGAGAATGACGTAGTCCCGGGGATGGAAAGAAACGTCGGGCATGTTCGTCGCCGAGTCCACTACCCATACAACCCGTGGTACCTCCATCTCGGGGAACGTGAGCCAGAAATTCGAGGAGACGTTTAGTACAACGACAAGATCCGGTTTGAAACGCAGAAAGGTCTCTTCGAATAAGCGCCAGCCCGTCAGCTCGGTGGGAAGAAACCGGTTATCCTGGGTAATGACGGCAGGGACGAGAGCGACTCTGGACTCGTATCCCGCCGCCTCGAATCCACAGGTCAATCCGCGGATGATGGGTCCCCACGAGGATGAATTCGAACAAAGAAGCAAGACTCTTTTGGGGTATGGCTTTTTAGAAGGATAGTGACTACGGCGATCCTTGATCGTCGCGTTGATTGCATTATGTTGCGCTAAAAATCCTTCTCCCAGACCAAGAACTATCTCATCCCATTTCTTAACCAGGGACGTATTTCTCCAGGGATATCCGTAGGTTACATGAGTTCGGTCCGGTTCCACCCAGTCATACCGATGGTTGCGGATCAACGTCAAGATGGGCTCGACCGTATCGAGGCCCACGAGAAGGTGGAATCCACGACAATCCAGGATTTCTTTCCAATCAAAGAGACAGAAGGACGTATAGATCAGTCCCGGGTCAGGTTCAATTGCGATCAATGTTACCTGGGGTGTTCGGATCAGCGGTGCCAGCGGTAGAATCGAGCATCCAAGGCCCGTTCCGAATAGGAAGACGATTTGTGAGCCTGCCATCCACGCGGCGCGCATCTCATCATGCTCGTGCTGGACCTCGACCTCGGAGGGTCGTGTTCCTCCCAACACCTGGATCGTGCCGGATTCCGTTTTGCGTTCGCACCGTGGCAGACGGTTGCCTTCGAAAGAGACTCGAATATCCGTTCGGCTCGATTGGGAGGCGATGAGGTCGGCCGTTTCTTCCGACCGATCTCGCAACAGCCGAAGATTCTCGTTCAGATGCGTTTGGGGAAGATCGGCGAGTTTCACGGATGACTCGTTCATAACTGAGAGACTACAGGTACGCGGCTTTGTTCACCAGATAGGAGGGCGAGACCGGGACGTACCGTGACAGTGTCGCCATTTCATTGTAATAACCCGGGAATTGTAAGAACCCGGGAAATCAGAGCGATTCCAACAAGATGATGTGAGGATAGAAGCGATGGACATTCACGAAATCAAGGACGCGTTGCGCGAAGTGATCGAAGAAGAACTCGATTTGGGTTATATGTCGTTGGCGGATCGATGGATCGGTGGCAAACTGATTCTTCAGCCCCGCGATCCGTCCCTTCAGTCGAAAGAGATCACCGTAGAAAATTTCTTTCACAAAATCGTTATGGTGCGAGACCGACTGCGCGTATTGGAGCAGAAGATCAATCAGCATCCGAAATTGGAAGACTCGGACAAAATCGATTTGCAGCAATACATAACGCGGATCTACGGCTCCCTGACCACGTTCAATGTGTTGTTTAAGGACCGGCGCGATCACTTCATCGGCCAGCGAGGCGGTTGACAGAACTGTAAGAAGTTAGTGGGAAGAACGAGGGAGAGAATCGACCCCCTCTGTATCTCCCCCAATCTTGATGGCGCTGCAAAAAGTCTGGGATACGGATTTCAACCCCCTCCTAACCTCCCCCGATCTTCGGGGGAGGAAAAAGAAACGAGCGAGTCTGCAGCGGTTTCTCCCCCAAAGATTGGGGGAGATTCAGAGGGGTTGAAATTTCCTCTTGCCCGTTCCGCTGACTTTCTGCGCCTCGCCAATGCTAAAACAACCGTGGCAAATATTCCGGTGCGTTGTCGTAAGGTTCCCTCGTCCCCCCGGCGACCGCGTACAGCGCTTCATGCGTCAGCCGTGCGGCCTGGCCTAACGGTTGATAGGGACGGTTGCAGACATCCAGGAATCCGATGTTGTAGTTCTCGCCGTCGAAACGCCCCATGGCGGATTGATCATACAACGTAAAGTAATGCGTCCCCACGCAGGACGGAATCGCGGCGGCGTGCTCCACGTAAACGCGGTACGCTCTGCCTCTGTCTTCCTGGGTACGAACGTGGACCAGACCGGGGGCAGGCAAACCTACATCCAACGCGCCAAAATGGAATTCGCCCACCATAACCGGCATATTCAGCATACTGGAGATTCTTTTGCATACATCTTCGGGCACACGGTCCCGATAGCAATTCATGCTGAACACGTCGAAATTACGCATACCTTTCACGGTCCATTCCGGAGGAATCCCTTGGTAGCGAATTCCGAGATTGAGATGGTGTGGATCGACTTTCTTACAGGCATCGCTCAGGGTCACAAAGAACCGTTCAACCATCACGGAGCTGAAATCGCGCAAGTCGTCTTTCGCTTTAGGCGTAAGTCTCTTTCTCCACGCACCGTCTGCGATCTCCTCGAACGTGGTTTTGATCCCCCATGCTTCGGATAGAGTCGTTGCAGTCTCATAGCGCTCCCGCAGGAACTTGCTCAGTTCTTTTCGCGTTTCGCAGGATTCCGTGTTGAAAAGCATGCCTTCGGCGGGCGTTTCCTTCGAAAAGCCCCATGTCGGTTCATTCATCAGGAAGTAGCCGATCAACGCCGGGTCTTCGAGCGTTTCGCGCAGCTGCTCCCCGAAGCGCACGGCATCGCTGAGGAAGCGGGGATCGTACACGTCGGGAAAATCGCGATAGATCTTCGGGGTCTGTGAGAGATTTGCCGACAATGGTCGGACATATGGAAATCCGGCTTTTCGGGCGATACTCCAGTCGGACCAGTTTGCCACGGTATTGAATCCGAGTTCTTTCAGAAGCGAGAGCGTAATTTTGGACCAGTTGGCGTACCATTTTTCTTCGCCGAAAGCATGGCGGAAATTCGCGCCGAGGAAATCCGCATATCCCTCACGTCCCGTATCCGGTTTGTGTGTCAATGCGGATTCCAGTCCGTCACAGAACGTGTTGATGTGCGGTCTGACGCAGTCCAAACCTGTGGACCAAAACAGGTAGCCTTCCGGGTCGACCAGCCACCAACGTGTTCCGTCATAGTGGGTCTGGTAATAGCCGGTGCCGAGAATTTTCTTTTCTTTCCATCCGCCCCATTTCGAAAAATCCAGCGGCCATTTTCTGTCGCGGATCACCGCCAGTTGGCCCCACAAACGTTCTCTCACCCGATACCGGTTCGGACTCTTCGTCGGCCACTCATGGAGTGTGCTTTGGCCGAGCTCATCCAGGAGAGGACCCTGCGGCAGTACGGGATCCCAGAGTCGAGTGGGTTCCGTTTTTGTGACTGTGATAGGTGTTTGACACCAACATACGGGGTGTTCGCTTTTTCGAGTGACTTTCAAGGTGATTCTGTCGACTTCGTTGAGGTCGACACGGTCACCGCCGCAGATCGGTTTCAACCATGCACCTTCACGGGGAAGCCGCCACCGATTCAGGTCCGCGGCCTTCAGAGGAAGGAGAATTCGAGCGGAGCACTGGTTGAGTCCTTTATATCTCAGGGTGAATGCGGGACCGTCTTCTCCTTCCTGGAGCGACAGCAGAAACACAGCCAAGTACTTGCCGTCCACTAGAAAATCAGCCGTTAGATATTCGGCACCCGCCAGCGTTCCCTTCGGGAAAAGGTACAAAAGCCCTTCGCCGGTTTCGTTCGCTTCGTACCAGACGGCGTTTTCGAGGAGCGTCTTCTTTCGTCGTTTCCTAAGACCGTTGAGACGCCGATCCGGCTTCAATTCAAACGGGAACTCATCGGCGACTGCCTCCGGTGTCAGAAGCAGGCCGGCTCCGGCGACAGCATTGAGACGCACAAATTCACGCCGATTCAAATGGAGACCTTGAGAGGCAGACACTTTCAAAGCAGAACTCCTTGATGGATTGTATTTTTTCCGAAGACGACGAGCGTAAGGCGATGACACGCAGTTTTAACCTGGCAGAGACATTCCGGGTCGGAAAACAGCGCATTTGGATGAGTTTTTGCGGCCACTGTGACTGAGGGTTACGTGGATTTCTTCTGCTTGGTGGTGCTCGGCATTTCGACGACTTTGCCCGGCTTCTCTTTGCTTTTTCCAGGGGTCTCTCTGGCGAATTCAGCATTCTCCGAGAGTACGAGGACTTCGGGCTGTACCTGGAGTTCACCGAAGAATCTTCCTCCCCCTTGGATCTCAAGGCGCTTCCGCGCCACAAGGTCGCCTTCGACATACCCACTGATCACGACATTCACCGCTTCCAGTGTGCCCGATGCGTGTCCCTGGGAACCAATCGAAAGGGTGTCGGAGCAATTCAGCTCGCCGTTGAATCGTCCATCCAGATAAAACGGACTACGTGTTTCCATCTCGCCTTCGAGTGTCACGTCATTGTCCACTCGTGAAGGACTCTTGGGACCGGTCGATTCGGGTTCTTCCGGTACGATCAATTCGGCATTCCAGTCGTCGTGGTCGCTCATAATGCCCAAAGGGTAGCACAACACGCGAAAGAGCCATAGTCTTTTCGTGTCCTCGGGGTCAGGGATGAGTCGTGTTCAAGAGAGTTCATTCTTTCTTGCGGATGAGTCGGTTCATTTGCAACGCCATCAACTTAACCAGCCAAATGGACTTCATGCGAAAGCTGTGCCTTGCTACTGTGAACGCAACGGACCTTAGTGCGCAAAGACAAAGAACCTTGTCGGTCATCGAATCGTCGCTTTTTCCCCTTACCAGAGCGTTGCGTTTCGACTGAGGATCTCTTACAATGGGGCGGGATGGAGGCCGAAATGGCTTGTACCATCTCAAACACTCGACATTGCGGAGAGAAGTGATTATGAGAAAGAGCGGTTTCACTCTTATCGAACTGTTGATCGTGGTTGCGATTATCGGAATCCTTGCCGCGATTGCGGTACCCAACTTTCTGAACGCGCAGACGAAGGCGAAATTGTCGCAGGTCACCAGCAACATGAAGGCACTCAGTACGGCCATGATGACCTATCAGACTGATGCTGGGACAATGCCGCTTCACGACCCCGCTCACAATTACAACATCTTGAACAATGCACTCACCACCCCGGTGGCTTATATTGGCACCATCCCCAAGGACGTTTTCCAGACGTACCAGCTGTCCAGAACGACCGAAATGTTCAACAGTGGGAATGGCAAGGCGGCGGAACTCCATCCCGAGCCTTTTTATGCACCGGCCTACGGATGCCCCAGCATGGATACCAATGTTCCTGCGATGGGCTCCGGCGGCGATCTGACGCTTCGATTCCGGGACGCACCGGATCTATTCTCGAAGGCCCGCTCTCAATACCGGACCGGCCGCTATATTGTCAGCGTCGGGCCGGACACGGAGCACACTTATCCGGGTACGTACGACATCACGAACGGAATCAACAGCACCGGCGATATTATTTGGGTATGCCCGTGATGAAGTCGTGATGAATGACGAGTGATAAGTGACGATTAGCAGAAAGGTCACCCTTTTACGGAAGCTCAGAATTGACACAGTCGCGAAAGGGAACGGACACCACGCCAGGGAAGAGACACCACGCTCGCACGGGAGTTGGACTCCCGGGCGCGAATTTCATTCGGAATCCGGGGAAAATGGAGATCCCGCAAGTACCCTCTAGTTGACTCCCCAACAGCCTGTCTGATAAAGTCATAGAGGTACAGACAATGAGCGGGATGGTAATCCTTGCTCAACAATACCATCTCTAAACCAGAAGGATCAAACTCATGGTGGATTTTCAACAGTTAGCCGACAGTGTGTATGGTGGCAAGAAAGACAAGGTCGAGGAGCTTGTGAAGCAGGCGATCGGCGAAGGGTGTACCGGCAAGGAAATCCTTGAGCAAGGGCTGATTCACGGGATGAACCGTGTCGGCGAGGATTTCAAGAACAATCGGATTTACGTACCGGAGGTGCTCATTGCCGCACGTGCGATGAAAGCAGGGATGTCCGCGATACGCGAAAAGATCGTGGAAGAAAAAGTCGAGCCGAAAGGCCGGGTCGCCATTGGAACCGTGAAGGGAGACCTCCACGATATTGGCAAGAATCTCGTGGGGATGATGCTTGAAGGGGCGGGGTATGAGGTCATCGATTTGGGTGTTGATGTTTCGCCCGCGCAGTTTGTCCAAAGCCTCCAAGACCAGAAAGCCAACCTGATTGGTATGTCGGCCCTGCTGACAACAACGATGCTATCGATGCGCGATACAATCGACGCGCTCGAACAGGCCGGTATACGCGAGCAAGTCAAGGTGATGGTGGGGGGCGCGCCGGTGACACAAAAATGGAGCGAAGAAATCGGCGCGGACGGGTATGCTTCCGACGCCGCCAGCGCCGTCGAATTGGCGGGCTCGTTAATGGTAGGCTGAGCCCGGTTCAGCGTACGTTTTCTCAAAAGGGCAGGAGCCTTTGCGCCCCTGTCCTTTTTCATTATGGAGAGGCCTTTTTTGTCGTTCTTTTGAATCGATTTCTCCTGTTCTCCTCTAGCCGATCCTCTGCTACTATGACAGCATAGACTCGGTTTTACGATCCTGATCTCGCTCTCGATCCAGCCCTGGAGGTAGATGTATGACGCGGCAGTCGAAAGTGGACGAAAAGCGATTTGGATTTACGCTGATCGAACTGCTTATTGTGGTAGCTATCATTGGAATTCTAGCCGCGATTGCGGTTCCGAACTTTCTTAATGCGCAGGTTCGAGCAAAAGTAGCGCAGGCGTATTCGGAGATACGCTCTCTGGCCATGGCGAATGAGCAGTATTTCCTTGACAAAAGCACATACCCGAACGAATCGGAACACAACCCGTGGGAACGCAGGCGCTCGGAAGCCGGTCTCTTCTGGCTGACCAGCCCCATTGCGTATATGTCGCGGGTTCCTGAAGATCCGTTCAAACGTATTGATGACGACACGGAGCGCCGTGGCTATGAGATGGGCGTGTTCAACGTATGGGAGAAGCAAAAGAACGTCGCATATAATCTCTTTACAGTCGGGCCGGATGGATGGGAAAACGGCCTGTATTCGGCAAATCCCTTTGTTGGGCCGCAGCGCAGCAGCGGTCAAGGAAACACGTACGCTTCCTCGAACGGCCTGAGGAGCGCCGGCGACATTTACTGGTACGGAGGCGATTCCGGCGTCGTGAAGAACCTGGTCGTGGACGGGAAATTCTACAATGGCTCGTTTCCTCCGAATTTCACGAACTAGGGGGATGCTGCGATGCCGCGTATTGTCAAGGAGTACAATGGCATGAAACCGACTATCGATCATACCTCGTTTGGCTCGATTACAATTGAGGGCGAAAAGTACGAACACGATGTTCTCATCCGCTGCTCGGGTGATATAAAAAAGCGCAAAAAGAAACTCTCTAAGCAGGTGTACGGCACTTCGCACATGGTATCGAAAGAAGAAGCCGAACACGTTTTCGAGGACGGTCTCGAAGTGCTCGTCATAGGGACGGGACAAAACGGTGCGCTGCAGCTGTCTCAGGAAGCAGAGAAGTTCTTCCGGGAGAACGGCGTAACGGTAATTCTTCAGAGAACGCCCCAGGCGATCGAAGCCTTCAACAAAAGGAAGGGAAACGTGGCAGGCTTGTTTCACCTTACCTGCTAACCAAAATCGAGATACATGCGGCTACGCCGCGTTCGACAGCCACTGCCTCTTACCGAAGGCCGTCATCGCGATTTTCTGACCAAAGCGGCGTCGTACAGTTCGACGCCCAGCGACTCCGCAATCACAGGGCACTTTGCCTTCAAAATGAAAAAGATGTTTTCCGGCCGCTCGTCGAGCGTCTCGTAATTGGCTTGACCTTTCGAAACGATCATACGTGCACCGAAGTAGGTGTTGCGGAATTCTTCGGTACATCGAGAGAGAACCGTTCCGAGATCCTGATGGCCGTTTTCGATTACTTCAACCACCTGATGTAGATTCACCGCTTCCGCGTCTTCCATCGTTGCATCATTGAGCACCGGTCCGCTGTTTATCGATGCAACGACGTGGATCCTCGGAAAGGATTTGATGATCTCCTCGATCAAAATGCGGTCGAAGAGGATCTCCCCGGCGTTGTCCAGGATGTACAGAAGCGTGCCTTTTTCACTTTCTGCTTCCGTTAACTCAGACAAGAATGAATTGTAGTGGTTGGCCCGGAACCCGTCCGCGAAAACTCTCTCCATTGTGGCGTCGAGATCGAATCCTTCCTGGATGCCGAGGTCGATGATATTCCCGGACGCTGCAAATAGACAGGCCGTCAGAATTGGATCCTCCGCTTCCTCGACCTGTTCTTTGAGTTGCGGATACAACGCCAGTGCGAGCGCGTTCGAGTCCTTCTTTTCCTTCAGAAAAGGGTCTGCGCAGCCGGAGGCCTTGTGGGCTTCAAGAATCGCCCAGAACGACACTTCCGCCGGAGAACTTATCGGATCGGAAGCGGTTACAACTTCAATCGCCCGCCGTCCGACTTCTTCTCGCAAAAGCTCCAAGTCGCCTTGAAGCTTCGAGCGGACTTCAGGATCGCGGATCGCTAATGTGAATACTCGTTCGGCTTGCCGTCTCGAACAATCGATACAGTCTTCTTTATGTCTCATTGTGTACTTTCTGCGGGTAGGGATTCTTCGTTCGATGGTTGCTCCAAAACCGTCTCGGTATGAGGACCCAGGGGCCAGGACTGGTGAATCCAACTTCGTGAAAACCCCGGTGATGATAGTAGCAATAGGATCAAAATCAGGAGGGCGAGAAGATCGTACTGCCACGTCCCCCTCTCATACTCCCAGAATACGACCGATTTTAGACAATGGAAAACTCTACTGACCATGGTGAGTTCGTAGCTCCCCCCTCGTATAGACAATCCGATGGGTCGTGGTGAGCCATGCACCAACTGCGATAATCCAAAGAGCCATCGGCATTCGATTGAATAGAGCACCCAGGATCAATATGATCGTGCGCTCCGCACGTTCCATGACTCCGACTTTGCATTTAGGAATAAGACATTCCGCCCGTGCTCGTGTATAACTCACCATAATCGACCCGGACATCGCCAGAAAGGTGATGACGACAAGAGTCACGTTATCGAGCGATGCGTAGTACGCCAGCAATCCTCCATATACCGCCATGTCGGAAATCCGGTCCATGGTCGAGTCGTAGAACGCGCCGAATGGAGTTGCACGTCCGGCTCGGCGCGCCAGAGCGCCGTCCAACAAATCGCAAACCCCTCCGAGGGCGATCAGTATGCCTGACCCAAAGAGATATCCCTTCGAAAGGGTCCAGAAGGCAACCAGATCGAGAATCACTCCCAGGCTCGTGAGCGCATTCGGCTGAAGCAAGGTCTTCCCCAGCAGATCTGCGATCAAGTCCCGGAAGAGGAAAAATGCACGTTCTACAATCCGGCTTACGGAAGCCATTTCATATCCCTCGACGATAGACTGTCGAAAGCCGCACCGGGCGTCCACGGAAAGCGTCTATCGGCGATGCACATCGATTGTTACCAACAGTGTAGCCTAATTCAATCCATGGTAGGATCAAAGGTGATCTTCAGATCAATACGCAAACCTGTCACGGAGAGACGATATGTCCGTTCACATCCGATCATTACTCAATCCCCGTATCTTGGTTATCGCTGCTCTTCTCGCACTGTTCTCTGTTGCGGAATGCGCAGCGGACCAGGAATCGAAGGAATGTCCGACTGCGGAGGGATATCGAGGCATTTGGTACAGCAACCAGCCGTCAAAGGACCGGTATCGCTATAAGTACAGCGGGGGTCTCGGGACCTACTGTGCAAAGCATATCCCTCATTGTGTGTATTCCGAGGAAGCCGAGAAAACATTCTTCGTATACGGGGGGACGAGAGGCCTCGGAGAAGAGAAGCCGCTGCTTGAGATGATTTCCTACTACGATCACAAGACGGGCATGGTACCGCGACCGAGGATAATTCGTGAGAAGGGAACAGCGGACGCTCATCACAATCCGACGATCAGCATCGACAGGGATGGGTATTTGTGGGTATTCATGAGTGCTCACGGCGGCAAAGACGGGTACATCTACAAGAGCTGCGAACCATACAAGATCGACTCGTTCGAATTCATCGAACAACAGGAATTTACCTATCCACAACCGTGGTATTTCAACGATTTCGGGTTTCTGTTTTTGTTCACGAAGTACACGGCGGGCAGGGAGCTCTACTCCCGGACCAGCGTGGACGGTGTCCAATGGAGTGAGACACGAAAACATGCTGGATTTGCGGGTCATTATCAAATCAGTAGAACCTGGAACAACAAATGCGGCACTTCGTTCAATTATCATCCGCCAAAACCGAAACTGGGCCTGAATTCGAGAACCAACCTGTACTACATGGAAACCACCGACTATGGGGCCACGTGGAAGAATGCTCAGGGGGATGTACTCGAAACCCCGTTGGATCAACCACAAAACAAAGCGCTTGTTTACGATTACGAATCCGAGGATTTGTTGGTCTACATGAAAGACATCAATTTTGATGAGAACGGACATCCCGTGATCCTGTATCTGCTCAGCAAAGGGTACGAGTCCGGCCCGGAGAACGATCCGCGAATCTGGACAACCGCACGGTGGACAGGAGAGACGTGGGAAATTCTTCCCGTGACCGCTTCCGATCACAATTACGATATGGGGAGCCTCTACATCGAACCGGACGGCGTTTGGCGCGTGATCGGACCGACCGGGTCCGGTCCGCAGGAGTACTGTACCGGCGGCGAAGTGGAGATGTGGCTCAGCAAGAATCGTGGGAGGACCTGGAAGAAGGTTGCGCAACTGACCTCGAACAGCGAGCGAAATCACACTTATGTTCGCCGACCGGTCAACGCGCATCCTGAATTCTATGCGTTCTGGGCGGACGGCAACGCTCTGAAACCGTCGATATCTTTCCTATACTTCACAAATAAGGAAGGCAACGGCGTATGGGTACTGCCACGCACGATGAAAGAGGAATTTGAGAAGCCCCGGCGCTTAGGCGATACCCAAAAATGAGCTGATGAAATGCACAAGAAACTCTCACACGGAGGTCGCTAATGAATGTCAGCGAAGCAATCCGAAAACGATACAGCGTCCGTTCTTATCAAGACCGGCCTGTTGAGGAGGAGAAGCTGGAGCGAGTTATGGAGGCCGCCCGGCTTGCCCCTTCGGCGAACAACAAACAGGAATGGCGCTATGTAGTTATTCAGGATCCGGAAACAAGGAAAAAACTGTCTCAGATCGCTCGAGGTCAACGATTTGTCGCTGAAGCGCCCGTTGTGATTGCCGCGTGCGCCGTAACGGATAACCATGTAATGACCTGCGGTCAATTATGCTACCCGATCGATGTCGCGATCTCGATCGATCATTTGACGCTCCAGGCTGTCGAGGAAGGTTTGGGTACGTGTTGGATCGGTGCGTTCTTTGAAGATCAGGCGAAGGAGTTGCTGGGGATTCCCGAGACGGTCCGCATTGTCGACCTCGTGACATTGGGATACCCGGCGGACGAATGGCGCCCGAAGAACCGTTTGACTCTCGATCAGATTGTCATGAGGGAGAAATGGCAGGATTGAAGACGGTGATCTGAGACGGATCGGACGGATCAGATTGAATAATCCGATCCGACCGATTACCCTGATCCAAACGATTTCAATCGATCCGAATATCTCCGCCTCGGACCGTAATTCCAAGGGACGTGCCGCCACCGTTTCGGTCGACAGTTGCCGTTTGATAATGCCGTTCCTTCTGGATCTCTATCGGCCACGTGCTTTTGATTTCTCCATGCTTCGTCTCCAGAGACAAACTCGCTTGTGCATCCGATGAGAGGACGAGATAACAGTCTCCGTGTCTACCTTCGATCTCCCATTCACCTTGGAGGTCATCGTCTGTGACAACGCGAACGTTGCCGTGCTTGTAGTTGAGTTTGAGCGGCCCCGAAATATCGTCCAGGATGACGTCTCCGTGATCGATGGTACATTCAATTGGACCGGAACAATCATCAACCTCGACATTCCCATGGTCGTGTTCAATCTCAAGGTTATCGCTGACCAGCGCGTTGATCGCCAGGTTTCCGTGATCCACTTCTGAATAGACTCCACCCCTCACGTCTCTCAACGTTACGTGGCCATGGTCGTGATGAACGTCAACGTCTCCACGGATACTGCGGGCTTCGAAATCCCCGTGATCGGCGTCGACGTTCAGCGAAATGTCCTTTGGAACTCTGACAAAGTAATCAATGGCTGCTCCGTCGATTCCCTTCGGTGTATTTCTGGGGCGAACACTCTCGATCTTCAGCGTCGCAGTCGCACGTCTGTATTCGGCTTCGATGGTGTATTGATCCGCAACTTCTCTGGCTCGTTCTTCCGAATCGGAGTAAACGCGTTTTACCGCTTGGATATCATAAGGACCCGATTCCGTTCCGACCACGATGATGTTCCCGTGGTCGTGGTGAATGTCCAGCATCCGGAGATTCGCGGGATTCTCGATGGGGATAGTCCACTCTTCGCGATACGCTTCTTCTACCCTTCTTTCTCCGAAGGCTGCCGTAAACGCGTCGTCGATGATTCTGGATACATCCGGTATGTCCGGGGTCTCGGGTATCCGGGGAACCTTCGGGACGACAGAGACATCCATATTCATCGGCGGCATGCTCGGCATGTCGGGTACTGTAACCAACGGCTTTGAGATCATAGACCAATCCGAGACATTGATGTTTTCTCCCTCGATATGAATGTCTCCAAAATCCGTCACCAGTTCGATTCGCGGCCCGCCGTCTCCGAGCGTGGCTTTCAGTTGATTCCCGGTCTGGGGGTCCGCACCGGGAAGCTCGCTGTGAATCACTCCGAATTTTCCTGCGTTGGCCCTGATCTCCGCCTCCGTTTTTTCCGCCAAGGTCAGAATAATCGGAGAGAAATCGCTCTGGATGTGGACATCATCGGTTATTGTTATGTCATCGAGATGGACTGTGGAGAAGGACGACTTGACCTTCCCTCCACCCTCGTGTCGCCTGACAGTGAGGGCACTATGCTCGTTCCGGATGTCGAGCTCTCCTTTGGTATCCTCGATCGTTGTCGGGGCAAATTGCGCCTCGATCTCCAAATCGGCGGCGAGTCCTTTGATCGCCATTGGTCCGAATTCATTTGTAATACTCGTTTCGGCGTTGGGTGGAAGTACAACGACGATCTCGGTTCGACGAACGTTTTCACTACTGCCTTCCATGCGGTTTTTTACTGATAACACACCCTCTCTTTTTTCAACAGTCAGTTCGATAGTAACCAGCTCCTCTTGAGCTTCCTCTTGGCTTGGCGCACCGGCTTGACGAACCGCGGATATCCTGATCGTGTCCACGTCTTCCGCCCGCACAAGGATGGATGCAAACTGGGTTTCAACCGAGAGTTTTCCAATCTCGGATGCAGGAAACTCGAATTCGGACTTTTCCTCCACAATCTCTCCCCGAAAATCGTTTTCCCATTCATTGAACGCGAGAATGTCCGATTTGCGCTTCTGAAGTTGCTTTTTCATTTGGGCGAGACGTTCGCGTTGCCGTTCGAGGACCTGTTTCGACCGCTCAAGCGCTTCCTGGTGCACCTGCATCGCACGTTCACTTGCTTGAGCCACTCTCTCTTGGACCCTTTTCTGCATTTCCGGGATCCGCTGGGTTGCCTGGGCCACTCGCTCATTTACATCGGCGATCCGCTTCTGAATCTCTTGCTCGATTTCCTGAACTTCGACCGAGACTCTGGCTCCTCCTGTATCTTCAGCGCCCACCGGAGGTATTGCCCCCGCGACAAGAAAAACGAGGAAACACGTATTCAGTAATCTTCCGTTCATGGTTCATACTCCTTAGTCAAAAGTGGTTCTCTGTCGTCAACCCCGCCCGAACTCTCGCCTCTCTTGATGGCGCGGCAAAAAGTCATTCGTTGTCTGTTGATCGCATGTCGTCCCCGCCCCTTCTGCCCGGTTTTGCCCACGATCTACCGGGTTCGCGATTCTCGTGAAGACAACCCCCTCTGTATCTCCCCTTGCGGCAGCCACGCAAGCGTGGCTCCTTTGGGGGAGAAGAAGAGCCTGTTCCTCCCCCGAAGATCGGGGGAGGTTAGGAGGGGGTTGAAATCCGTGTTCGTGACTTTTTTCCACCCCGTCGATTGACGCGATACCGCGAGAGATCCTGCCGTCGTCACGACGAGGAACTCTCAAAGTAGATATTCTTCAGCAGATCGATCTGTTGACGCACACGTTGTTGATATTCCGAGGTCATTCGGGGATCGAGTCCCCCTTCGTGGATCGCTTGCCGCAGCGCGTCCGTCGTACGATCCAGACGTGAAACGACATAGGTCCCGGCTTCGTAGAGTCTTTCGTGCTCCGGGTTCTTCATGTCTTGGAGCGTCGAACCGAGGATTACGATCCAGCGCTCCTGTTCGTCCAGTAACTTCGCAAGTTCCGCCGTTTCCTGTGGAGCAGCGGGACGATTCTCGGGCTGTTCTTTGGGTAAGGAGAAAACGACCGCGATGAGCACAACAGCGACAGATGCAAATGCCCATGCCGGAATTCGGTAACGCGCCGGAGGTTTCCTGCTTTCTCGAATTCTATTGCGGATCAGCGCGTGGAGATTCTTCGGAACGGGCGGTGTCGGACTGTTATGAAGTTCGAAAAGATCAGCGCGAATTCGGTCGGTTTCGGCCCGGCAGATTTCACAGAACTCCAGATGTCCGGCGATCTCCGCGCACTGTTCCTCTGAGGCCCCGTCTCGGTTGAACTCGGTGGCCTCGATGAACAAGAGCAGATCTTCACGTGGTTGTTTGCAGGTTTCGTTCATGATTGTCTCGCTCCTGCTTCTGCCAAGTACGTACGGAGTTTTCGCTCGGCCCGAAACACGGTGCTTTTTATGGTACCGATCGGCTTCCGCATGATTCTCGCTATTTCCTCGTATGGCCGTTCCTCGAAGAGCCGAAGAACGATCACCGCACGTTCTTTTGGATTCAGTTTCATTACGGCGGATTCGATTCGCTTCTGCTGTCGGCTGCTCTCTGTCTGTTCGCGTGGTGATAGCGCCGGATCTACCGCCGATTGGTCTTCCCGATCGTCTATCGGGCGCAGCAGTGAACGGATCGTTCTCCATCGGTATAGCGAAATTGCTTTTCTGCGGGCGATGGTGAGCAGATAGGGAAGGGCGGGAGCGCCCACCCGTAATTTGCACCTGCTTTGATAAGCCGCCAGAAAGACATCCTGTGTGAGATCCTCAGCGTCCTCTCGTGAACCGACCATCCGTATCAGGAAACGGTAGACTACGGGAGCGGTTTTCTCGGCCAATCGATTGAATGCGTCGTCCGATTCCAGGACCGATTCATCGAAGACCGGTTCGACCGCTCGGGTGGATGCGGGGTTCGGTTCAACGGCTGCGAGCACCATCTGTCCGTCCGTGTTGTTGTCTTTCATAGGGGAATTCGCACGACCGGCCAAAAAGTTGCAAATTTTTCTGAACCTCAGGTGCACCGTTCGGTAAGCCAAAGCATAAAGGATTCCAAATCAAGTACTTCCGCGATTGGTTCCGGGATACCTTCGGGGATGGGAGTCCCTGTTCTGTTGATCCGCACACAGTCCAGGCCGGACTGATACGCCCCGTAAACGTCGGACGCCTGGTCGCCGACGTGAAGGGTTCGGTCCGGCGATGTGCCGAGAATCTCTAGAGCGCGTTCAAATAGCGGGGTTTTTCGAGTGATTTTATATGCCCGGTGTTCCTCTGAGATGATAGCGGGAAAGCGTTCCAGGCCGTTATAGGCGAGGGCTCCTCTCACCATCTCGATGTCTCCGTCGGAGACAATGCATATCGGATAGTCTCTCTCGAGTCGCTCCAGGACGGGCTTCGTTTCGGGAAACGCCGGCGCTTCTCCCAGCTTTCGGATCAACCGTTGTGCGAGAATGGCGACATCGATTTCCAGTTTCATTCGGGCTGCCAGCCGTCCAAATGCAGTCTGAAACATGCTTTCCAGAGTTGAGAATTCCTCTCGATTGGGGGTAGTCTGATGGAGTAGCGCTCGGAAATCTTCTCTTAATTCCGGTTCGAAGGCTTGGCCGAGAGCCAGGATCACCTCGGAATCCAATGAGAAGCCGGCGCACACGTCGTGAAAACTCTCTGAACCGAGATCCTGGACCAACAGGGTACCGTACAAATCGAGAGTTAGGGCGTCGTATCGTTTGGGCATTCTTGTCCTCCCATCGACAGTTTGCTTCTCACGGTCATGGTACACGGTTTATGCTCTCCGAATTCGCTATAATCGGAAGTGTGGTCAAAAAAAATCCACTCGAGGATCAACTTTTTGCCTCCAAACGACACATTTTTTATAGAAGAGGCTTCAGATGTTGAATGACACGAGTCGCGCAAGTGAAGATCTTGCAATGACTTGTGACGGATCGCCGGACAAATGGAGCGATGCGGAGCTGGTGTACTGCGTTCTATCCGGAAGGCGGGACTGGTTCCAGACGCTTGTGGATCGGTACCGGAGACAGGTATACGGTCTTGCGTATTCCATGCTGGGAAACTGGCAGGATGCGCAGGATGTAGCTCAGGAAGCTTTCTTTTCGGCTTACCGACGTTTACCGGATCTCCGGGATCCGGCCAAATTCGGCTCGTGGTTGTTCGGCACGACCCGGCATTTATGCTATGTAGTGTTGAGGAAAAGGCGTGTAATCGGCGAACAGGTTCCGGTTGAACAGGCCGAGACTCTAGCCGTGAAGCCGTCGCAGGAGGAGACTCAGGACGATCAATTGGCTTTAATGCTGAGGGCGATGCAGCAGCTTCCGGATAAATATCAAAGTCTTCTGCGTTTGAAGTACATAGGCGGCTACTCGTATCGAGATATTGCCCGGATGCTCGATGTTCCGGAAGTGACAGTGAAATCCAGACTCTTCGAGGGTCGCCGATTGTTGCGTGAGCAAGTGGAATCTATTGTGAGGAACTACGATGGTGCCTGAGTGTTGTTTTTCGGAATGGGAACAAGAGATCTGGCTGTATCTGGACGGTGAGTTGTCTCCCGAGGATCGGCTTCGCGTGGAGCGGCATCTGGAGAACTGCCGCCGATGCAGGGAGTTTTTGGCGGATGTCCAGCCGTTTCAGGATCGACTGTACTCGCATTTCCAGGCGTCTGCTGAATCTCATCCCCTTTCGAAGAATTTCACCAGGAAGATTATGAGCGAGTTGCCGGGCATGGTTCCCAAGCCATGGCACAAACGGTTGTGGTCGTTGCTGCGGTATAATTTGACGGGAAAAGCGATCAAACAGACGTTTCGCTACCATCCGGTGACGGCGATGGCTCTGTTCTTGGTTTGTGCGGTGACTCTCTTTTCGATCTGGTTGGTCAACCAGGGCGGACACCGTTCAGTGACAGTGAAGCCTTACGGAGGAGAGCCGTTCAAGGTAGGTCTCTCGGAGAATATGCGCTGTGACAGCCCCGAGGGTGAAGTCCTGGAATTGCCGGACGGCAGTCTGATGGTTGCTCGTTCGGGTGCCGTTTTCTCGATCGACGCGTATCAAAATGACGGAGAAGGACGCTGGATTAGCCTGAGGCGCGGTACGGTGCTTTTCGATGTACAAACGGTTCCCATGGAGGGATTTACAGTCACAACTCCTCAAGCGACAGTGAAAGTGATGGGGACTTGTTTTGCTGTTGCACTCGACGGCCGCGAGACAAAGGTCGAGGTCGCAAGTGGCTCAGTCCTCGTAGAAGACGCCGGAAAAGAGTACGCCAAGTATTGTATTCTCAAGTCCGGCGAGAGAGTGATGGCCGACCACAAGCGCGGACTTCTCGATTGGAGCAAGATTGAGCAGTGCCGTGTCCGCGCCATGCTCGCCCCGTTCGACCGAATTCGATCTGAACCTCACGAACCTCCCGTTCCGAAGTCGAATGCTCTATTCAACGTTCCGCAGTGATTGGATGATTCCTGGCTTTGTTTTTGTGCTTTCTTTACCGTTTCAAATGCCGAGAACGGTCAGATTCCCTTTTTCCAGATCTCCAATCCTTTGATTAATCCCTCTTCCATCCACCGTTGAAATCTGCGTTCTGTCGACTCGACACTTTCTCGATAATTGATTTGAAATATCTCGCCCGAGATCGTGGTCCGGTCCGTTACTTCTCGCTTTTCCTCTTCCACTTCCTCACGTCGGAAGAAGCACATTGACACTGCCAGAAGCCCTCTATACTCGTGGCCGATGCTGTGAAAGGAAAGAAGAATGTCGGCTTGGGTCTTGGTTCTCAGAACAAGGCGCGTCCACGTATGAAAAACGTCTGTATTCGCGAAGTAGCCCAGCTCTCTGGCTGTCTCGACGATTTGCCACCGGAAGTAATGACCACGGTTACCCTCAGGTTCCTCATTATCGACGAAGAATTTGTAATCCGCAGAGATCGATAACAATTCACTACGAAGTTTGTCGGCAACATCCTGGAATCTGTTCTGAGTTTTACTTTGAAGAACCTTTGCCGTTTCTTTAGCTTTTTCCCATTCACGGTCTGCTGCTTCGCGTCTTTTCAGCAATGTAGCTCGCGCAGATGCAATCACCTCATCCACCTGTTGTCTTCGGAGAACTTCTGTAGACAATCCAAGAGCCTGAACGAACGCCCTTTTCTGGAGGGAGACAAACAGGGAAATCAAATTTTCGAGATTACCTTTATCTGCTTCCTCCAGAGCGATGATATACGCTTCGCGGTCGTCTCGCCTGACAACCAGAGGAAACCAGCCCGCTTTGATGAATATCAACGTAGAGAGTGCTCGTGCCACTCGCCCATTTCCGTCCTGGAAAGGATGGATTTGGCTAAACCGGTGATGAAACCATGCGGATTCGACCTCAGGCGGAACTTCGATCTGCTGATGAGCCTTGTGTAGTTCGATCAGTCTGTCCATTTCAGAAGCTACCTGTTCCGGTGGACAGTATTGATGCAGGGTCCCGTCGGGGCGTAGTGGGTTGTTTGGCCGTTTTTTGTAGTCCCCTCGAAGAAGTGGGGTCTCTACATGACGCCCGAAGCTGTTTCTGGCCGGCGAAGATACTTGGTTTCGCATCATGACCGCATGAATCTCTTTTATGTATGCCGTGGACGGCTCGCGTTCCCCTTTTACAAAGGCAAATAGACCTTCCATCGCCTCTTCGTGATCCTGGATAACTCTGGCAACATATTCCGGGTCCTTATCGGTGTCTGCGTGCGATATCAGGCTCGCGTCTATCCCTCTTTCGATCAGAACTTGTGTAACACCACGATCTAAAGTGTACGCCTGTTCGATGATTCCAGTCTCAATCGCCCATTCTCGCTGGAGTCGTTTGAGAAAGACTTGCCAGGCATCTGTCTGAACCAGGGAGGCGCGTTGTTCCTGCCAGACACTCGCAAGCGCTTCGGGTTCCTCACTCGCAAGTTCCTGCCAATTCTCCGGCAAATCCTCCAGCGGTTTCCATTTGTAAGAAACGCTTACGGACATGACTTGAGTGTGCTCCTTTTTGATGTCTTCCAGCAGCGATGATACCATGAATCTAACTACAACGGGATTTTCTGCCACGCCTGGCGGATTTCAGGAAGGCGAAGGTTACAGACTGGACGATTGATAGCATAACCATTGTGTTTTGTTGTTCGTACCATTTATAAGCAGCGCTGTTTGACCACGCCATGGAGTGATAAAGTACTCCAAAGGAAGACGATACATGCGCATTCTTTTCTATACGGGTAAAGGCGGTGTCGGGAAGACCAGCATCTCCGCAGCAACGGGACTGTTTTGTGCGGAGAAGGGGCTTCGCACCCTCGTGATGTCGCTTGACCCGGCCCATTCTCTCTCCGACGCATTCGATTTAGAGCGCTCGCTTTACGATCTGGCGAGTGGCGAACCGCATCAGGTCGCCGACAATCTATGGATTCAGGAAATCAGTATTCAAGAGGAACTCACCGAGAATTGGGGTGAAGTTCATGCTTATATCTCCAGTCTTTTGAATGTTTCAGGTCTCGATCAAATTGTGGCGGAGGAGGTTGCAATCTTCCCCGGGATGGAGGAAATCTCCTCGCTACTTCACATCAATCGCTACATACGAGAAGAACGGTTCGATGTGATGATTCTCGATTGCGCACCGACCGGCGAATCGATCCGGTTTGTCAGTATGCCGACCACGCTTGAGTGGTACATGAACAAAATCTTCAAATTGGAGCGAGGGTTGTTCAAAGCCACTCGTCCACTTCTGAAAGGGGTATCGCCGATTCCCCTGCCGGAAGACCGATATTTTGCGAATATCGAGAGCCTTTTTCAGAAACTGGAAGGAATTGAGAAGGTTTTGTCGGATACTGCGATCACGAGCGTTCGATTGGTTACCAATCCGGAGCGAATGGTGATCAAAGAAACGCAGCGTGCCTTTATGTATTTTGCCCTATATGGCTTGTGTGTCGATCTGGTCATTGTCAACCGAGTCCTGCCCGAGGAGGCGGATCTCGCCTATTTCCAGGAATGGCGCGATAAACAGCGTGGATATATCGAAGAGATCAGAGACCTTTTTACACCTGTGCCCGTTGCAGAAGTTCGTGCATTCGAGGCGGAGGTACTCGGGGAGAAGGGATTGCGCAGATTGGCCGATGGGCTCTATGATACCCGCGATCCGGTTGACCGGTTTGTCACGGAGCGAACCGTTCGGTTTGTGAAGGAAGACGGCGTAGGTGTTGTAACCCTGGCGCTTCCGTTCGCGGTAAAAGGCGAGGTGGACGTAACCGCAACAGCAGAGGACCTAATCGTCCAAATCGGGAACTTTCGAAAACATATCAGCATTCCACGTACATTTGCCGGGATGTACCCTCGGAAGGCTGTTCTTACCGAGGGACAACTTAGAGTCGAACTCGGAGGTGAAACCGATGAGTCCAGAGAATGAATCCGAATGCCACAACGACAAGAGTCGGGAATCCGGTTCCTGTCCAATGCGTGAGATGTTCGACTTTGTTTTCAACCTTCCCGGCGAGGAGATGGAGCATTTTCGTCAATCGAAAATCGAATTCTGGCGCGGTGTGAAATCGCTTATCGACCGCAGAATCGATTCACTCGAAAAGGCGGGCCGGAAAGACGCTCCTCGTGCGAGAAAGGTGAAAGTGGAGTAGAGAGAAGACTGAACCGATCAGCATCACGAGCCGACGTGAAGGTTCGGCTCGCCAGGAGGAGTATACATGCGTTGTTTTGTTATCGTCTTGATTGCCGGTTGCTTCGCTGCGGCGGCGCCTGCGTCCGCCGAGATCATCGAATCGATCGAAGCGAAGATCAACGGTGAACTGGTTTTCACAAGCGAGTTGGATGAGTTGATGGCCACCCTGTGGATGTTGAACACCGGACGGCCCGTCGATTCAATGACGCGCGAAGAGTACGACGAACTTCGTGCCCGTGTTCTTCGCGAGAGAATGAAAGACATTCTCCTCTCACAGGAGTGCAAATCGATCCTCACGGAACGTGGCTTCAATCAGCGTATCTGGGAGCGTGAAATCGAGCAGATGACCGAAGAGAATGTGAAGAAATATCGGTCACAGTTCGATAGCGAAGAAGCCTTTCAAGAACACATGCAGAAGAATGGGTTAACAGAGGAAGGCTTGCGAATCGAATGCCGTCAGCTCGCCCGCCAGGAATATTGGGTCAAAAAGGTCGCACCGCAGCTTCTGCGGGATCGGGTCGATCCGCCCACCGAGAAGGAAGTCGAAGAGTTCAAGGAAGAACATCCGGAAGAATGGAAACAGGTGGAGCAGATTCGGGTTAGTCATATTCTCTTGCGTGTGCCCGACAATGCTTCGCAGGAACAGCTGGAGGCCAACCAGGCCAGGGCGGACACTGTCGCGCTTCGAGCCAAATCGGGAGAAGACTTCGCGAAGCTGGCTCAGGAACTGTCGGAGCACGATTCCACACGTGAAGACGGTGGCTCACTGGGATGGCTGAAACGAAACGAGGTCTTTCCGGAGTTCGAGCAGTTGTTCGATTTGCCGGTCGGGGAACCCACGCCCCCTATCCAGACTTCTCTCGGGTACCACATAGTCAAGGTCCACGAGCGACGGTCTCTGAAAGACTGGCTTTATAACCGAAAACTCATCCGAGGCATGGTCGAATGGATTGAGGAGATTATCCAGCGTCCAGAGACCAAAATCGAGTACAAAGGCGATCTATTCGAAGACCTTCAAGCCGATCTCGAACAAGATACCCAACTGCCCTGATGGTCTACCGGGTATCGGTTACGTTTTATCGGGTACCACCGACATTTTGATGTCTGCATCCTTTTGGGACACGAAGCGGTGCAGGCAGGATTCGACATCCTCGAGTCCCCACGTACTTGTGACTATTGTTTCGCAGTCGATTAGCCCTGCTTCGAGCAGCTGGATCGCTTGAGGCAATGTTCTCGGGGGCATTTTCGCACCGATAATGCTCAACTCGCGATTGAATATGTCAAAGGGGGCGATCGGAATCATTACATCCGCTTCGCATACGCCGAATACAAGAAATGTTCCCCCAGGCCGTACATGCTTCAGACCGAACAGTATACCTTCCGGTGTCCCGCTGCAATCGACAACAAGATCGAAGTCTTGCCCGTATTCTTGATTGAAGTCGTGGATTGCGTCCGGGTTTCCCGTGAATAAGGCTTTATCCGCGCCCAGCTTTCGAGCAGCTTCCACACGTTGTTCCACGACATCCACTTGTACTAAGGATGCCACACACGAATGTTTGATCAGGTTGCTCCAAAGAAGGCCCACAGTACCGGCGCCAACCAGCAGCACGTCCGAACCGGGCTCGATTTGTATCCGGTTATAGCCGTTAAGCACACACGCCAGGGTTTCAGCAAGAATCCCGCCTTTGCTTCCCACATGGTCTGCGATAGGAAATACATGGCTTCTGGGAGCCAGGACATATTCTGCAAATCCTCCCCACCGTGCATATCCGATAATCGTATAATTCGTGCAGAGATTCGTCCGGCCGCGCCGGCAGAATCGACACACGCCGCATCCTACGACCGGATCGATACAGACAGTCTGTCCTTCACGGAGATCGTCGACATTCTCGCCACAGGCTGCAACAGTCCCGGTGATCTCATGTCCCAGCGCCACCGGTGGCGTCGCTCCCAAGGCCGTGCCTTCGTACAGATGAACATCGGTTCCACAAACTCCACAAGCCGAGACCTTTACCAACACTTCGTTCGGCGGAGGACTTGAAATCGGTTCTTCGCGCACTTCGATTTTCTCATTCCCGAGAAAGACAGCTGCTTTCATTGACTCACCTCGAAGGATGTGTTTTGCCTATCCTTCATCTTGATAGGCGGGGTTCATTTCATCAAGGTACGATGGACGCGGGTGGTCGTCGCCCGGCTATTGCACCATGGGTAGGATCGCCCCTACTATACAGATGACGATTCTTCAATTGGGAGCAGCGGCGAATGAACCGGCCTCGAATGGTTTACTGCGATTCCGACGGGTTGATCTTTGACGACCCGCAGTTGGCGGCAACTGCCCGTTTAGGGATACACGAAGTCGTCCCGGAGTCCGACGAATGGATCTCTCTGCCCGAGGCAAGCGACGTGTTCTTACTGCCTGAGAGGAACGCTGTGGGATGGGACGAACAGCAGTCTCATTTTCGTCCGGGGCCACGGGGCTACTCGGCGGTAAGCGCGTTTACGCCGCCAGGTTACATCCGCTCCCATCTCCCCAGCGCCCGCTCGCAGGACAGCTCGCGTCCCCTCCCGTTGTGGGCTTACGGGGCGGTTGCCTGGCGAGAGGATGGATTCTGTGTGACGGCCTTTCCAATCGAACGGGATCCGAAAGGAGATCCCGCGGGATTTGATGAGGCCGAGATCGCGCAGCGAATCAAGTTGAAATTGGATGAACATCCGAAGAACCGCCTTCTGCGGCACCTCGCGAACTGTGCGCAAAACAACAACTGTCTCGCAGCGAAGAACTATTTCCTCGAACGATGGGAAGGCGGCCTGCCCGTTTCGCAACATTGCCCTTCTTCCTGCGAAGGGTGTATTTCCCGTCAACCGGAGCACAGTCCAATACCCCCTTCCCATGCCCGCATCGACTTCTGTCCGACGCTGGAGGAGGCGCTGGAAGCGATCGTGCCGCATCTCAATAAAGCACCTTTGGGAATGATCAGTTTCGGACAAGGCTGCGAAGGGGAACCGTTGTGCGAGGTCGATTTCCTGGAAGAACTGATTATCGAAGTGCGCCGCCAGACTCGCTGTGGAACGCTTCACATGAATACGAACGCTTATTCTCCGGATGCGGTCAGGCGGCTTGCACGAGCGGGCCTTGACAGTATCCGTATCAGTCTCAATAGCGCGCAACGTGAATTCTATCAATTGTATCACAAGCCGAACGGGTACGGATTTGAGGATGTCGTGGAGTCCTCGAGGCTTGCTGTGGAGGAAGGACTTTTCGTCTCGGTGAATTATCTGATCTTCCCGGGTCTGACGGATCATGAAAGTGAACTGCACGCATTTAGCCGATTTCTGGAACAGACGGGGGTCCACATGATTCAGTGGAAGAACCTGAACATCGACCCGGATGTTTATATCGCTGCGCTCGGTCTGGACAGACTTTCATGCTCACGGGGGGTGCGTTTTGCGCTCGAGGAAATCCGGTCCCGGTTCGACCGCTTAAAGTTCGGTTATTTTAATCCTCCACGGGAGCATTTCTCCCTTTCGAAACAACCTGAGAATGGGCAGACTATAACGAATTCGGCTGACTCGTGCAGCGGTTAGCCCTACCTTTATTGTGTGTGCAAATCTATTGTATTCACTACGGATAGTGTATCCTTTCAGATCGGTGGGTGAGGCCGAAGTTTATCGTTTGCGGGCGGGTTCAACATCATGCCAGACGACTCCATCGCACCCCCGGACCGCGTGCTGTCCGCGCTGTATAAGGTCCAAGTTCATTTCGCCACATTCCGGCAGTTGACCGGGGTCGACGACCCGTGGCAGCTGACAAAGGGGAAGATCCAAAAGTGTCGTGAACTCATGGGCCGCGAGGATCGCATCGTCCGAGGGCAACATCCTGGGGAAGACATCACGTGCGTCGCTTGGACGGACGGTGCCCATTGGCTTCTGCCCGAGGGCGTAAAGAATTACTCGAAAACAGTCGAAACCGCTCAGCGGAGCGACAACGGATTGCTCGTTCAGCCGGTATGGCGCATGACCTTGCGGGAGATGTTGAGTCAACATTTCGCCAATCTTCGCCAGCTGGTTTTATCCATTGCCTACGACCTTGTCACCATCGACAACCTCAAAGAACAGCTGCCCAGCGACCACATCATGCTGAAAAAGGAGTTTCAGCGTTGTGAGCAGGTTGTGAGCGATTTGATCCAGGAACTCATGGATGAACGGGATCGCTTGGGGAAGGTCCTGACCAACAATGTCGAGTTGTATGAACGCATCATTATTACGGAACGGATGATCCAGTCGGGGGAGACCACGGAAGCGATACTCGGTTACAGCGTGAACGATCTGAAAGCCGCTCAAGAACATGTTCGGGATCTGTGTCAGCGTGAATTGAGCGTCTACGAGCACGTGCTGAATCTGACGCGAGGGCGGGTGCAAGAGGGTCTGCGGGGAGGAGAACAGACGCAACTAACCCGGACCTCCCGCTGGGATTACGCGATCCATCAATTCGAGGAACCTCCGGAAGGAATGGTCGGACTGGCTTCATTGATGTCTTTCGAGCGGAAACGTCTGTCGGCAATTGTCCGATCCCGGGAGGAGGAACTTGGACCGACCGAGGAAGGGCAGGAGGTGTTGGCGCAGGCCGAATCCGTCGAGCAGCCACCCGCTCCGGAACCCGAGGCGCCGCCCGAACCGAAGGTCGAGGAACCCAAGGAAGAAACGCCACAGGAAAAAGAGGCAAGGAAGGAAAGAGAGGCAAAGAGAAAACTGGTTCGCCGGATGGCTGCCGCCGAGCGCCGCGAGCGACGCTGAACCGAACTCGACGGACACAATCTACTACTCAAATTGCGAGCCCGGCTCGACGCTGTGTCCACGGAGATATGCAGCAATGGGCATTGGTTTCTTTCCTGCCGGTTGGATTTCGAGCAGTTCCAATATCCCCTCCCCGGTATTTACCCGAACCGTCCCAAATGATGTATCTGCGACTGTGCCCGGTGCCCCTTCGCTGGGAATGGATGGGACCTCCGTGCGCAGGATCTTGAACACTTTCCCCTCATAAGTTGTTCTCGCGCCTGGAGCGGGCGACAACCCCCGCACCTGGTTGTGGATTTCCCCGGCAGAGCGTGTCCAGTCGATCGTTTCGTGTTTCGGTTTGATCAATCTGGCCCACGTCACCCGGCTCTCATCCTGAGGAATGCGCGGTGCCGTACCGGCGGACACGTCGATAACAGTCTTCAACATCAGATGAGCGCCCTTTTCTGCGAGCCTGGCCGACAGGGTGCCGTAGTTGTCCTCGGGATGAATCGGCTCTTTTTCTTGGTAAATGATGTCGCCGGCATCCCACTCTTCCGAGAGGTACATTGTTGTGTTCCCGGTTTCCGTTTCTCCACGCATCAGCGCCCACTGAATCGGTGCGGCGCCGCGGTAGCGCGGCAGCAGCGATGGATGGAGATTCAGGACGCCTTTCGGAGGCAGCTCAAGCATCTCATTCGGTATCTTGGCGGCGTATGCTACGACCACAATCATTTCGGGCGAAGCCCGTCGGAGCCACGAAAGCGATTCCTCATCGAGACTCTCCGGCTGAAAGACAGAGAGATCGTATTGTGCGGCCAGTTTTTTCACGGGGGGTGCGGCGAGCCGGAGTCCGCGCCCCCGGGGACGATCCGGCTGTGTCAGTATTCCTTTTATCTCGACGCGATCGCTTTCGATGAACGCTCGTAATGTAGGGCATGCAAATTCCGGCGTACCACAAAAAACCAGTGGGATCATGGCACAGACTCCCTATGGAAGAAGATTCTCTACGGACCAAGAGACTTGTGAATGAAACAACACTTCAGTCTACGTGAATTGTCTCGATTCCGAATAGCTCTTTCTTGCATTTCATATAGTACAGATAGTCTTCATAGTCCACATTTACCGGTACGCGATGGTCGACATGCGGGATGAAGCCACCCTCCGCCACTGTCGACTCGAGACGTTTCCATTCATCTAAAATGTCTCGTTTCGATTCGAGCTTGCGCTTGTCATAACCGCCCATGAGAAGTAGATCCTTCCCGTACTCTTTTCGAAGCGCAACCGGATCCGACCCCGCATGGACTTCTATTGGGAACATGCAGTTGTATCCGGCCTGCAGCCAGATGGAGACGACGGGACGGATGTTTCCGTCGCAGTCCGTGAAAATCACAGTGACCCCGTGTCGATTCAGGATATCCGCGATTCGTTTGTAGCGTGGGAAGAGCATCTCTCTGAACATACGCGGCGAGATCATCGGTCCCTGATTGAAACAGATGTCCTCCCAACCGCAGCCGACGTCGACTTCGATTTCGCGGAGCAGGGGAGTGATCGTCTCAAGGACCAGCTCGCACATATGGTCGACCATGTCTTCAACCAGCGGTCGATCATCATGGACAAGATAACAGATCTGTTCAAAACCGATCCAATCCCTCAGTTTTCCAAACATCGAGCCGACGTTGATCGAGACCGCCTCGTTGCTATTTCGTACCTGGGAACGTAGTCCGTCGAGATCGTACGCATAGCGGTCCGGATGACGAGGATCGAGACGCTCTTTGAATTCCTCCCACGTTTTGCGGTCTTTCACGGGGAAATCGAAGTAGTGCGGTATTGTGGACGTTCCATTGGTATATACCTCCGCAATGACGCCCTGTTCATCGCGCACGACTTGAGTTTCACCTCGCTCTTCAAGAACCTCGGGCTCGAACGGGGGAATCAGGTCCAGCACAACGGGCAACTCGAAAAAGCGCTCGCAGCCGAAGAATCGCTCGACGGATTCGTGATCGTTGAGATGATTCGGAAGGCCCCGCGAATGCCACTTCGCAAAACACTCCTTCCAATAGCCGAATTCCATATGGGGGATGCGATCCAACGACTGGAAATGCATACATCTGCGAAAACGTTCTCGGGGGGAAAGACGGGTATCCGAACGACGCATCTGCGACAATCTCCTCCTTGCATATTCGGGTCGGTCATCGCTCTAGTGAAGGACGTTGTAGTACAAAACGTAAAGGGCGGTGCAGAGACCGCCCTTCGGTAAGCTGTCCGCAAAAAGAAATGGGGTGATCAACCAGGTAAATTTTCGATGTCCACCCGGACATGCGCCAACCCCTGCCGCACAAAATGAAGTTTCCTTGCGGCTTTGTAGGACACATCGATCACACGACCGCGAATAAACGGCCCGCGATCGTTGATCCGGAGCTTGACGCTTTTACCGTTCTCCAGGTTTGTGACTTTCACTTTGGAACCGAACGGCAGCGTCCGATGGGCCGCTGTCATCGCGTTCATGTTGAAACGCTCACCGCTGGCCGTCGTGTTGCCGTGGTGATTTCGCCCATACCATGACGCGAGACCGTGTTGGGGGTAGCGTGTTCGGCCGTACCGTTTCGGGCCTCCGGAACACGATACCAGAAGAAAGGCGAGAGTGAGAAATGCTACGAGTTTTAAATAACGTGTGGGCATGGTTCTGACCTCCGTGTCTGTCCCCATAGCCCGGTGAAAGGTATCGACGAATTACAAGGGTATTGGAAGCACCATTCGCTGCTTCCGACCCGACAGTGTACGTAAGATACTACAGTAAACTCTACTCCTCGTCAAACAAATATCGACGGGAATTCGGCGACCTTAACCTATATCCTAAATTCGGCAGTTGAAACTCGAGCGCGGTTCCTGAGCCCGTCGAAGGGCCGCATGGGTATTGGTGATCGGCCTTTCGAGAAGATTAAGAACCGAGCACCAAAGGGGTGACAGATAAGGATGATCACTACTTGTGAAACGTGAACGGTTTGCAGCCGTCATACTGTTTTTAACTGCCGAATGTAGATCCATTGGACGAGAATGGCGAGGTGTATTTCAGGCGTTGCGAGAATGCGACAGGACCTCGGCAAGGATTTCGAGCTTCTTCACAAGATCCTCCCACACAGCGGTCGTTACAGGATAGCCGATCGGTCCCTTTCCCTCTTCCACGGCACGGATTTCATTTCGCATAGTCTCCAGAAACCGTGGAAGGTTGCTAACAGTCAGCCAAGGGGACAACTTGACCGGACCGACAAGATTGCCCCTCCTATTCAAAGACTGGTCGACCTGCTCCAGGAGATTCTGTACCTTCCGGATCCCTTCGTTATCCGACGCCATGGTCAGATTGTCCTCGCTTTGGGATGCAGCACTCAGGCTGTCTTCGACGACGAACGATCAATCCCGCCCCCGGGAGCAGGACCTCTAGTTCGGTAGAGGCCAGCTGCTGACACGCAGATTATTATACAACACGTGCAGAATCGCTAGCGAGCCGGAAAAAGTTATCAGCGGCCGTACAAGGAACAACCACGTCGCTTTGTCCTCCATTCTGCGGCGAAAGCAGAGAAGCAGAAAGAAGAGCGCGGGAAGCGTTAAGCCGGAAAATATGTCCCAATCCTGCGGGAACTTCCGATCCGGTCGCCAGACAATGCTATATACAAAATAGAATCCCGCGAGCAGTCCCAGAAAGATCTCGTTGGAACCGATTCTCGGTCGGAAAGGACGGCAAACGAAATACAGAACCAGGCCACAGAGTATCGGCGAGAGATGAAAGTACTCGTTCACCATGGTCAGAATAGTATTGGGAGAAGCGATTTCCGATGCTGTGCGGAACATCGCTCCATCGGCACCCACCTGCATCACCTGTGGACCCCAGAAATGCTCCCACATGGCCTGGGCGTCTCCCCCATAACCGTACCAGAGCATCCAGAGAGCAAATGAGACAATACAGATCGCGAAGATCCCGACAATTGACGCCGTGTCTCGTATCCACAAGTCGGTCCTTTTGGCCTGAATCCTGTACCGCAGGTAGGGAAGCAGCAGAAATGCGGGGATCCACCAACCAGCGGATAAATGAGTCGCAAATAAAACAGCAAACGAAATTCCCACCGCTGCGGCCGAACGAGTACTATGCAAATACGCGATCCCGAAGTAGAGAAACCCCGCAAATGCGACCATAAGCACCGCGTAGATTTCGATGTTCCCGATAAACAGTTGAGTGAATCCACCGGAAGAAAGAAGCGCCAGCAGCCAAAGCAGTCGCTCGTCTTTCTCAGGAGCGAGGTAGCCGAGCGTCGGCCACAGAATCGCCACCGTCGCGAAGCCGCAAAGATAGGTTGTTAATGCGATACTCGCTAACGGAGGCCAGGCTCCTATCCATATTCCGATAAGCGTCGCACCTCGGAATACCAATGTTCCCAAGGGTTCTCGAAGATACCGTATCCAGTGCCGGGGATGGATACTATGGACGAGCCAGTCATACCCGTCCGGCGAAAGGTTTTGACTGTGGAACAGCCATAGGAAAAGCAAAATGATGGGGATCGTGATCCATACTTTTGTTGTCCAGTATCCCCGGCGGCCCAGAGCGCGGGCAGCCTTCCATAGGCTGCCGTAAAAGCCTCGTTCCGCAACGGGATGGAGGAGAATCGGCACGGAAACCGCCCACAAGGCGATGATTGCAAGCGGAAAACGATTAGGGATGATAAATGCCCACAATTTCACGGGCATTTGTGTCAACAAACAGAAGATCGTGAGAATCCCCGCGAAGACGACGGGGAAAAGAGCAAGAAACGGTCGATCCGGGTACTCTCGTTTCCGCGCATCGCCGGCTATCGCAAAAAGGAGCAAAACCGGGATGAACATCCAGGCCGGTAGAGGCATGTTTTGCATGGGACCTGCAACAAGAGCGCCTACGGCCGCGCTGGCTGCGAATACGCTCATGAGTATGAAATCGCGCCGATCGGCAGGTATCATGGCTCACCTCTGGACCGCGCAGAATACCCTGCTTTTCGATTTGAGGGTAGCGAAGCCGAGTTCGATCTGCAGGCGAGCGGCCCGGGTTGTATCAATGGGTGGAGAAACCGATTCCTTCAGGGATCTCTATTTCTTTCGCTGGACAAGCAGACGTTGATTGGCCTTTACGTTTTCGATGGTCTGTGTACTCCCATCGGGCCAGCGGACCTCGATACGATCCACGGTAGCCGCATCGCCCAGACCGAAGTGAAGATCGGCGGTGTTTTGCGACAAGAAACTCGCCGCGCAACGAAGCTCATGGATCGCTCGTCGACCATCGAAATCGATGATCGCTCGTGAACCGTAGGCCGGCATGTTGTTCTCGTCGACCAGCGCCAGCTGAAGCCAGTTGCCCACAGTGCTTTGATTCTCAAGGTAAAAAGGACGGCCGTCGAGATTGTTCACGACGATATCCAGGTCGCCGTCTCGGTCGAAATCGCCGAGTGCCGACCCTCGGCTCACACCGCGTACTTTCATGCCCGGTCCCGCTCGGTCGGTGATATCCTCGAAGGAACCGTCTCTTTTGTTGAGATGAACAAGCGGAAGCTGGGCATATCCCTCGAATCCCTTCAATTCTTCTGCAACCGGATAGACATGCCCCGTCGAGAAATGGATATCCGGCCATCCGTCGTTATCGAAGTCCTCAAGGAGCGCACCGAAAGTGACCCGCCGTTGCGAAGGCCATCCGATGTTCGTTTCAAGAGAAACCTCAATGAAAATGTCGCCTTCGTTGCGATAAAGAACGTTTTGCTCCCAGTCATAATTTGCAACAAGCAGGTCGATGTCGAGGTCGCCGTCATAATCGGTTGCGGCGACCCCCATGCTGCCCTGCGCTTTGCCACTATCGCTGAGGCTGACGCAGTACTCCAACGACACTTCTTCAAAAAAACCCTTCCCGTCGTTCATATAAAAGTGGTTTCCGGTCGAGTCGTTGGTGATATAGATATCGAGATCGCTGTCATTATCGAAGTCACTTGTAATAACGGTGAATCCTCTTCCGTTGGTCAGCGGTTCGATACCGCGCTCTTTCGTGACATCAGTGAACGTTCCATCACCGTTGTTGAGAAACAGATGATCGGGAGCGGGCTCGAATGATGCGGGACCGATGAAAGCCATCTTGCCGTAGAAATCGCTCATCTTGCCCTTCTTTTCAGCGATTTCAGGAGAAAAATACGCATAATTGCTAACGTACAGATCGAGGTCGCCGTCAATATCGAAATCCGCAAAAGCCGCACCGGTGCTCCACCCGTCCACCTGAGCACCCCCTGCGTCCGGGACAACGGTGAATTTACCCCCGTTGTTTTGATAAAGCTTGTTCAACCCGTAGTTCGTTAGATACGCGTCCAGATCGCCGTCGCCGTCATAGTCGGCGAATACTGCGCCCGTTCCGAATCCTTCGTCCCCCAGTCCGTATTCCTCCGTGGCGTTCCGGAATGTTCCATCGCCGTTGTTGACAAAAAGAGCGTTTTGCGGCGGATTAGGCTCCTTCTTGCCGTGAACGTCCGAACCGTTGATCAAATAGACATCGTCCCAACCGTCTCCGTTGATATCCACGACCGAAACCCCGGCCCCTTTCGCTTCCACAATATATTCTTTGACCGGAGAGCCGTTTACTTGCTGAAAATCGAGACCGACTTCCTCTGCGCGCTCGACAAACGAGACCGGAGCCCCGGAGGCATTCGGGAGGATCCATAGTGACAGGAGCAGCAACAAGGTTGTGTATCGCACGGTGAAGAGACTCACACGCCTGTTCATATCTATCCCTTTCTCAAACACGCTACTTATCGCTCTGGAGTAGACGATTTTATGCTACCAGAGAAGCCGTAGGCGGCAATGGACAGTATACGGCAGTGTTTTCCGCCCGTTCCACCGGGAACCGAGGCGATCGTCCAGCGCAATCCATAGCAGAAACAGGGAAACGTATAGCGCATTGGAGCGACGTTGGTTGTAGAAGGGGGTACCGATAGGCAGCGACACACGAAAAGCGTGAAGTCCGGCTGTAGTCCTGTTTTCGGATGCTTTCTTGAAAACGGACAAAGAGATCCCGTTTGTTTGGCTTACGCAAAAAGGAGCGCGATCCGGGATCGCGCTCCTATCGGCCAAACTCCATTCACATTACGTAGTCCAAGGACAAAGTCCGAAACTGATCAAGGTCCCCGCTGCCGCTTTACAAAACCATCCCTCAACTCTGCACGAGAGAAGCGATCCAGCTTACTTTTTGGTTCCTAAGACAGCGTCTTTGCAGGCTTTGGAAATCCTGAATTTGAGAACCGTCTTTGCGGGAATCTTGACCGGTTCGCCGGTTTGCGGATTGCGTCCCATCCGGGCTTTCCGCTTGACCAGTACCAGTTTACCAAACCCCGGAATCGTGAACCCTTTCTTGGCTTCTTTGTAACCGATCTCGGCCAGCTGATCGAGGACTTCGGCTACCACTTTCTTTTGGAGTCCCACGCGATCGGCCAACGTTGAAATCAGTTGGGCTTTTGTCATGGGCTTGGCGGTTTTCCGAGCTGTTTTTGCCATCTCTCTCAATCCTCCAGTATGTGTGGATGTTTGATCTACAGATCGGCTCTATCTTACTCCTCTTTCTCACGGATTTCCACAAAAAAATCGCTGTTGAGAGCAATTTTTTGCAGTCGTACCAAGGACAAACGCCTTCCGGTATGCGAAAAGTCAGTCGGAGAGGCCGAAAAATCGATTCGCATTGGTTCGGGAAAGGGATGCGAGCGCCGCTACATCGGTCTCTCGCCACTCTGAAACCTTTGTCGCCGTATGCAAAAGGTAGGATGGTTCACAACGCCGTCCCCGCCTCGGCACCGGCGACAGATACGGACAGTCGGTTTCGATCAACAGGCGGTCTTCCGGCGTTGCTTCAACACAAGGTCTCAGCTCTTTACCGTTTGGAAACGTGACAATTCCCGAAAACGAGACATACAAACCGTACTCGAAGGCCGTTGTTAACGTTTCAAGGCCCCCTGTATAGCAGTGAAGGACCCCCTTCTTCGGTGGAACATCGGCGAGAATCCGCAATAAGTCCTCGTCGCAGGCCCTCGAATGGATGATGACAGGCAGCTGAAGTTCGTTGGCGAGATCGATCTGAGCGCGGAAGACTCTTTGCTGAAGGTCGTGTTGTCCTATCGGGTGATGATATTCAAGCCCTGTTTCTCCGATGGCCGCCACACGCGGCGAAGTAGCGAGCTCGCGCAACCGTTCAACATAGTCGTCCGGAGCGTTAATCGAATCATGCGGCGAAACACCGACCGCAGCGAATAATCCATCGAATCGTTCACTCAATTGAATGGCGGCAACGCTACTGTCCAAATCGTAGCCGACGACAATCGCACGCTCGATCCCCGAGCGCCGACTTTCCGTCCAAACCCGGTCGACATCTTCCGCAAAGGCAGGCGAATTCAGGTGAGTGTGACTATCGAATAGCCGTAGATCTTCCATCGCCCCAGGAAATCACAAAGCAACATCCGTTCAAAGGGCTCGTATCAAACCAACCACAACACCAATCAGTGCGATATCGTGACCGTTTCCGTCTTCACCGCTCAGGACGATGGGCTCGTAATTCGGGTTGGCCGGTTCCAGCAGGATATTTTTGTTATCGCGACGCAGCCGCTTCACAGTCGCCTCATCGTCGATTCGCGCGACCACTACCTCTCCATCGTTGGCACTGGGCTGCGGACGAACGATAACAACGTCGCCGTTATGAATACCGGCCTCAATCATACTGTCGCCTTTGACCCTCAGGCCGAACAAATCGACATTGCCGCGCCTGCCGAAGAATTCCGGGTCGATAATCACATCTCCTTCGCGAATATCGGCGGCGGCATAGTCTGTCGCGCCCGCCGGAACACCACCGAGAATCGGCAGGTTATACAGTTTCTCAGTCGGCGGCGCGAGCTGAATCGTGCGCTTTACACCTCGCGATCGGTAGCGGCTGATCTCGAGGTAGCCCTTTTCACGAAGCTTGTGCAGGTGATACCGCGCACCGTTCGTTGACGAGATCCCGAACCGTTTGCATATCTCCCGCAGCGTCGGGGGAAACCCGTGCTTATTTGAAAAGCTGTCAATGTAGCGCAGAATCTTTCTCTGTTTCGGAGATATATCTCTGGCCATCATTGCTTCTCCTTACCGGACATACCTATTGTACGCATGTTCAAGAGCATTGTACTGACCATGTGTTCAGTGTCAAGTGTAGATGTACCGGATTTTGATCGCCCGAATGCCGATCACGGCTGAAATTGGCTTTGACGACAGGGCGAGATAGAATGAACGGGCCGGAAAATGTCACATGCGAAAGGATGGTCCGATGATCTCAGCTCAATTGAACCGACGTACGCTCTTGCTCGGAATTCCCGCACTGGGAGTCTGTACCGCGGGATGCGCCGGCACAGGAGAACGCTCTGCCCGGCAAGGACCGACACTGCCGCGACCCGACTCTTCTTCTCAATTAGGGGATTGGACGGATTTCTCGTATACGGAGCGGGTTTTTGACGATCTCCGTGAGTTTGCAGTAAAGATGGTGCCCGTGATTCGCCGAGCATTCATGGGCGGAGACAGGATCGCTGAAGTGATTCTGGAGGATCCGCCTGTTACGGTTGAAGGCCATAATGATTGGTCCGGTGAATGGCAAGGCGATTTTCTCGGATTCAATCCGGACGGCTCAAAACAGTACGACATCCATGTTCGTCATATCTGGGAATCGATGGTCAGTCACATTCGTAACGGTCGCACATATAATGTACAGCCCGTTCATATGGTCCACCATAACGGTCAATCTCTGGTCTACGAACAAGCTTACAACGTGGTGTTCCGCGAACGATTGTTCGGTGTGGTGTTCAATGAGCGGGAAGGCGCCGTGCCCCATATGGGGTATGTGATCGGTCCCGGACACCTCGTATGGGTCAGGGAAGGGATTGTGTTCTCTGAGTGGCTGCGCGACCTTGTGGGAGGACGACGTCTCTATTCCATTCGTGGTTTTTTCGTCGATCCAGACTATCGTGATGATATGACTCGCCTGCGTTGGATGGAGGGATGGTATTACAGCGTGTGAAGATGTTTAGCGGGAAGAGAGGGGCGACCAAACGGCCGCCCCTCTCTATGTACGTCTTATCGCAGAATTTCCCAATTCTCGACTGCTTGTACCTGCGGAGGCGGAGCATGGAGTCCGAAAATGTGCCCCGGGCTGATGCCGAAAGGCTCTCCCCAGACTCTCGTTTCAAGAAGATAATCGACCTCTACAAGGTCGTCGCCTTTTTTCTCGAACCAGAAGACGGTACTCCACGGACCTTCCCAACCGGTCGTATTGATCAAGTCCAACTGGTCGTCTCCGTCGACATCACAGGCACACACACCTTCTGAGCCCGTCCCCGGCCAGGCAGCCCAAAGCTCCTGCAGCTCGTCCGCCCAATCATCCGGAGATAGTCGTTCGATCAATTGAATCGCCGTTCCGGCTGGACTGTCTCCGTAGAACATTTTCCCGACGACAAAGTCCATGTCGCCGTCCGCGTCGTAATCACAGACAGTCAATCCGGTGATCCCGCCGGGGCCGGGATGGCTGCCTCCCCAGTTCAGTTTTCGACTGAACGCGAGCACCGGATCGCCCGCGGGTTCAAGTAACCCTTCCGCGGTCACCGTGAATACGCGGTCGAAGATATCGCACATCATGCTGTTGGGACCGTCGGCATCGTTGTCCTCGATCCAGGCGATATGAATCTCGCCGCCGTCCTGGTAAATGTCCACACCGAGCGGACTCACATCCGGCGGAGTTGTGAACAGCGGCGGCTGCACCAATTCCCATTCACCAATCTCATTGAGTTTCCGGTGCTGGAACTCCGTTCCCAGGCTCGGAAAGTGTTTGTTGCCTTTCGAAACTGTGAGGATCGCGCTGCGTTCGTCGGTGCCGGGAAGCACCATCATATCCATTCCCATGTCGTACACATTTCCGAAGTAATCTTCATCCGCCACTTCCGGTGGGGCCACGTATTGCGATTCCGGTTCCCAAATTCCGTCTTGTGCGTAATACGTCCACTTGATGATCTCATACCCTACATCAACTGAACCGTCATCCCACGAAGTCGTCCAGATTGTGAGTCCATCTTTCACCGTGTCCTGGGCTACCGCTCCAGGCGATAGAAGACAAAGAACGAGAGACGCCATCAACACCGAATACTTCATCGAATCCTCCTTAGATTTTCATTCTGTTGGGTTTTTCTATCGCGATTACGTATTTTCTTCTCAGAAAACGCTCCCGAATCCGTCATTCCCGGGAGCGAAGCGACGTGGGAATCTCGCCGTTGAATGGGAAAAACGAGATGGCCACGCTTCGCTCGCCATGACGGCAACGGGGACCGCGTTTTCTTCCTCAAATCACCGGCCTCGCCGGCCCGGGGCTCGC
>CAZTDD010000030.1:0-25276 GCA_964612675.1 uncultured bacterium
AAAAAGTCAGCGGAATGCGAGAAGTGAGGTGTCAACCCCCTCTGTATCTCCCCTTGCTGCGGCCACGCAAGCGTGTCCCTTTTGGGGGAGACCACGCGTCGATCGCATCGTTGTCTTCTCCAAGATTTGTTGGGAGAGATGACGAGATGTTCCTCCCCCGAAGATCGGGGGAGGTTAGGAGGGGGTTGAAATCTGTTTTCCCGACTTCTTGCGACGGCATCAAGATTGAGGAGGGTTCGGGTGGGGTTGACGTAGGAGAATCGTTTTTTGCCCCACGTCTAAAAATGGAATTGGAAGGAAATAAGGATCGTGTTTTACTCTTTGAATTGGCTCCGGCGATATGTCCCTATCTCTGATAAAAGCCCTGACGAGATCGCACTCCGTTTGACAATGGCGACATGCGAGGTCGAGGGTGTCGAGGAGATCCGGCGAAGCACGGAAAAAGTCGTTGTCGGGAAGGTCCTCGATTTTCGAGGGCTGCCTCAATCGGCCCATCTGCGCGTCGTCGAGGTCGATACCGGAGACGCGACGTTTCAAACCGTCTGTGGAGCCCCGAATGTCCGAAAAGGGATGCGGTCACTGTACGCGCTTCCCGGAGCCACGATCGCCGGGTCCGTACTTAAGTCGACAACCGTCGCGGGAGAACGCAGCGAGGGAATGCTGCTTTCGCCCGCCGAGGTGGGTATCGGCGAATACGCCGACTTCATCTTCGATTTGGGCAGCGATGTTGAACCCGGTACACCTCTCAGCGGTGTCTGCGAAACCACGGATTGGCTGATCGAGGTCGACAACAAATCGCTCACACATCGCCCGGATCTGTGGGGACACTACGGTCTGGCGCGTGAACTGGCGGCTATCTATGGTGTCCCACTTCAACCGTTGGGGGTGATCGACACTGCGGCTTTCCATGCGCTTCCACCGCTGGATGTCGATGTACTGGACAAGGACGGCTGCCCCCGCTACTGCGGGATCGGTATTCAGGGGCTTAGGCCGGTACCGGCTCCGCTTTGGATGCAGGTGGATCTTCTTCAAGTCGGCCTCCGACCGATCAATCTGCCTGTCGATCTAACCAACTATGTAATGGCCGAACTCGCTCAACCCATGCATGCCTTCGACTGGGACACGGTCGACAATGTACGGATCGATACGATGAACCAGGCCGGTCCATTTGTCACGCTCGATGAAGTGACTCGCTCGATGCTGCCGAGCGATCTGATGATCTTGGACGGAAAAAAACCCATTGCGATTGCCGGAATCATGGGCGGGGCGGAGACGGAGATTACGGAAAAAACCACGCGGGTATTTCTCGAAAGTGCCAATTTCAATCCGGCTACAATCCGGAGAACCTCGATTCGTTTGGGGCTCCGGACGGACGCCAGCCAGCGTTTCGGGCGTGGTCAGCCTCATGCGAACACCATCGTCGGCATACAGCGATTCCTGCATCTTCTCAGCCAGACCGGGGAACCGACCGAGACAGTTACACGGCTGTATGATTCCTCACCGGAATTGGACGAGAAACCCCTGCAGATCCGGTTTAGTGCAGACAGTGTGGATCGTCTTGTCGGGGAAGAACTGCCGCCTGGAAAAGCCGAGGAGATCCTGCGGTCATTGGAATTCGGCGTCGAGACGGCCGGAGAGGAAATGGTAGTCACCGTTCCCCCGCATCGCAGCGAACGGGACATCTCGATCCCCGCGGACATCGTCGAGGAAGTCGCCCGTGTGTACGGGTTCGACAACATTCAGCCCGTCATGCCGGCGATCCGAATGACACAGGGGGCTTTCAATGAAAAGCGACGGCTCGAACGCCGCTTGACCGCGTTTCTGAGTCAGACATGGGCCATGTCCGAGGTCAGTCTCTACAGCTGGTTTGATGATGATTGGCTCCGCGAACTCGGGTTCGAACCTGTTTCCACACTGAGGCTGAAGAACCCGATCAACGAGAACAACACACGTATGCGGACGCATCTCATGCCGAATCTGTTGCGGGCCGGTCGGTACAACCTGAGGCATCGGGACCGTGTCGAGATATTCGAGGTCGGGCGAAAATATATCGAACAAGGCGACTCCGACGCGGAGACAACGATGCTGGGCGGCGTTGTGTGCGCACGAAAAACCCAGTTGTCAACTCAGCAGTGTTTTACACGAATCAAGGGGATCGTGCAGAGTATATTCGAAATAGCGGGTATCGATTCGGTGGAATTCGTTACGTTTCAAAGTGCGGAGACTCTGCCCTGGTTTGACGAACCGGCGAGTGTTTCGATCCGGGCGAAAGGCCGTATCCTGGGTCACCTCGGCATCCCCACAGCGCACATATTAAAACTATTTCCGCGGGGTATGGTTCTCGCGGGTTTCGAGATTGATTTCCAGGCGCTTTTGGATTTACCGAAAGCGACCATGTTGTACAGAGAACCGCCGCGTTTTCCTGTCAGCGAGAAGGATTATTCCATTCTTCTACATAAAGCGCGCGCGTTCGGCGAACTCGAAGAGATTTTAGGCCGATTTTCTCATCCGAATATTTTGCGGAGAGAGTATCTCTTTGCGTATGAAGGCAGTGGAGACCTGGCGGATTACCGGAGTTTCACATTCCGTTTTTATCTCTACAAACCGGATGGGACGCTGACGGGTGAGGAAATCAGTTCATTCCACGAACAGTTTCTCGATTTCCTCAAGCAGAATGATTTAGGGATACGGGAGGCGTGAGTTGAGGAATCACCGAGATTTCTCTGGTTTTTACCTCTCGGGGACCTACTGGGGCCTCCTCTTGCATCAGCAACCTATATGCGTCTCGAATGTTTTCTTCAAGCTCAGGGAGTGATTCACCCTGGCTGAAAACACCGGGGACCTCTTTCAACTTTCCAACATACCAGCTATCGTCGATCCAGTATGCGAGCGTGAACTGTCTTTGCATAGTTAACCACCTCATTTAGTTTGTAACAGTCGTGTCATGCACACTCATACTCTTGCCCCTTTCTGTTCTTTGCGCCCTCCGGAAGCGAGGAAGCACGCGGAATGATCCCTTGAAAATCTCTCATGATGATTTCTCAAACCTTGTCTCCGGTCGTCTCTAGATTGTATTTCAGCGATGCCGACTTGTACAGCTTATGGAGAATCTGCCTGTCCTATTTGTGCGCGTCGGCGGAGACTTTTGCCGAAGATCCGAAAGCAGCGACAAACAACTTGTCATGGACACAGAGGTGCTCCCTACTGATCTATACAGTTTTCTGAGGTGCATTCCAATGAAAACCACTGTGACCATTGACGATCGCTTAATCCTAAAATCGGCAGTTGAAACCCGAGCGCGGTTCCTGAGCCCGTCGAAGGGCCGCACGGGTATTGGTGAAATGAATTTCTGTCATCACAAACACCTTTTGCCTCTGCTTGATCTGCTGTGTCTGGGGAATACACAAGCGAAGAATAATACCCGAACCCGGTGCAATGATAGCGCCTCACCCTATCCCTCTCCCGGGGGGAGAGGGGACTTCCGCCGCCAATTTCGGATTTTTTGCGACGGCGTCAACATGCTGACGATGGAGCTTGTCGACATCAACAACCCCGTGTAAAGCGATTCTCTCAATCGTGTCTATTTCCCTTTCGGAATAGCATAAGAGTCAGACATAATGTGTACTCGCAAAACTGTAGGCGAAGACTGTGTGTACTGTATGCAGCGTCAGGCAACAAACACGATGTGAAAGGGAAGGGAGCGCGGAATGCGGGACTCAAAATCATGGAATCGTCGATCGGCACCAGCGATCGTTTTCGCCCTATATCTCGCGGCATCGTCCGCTTCATTCGCACTCGACGTGACCGGCACGAGGGAGTTCTCTGCACCGCAGAACGACGGCACCGTCACGGTCACAGTTCAGGTTGATGTCTCGACATCGGGCGGTGAATCGCCTCCGTACGGGGTCATTGTCCTGGAATACCTGCCGGCTCAATCGACGGTCAAGAACACGAACCCGGCTGCGAGTTATTACACGCCGGAGACGGGCGAACTCGCCTGGTTTTTCTACGGGCAGGCCGGTGTGACCGACAAGACGGTCACCTATACATTTACGCCGAGCCAAAGCGGCGGATCGATCCAAGGGGAAATCCGCTACAGCACCGACGCGGATACTCTCACAGTCGCTGTTCCGTCCGCTCGCATCCCGACGCCGGAAGCCACGCCGACATATACGCCAAGACCAACGGATACGCCGACCAACACGCCGCTGCCCACCGATACACCGACATTGACACCGACGCCCGAACCGGTGCAAGTAATCGGTTTTGTCCTGCGGAACGACCGGCCGGTCGCGGATGCCACCGTATTGCTTGGCGTGGGGTTCATTGCAAAAACCGACAATACGGGTCTGTTTCAGTTCGAAGAGTTGATTCCGCCGGGTCAATACGATGTCACGGTCATGACAGATTTGGGACGCGAATACGAAAAGACAATCACGATAAACCCAGGTTCGAATCCCCCGTTCGAGCTTTCCCTGCCGGTTTTGACCCCGACGCCCACCGCCACACCCGAGGTAGGCGATACTCCCACGCCAACCAGCAGCCCGACACCGGGCAAAGGTAACCTGACTTTGGCAGTCGTTTCGCAGTCACGCTTGGAGAAATTCTACGGCGAAGAACGAGCGGCTGTGTTTTTGGAAAAATTGCGACAGCTGTTGTCTCATGAAAGCGTGCGGGGAGAGATTGTGGATCTCGATGTGAATGCCTCGCTGCGTCAATGGTACCAGGAATGGGACCGCAGCACCGACGGGCTGCCGGATGCCACCAGCTCCTCACGGGAAGATAACGTTTTGAAAGCCAATATGGTGGCAACCGCGATCAAAACCGTTCTCGGAAACCGCAGAGAACATGTCCGCAACGAAGCGGTGAAGTACATTATCCTTGTCGGCTCGGATCGGATCATTCCGCATTACCGTCTTCCCGATATGGCACGTCCGAAGAATCGCGAGTCTCAACATGACATCAATGCCCTCGATTTGACTCTCCCGCCGGATGCCGCGATCCATGAGAATTATCTTCTGATCGACGATTATTATGCAGATGCGACGCCAAAGACCTACCAGATTATGGACCGAGAGTTTTATCTCCCGGATTTCGAAATCGGTCGCCTGGCAACAACGCCTGAAGAGATGGGTGCGCATATCGACACTTATTTAGCGCTCGACGGCAAGATTTATTTTGAAAAAGCATTTATCGCAGGGAGCGATGTGTTTTCCAACGGAGCCAACCGGACGCGGGACATTGCGGAGGCCGATCTGGCGGAGGTGGAACGGCTGCCGGAAGACGGGGCGGACCCGTTTGACATTACGGAGAAATTGAATACGGGAAGCCAACTCAATGTGCTGGGGTTGCATGGAGGTCGGTCCGTTATCAATCGAACGGGAAATGAATCGCCATTGTTTTCAAAACGGCTAGATCAGTTTGTGGAGGCCGAAAACGTACGGGGTTCCGTAGTCGTGAATTTTGCGAGCCACGGCGGCCTTTCCAAGGATGGAGACGATGAGTCGGAAGAGAAAGATTTAGTGAGAGTATTCGCCTCGAAAGGGGTGGGTGCGTATATTGGCACCACGGCGCGTTCCGGTGCGAGCAACAGCAGTATCGCGTTCACGGAAGACCTCGCGTCGCGGTTTGTTCATTCGCTGGTTTCGGGGAAAGAAGCAGAAACCGTGGGCGGCGCGTTGCGTGAAGCGAAACGGGAATACGTGATCAACGAGCATAATGGTATCCGAAATTCGAATTTATCCGATGAGGAAATCCGACAAAATATCGGTGAGGATGAAAAAACGGTAGCGGGTACGACGTTGTATGGCTTGCCGATGTATACGGTGACGTCGAGCAACGCCGCCGGCGATCCGCATTTGGCGATGGGGAATGGAACGGAGTCTACCCCCTCTCTTTCCCGGATAGCACGAACGTTCAGCAACGTACAAGGAGAGAATTCAACCCCCTCTGTATCTCCCCCAATCTTTGGGGGAGACCACGCGTCGATCTCATCGTTGTCTTCTTCAAGATTTGTTGGGAGAGATGAAGAGATGTTCCTCCCCCGAAGATCGGGGGAGGTTAGGAGGGGGTTGAGTCACGATCCTGGACAGAACATCCTCTGGGCAAAACCACAGGCCGTCGGAGGACCGCTCCAACCGGCGCAACAGGCGCTCCCCCTTCAGGATGCCTTCTTCGAAGAACACGAAACCTTCTCAGGCACATTCTACGCCTACAACGGCATTACCCAGGCCAACGTGAACGAGCCCGTCCAACCGCGTGTCGCCTATTACACGGGCGCGGAGGGATTCTTTCCGAAAGGTGCCGTCCTCGAATCCGCGGAGTATCGCGTGATCGAAAACTTCGACCCCGTGATCGAAGGGTCACAATGGGGAGCCGGCGACGCGCAAGAAGGAGTTTTTGACAAACAAGGCTTCTTCCCCGCGATTCCGTTCACAGTCAACACGATTGCCGCGAAGAGCGGGATGCCGGCGCTCCAACGCTTTGTTTTTGTTGCTGGGCAATACAACGGCCAAACCCACCAGGAGCGGCTATACAAGGATCTCAAATGGACTACCTATTACACCCCCGAGGTGACCGACGAAACGCCTCCGACGATCATAGACATATCGACGGTGGTTCAAGGCGAGCGCGTGTTGATCAACGTGGAGGCGTCGGACGTCGACGGTGACCCGCTATTTCGAACCGTCGTTTTGTGGACGGACGGAAACGGCGAATGGAATGCGGTTGATCTCGAACAATCGTCGGCGAACCCTCTGATATGGCAAGGCGAATTAACGAAAGTCGCCGGACTTGAGTTTTTTGTCCAAGCCATCGATACGCTCGGCAATGTCGCGTACGCGGATAACGGCGGCCGCTATTATCGACCGCTCGAAGGTGGGCAGGAGCCTCCCGAAGAGTATCTCAGTAAGATCGATTTATACGAATCCACAGTCGAGGAAGCCGGTTTCGTTTACAGTCCAGCGACCGGCTTCGACGCAGCGCCGATTTCCGTCGGGGATGTTCCTGCAGGGCCGGGAACCGATGGCCGGGGTTTGATTATCGAGGCTGCGCCGGGCCAGGGGACTTTAGCGATATCAACGGGGCCGGTTTCAGCAGACAACGGCGCCGTGGTCCTGTCCGTGAATGTTCGTGCGGATGGTGAAGGATGTTCAGCGGCTCTCGCCGCATTGAATTCGCCGATTGATGGGCAATTGGGTTACACGAACGCGAGCGGCGCGGATGTGCCCGTCGGTGAGTGGGGTAAGTTCATTCTCCTTTACGATCCTCCGGCGGATGCGCTTCAGCCGGGCATTCAAGTGGCGTTGCCGGACTCGGCGGCGGGACCGGTGAAGGTTTATTTCGATAATTTAATTATTTCGGAATTACCGGAATATCAATTTGAAGACGTTGTTTTGGATGTGGATGGGGCGTTTGACGGGGACACGTCGGGATTATTGAAAAACGTTATGGCCGAGAGCGGTGGCGCCGCGTTCCAATTTCCGGATACCGAGGGTGGAAGTGACATGCTGCTCTCGCTTACGAAGACAAACGACGCAGCGAATATCGGAATATTCGCGAGTCAACTGCAGGGTGGTTTTCCGCATGTGTTGCAGGCTTCCGTCGATGCGCGGTTGTTCGATGGTTCGGGGGGTGTGACGGCGCTGGTGATGACAAATGGGAACGGAAATGTTGGTGTGTTTGTGAATAATGCCGGTCTGGCCGGCGATGAGTTCCAGGAAGTCACTATCGGTGGCGGTTTCACCGCCGAGAATCCGGAGTTTCCGGTTTTGTGTGTGGTGCAGAATGGTGGGCCGGGTGTGGAGTCGTCGGTGTTGGTGGATGATTTGGAGTTGAGGAGGGTTGTTGGGGGAATGTGACGCATTGCTCAACCCCCTCCTCTACGGCTCTCATGTTTGCCTTCGGCAAGCCATGAGATGCCTCCCCCGATCTTCGGGGGAGGAATAAGAAGACGTAGGCGATCCCGGTCTTTGGTGGAGGAAAAGAAGTGGGCGCAGCTGAGTCATTTTCTCCCCCAAAGATTGGGGGAGATACAGAGGGGGTTGACGATTACGCACCCACAGTGGATGGAGATACAGAGGGGGTTGACGAGTCCGCACTCACAAAGGATGGAGATAGAGAGGGGGTTGACGGTGAAGCAGGGACGAATGATCGAGAAACAGAAGCGTTACGACAATGCGCAGAAACGTCGAAGAAAAGACACGTAAACATGCAAGAGAGCTGCGTAGAGAGATGACCCCGGCAGAGAAACGTCTCTGGCATCGTATTCGGGGCGGACGCCTGCACGGATTGCAGGTGCGGCGGCAGCATCCGATTGGTCCGTATATCGCTGATTTCTACATTCCCGAGCTGCGATTGGTGATCGAAGTGGACGGGGATTCACACGACAATCGCATCGAGAAAGATAGAGCGAGAGACCGGTATTTGTCGGGAGAAGGGTGCGCGGTTGTTCGTTTTCAGAATCGATATATTGAGGAGTCGTTAGATTGTGTGTTGGAATATTTGTGGGATTATTGCACGAAAAGAACCAACCGCTAAAGGAGTAAGTGGAAAGGAAGTAGCGAGACAAAGAGAGCTCAACCCCCTCCTAACCTCCCCCGATCTTCGGGGGAGGGACAAGATGACGAAGGCGACCCGGATCTCCAGGGGAGGGACAAGACGACGGAGGCGACCCGGATCTTCAGGGTGGAAAAGAAACGAACGCAAGGGGGTTGTTTTCTGTCCGAAGTTCGTGGCGAGGAACAGGGTCTTTTTCTCCCCCAAAGATTGGGGGAGACACAGAGGGGGTTGACGGTTACGCACCCACAGTGGATTGAGATACAGAGGGGGTTGACGATTACACACTCACAGTGGATGAAGATACAGAGGGAGTAAACACAAAACACCCTCCAGCCCCAAAGGAGACATGTAACAATGACACCTCCAACAATCCGGCCAACCTGGATTTTCCTATTCATTCTGTTCTGCGGCGCTGTGACGGCACTCGCCCAGAGCCCGCACTCGCGCGATACCAACAGCGACTGGACAATTTCCGACGGAGAGTTCTTGGACGTCGTCGACCTTTGGAGTACTCGCACGGCCGGCGGCGAAAGTGACGTTTCACACAACGAGTTGCTGTTACTCGTGCGGCTCTGGGCGCTGGGTGTCTATCATCTGAACATCTCGGGAGATTATGTCCCCGGTGCGGCCCCGACGCCGACTCCCACCCGCACCCCCACGCGACGTCCGACATCCACGCCCACCTGGACTCCCACTCTCACGCCCACCCCCGAAGAACCGGCCGAGGGTTCGACCATCGTCGTGGATATTCCCAACCTGCCCGCCGGTGCGAAAGAGTTGGAGATGGTGTTGATCCCGGCGGGGACATTTACGATGGGCTCGCCGGAAAATGAGAAAGATCGGTATGACGACGAAGGCCCGCAGCATGAGGTGACGATCAGCCGGGATTTCTACCTGGGGAAGTATGAGGTGACGCAGGCGCAGTGGGAGGCGGTGATGGGAGACAATCCATCTTGGTTTGATGGGAAGCCGAACAATCCAGTTGAGTATGTTTCATGGAATGATTGTCAGGACTTCATCGACAACTTCAACGCCATGCGTTTGATATCGGGCGAGTTTCGATTGCCGACGGAGGCGGAGTGGGAGTATGCGTGCCGAGCGGGGACAACGACACGTTTTTATTGGGGTGACAGCGACTCAGAATCGGTGATGAAACAGTATTGTTGGTATGAGAAGAACGCAGATGACGGGTATTGGACGTCTCCTCACGCCGACGAGGAGGGTACACAGCCGGTCGGATTGAAGTTGCCGAACGCGTGGGGTTTGTACGACATGAGTGGGAATGTCTGGGAATGGTGTCAGGATTGGTACGGCGATTATCCGTTAGGTGCAGTAGTTGACCCAATTGGTCAAGAAAGTGGCTCGTACCGCGTGTTACGCGGCGGCAGTTGGCTCTCCGATGCCGGGTACTGCCGATCGGCGTACCGGGTCTGGGACTGGCCGGACGACGCGGACAATTACATCGGTTTCCGTCTCGTGCTTTCCCGGACTCCGTAACACTTGGGGCTTTACCACTTTTACCCTTGGGTCTTGAATTTTGGCGCTTTTGGGGGGTTTAAGGGGGGCCGGCCCCCCTTAATAAATTTTGAATCGCGAAATCCCGAAGGAGCACGAAGACACGAAAAGGGGAAAGGACGGGAGTTCTGGTGTAACGCCGGAGACTGTTGACTTTGTTTTACTGAAATCGAATCGCTTCGAGGGGCGAATCTCACCCCACGCGAAGAATAGAAACTCAGGAAGTGGTGCCCCCTTCCAGATCGCCTATCATCACACGCACCGTCTGTATCAGTTCGGGAATATCGTCCCTACAGATGTTAAATACCTGCGCCGCGTCAATGTCGAAGTATCCATGAGCGATTACGTTACGCACTCCAATCACGTCTTGCCACGGTATCTTCGGATAACGGTTCAGCCATTTCCCTTTGGTTTTCGAGTCCAACTGCCGGAAAGCCTCACCGCTGGCGACGAGGATCATACAGATGCTGTCAAGGTGTTCGCGGCCGCTATCGTCGACCAAGAAATCGTCGGGGGAGTGGATCGACTGGAACCGGAGGGGAATTCGTTCCAGTGCTTCCAGCACATCTCTGAGACGGTCGATCAAATCCTGTCGGTCAAACATAGCGCGCCTCCCGGAGAATGCGTCGTTTGAGGCGCGGGTTCATGCGTTCCCGCAGCCGTACCACGTCCACGGGACGCGCAAGGATCTCCTCCAGTTCTCGCTTCATTCGGGACGTGCGGAATAGATTCGGTTCGCTGGTTTCAAATACAATATCGACATCGCTCTGTTTGCTCGGTTGGCCTTGCGCAAACGACCCAAAGACACCCAATGAAATCAATTTGTATTCTGTTTCGCGCATTTTCTTGAATGCCTTGAGTCGGTCGAGAACATCCTCGGTTGTCATGGCTGCCGTGTTCATGTTCCTACCTCCACCAGCGTCATTATAGCATCGGCAGAGGTCTCCATGGAGAAGGCATTCTCGTTCAAGACTTGATCCAATCGATTCCTTTCCTCCCTCCCATCGTTGACCTGAGCGCTCGAACGAAGGTAAACTGACACACCTCAACTGGGGGGTTTACTGAACTCGTGGAGATTACTCCTGAACGACTGCAAGAACTGGAATATCTGGCAAAGCGGCTCGGCGTGCCCGAGATCGACCCCGTCCTTCTGCAGGAGGCGCTCTGCCACAGCTCTTACGCCAACGAACAGGCCGACCAGGCCAACTACGGCAACGAACGGCTTGAGTTCTTGGGCGATTCCGTGGTCGGTTTTGTCATCACCGAGGGGCTGTACCTGCGCTACCCGCACCTGCGTGAGGGAGATCTGTCGAAGATCAAATCGATCGTGGTATCCAAACGGATTCTCTCCGAGCGGACCGAAGCCCTTGAACTGAGCAAATACCTGCTCCTCGGCAGAGGCGAAGAACGGACCGGCGGCCGAAAACGCTTCTCCATCCTCGGCAATCTCTTTGAAAGCGTAGTCGGTGCGATCTATCTGTCGGATGGGATGGACGCTGCGAAGGGATTCGTTCTCACCCAGCTCACCGAAGAAGTGGAACGCGCCTCCGTCGGGGAGAGCCTGATCGACTACAAATCGACACTTCAAGAACGCGTTCAACAGGCCTACGGCATTCTCCCCTCGTACCGGCTTGTGAATTCTATGGGCCCCGATCACGACAAGGAGTTCGTTGTTGAGGTCTATATGGGCGATACTCTTCTTTCGGAAGGAATCGGCAAAAGCAAGAAACGGGCGGAGAAAGCCGCCGCCGCGAATGCGTTGGCGAAACTGGACGAGATCGAGGATGAGCGGAACGAGTTGGCCGACCCCGAATCGGAGACCGGCGAGGTGAAGACTCGCTCGCGTGTGATTCCTCCGGAGGGCCGTTTGATGGCGATCGATCCCGGTCAGAAGCGAATCGGAGTCGCGATGTCCGATGAATCCAGGCTGATCGCCCAGCCGTTCACAACGATCGAGAACACACGGGTAACCGACGTCACCAAAGAAATCGCAGCTCTCGTTATCGAGAATCACATCGCAGTTGTCGTTGTCGGCCTTCCGCGCGGACTGGATGGCAGAGAAACCCCCTCGACCTCGGCGGCCCGTAAATTGGGCGACCGCTTGCGCCGGTTTCTTAACGTGCCGGTGGTGATGTGGGACGAACGACTCTCCACCGCGGGCTCGGAACGACACCTGATCGAAACGGGCATGCGTAGAGAAGAGCGGCGCGAAAAGATGGACCAATACGCTGCCGCGTGGATACTTGAAGGCTACATGGAACATCTCAAACAACAATCGATCCCGTGAAATCGACACCGTCCGATAAAACCTCCCGTTTCAAGTACGTCTTACCCACGCTTTGCCTTTTTGTGGTGGTCGTTCTGTTTCTCCATCCTCTTCCTCTGTTCGCTCTTCTTCCTCACTTACGGGCGCTTCTCGGTGCCGTGTTGCCTTTTGTCGCGGCGTTCCCTTTTGCATTGCGACTGCTTTCCCGGAACCCGGATAGCACGCAGCCTGATATTGACACGGTGCTGTTTGGGATCGGTATCGGCCACGGCCTGCTTTGTGCGCTCACCTTCGTTCTGCTCACCATGAATCTTGTATATGTCTCTACTCTCGGTGCAGTGGCCGCCCTGTTACTGATCGTCTTTCTTAGGCAGTGGGAAGCGATTTTTCAGTCGATCCGATATACCCAAAAGCCGTCGGACGGATTCCCTCGATCGGTTTTTGTTTTTCTGCTCCTGGCCGGCCTTCTTTATTTGGTTTCGAGTCTTCTACCACCAACAAATTATGATGGGCTCGAATATCATCTTCCCGTTCCCGAAGCCTGGCTTGACCATCACGGATGGGTAGCATTCCCACTGAATATTTATGCCTGGTTTCCAATGAATGTAGAGATTCTCTATATGTGGGGTCTCGCATTCGGCGGTGTCGCCGCCACAACAGTGATGAATTTATTCTACGCGGTGGGCTGTGCGGCGGCGGTATGGAGTATCGGACGTCGGATCTGTCGTGCGAGTACCGCATGGCTGGCGGTTGTGGTTTTCCTTGCAAGTGGCCTGGTTATGCGCCTTGCGATCCAGGCCGATATCGATTTAGGGGTTTGTTTTTATTCCATCCTTGCACTTCTGGCATTTGTTCGATGGATTGAGCAAGGGAATACCCAACCGATTGTATTATGCGCTGTTTTTGTCGGTTTATCGTTAGGTTCAAAATACATCGCATTGATTTCCGTGTGGGCGCCGATGCTATTGGTGACTCTGTTTTATGCGCCGCGTGGAAAACGTGCCACCGGGGCATTTTGGATGCTGGTCCTGCCGATTCTTGTGATGGGACCCTGGCTGGTGCGCAATTGGCTCATGACAGGCAATCCGGTTTTTCCTCTCTTGTATTCCTGGTTCGGCGGAGAAGGTTGGACCTCTGCGGCGAACGAATTCTTCAAAGCCGCGCATTCCCCGAAATCCATGCCGCTGGGCGAGCACCTTATCGCTTTGGTGCGCTCTCCTTTCGATTTGACTATTCTAAAAACGACCGTTTTCTCTCCATTGATTCTGCTCGGCATCGTCCTCATTCCGACTCGTCAAAGAAAAGGAACTTCAATTTATGTTTTGTCTCTATTCTCGCTCATCGTTTTTGCGCTGTGGTTTATTCTGACCCAGCGGAACGACCGTTTTCTTGTTACTATCGTTCCGACTCTGTCTATTTTGGCGGCGGTGGGACTGAATGCGCATACGGATTGGTTACGAAGCCCGGCTCGCTGGCCGGTCTGGATTCTTGCGTATGCCTCTCTTTTCACACTTATAGTCACTGTTTCCTTCCAGAATGGTCTTCGATATCTCTGTGGAACCGAGACGACAAAGGAGTATTACGCGCGGGTTTTACCCCATACGCGGGCAATTCATTTACTGAATGAACAATCCAGAGAAGAATCGATTCGTGTAATGTTTGTCGGTGAAGCGCAAGCGTATGGTTGCGAGTTCGAAACAATTGTGCCGGTTGTATTCAATCCGCATCCCTGGTTGAGACACAATGCGCACGGCGAAGTTATTCCAATAAGTCCGGAAGAGGCCGCGAAACGGCTGCGCGACATGGGCGTGACGCATATTCTCTATAACCAATCGGAGCTGTCCCGTCTTATTCGTGGCTATATGCCGCTCGGCTGGCCGGACGGAAGGGAACTTGCCCGCCTAATCCCGATTATGCGGGAACGATATTGCGAGACTGTCTTTGAAACCGAGAACGGCATTATTCGAGTTCTTAGGTTTACCGGCGGTTGAGACTGTTGTTCTTTTACTGTTTTTCCTGTTTTCGTGGATCTTTCGTGCCTTCGTGATTCAAGAAATGAGCCTACCAACTCCCAGAGTGTTTGCCTCCTCCAAGACTGACGAAGCCGTAAAAGGACTGGGAGTGATCTCAACCCCCTCCTCTACGGCTCTCATGTTTGCCTTCGGCAAGCCATGAGATTCCTCCCCCGATCTTCGGGGGAGGAACCGGAAAAAAGCTAAACCGATCCGAATCTGCGCCTGGTTTCGCTTGTCTCCCCCAAAGTCTGGGGGAGATACAGAGGGGGTTGATACGTTGCTTCTCGCACTTCGTCGACTTTTTGCCGCCCCGTCAATCTTAATGGTACCGCAAAAAGTCTGGGATACGGATTTCAACCCCCTCCTAACCTCCCCCGATCTTCGGGGGAGGAACCGGAAAAAAGCTAAACCGATCCGAATCTGCGCTTGGTTTCGCTTGTCTCCCCCAAAGTCTGGGGGAGATACAGAGGGGGTTGAAAGTCTATCATGTCAATATTCCACCGAAGGTGCCTCACGGACGGCGGCATCATCGATCTCGAAATAATCTTGTTTTTGAAAATCAAACATGGATGCGATAATATTTGACGGGAAGACCTCAATGCGATTGTTAAGGTCACGGACGTTCCCATTATAAAACCGGCGCGCTCGTTGTATGCGATCCTCCGTATTCGCGAGTTCCTTCTGAAGATGAAGGAAATTGTGGTTGGCTTTCAGGTCGGGGTAATTTTCGACCAGCACGAATAAACGCCGGAGGGTACTTATCAACGCATTCTCATCCAGGGCTTGTGACTCGGGCGCTCCTTCATTGGCAAGAGCCGAATTGCGCGCTTCGACCACGCGTTGAAGCACATCCTTTTCGTGCGCTGCATACCCTTTGACTGTTTCTACGAGGTTAGGAATGAGGTTGTAACGGCGTTTCAACTCGGTGTCGATATCCGACCACGACTCCTTGCACATATTGCGCAGCCGAACCAACGCGTTATACATCATCGCAACCCAAAACAGAAAAAGAAGGAGAATTACGCCTCCGATGATCAGAATCGGCTCCATTATTCGACCTCTTTCAACTCTTGAATCACCGACTGGGGAATCCGGTCCAAAACACCCTCTATAAGCTGAATGGCCTCATCGAATTCCTGCGTACTGAACGTGCTTTTTCGAAAAGCGATTACCCGTGGTCCGTCGATTTCCAGTGTATACGTAGGACTTGAGAGAAGAAATTCCATAGTTTCCTGGTGGATCACATCATAGGCCCATCGTTTGTCCGGCGACTTCACATAAAACTTCCGGCTGAATTCAGCCGACTCGAAATCGATGTCGTCAAATCCCAAAAACTCGGTGATCCTGTCGAAGAAACCTTCCGGCCGGATAACAAGAGGCTTGAGCGGCAAGCCGGTTTCCAGAATAACGGCGGAGAAGTGGTGATGGTGAGTCTGACGGTGTCCTTTCGAATTGGTGGAATAGGTTTCGTAGTGATAGTCGAATGCGAGTATTACACGGTTGTTCCTCTTCCCTCCCATCACATTGTAGGCATAGCGCCTGCTGCCCTCTTTCAAGCACGTGAAAGCGGGATAGGACTTGTCCATATCCCAGTAGCGCCCGGGGTCGAACTGAAATCCTTGGGACTGTGCCCAGGCGGCAAGTTCTTTCTTCCGCTGTTCACACCGGTAATAGCCATAGATTCCGATCGCCGCTGCGACAAGGATAAACAGACCGATTATCAGGACAGGTTCCACGATCAATCCCTCGAGTGAATTTCCCTTCTATTCTCAGTACACCAAACAACGGTGTCTATTCGAAGGAGGACAATGCTCGTCTCCTTCATAATGCCGGCAGAACCTTAGAACATGTACAAAGAGGCTACATCGGTGCGTTTAGGCGCACCGACCTGTTCACCATGCTCTTCCGTCTCTCCGGACGGCAAGCTGGCATGTCCTCCGCGTCGACTCCGTATTTGATTCGTACCAAGACCTGATGTACCATGGATTGACTGAAGTGACAACCGGTCATCTATCACACGACAAGGATAACACGAGGATAGAACAGCAGTTTGTCATTATATGTATCCAGCCCTCGGGCGGAGGTCAACTATGTCGGATAATTTAGATCGCAGGAAATTCCTCAAGAAATCGGCTTTCACGACGACAGCGGCGACTATGGGGATGGCGCTGGGGGAAAATGCGGCGAACGCAGAATCCTCTAAGAAAGGCGCACGGCAAACCGGCTCCCAAAACAATATGCCCGTCGGCAAGATCGGCAATCTCACCGTCAGCAGACTCATCTCCGGCGGCAACCTCATCAGTGGATGGTCTCATGCCCGCGATCTGATCTATGTCCATCATTTGATGCGTCACTACAACACCGACGAAAAGGTGATGGATACCATGGAGATGCTCGAAGAGGAAGGCGTGAATACCATTATCGCCGACCCGAGCGAGCGGCCCTACCGGATTTTCCCAAAGTATTGGAACGAACGCGGTGGGAAAATGCAATGGATTGCGGAGGGACATCCGACGACCGAGGATCTCAAAACCGACATTAAAACATCGCTCGATTACGGTGCGTCGGCCATTTATATCCAGGGCGTGATCGGGGACAAATGGCTTCGCAGCGGACATCTCGACCTATTGGGCGAATGCGTCGATTTCATCAAATCGCAGGGCGTCCCCGGGGGTATCGGAGCGCACCTGCTTGATGTAATTGTCAAATCCGAAGAAAACGGATATGACGCCGATTTTTACGTAAAAACCCTCCACCACAGCGACTATTGGTCATCGAGACGCCCCGATCAGACGGAAGACATTATTAAGAACCGTGCCGATAATTACTGGTCGATGACGCCCGAGAAAACCACGGAATTCATGAGACAAGTCACGAAACCCTGGATAGCATTCAAGGTGCTGGCGGCCGGGGCCATTCACCCGAACAGCGGATTCAAATATGCTTTCGAGAATGGCGCGGACTTCATCTGTGTCGGTATGTTCGACTTCCAGGTTCGCGAAGACGCGATCATTGCGAGAAACACTTTATCAAGCGATTTGAAACGGCAACGGCCCTGGAGGGCGTAGGAAATCGTTGAGAACAGAGTTTTGTTTCCCAATCAGACAGAGGTGAATCATGAGTGAAAAAGAGAGTGTGAACCGACGTAATTTTCTGCAGCGGTCGCTTGCGGCTTCAACGGGTGCCGCTATAGGCGCGGGCATGGAAGGCCGGGAGTTGCTCTCGGCGGCCGAAAAACCGGCCGGGAGTATTACACAACCGGGGCAATCCGGCATGTCGTACGGTCAGATCAAAGATCTCAAGATCAGCCGGATCTTCTGCGGTGGAAATCTTATCGGAGGCTGGGCCCATAGCAGAGATTTGATCTATGTCTCCGACCTTGTCAAAGAATACCATACAGATGAAAAGGTATTCGAAACGCTCGAATTGGCGGAGGAACAGGGTGTCAATACCATCCTGACCAATCCAAGGTCCGATCGTGTGATCAATCGCTATTGGAATGAACGGGGCGGTCGAGTCCAATGGATCTCCGACTGTGCGTGGGGACCGGATATCAAAACAGGCATAAAGCGATCCGTGGATAATGGCGCGCATGCGGTTTATGTACAGGGCGGAATCGCCGATAAGGCCGTTCGGGACGGAAAAGTGGATGAACTCGGCGACGCGCTCGAATACATCCAAGAGCAGGGGCTGCCCGGCGGTTTGGGGGCGCATTGTCTTGAAACGATTCAAGCGTGCGTGGACGCCGGATTCAAGCCGGACTTCTGGGTAAAAACGCTTCACAAGGACAATTACTGGTCGGCAACCCCAAAGGAAGAGCGCCCGAAAGGTGACCTTCCACCCCACGACAATATGTGGTGTACAAATCCTGAAGCGACCATCGAATATATGAAATCGCTGAATACGCCGTGGATCGCGTTTAAAGTCCTGGCAGCGGGAGCGATTCACCCCACGGAAGGTTTTCGATACGCTTTCGAGAACGGCGCCGATTTTATTTGTGTCGGCATGTTTGACTTCCAGGTCGTGGAGGATGTCATTATTGCCAAAAACATTCTGTCTGAGGATCTCAAACGTGAGCGACCTTGGGTTGGATGACACCCTTGCTTTCGTGTTCTCTTTTTCAGAACTGATGCATTAGAAAGGAAATACTTCGAAGTGAACGAATCGTTGAACCGTTTGAATCGACGTCGCTTTTTGACCGCAACCGCCGCAACCGGCGGTTCACTCATTCTCTCTCAATCTTCTATCGCACAGTCTCAAGCATCTGCCGACAAGGGAATCCGATTCGCTTTGATCGGAACGGGGGCGCAGGGGCAAGCCCTTCTCAATACCTGCATGAAAACGGAAGGGCTTCAATGCGCGGCAATTTGCGATATTTGGAAAGACTACAACCTTGATCGCGCGTCGCGCATCCTCGCAGGATACAGCCAGGAACACAACGCCTATGTCGATTACCGCGAGATGCTGGAAAAAGAAAAAAATATTGACGCCGTAATTATCGCCACGCCGGATTTCTGTCATGCCGACCAGGCGGTGACCTGTCTGCAGGCCGGCCTTCATGTGTATTGCGAAAGCCCGATGTCGAATACGATCGAGGGCGCCCGGCGGATGCTCAAAGCGGCCAAAGACACCGGAAAACTCCTCCAGATCGGCTGTCAGCGGCGCAGTAATCCCCGGTACCAACATGCATACTTTCATTTAATCAACGAAACGAAACTCCTCGGTGAAATTACCGCTGTAAACGCGCAGTGGAATCGGCCCGTCCAGCAAAGTCGCGGATGGCCCCGGCGGGCTCCTGTACCCGATGACGTGCTGAAGAAACACGGCTACCAATCAATGGCACAGTTTCGCAATTGGCGCTGGTATCGCGAACTCGGCGGTGGACCGCTCGCCGAATTCGGCTCCCATCAAATCGATGTTCTCAATTGGTTCATGGAGACACCGCCGAAATCGGTTACCGCGAGCGGCGGAACGGTCTATTACACGGACAAAACCCATGAATGGCCCGATACGGTTATGGCAATCTATGAGTATGACAGGGGCGAAAAAACGATTCGCGCTTTCTATCAGACCATAAACTCGAACAGCAGTTTTGGCTATTACGAGAATTTCATGGGGGACGAGGGGAGTTTACAACTCTCCGAGGCGGGAGGCCGTGCAAAGGCATACCGTGAACCCGCCGCACCTGATTGGGACCGATGGGTCCGTATCGGGTATTTGGAGGCACCCGCCAAAAAAGAGGAAAAAGAAGATACAGAGAGTATTCTCGATGTTCAGGAATCGGTCGAGCCGCCAAGCTACAATCTGCCCGTAACATTCAATGACCCGGTTCATAAACCGCACCTCGATAACTTCTTCAATGCGGTTCGCGGTAACGAACAGTTGAATCTGCCCGCGCATACCGCGTTTGCCTCTATAGTCACCGTGATGAAAGCGTACGAAGCGATCGACGGCGGACAGAAATTGGAGCTGACTGCGGACGATTTTCAAGCGTGACTTCCAGGGAGAGACGCAGCATCGAAAATTCGGTGCTGAAAAGACATGATCAAACGAGAATTGTGCCGATTCATTCTTTCGTTTTTACTTTTCTTGCCTATCCTAGCGCGTGCCGAGACCGAAAAAACGTTTATCGGAGATGAACCGGGCGGCAATCGGTCCATCCCTGTTCACCTTATTCCTTTCCTTGACGAAGACGGGCAGAAGATCACACCGCTGGACGAAATTTCGCTTCCATTTTCTACTGCACAGACCTGTGGAAACGACTGCCATAATTACGATCGAATCCGAACGGGCCGGCATTTCAACTCGAATATCGAAAGCGTCAAACCGGGACGGAACGGTGAACCGTGGATTTTTATTGACGGTACAACCGGGACGCAGGTCCCGATGTCCTACCGGTCCTGGACGGGCACGTTCCAACCCACGGCTTTTGGTTTATCGAATTGGGACTTTCTTTTGGCGTTCGGGCATCATATGACTGGTGGAGGTGTGGGCGAATTCGAGAAACTGGACGATCCGGCCAAGGGGATTCGATTGTTTGTCTCCGGGAACCTCGAGGTAAATTGTCTCAGTTGCCATGACGCCGATCCCAGGCATGACCAATCCGAATACACAATGCAGGTCCTATTTGAGAATTTCCGCTGGGCTGCAGCCGCTACGGCCGGTTTCGCTTTTGTCGAAGGGGCTGCACGAGACATGCCTGACACATTCGATCACCTGATGCCCGCACCGCTGAACGATCCGAAAAAGATCCCTCCGAGCCTCGTTTACCGCGAAAATACATTCGATTACAAGGAGCGGGTTTTCTTTGACATTGTGAAGGAGGCTCCCAAGGAACGCTGCTATTTTTGCCACACGGTGCGCTATGTCGGAGAAAATCCTACCGACCCATGGACATCGGAGGAAGATATTCACATCGCGGCGGGGCTTACGTGTGTCGATTGCCATCGAAATGGAATCGACCATGACATGCTTCGAGGGTATGAAAATGAAAGCGAGGATTCCAATAATCCTCTCGCTTCCGTCGTCTCATGCCAAGGCTGTCACTCGATCGACGAAAATACAACCCAGGCGGAAATGGGGCGCTTGGGTGCGCCCGTGCCGAAACACGCCGGTATTCCACCCGATCATTTCGAGAAACTCTCCTGTACGGCCTGCCATTCGGGACCCAAGCCGAAGAGCAGAACACAGCGCGTTCGAACGTCCCGCGCACATATTTTGGGAATACCGAAAATTCATCTGCCGGAAGACGCTCCGCCGCACATCGTTTCGCCTGTCTACGCGAAAAATGAACAAGACAAAATCTACCCCCAACATCTCATTTGGCCTGCCTATTGGGGGGTGATTCGTGACGGTCATGTCACACCGATTCCAATGGAAACAGTGAAACAGGCAATGTCCGATCTTCCAAACGAGAATGAAGATTCCTCAGAAATGTATATTTCACTCACCGCGGATCGCATGAAAGACGTTTTGAATCTTTTGTCAAACGTGGAGTCTATTGCGGGAGAACCGGTATATATATCCGGCGGAAATGTGTACCGCATGGGTGACGGTAATGAACTTATTTCAGAAACTCACCACGCTGGTCGTCCGTATATGTGGCCATTGGCTCACAATGTCAGACCGGCTGTACAATCGCTGGGGAGCGATGGTTGTACGGACTGCCATTCGATCGACGCTTCCTTTTGCGTGAGCGAAGTCGAGGTCGACACTCCCTTTATTACTGAAAACTATTCTACAAAGAAAATGCACGAATTTCTCGCAGTAGATCCGGTGTATATGGATTCGCTCGCATATTCTTTTCAGTTTCGTGTATGGGCGAAGGTTGTCTTGGCTCTTTCCTGTGGAATTATCATAGCCGTTTTACTGCTGTACGGTTCGAGAATGCTGGCTGTGGTGTGTCGCTGGTTCTCAAAGACAGAGAAGCATGCAGGATAGGAAGAAAAGTGTCGCATACTTTACTTTCATCGAATGGTTGCTTTTCAGTCGATTATTTGATTGCGGTTCCAAGAGTTTTAAAATGACGCGAAAAGACCGGTTAGTATGATGTTGAGAAAACTCACATATTTTCTGATGTTTATGGCTTTCCTGGCAGCCGCGGTCAGCGGGTTCGGACCGATATATGTCTTGAAAGAACCGCTGGCGGAGTATTATCTACTGGCGCATGTTGTGACTTCGACGATATTCGGTTTCTGTTTTGCCGCCTACGTTGTAATGGCCGCTCACGATTCGTGTCTCATAGGCAGCACATCGACTACGGCAGAGCAAGAACAGCCCGAGAACCGGGAATTTCTCACCTCCTTTGGATTCCTTCAGGCGCTTTTTTTCTGGAGTATGACGGTGGCGGGGCTTGGTACACTTCTGTCCATGCTTGTGTGCATGTTCCCTCTTGCGGGACCGACGGAGCAAGAAACGCTAATTACAATCCATCTTATCGCGGCATATGTGCTTTCCGCTGCCGTAGTGTTGCATGCTGTTGTTTCCATTTTCCCGGCCCGGAAGCCGATCTCCTGAAAATGGGACTTTCAGCGCCACCATTAACGAATTCCACTCAGGGCCTGGTCGATTTGTTCTTTTTCTTTTTCGATCGGTGGAGGCCAATTGTATTCGGAACAGATTTGTGCCCAATTGTTCAAGTTCTTGATGGCCAGGCGATTTCCCAGTTTTGCGGCGCGGCAAAACGCGTTCAATGTATCGTCCCGTCTCCCGAGCCGCGCACAGGAAGCGCCCAACCCGTTATGCACATTGGGATCGTCGGGATTGAACGTAAGGGCGGTTTCATAGGCCTCGACCGCGCCTTTGTGTCTGTGCAAATGACGGCGCGAATCACCGACCCAACACCAGGTGTCTGCAAGTTCCTTGTCGTCGATCCCTTGTGCGGTTTGGATCGCCGCCAAGAATTGGAACTCGGCAATTTCATAATCTTTGGTCTTGTAGGATTGATCCGCTTGCTCTTTCAGGGTCGAGAACAAACGGTTCGAATAACATTTGTCCCAAGGAATTTCGGAGGTGAGCCGCAATACCGTGCCGTCTTCAAGCGGACCGACGACAAGCTGACGTCCACGTGACGAGAGTATTGTCTCCGGACCGGTCTTCAATTGCTTATTCCTATAAATCTCTTCACCGAAAAGAGTGAACACCGCCAGGCCTTCTTCGCCAAGCCCCGCGACTGCAGCGTCACATGCAGACAACTGATCGAATTTCTCCTTGATACCGCCAAACCGCTGACCGTTGAGTCCGTTCATCGTGATGATTTTGTTCCATAATAAAGCCACGAAAAACTCGCCCAATGCGAAAGTCTCATTGGTACCCAAACATTCGGCAATTCGGTGACCGCGAAGATAGGTGGCAATCATCGCGCCATCCGATGCGGCGAAAAGGCTCCCGTACGCATCGCTGGTGGAATGGACTTGTTCGACTTTATTGACAATCTCGCCGGAAAGATTGCAGACTGTCAGCTCCTTCGATTCCAATACAGCGATATAGACGGAGCCACTGGCGGTTGATACATCCGCCGGTGCGATAGGAAGCGTTGCTATTTCTTGTCCCTCGCGGCTGTAGAGAGACGTCCCCTTCTCATTCGACAGTACAAACACGTGATCGTAGTCAAAACTTGGGGGCACGGATGACCACAGAATCTTCCCCTGAACCGACCCGGACGCGTTATAGATCGTTGCTCCTTCCGTTTCAATCTCGGCCCACGATCCCGCATGGCCTGCCGAAACCGAGACAATCGTGGCGTTACAAATCGGAGTCCAGATCGACAGCATCAGGACAACCGTCAAAGACAGTAGTAATCGCACCTGACCGATTAACGCTTCCATACTCGACTCCCTGCTTGACATTCCTTCATCGGGTCTCTCATTGTGCCCGATCCTGAACCCCGTTGCAAGAATGAGTTTCCATGGCTCATAATGGTGGCAAGACCCCGTGAGGTGATCATGATGAAACGAACTATTCTGAGTATTGCCGCATTGTATCTTGTATGTATCGCCGTTGACACTCGTGGAGCGGAAAACGGCCTCTACACGAATACAGAGATCGAGGCCGCACGAGAGAACCTGGCCACTTACCCCGAAGCGGAAGAGATTCTGTCGGACCTGAAAGAATCGCTTCAGCCCTGGATGGAATGCTCGTTGGACCACCTTTGGTCGATGGTTCCGCCTCCGGAGGTCCCGCGCGCTTTCAATACCTCGTATGACGGTTGTCCCTGCCATGGCCGTGAACTGTACAAGGGCGGTTTCTATTCCTGGGAAGTTGACCCATGGGAGAAACCGTGGAAAGTGACCTGCCCGATCGGCGGCGCCGAATATCCTTCAAACGATTTCGCCGCCTTCCTCGATACCGGAATGCAAGACCGAAGTCTTTTGACAGGCGGCTATGCAGATGACGGTTGGGGTGTTCTTCTGCCCGGAGAAACGAAGAAACGCTGGTTTGTCGCGTACTACTGTCATTGGTTCTGGATGTCGCATCTTCTACCGGCGATTCTCGACATGAGCCGCGTCTATCGAGTCACCGGCGAGGAGGAGTATGCGCTGCGCTGTGCCGTCCTGCTCGACCGAATCGCGGACTTCTATCCTCATATGAATTACAACAAACAGTCCCGATACGCACAGGAATTCTCACCGAGTTACACGGGCAAGATCTTGAACCGTATCTGGGAAACGAAAACCGTCACACAACTCGCCGAAAGCTATGATGCAATTCGCGAGATCCTTCCGTCGCTCGAGTATCAAGTCAGCGGAAAGGCCGAACCCATCGCTCAGCCCGAAAAAAGAGAAACTCTCCTCCGCGACGGCAAGGAGATCGACAGGAACATCCGCGAAAATCTTCTGCATGTCGGGCTCGACGGGGTACTTGGTGGCAGGACCGTCCGTGGGAATTTCGGTATGCATCAGCGAGCCGCGTTGTATGTGGCGCTGGCGCTGCAGGAACCGGAAACCGTGGATCGCGCTGTGGAGTACGTACTCGACGGTACGGAAACGCTTCATGAAGACGGCCTGCGATACGCTTTCGATAATCTGTTTTTCCGTGAGGGTGTCGGATTCGAGACTGCTCCCGGGTATTGTTTTACATGGACCCGGAATGTGTTGACTCTGTCGCGTCTTCTGAAACGGCTGGGCACCGATCTGTATGATGGTCGCCACCTTCCGAAAATCTCCGGCGCACCGGCACGAATGATTGTCCAGGATGAGTTGACACCCACGATCGGCGATTTCGGAAACGCAGTCAGCGGGATTGTGCGTCTTCCGCCTCACTTCGCCGCCGAGATTTGGGACGAATATCACCGTCCCTCCGAAGCGCGCGATCTGCTTGCCCATAACGCGTACGGTGAATCGTGGTTCTCCTCCTATGAGAGCCTTTTCCGCCAACCGCCGCAGCAAGACAGGCTCCAGACTGCGCTTGAGAATGCAACGGA
>CAZTDD010000030.1:25376-57407 GCA_964612675.1 uncultured bacterium
CTGCACATGTTCGGTGTGACCGAGGACAATGTGCTGAACTATGCCGAAGTTTCCTCGAACGAGTGCTATGGAGATCGTGTCGATATGTATCGGCGCGGTGTGGCGATGGTCGATTTGGAAAACTCCGCGTATTTGCTGGACGTGTTTTGGGTGCGGGGAGGAAAGACGCATGATTATTCGATCCATTCATTCGATGCACCGCTACAGGAAAAAAGCGGAATCGAGTTGATCGAGCAGGCGACAGGAACGCTTGCGGGTAAAGATGTGCCGTTTGAATATCTGTATGACGATGTCGAGTTGGAACAGCCCGATAAGAAGAGATCGTTCGGGAGTTACAAAGGCAGCGGGTATTCGTTTCTGACCGACGTCCGTCGGAGCTCGCCGGGGCGCGCGTTTCGGTTGACATGGAAGGGGGATGAGGCCGGCTTGCAGATGTCGTTTTTGGGGGATGGGTTGGAGGATGTCGCACTGTCGCGGGGCCGCCCGCCACGGAGGGAAGCCAATCCGTTGGCTGTGGATTTTGTGCGCCTGCGGAAAGAGAGCGATGCTGAAACTGCCAGCCTCTTTGTCACATTGATTCATCCGTTCGATGATGAACCCCTTGTCCGGGGAGCGAATATTTTCGATAGAGACGATGACGGGAACCTTCAGATCATGGTTCTTCACGAACAGGGCGAAGATGTTGTGACGATTCGCCGGGGAGAGATTTGCCGACTCGAACGGTATTGTGACGGGCAGCGAAAGGGAACCTGGCGGGTTGCTGCAGCAGCCGGTTGGCCGGAACCCTGGCGGGTTGCAAAGATTGACGCGGACCGGAACCGTGTACTGATAAGCGACGACGCGATGGAGAATAGAACCGTCTCGAAACGTGGGAACGGGGACGCAAGAAGTTCTCCCCCAAGATTGACGCTGTTGCAAAAAGTCTGGGGTACGGATTTCAACCCCCTCCTAACCTCCCCCGATCTTCGGGGGAGGAAAAGAGACGAGCTTGTCTGCGCCGTCTTCTCCCCCAAGCGGGCCACGCTCGCGTGGCCGAGTAGGGGAGATTCAGAGGGGGTTGACACCTCACTTCCCGCACTTCGCCGACTTTTTGCCGCCTCGTCAAGTCGGGGGGAGATACAGAGGGGGTTGATCTCCGATCCTCAGCCCGGCGATACGATCATCTTCCGCAACAACGACAGGGCGTCAAGCTACACGATCCGAGACATCGACCAGACATCAAACGGCTGGTGGATCGACCTGGGAGACGATCGTCCAATCATCGGCCGCGTGAAAGTTGCGGAGGTTGATCCGGAAGAGAACATTGTCCGGTCGGTGTGGTCGCTTCATACGGCCAAAGGGGGACGCTATGACGGCTCGCGGCTGATTTCACAGAAGAATCGGGATCTGTCCTTCCGCATTGACGAAGGCGGGGGAAAAGATCTTCGGCTTAAAGAGAGTCGCGATCTGAAACGAGTTTCTGCCGGGGCGGAGTTCTGGATCGAGGATTTTGGGGTTGGCGATGAGGCGGTGATTTGCCGGACAGAGGCCGTAGCGTCTGAGAGCCAGCATTGACATTGGAATGCTTCGCGGTAAGTTTATTTCGGCTGGAATGGACCGGTGTTCCTGAGTTTGGAGTCAGCCGGTTCCGTTTCGCTTTCCTGCATAAAATTGGGGCGCTAGCTCAGTTGGGAGAGCGCTGCTTTCGCACGGCAGAGGTCGAGGGTTCGAATCCCTTGCGCTCCACATGCTGTCCTTCCCGCATAGTCAATTGGTGTGAGAACCGTGCCTCGCATTTGGCTTTTTGGAGTAGATCTTCCGCAAGTCTTTCTCGCTTCAATTGACCCCATGTTATTGGGTATGGTATCTTCTCTGAATTCTATCGTGATATGGTTTGCGGGGAGCGGGGGACTTTCTTCTGGTTCCCGGGGACCAAAAACACAGTCGATAACAAAGCGCCAACAATCGGTTGATCCAATGCTCACATCAACCGACGGGGAGGATTCTTGTGTATACGCACCGCTCTTTGAAATCCATTGCCGTATCCGCCGCCGTTTTCTTTTGTCTCGTTTTGGTCATTGGTTTTGCTTCGGAGGAGTCCTGGTCGGACGTCACCGGCCGGAAGATCATGGCGTCCGATGGGACTGCTGGAGATGCATTCGGTTGCGCGGTGGCCATCGACGGAGACACAATGCTTGTAGGAGCACAGTTAGCGGACGCAGCCGGGAGTGATTCTGGAGCGGTGTACATTTTTCAGAAACAGGGAGACAGTTGGGTTGAACAAACGAAACTTGTCGCCAGTGATGCAAGCAGCGATGATAGGTTTGGATATTCTGTTTCGTTGGAAGGAGATATCGCTGTTGTTGGGGCTCATAGAGACGATCAAGCCGGCTATAGGGCCGGAGCGGTCTATGTCTTCACTCGAACCGGTGATACGTGGACCGAGCAGGCGAAACTGATCGCAGACGATGCGGAGACCGAAGACTATTTCGGCGTTTCCACCTCGATCTATGGAGACACGATTGCAGTGGGTGCTGACTACGAGGACGGCCAAAGAGGTGCCGCCTATGTATTCGTCCGCAACGGAGACACTTGGACTCAGCAAGCCAAACTGGTCTCAAGCGATATCGCCGGGGGGGACAGATTCGCACATACTCTTTCTCTCTATGGAGACACTCTCGCGGTAGGAGCCCATACCAATGACGATCAGGGCAGCAACTCCGGTTCGGCTTATGTTTTCACTCGTCAGGACGGCAGCTGGAGTCAACAGGCAAAACTGATCCCTCCATCCGGCACCTATGAGGACGTCTTTGGCGCAGACCTTGATGTATACGAAGATACACTTCTGATCGCTAAGCCCAATGACAGGCACCAGGGAATCTACACCGGCTCAGCTTACGTTTATGTCCGTAACGGGGATACATGGAGCCTTCAGCAGAAACTGACGGCAAGCGACGCTTCTTCTTATGACAAATTCGGAGAAAGTATCGCCCTGTTTGGTGATATTGCAGTGTGCTCTAGGGCTTATTACAACTTTGGATCGGGCAAGGTAGGGAATGCTTTTGTCTATCAGCGTAACAATGGGAGCTGGAACGAAATACACAAATTGAGTCCGACCGATGGAGCTGTCAGTCAGCATTTCGGGGGCTATAGATGCATTGCCGTTTCGGGCAACACCGTGGTGGTCGGTGCTCCGAAAGATGATGAGAAGGGCTCGGACGCCGGTTCGGTATACGTTTACGAACTCGACGTATCTGTTCCACCAACCTCAACCCCTACGGCAACGTCGGCCGCCACTCCTATTCCGACGAATACGCCTGTGCCTCAGGCAACGAATACGCCAACATCCACCAACACGCCTGTGCCTCCTACCCCAACACATACACCGACAAATACACCCGCACCCCAAATCCCGACAAATACACCGACATTCACACCTGAACCGACAGCGACGGCGACGTTTACGCCGACGGAACCCGGCGTGGTTTCCGGTATGGTGACACGCGACAATAAACCCGTCGTGAACGCATCGGTCATCATCGGCATGAATGAAACCCTGACGAACAGCAACGGTATCTTCCGATTTGAAGGAGACATTACGCCGGGAAGCTATCCAATTACCGTCCAAACCGGCAACGGAATTGAATACAGAGGAACAATTGAAGTCCAATCCGGTGAGAATCCGGTCATCGAACTGCCGCTCCCCACAGCGACGCCAACGTTCACACCGACATACACGCCCACGATCACACCGACCGCGACACCGACCTTCACGCCGGAAGTCGGCGTTGTATCCGGTATTGTCACGCGCGGCGGTGAGATCGTGTCTGACGCCGTTGTCTTGCTGGGAGCAATAGAGACAACCACGAATGAGCGAGGAATTTTCCGTATCGAAAGTACAACGCTTGAAGGCGACTATACCCTGCGCATCATCACCGACCTGGGCCAGGAATATAGGGATACGGTCACCATCGAACTCGGCGAACCGCTGTTCCTGGAACTGCCGTTACCCACCTTCACTCCAACACCGACTCATACGTACACGCCGACGTTTACCCCAACGTTCACACCTACCTCGAGTCCAACAAATGCACCGACGCAAACACCAACGCATACACCGACACAGACCTCGGCTCCGACCGCAACCCACACCCCGACGTACACGCCCACACCGACGCCGGAGCTGATTGCTGTGAGCGGGGTTGTGACACGGGGCGGAGTGAATGTGCCGGACGCGACAGTGATCATCGACCGGTTCTCTACGACAACCGACAATACCGGCTTTTTCCGGCTGGACGATCCGCTTCCGGTGGGTGAATACAGTATTCAAGTCCTGACCGATCTCGGCAAGGAGTACACGGGGACGATCACAGTGAGATCGGGGGATACCAGTCCGATCCAAATCACGCTGCCCGAGTTTACGCCGACGCCGACAAATACATACACACCAACGTTGACACCCACCGCAACTCATACGCCGACCATTACGCCGACGTATACTTCCACACCTACCTTCACTCCCACAGTCACACCGACACCGATTCCATTTGTGATGCGATGGGATTTCGATCGGGACGGCGACTTTGCCGGGTGGGTGATACAGAACGTTGTCGACTCGGCGGTATCCGACGGAGTCCTGCGCGGAATCGCGGAGAGTAACGATCCCGTTCTGCAAATAGCGGGGCTGGACGTCGAACTCGCCTACGCGAGTGGAATCGCGTTTCGTATCAAAACCGACCGGCGAACCAAATGTCAGGTGTTCCTGACGACGCGGGGCGGAAGCGAGCCTTTCAAGCGCTTCGGGAACTACGATGTTCCGCGCCCGGGGGAATTCAATACCATCGTCGTTCCGTTCGCGCATCATGTTTCGGCTTCCGAAATCGGCTTGGCCTTACGGATCGATCCGGCGGTTCATGCGGAAACACGGTTCGAGATCGACTGGATCGGCTTTGTCTCATCGGGCGTGCCGACACCGACACCGACGCATACGTCAACGCCCAGCCCGACATTTACGCCTTCACCGACGCCGTCTCCGACACCGGAGAGTAATCTCACGCTGGTTCTTCTGTCGCGACAGCGTCTCGAAAGCCGCTACGGAAAAGAGAGAGTCTCCAATTTTATGGAGAAACTGGAAGCGCTGCTGGGACACAAAACAGTCCGCGGAGAGATCGTCAACATCGATCTGAATCCGTCTCTCAGAAACCTCTACAAGGAGTGGGACGCGACCACACGAGATCTGGAAACCTCGACGACGGACGCAGCCCGCCGGGAGAACGTCGCGAAAGCGAATTCGGTAGCGGTGGCGGTCAAGACGATCCTCGGGAATAAACGAGACACGGTGCGGAATGAATCGGTGGAATATGTATTAATCGTCGGCTCGGACGAGACAATCCCTCATTACCGTCTGCCGGAATTCTCCCGCAAGCGACACTTCGAATCGAACTATGAACGAGCCTTGCTCGATTTCACTCATCCAAGCGGAGCGGCGCTCAGTACGAATCACATCCTGACGGACGATTATTACGCGGACGCGACGCCGAAATTGCAGCGACTGATGGACAGGGAGTTCCATTTGCCGGATCTGCGCATCGGACGGCTTGTGGAGACCCCCGAGCAGATGGGTGCGGTGATCGACGCCTATCTTGCGGTTGGTGGGAAGATCGATTTCCGGCGCGCGTTTGTTGCCGGAAGCGACACCTATTCAAACGGTGCGAATCGGGTCAAACAAATCTTGGATACCGACCTGGGCGAGGTCGAGCGATTGGACGAGGACGGCGAAGATCCCTACGATATCGCCGACGGTCTGAACCGGGGCAATACGATCAATGTGCTCGGGCTTCACGGCGACCATGGGAATATCTATCGCAAGGAAGATCGCGCGAAATTCGCGGCGAAACGGCTCGATCAGTTTGTCGAGGCCGAGAAGATGCAGGGCTCGATCGTTCTGAATTACGCGAGTCACGGTGGGTTGAATGTTGACGATAGTCGCGGGGAGCAGGGGGAGGATCTGAGCGGTGTTTTCGCGTCCAAGGGTGTGACCGGATATATCGGATCGACTGCGTATACCGCTGGGAGCAATGAGAGCGTCGGTTTTACCGAAGATCTTGCGTCGCGATTCGTGCATTCGCTGGTCGCCGGAAAAGAATCGGCCACTATCGGCGAAGCGTTTTGCGAGGCGAAACGCGAGTATGTGATCAACGAACATAATGGTGTACGAAATTCGAATTTATCGGATGACGAAATTCGAAATAATATCGGTGAGGATGAAAAAGTGGTTTCCGGGATGAATTTGTATGGGTTGCCGATGTATACGGTGACCTCCAGCAACGCCCCCGGCGACCCGCACTTGGCGATGGGATACGGATTTCAACCCCCTCTTTTCCTCCCCCGATCTTCGGGGGAGGAAAAGAGACGGACGCAGCTGAGTCGTTTTCTCCCCCAAAGTTTGGGGGAGATACAGAGGGGGTTGTCTTACGATCTTGGACAGAATATCCTCTGGGCCGAACCGAACGCCGTGGGGGAAGGGCTCCTCCGCAGCCAACGCATCGAACTGATCGACAAACAATTCCTCGAAAAACACGAAACCGAATCCGGGATTTTCTATGCATTTAATGGCATTACGCAAGCAAATGTCAACGAGCCGGTCCAACCAAGAGCAGGCTATATCACCGGCACCGAAGGGTTCTTCCCCAAAGGCGCTGTACTCGAATACGCGAAATACGAAGTAATCGACAATTTCGACCCCGTCATCGAAGGTTCGCAGTGGGGAGCAGGTGAGGCCCAAGAGGGAATTTTCGATAAGCAAGGCTTTTTCCCTGCGATTCCGTTTACGGTGAACACCATTGCGGCTCAAGGTGGTCTGCCGCCGCTGCAACGATTTGTTTTCGTCGCGGGTCAGTACAGCGACCAAACAAAGCAGGAACGTTTGTACGAAGAACTCCGCTACAGCACGTACTACACCGCCAGCGAATCGGGCGAAACACCACCGACGGTCAGCGATCCGTCGGTAATCGTTCAGGGTGAACGTGTGTTGATTACTGTTGAAGCGGAAGATATCGATGGCGATCCCTTGTATCGCGTTGTCCTGTTATGGACGGACGGAACCGGCGAATGGAATCCCGTCGATCTCGAACAATCATCAGCGAATCCGCTGATTTGGGAAGGCGAATTAACAAAGGTCGAAGGACTCGAATTCTTTGTTCAGGCAGTGGATGCGCTTGGAAATGTTGCGTATGCGGATAATCGTGGACGCTATTATCGGCCGCTGGAAGGTGGCGACGAGCCGAGACCGACTCCGGTTCCTGAAAATATCATTTCACATATTGATTTTTCAGAATCGACTGTTGAGGAGGCAGGTTTTGTTTATAGTCCGGCAACGGGTTTCGACACAGCGGCAATTTCCGTCGGTGATGTTCCAGCAGGACATGGTACGGATGGCCGTGGTTTGATCATCGACGCTCAGCCGGGTCAAGGCACGTTAGCGATCTCGATGCTACCGGTGTCGGCCGACAACGGCGCTGCGATGCTGTCGGTGAATGTGCGCGCAGACGGCGAAGGCTGTTCAGCGGCGTTAGCCGCACTCAATTCGCCGATTGACGGACAGCTGGGGTATTCAAACGCCAGCGGCGCGGATGTCCCGGTGGGCGAGTGGGGCAAATTTATTCTCATTTACGATCCTCCGGCGGATGCGCTTCAGCCTGGGCTTCAAGTAGCCTTGCCGGAATCGGCGGAGGGACCGGTGACAGTCTATTTCGATAATTTAATTATCTCCGAATTACCGGAATCGGAATTTGAAAATGTAACGCTGGACGTCGACGGTTCATTTGACGGGGATACATCAGGTATTCTGAAAAACGTGAATGGGGATAGCGGCAGTTTTGTAATCCTGCCCCATGCCGGCGGAGGACAAAATGCCTTGCTGTCGATATTGCCATCGGATGACGCCGCCAATGTCGGTATCTTCGCCAGTCAGCTGCAGGGCGGCTTTCCGCATATTCTCCAGGCATCGGTCGATGCGCGGTTGTTTGATGGTTCGGGTGGCGTCACTGCACTGGTGATCACAAACGGGAACGGCAATGTTGGTGTGTTCGTGAATAATGCCGGATTAGCCGGAGACGAATTCCAGCAAATAACCATCGGCGGCGGATTTACCGCCGAAAATCCCGCGTTTCCGGTTTTGTGTGTAATTCAGAATGGCGGGCCGGGTGTCGAGTCGTCGGTGTTGGTGGATGATCTACAATTAAAAAAGGTTATAGGAGGAATGTAGTATTTTCTGGTTGAAAGGCCGGCATCGCGAAACTATTATCCCCAACCCGCGAGGAAAAAGATATGTCAAAGAAATGGCGAATGCTGTTTTGTTTCTTGATTCTCACTGCGTTTTTGTCCGGTTGTGTTTGTATGGAGTGTGAAAACCTCACGGTGAACGGCGGGAAGCGAGTAGTGTATGAAGGCGAAAATGCCGGACGATTCGTAGCGACATATTATTCTCTGTCAGATGATAGTCTCAATTTCGTGAAGGTTACGATGCCCGACGGGGAGCAATATACCCTGCCGCAGGTTGTCTCCGGTTCGGGTGCCCGATACACATTGGATCGCGAGCTGGTTTGGTGGGTAAAAGGGGACTCGGTCCTCGTTCAAACAAGAGACGAAAACGGTGAATGGCAGATCAAATACACATTGGAAGCTATAAAAGAGTGAATCTGGAAACCACGATTACCGACACGGATACTGTTTTTGCAGGAATAGACTTGAAAACGGCAGTTTGAAGCGGAGAAAGGGACTTAACCGATTAGAGTGAAAGTAGATGCAATATATGACAGACTCACCCAACGGGTGAAACCGTAGCGTCCGAGTTTATCTCGGACGAATCAAATCGCCCGGAATAAATCCGAGCGCTATTGCCGAATTTAGGATAAATGGGGGATCGACCGAAAAAACAGGCGACCGCTGTGTAAACAACAATCGCCTGCTGTAGTCTATTACTCGTTGTCGTGCCGGACAATTCGTCCGTTTTCTCTTTGATTTGAATTCTAAAAACCTAGTTTAGCATCCACTGGTCGACGGCCGCGATTTCCTCGAAGGCAAAACGACGAACATAGATACCGTTCCCGTCACCGTCATTTCCCGCTCCGTCTTCAAACGCCACAACGAAATCAAAACCGACTTGTGCAGCGACATCCGGTGGAACGATAGCCACTGTCGGATCCTGTTGATTGCCGTTCGTGAGCTGGTTCACCATCATCTCTGGGCCTGCGGGCGTTCCGTCCGGGTTGAAAGGCCGACACATCACAGCTCTTCCGTCTCCGTCGAACGTTGCGTCCTCCCAGACAATCACAAAACGTCCGGTTGAATCCATCGCGACCTCGCTGTCCGATTGGTCGCCCTCGAAGTTTTCGTTCACAAGGACATCAGACCGGATCGGGGTTCCGTCGGGATTGTAAAGGTTGAAGTAAACTCCTTTCCCACTGCCGTCCGATTGATCGGTTGTCTCGGTTACGACGATGACGTACTTTCCATCCGCGCTTCCACCGATATCGGGATCCTGCACAAAGAAAGCGACTTGGCTTTCGACCGTCGGGTCGACCTCCGGACCGATTTTGTTGAGGTCGGCATCGAATTTCTGGTACCAAATTCTGTCGTCGCCGCCGTACTCGCGCCAGACAGCGACAAAGGATCCGTCGCCCGCAAATGCGATGAATCCGTCATCCTGGTTTCCGACGCCGTCTGTGTTCACAAGGACGACAGGACCGATTTGGTCTCCTGTACTGCCGTCAAAAACACGCAATACCTGCGCGTCACCATCTCCGTCCGGGGACGGGACTCCGGAGTCACCTCCACCCCAATCCTCGTTCATGACGTAAAGATTGCCGTTCACGGGATTAAATGCGCATGACCCCCAGCCTTGGCCGCCCGCACCGCGGGGGGTTTTGTCGTCGGAGACAGACCTCACATCTGTCACCGGAGTCCCATCGGCTTCGACAATTCGAAAAAACTGGCCCATGTCGTCGCCGTCCGCAAATGCGTCTGCTCCGGCATCGTCATCCTGATACCACGTCACGCCGAAGTTCCCCGTCACTGGATCGGCATCGCACTTGGGGTCTTCATCGGTTGAGTCGCGCGAGACGATGACCGTCTCTGTCCAGTTCTCGAAATCACCGGAAACCACGGCAACCAGATCGCGATTTCCGGGGTTGACTCTGCCCGGGGTCTCGTAACAGACGAAGATCACTCCATCGTGGTTCACGGCGACGGTTGGCTCCGATTGATTTCCAACCGTATCGACGGCAACCGAGATTGCATCACCAACCGGGATCGGTTGTGCCTGCACAAGAAAAACAGCACCCATGAGTATCGCACAACAAGCCACTCCGTACCTGATCATATTGCCACCTCCATACAAAGATCTTAGTGCTCTAGCCTGAGGCTCGCACTGGGTCAACTATGATCAGAACACATGCAAAGAGATTTGTCAATTAACCCGAATTCGGCAGGACACGGAAGCGTAGCTCCTCGACACACAAACCAATACCCTCACGGATGCGTTCCACAGCTTCTTCAAACGTTTTCTTCTGTGTATGACATCCCTGAAGAGCCGGCACATCCGCCACGTACAAACCGTCCTCGTCCTGTTCAATAACCACCTGAAAACGATAGTTCTCCATGGCAGTCTTGGTTCCTCCAGTTCGTCTGGCTTTATTTATACTCCACTCTCGAAACATCGTCCGTTTGTAGAAACCTCACACAGACCGGTCTACCGACGGAAATCGAGTAACCCGTTGGAGCGAGCGCACCGGTTTCCGAATCGATTCGAAACACGACCACACTATTTGCGTCCTGATTGGCGACCATGCAAAACTCTCCCGTGGGATCGATATTGAAATTCCGTGGCGTCTCGATATCGGCGGTTTCCTGTTCAACGGTCGTCAATGTTCCTTTCACCGGATCGACTGTGTAAACCACGATACTGTCATGCCCGCGATTAGAACCATATAAGAATTTTCCATTCGGATGCGCGCGGACCTCGGCGCACCAATTGTCTCGCCGAAACTCACTGGGGATCGTTGTAATGGATTGAATCTTGTTCAGTGCGCCCGACGAGCGCTCGTAGGAAAACGCGGTCATTGTCGAATTGAGCTCGTTAATGACATACGCGAATTCACCGCTGGGATGGAAGGTGAAATGCCGCGGCCCGGCGCCCGGTGCGACCTCTGCATACGGAGGATCGGCGGGGGCAAGTGTTCCCTCTTCCACATTCAGTTCGTAAATCATGATCTTGTCGATCCCGAGATCCGCAACATAGACAAAACGATCGTCCGGGCTCGGATTGATGGAATGAGCATGCGGCTTTGTCTGCCGCCTGGGATTCGCACCGGACCCTTCGTGTTGTACAAACGCCGTTGGCTCCGCCAGTCTGCCGTCCGCCTCGATGGGGATCACCGATGCGCTGCCGCCGCCGTAGTTCGCGACGAGGACGTTCTTTCCCTGATGGTCGGTGTTGACATGGCACGGCCCCGAACCGCCGGAGGACTGTTTATTCAGGAATTCCAGATCGCCGGTTTCCGGATCGATTGCGAACGCACTGACACTCCCGCTGCCGCCGCTTTCGCTGACCGCATAGAGATATTTCCCGTTTGGATGAATCTCCAGAAACGACGGATTCGTCGCTCTGATCGCAAGAACGGGCTCCGAGAGTTTGCCTGTCTCAAGGTCAAGTGTGCTTCGGTAAATGCCTCTGCTATTGCCGCTTCCGCCCGTGTAGGTCCCGAAATAGACAGGAATGGTTTCGGCGGAAATCACTGACACGATTCCGAATATACACAGAGCTGTTGTAAAAAGTTTTGTTGTCATTGGGATGGATCTCCCTGTTCCTTTTGCCGGTTCACTTTCTACGATTGGTATCGTGTTCGGTTTACGGAAGATGACTCTCCCTGCTCCAATACGATCATCTTTGGACCAGGATCAATTTATGCACTATCCGTTTCTCCATGCGTCTATCTGTCTCCCAGGCAAACAACGCTTCCGTCCATCGTAGAGATGTACCAACTCCCGTTTGCTGCGATCATTCCATCCAGAACGGGCGGAGAGTCGAGTTTGTGCTCCGCGATTTTTTCGCCGTTGTTCGTAGAAACCGCCCACAACGATGCACCCTTTTTGCCTTGGTATGCCGCCTGCGCCGCGTGGATGTTTCCGGGACCGTTCGGCGTTGTGAGAAGTTCGGGCGGTCCCGCAATGAATAACGTGTCATCGGCGAGCACCATCGCCCGGACGACGAGGTCAATCGGTTTCGACCACTTGCTGCTGACGTTTTCCTCTCTCCGTTCTCCGCGTCTGTCTGTTGCGGGGATCACTTCTTCGGACAACTCTGGATCTTTTGCACAAGCGAAAAGCTCATAATGAGTATTTCCGCGTCCCCGGTCGGCCCGTTCCGGTGGCGGCCAGGGCAGCAGCGGATCGGGGACACCCACATGGCTGCCGTGACGGGCATATTGATTGAGCCGTCCGAACCCGTAAATCGTAGATTGATCGACGGCCAATAACCGGCCTGCGGGGCGTTTGTTGCCGGCCACCGTCCAGCCGCCCCAACCGCTGCTCATATCGGTCCCGTAGAGCCAGTAGGTTCGATGCCACCAGGAGTCATCGAGAAACCCTGCGGGGCTGAACAAATGAGGAACATTCGGCTCCTGCTTTACACACTCTCGGTCGAACCGGGTGTGCCGCATGTAAATGAACTCTCCGTCGCTGGACAACACATCCGGCAACGCCCCCGGCATATTGACACCGCGCGCTGTATCCTGGGGAGGAAGACCCGTTTCCGGATCCCGGTGATTCACGCAGCTCTGCGCCAGGATTTCTCCTGTTCGCGCATCCAATTTGTATAGGTAGATCCCTCCGTCGATGTATGACGATCTTCCGGCGGTCGCATAGGCGACCGGCCGACGTGTGTTCCTTCCCGTATTCGGGGATTCTTCCCAATCCTCTTCAAGAACAAGGATGTTCCCGTGAACCGGCCAGAGCGATTCCAGTCGCCCATACGCAACAATCCGTTGATCCTCTGGAGCCGCCCGAAACCTCCATACCAGGGCTCCATCGGATTCCCGCAGGCAGTAAACATAACCGTCCGCCGATCCGAACAAGGCAAGTTCACGATAGATGGTCGGTGGGCTGTCAATTCGACCACCCGCCGTGTAACTCCAAACGATATCCCCGGTTCTAGCATCCAGGGCATACAGCGTATGCCGATCCACATCGGCGACAAATACTTTTCCAGCAGCAGCGACCGGCGGACTGAGATTGCCGCCGAGTTCCTGCTTCCAAGCATTCTCCAGTTTCGTCGGCATGGCCGTCTCGATCCGGCCGCTACGACTCGGGTCGCAGCGATAGGTCGGCCACTGATCCTCTACACCAATCTCCGGCCCGGACACTTCGACGATCCTTCCAAAGGCCGGTCCTTTTTCCAAGCGCTTCCCGTTCGTCCTGTTCGGTCGCGCTTGCTGCCGATATTTGTCTGCCGCGATAGCAAGGAAGCCGTTCAGTTTTGCTTCGATAAAGCACGCACAGGAATGCGGCGGAACATACGTCAGGCCGTTGGCCGGCATGATCCCATACTGGCATGCTCCTCGAATCCAATGGTTTGCAATTACCTTCCCGGAATCCACATCAAGGTACTCAATACCCGACCGGCCCAACAAAACATAATCTTCCGTCGCTTTGTTGCGATAACAGCGGTGGTGTCCCATACCGAAGCTGAAGAAGTCCTGGTCCTCAGGACGTTCTTTCTTGATTTCGCCCGAGGTTACACTGCGTGCCACGGTTATGCCCGGATCTTTTCTATGAACCAGATCGCCTGTCCAAAGCAGTCCGTCGATCACTAGAACATCGGGCGGAGCATTGTACGCCTCGCGGCATTCACATCGCCACAATTCCTCGCCGTTCTCCGCAGAGAAGGCGATCAATTCACCCGGCGGTGCCTCCCCGCCGCGACTGCTCGGATCCCATTGAACCTGCTCCGGTCGATCTTCAATCTGTGTGGAATCCGGTGCCGCTCGATCGGCGGAAAGAACGATGTTTTCATACACGGCCAGCGTCGGTGTCGACCATCCCCATCGTTGAGTTTGGATGGGACGTGAAGCGCGCCATACCTCCGATCCGTCCCCGGCATCCAGGCAAATCACATTATCCGGATTCTGAAAGAACACGCGATCCTCTGTGACGGTTAACGTCAGCGGCATGAGTTCCTGAGTGTCGGGATTGGACTTGCTCCATACCCGATTGCCCGTGTGCGCCTCTATGGCCAACACGGCCTTCTGCCGTGGGGGTGGGCTGGCGCTACGCCGCCTAACTACCTCTGCGATATCCATTTCTCCTGTAACCAGATACAGAATGCCGTCTCGATGGGCGATCTCCAGCGTGTCTTTCGTCCCCTCATAGGCTTTGACGATGTCCCCCGTTGCGGCATCCAAAACCGTTACGGGTTTCCCATACCCGAGTGTTACGTACACCCGGTCTCCCACGGCGACAAGCCGACGTGCCACCTCGGGCGGCCCGCTGCGAAAACCACGCAGATGGCCTTCCCACGGACCTATCGGTTTCTTCCACAACAGAACGCCGTTAAACGCGTCCCGTGCAATCAACGACCAGCGGGCGGGAAATGCGAGCGAGGCTTTCGATCCTTCGTCAGCGATGTAAAACACACGGCCGCCCGAGGAAACCGCTGCGCTTATGCTGGAAAGGTGATCGTGGCTCCGCGCCGTCTTCGGTTCTCCGATCCATTGAATATGGGTCGGTAGGTCGACAATGGTGTCGCGGGAGACCGCGTTATTCGTTGCGTCGTACAGATAATGCGTCCACTCATCCATTCCTTTCGGTCGCGCCTTGCTTATCGTTGCCCACTGCCCGCCTTTGCGGATGTACGCGGCTCCATCCGGAGTGAGAACACGCATGACCTCGTCTATCGATACATCCCCGAGGTCTTCCCCCACAACGAGATTCACACTGTTATCCACATACGGCAAATAACCGTTCTTGATCTGCTCAACCGTAACATCCCCGTATAAACCCGATGATTGAATCTGTTCGCGAGCCGTTGCCACGTTCTGAGGATTCGCATCGAGTCCGTGGACAAGGTAGCTGTCGTTTACACGAAGCGCGGAGGTCAGTTTTCCGTCCCCGCATCCTACGTGGACAACAAGCCCGCCTTGGATTCCGGTCTCTTTCATAATGTTCTGGGCTTGATCTTGTGGTGTCGCCGCGCCCGCATACCAGATAGTGGCGCACAAAACCATAGTTCCAATTGCTGTTCTTTTGAGAATGTCATTAGCAGTTTTACTTTCTCTCATGATTACACTCTCCTCGAGTTTTTTTGTTCTATTCTTGATCGCAAACGGTTCATTGTGTGAACGCGGAAGCCCCATGATGTTTCCTTTCAAATATGTCATCCTATACACAGAGCTTCTCAACCGAGTATCCAACAGAATAGCATGGATAGAAGAGAAGATTTACCGTGACCGAATCGGACCCTTACAGGGTCTTCAGGCTTAACGCGCGCAAAACCCGAGGAGGAAACCCATGACAACAATAAGACGCCGGACTTTCGTGAAAGCTTCACTGGGCACAGCCATGGCACTGGCGCTGCCCCCACATTCCCGTGTGCTGGGCGCGAATGACGACATTCGAGTAGGGGTTGTCGGGTTTCGAAGTCAAGGCGGCAACCATATCAAGTGGCTTCGTGGCCTCCCTGGTGTGCGGGTGGTGGGCCTGTGCGATGCCGACCGGGCGGTATTGGAACGCCGTGTCAGAAGTCTCAAAGACGACAATGAAAAGGTGGACGGATACGTCGATGTCCGCGAACTTCTCGACAACAAAAATATCGACGCCATCACAACCGCGACGCCCGATCATTGGCATGCGTTGGTGACGATATGGGCGTGCCAGGCCGGCAAAGACGTATACGTCGAGAAACCGCTTTGTCACAACCTGTTCGAAGGCCGCCAAATGGTGGCCGCGGCGCGAAAGTACGATCGTATCGTGCAATTCGGCAACCAGGATCACGGTCACCCGACCGGCGAAATGCAACTCGAAAAAGAGGGACTCGGCAAGATCCAGGTCGCCTACACATGTCTTCATCGCAGCCGCGAAAGTATTGGCAAAGTCAAAGGCCCGCAGCCGGTACCCGACTCCGTGGACTACAATCTGTGGACCGGTCCGGCGCCGCTTGAGCCGCTTACAAGGAAACGCTTCCATTACGACTGGCATTGGGTTTGGCCGACAGGAACCGCCGAAATCGGCAACAACGGCATCTATCCATTGGATGCGTGCCGTCTGGCGCTCGGTCAGAAGGTCCTGCCCAAACGAGCGATGAGCCTTGGAGGACGATATCTATTCAATGACGACGCAACGACCCCAAATACCCATGTTGCTCTCTTTGAATACGAACCTGGACCCCTGGTGATCTTCGAACTGCGGAACCTCCCTGAGAAAGACGGCCCGAAACTTGGGCGGAGAGGAATCCAATGTGAAAAAGGCCGTTCCTCTTTCCCCGGCTGGTCGGGAGAGGAGGGCGACACGGGAGGATACCACCGACATCAGGGGCATCTCTTCAATTTCATCAAAGCGGTGCGTAGCCGAAAGAGGAGCGATCTTCGGGCGGATGTCCTCGAAGGACATCTATCGACCTCTCTTGTCCATATGGCCAACATCTCGTATCGGCTCGGAACGTTGAGTTCTCCCGAGGAGGGCCGAGACGCTGTTAAGGACCGAGGGGCGGAGGCGCAGGAGACCTACCAACGCTTCCTGGACCATCTCGACGCAAATGGCGTAGATTGGTCGAAGGCCGAGGTGGTCGTCGGACCTTGGCTCGAGATGGACACCGAACGCAAAGAGTTTGTCGGCAGCTCATTTCTGACCGAATGGGCCAACCGGTTCGCAACAAGAGACTATCGGGAACCGTTTGTCGTTCCTGAGAAGGTCTGAAATACCCTGTAGGTAGCGCTTTTTTCGCAGCTCACGCCTGTCTGCAGGGCTTCTCTCCACCCAGAATCCGTTCTGTCCCGTCAAGAACGGTTTTTGATCGGTTGCCGGATGTTCCTCAACGGCCGGTATGATTGACTACGGACCTTCCTGTGGGTAGCTTTTCAGTACTGAGAGTTGGATTTTTGCAATGGACGGGTCGACCGCGTCTTTCACTACGGAGACGACCGGCCGGCCCAAATAAAAAAATCCCATTCAAAATACATTTTATCGGAATATTTTCACTCGAATGGACCTAGATTCATTTGTACTGGAAATCTCATTACATCGGAAAGGAGTTTCAGCAAGATGAATCCTGTACGAAAACCTTTTCTACCCATTGCGACACTATGTTTCTTGAGTCTATCCGCGGTCGGGGTGTTCCATCATGCCGACGCGGCGCCCTCGATCTTCACGTCCGACGTGGTATACGAATCGGATACCCCCGTCTTCGGCTTGGCTGTCGGCGATTTCAACCCCTCTTTTGAAGGGGACGAGGTCGCTTGCTTGGTCAATCCCTGTAACGTGATTGAACTGATTCCGAGCGACTGGCACTCCACCGGGATCTACTCCAGCGACGATGCCATCATGCAGATGTCTAACAGACCCACCATTGATATCGGTAACGTAATGGGCGGCGAAACGAATGAAATCGTCATTTGCTGTAACAACTATGTCACCGTCATCTACGAAGCCATGGAGCAGTACAACGCAGAGCAAATCTATGACAAATCCGATTTGATCGGATCGTTATGGGGTGCACGGGTAGGGGATTATGACTTCCAGCGTCCGGGGGAAGAAGTGTTGGTAATCTTTGAAACCGTCTTTGATTACAGCATTGCCGAACTTGTTTCCGAAACCGATTTTGAATGGAGTATCGAGGAGATCTATGGGGCCGAAGTCGGCATGGATTCCGCCGCCGGAGAATTCGACCCGAACCATGAGGGAACGGAAATTGTAATCACAACAGAAATGGGACCCACGTACCAGATCGTCCCGCCTGAAAACCGCCAAAGCGAAGACCATTGGCCCAGCACGACCCTTTGGGACGAGATGGACGACGCGGGCTGGGTTGTGAAAGTCGCTGATGTTACGCCGGTCAACCCCGGCAACGTACTGGTGTACGGTTCTCGATACAACAAAAAGATCATGATTTCTTACCCGGACGGGTCGGGAGGCCACCATCGAGAAGTCCTTTTCCAGGGAGTCCTGGGCGATGAACTCCGTGCCGGTAATATGTGGGATATCGCAATCGGCGATGTTCTGCCCGATAGCCCGGGGAATGAGATTGTCGGCGTCGACGATGACGGTTTTGTTTATCTGGTCTGGCGCGAAGGCGACCAATGGCGCAACGACATCATATACGACGATGAGAATGCGCTCTATGCTGTGGATGTCGGCGACTTCCTCCCGGAAAATCCCGGAATGGAAATTGTCGTTGGCGGGATGTCGAAAACAGTGAGAATGCTTTCAGCCAAGCCTTCGTCTTCCGTCCACGGATGGCAGCTCTATCAATAACTCTTCGTCCCCCGGGATTGCCCACCCGCGGCAATCCCGGGGCTTTCAAGCGCCCCGTATATGCACGTAACGATTGTCACATTCTGGCTCACAATACCGCCTTCTCTCCCTTTGATCGCCAACACATCCGTCCCGCAATCCAAATGCAAACGCTCGATCGTCCCCGGAAGACCTTCATAGACCGATTGACCCTTTATCAACGGGGGAGTATCGTTGTACCCATGAGAACTCCGCCATTTATAGCCGGTGTTTTCACACACCGGCCGTGTTGAACGACACGGGCAGCGGAAAACAGTAAATCTCCATCAACATCTGACTGGGAAACTTCATTTTCTGTTTGACCGTTCAGGGACGAGGTACATACAATGAAAACAATACTATCTGTAACCCTGTTTTTTTGTTTATGTAGTACGCCGCTTTACGCAGCACCGGTCCGCCATACCATCGACTTGACCGGGACGTGGCGGTTCGAACAGTCCGAGACCGCTTTTCCGCCGGAGCGCTTCACACGAACGATTCCTGTGCCCGGCCTCGTTCACCTGGCGAATCCGAAGATCGAGCAATTCAACGTGCTGCTTACCGATGAATACGAGCCGCGCTATAACTGGTATCAACGCAACGTCCACATTCCCGAGGAGTTGGCCGGAACGGAGGCGGTTCTCACCATACTCAAAAGCAAGTATGTGACCCAGGTTTACGTCAACGGCATGGACATGGGCCACTCGATGGCCTGTTATACACCGGTGGAGTTCCCCGTCACAAACGCACTCCGTTTTGGTGACGAGAATCGCATCCGGGTTTGTGTTGGCGACCGTGCGTGGCTGCCCAGCCAGGCGGCGGGCAGCACCGATAAAGAGAAAGTGGCTTATCTGCCGGGCATTTGGGATGACGTCAGTCTCAGCTTCACCGGCAAACTCCGCGTTCATCGAGCGCTCTTCCTCCCGTCGCTCTCCGAAAAAAACGTAACCGCAAAACTCCTCGTCCGAAGTTTCTATCCCGCCCAACAGCAATACGGGACCTCAATGGAGGATTCATGCAAAATCGAAGTTACGGTCCGTGAGGCGGAAACCGGAAACACAGTAAGCGGCCCGATTGAAAAAACAGCGATTGTCAAACGCGATAATCTCACCGAAATTCATCTCGATATTCCTATCGATGAACCCCACGCCTGGACGCCGAACGACCCGTTCCTCTACACGGCGGAGGTGACGTTATCGGAGGAAAATGAAGTAAGCGATCGAGAAGAATACCGGTTCGGGATGCGTGATTTTGGGCGTAGCGGGAAACATTTTACACTCAACGGGGAGAAGATTTTCCTTCGCGGAACCAATATTACGCTTCATCGTTTCTTCGAAGACCCTGCCTGCGAAGCGCTTCCCTGGGACCGGGAATGGGTGCGGAAGTTGCTGCAGGAAATTCCAGACGAACTGGATTGGAACGCCATGCGTATTTGTGTAGGCATTGCGCCCAAATTTTGGTACGACGTCGCAGATGAGGCCGGACTCCTCCTACAGAACGAATGGCTCTATTGGCAAAACCATGGATGGGATGCACAGATCCGTGAAGAATACACGGATTGGGTGTGGGCCGACGGGAACCATCCCAGTATCGCGATTTGGGACGCCATCAACGAAAATTGGGACGCATTCATCGGAAATGTATTGATCCCCGATCTGAAAGAACTCGACCCGACGCGTATTTGGGATGCGGGATATATGACCTCGGAACATATGACCTTGGACGAGATGGATGAACCGCACCCGTATCGAGTCTATGGAATGCGCGAAAATTTCGACGAATATTTTACGGAAAACCCATACCCTCTGGGGGATCTGGATGAACGTACGGAACGAATGCAGAAATCCATCGATTCGAGCGCGGCGCAGTTGGTAAACGAGTATGGTTGGATTTGGCTGTGGCGTGACGGCCGTCCGGCAAAATTGACGGAAAATAATTACGCATTTTACTTGGGCGAAAAAGCAACGCCGCAGCAGCGCAGAGAACTGCAGGCCTACTGGCTCCAGCTGCAAACCGAGTGGTTGCGTACCGAACGCTCAATGGCGGGCGTTCTCAGTTTCTGCTATTTGACGAATGATTACGGTTTTACCGGCGATTGGTTTGTTGACGATATCGCCGATCTGCGACCCGGACCGACCCTCGACTGGTTCGCCCACTGTTTCGCACCGGCGGCTATTTTCATCAATTTGGTCGATGAACGCTATACCAAACATGTCCCGCCGCATGAACCCGGATCGGATCTTCTCTTCAATTTGGTAGGCGTGAACGATCTCGCCCGGACGGTATCGGGTGAAGTACAAGTCAAATTGCTGAACGACGAAGGCAGAACGATCGAGGAAATTACTACCAGTGCGTCGATTCCCGCTTATGACAAACAACATATACCGGTTTGTTTCCCCCTTCCTACAGAGAAGGGTGGATATCTCCTCCTGGCCGAATTCACACCGAATGAGACGGAACAATCATCGCCGGTTATCAGCCGTCGCTATATTAATATCGGCCGTCAGGATGAATACATCTATTACGATTTAAAACCCAAGCCATTGATGGAATAGACCCTAACGTTGCAAAACTGACTCCTCCTGCCAACATTTCCAAATCTCTCCCCCCGTTCACGGGGGGAGTCGGAGGGGGGCATCTGGATCGCACTGCCGGTGCTTTTCTCCTCAGGTCCTCATAATATTCATAAACATCTCTTCTGGCCTTTATCCATGCGGCTTTCCAACGGCGTTTCCGGCCGGCTTCTTCTCGTTTTTGCAACCATAGGGTAGAGTTATGTCGGGGGCTGGAAAGAACCGTAATTCCCTATACCCGTCTCTAGCGAGCCTATGAATTCTTTGCGGATGGCCATCGACCGAAACGGAAAATCTGTCTCGCGTTGTTTTCGTTTTTCGCTTTTACGATCAGCGCGCTGATTTTGTGACGGTTTTTACAATATTGATCGATCTCCTGTAGAGTCATCACCATAGACGCAGTGGATAACGCGTCGGCAACCGTCGCAGACGATGCGCAAACCCATACAGCGCGTTTCTGTTCCAACACGGTTCCGGTTCTCGGGTCGAGAATATGCGGTCCTTTCCGCAACCCCGACGCGCCCATCGCGCAGTTTAACAAATCGAGCCGATCGAAAATTTCATGCTTTCCGAATGGATTGGTCAGTGTAACCGGCCAGCCCTTTTCACCCGTGGGAGCCTCCAACGCCAAGACGGAGCTCTGTCCGCCGTGAATCAAGGCGGAATCGACCTCCCAGTCGCGCAGCAATTCTCCCATCCGGTCAACCGCGTATCCCTTCCCGATGCCCCCCAAGTCGAGCCGAACGCCCTTTCTTGTTAATTCAATTGTCCGCTTTGACTTATTCAGCAGAAACGGAGAGGAATCGGTTGCCGCTTCCTCTGAATTTGCATGATTTTCGAACGACCCTGCGGAGACCGCTATATCGAAAGCTCCTCGCGTCTCACGCTCCATACGCAACGCGATTTGAAGGCATTCGAACGTATCGAGACCGACACGTATCCGTTGGCCCACGTCGGCGTTGTTAATCCGTGAGATGTCGCTGTTTTCCAGATAGCGACTGAATTCCTCCTCGATCCGGTCCAATTCCTCAAAAGCAGCGTCCGCGGCCTGTTCGGCATAGACACGATCTGGATGAGCGACGATGACCTCGAACACCGTCGCCATGGCAGGATGTTCAAACCGATATGTTCCGGGGAGTTTCTGTAGCATCGCACGATAAAAACATCTGTTTCTAAAAAACCACCTTTGAAATTGTTTCAGCCGTCCCTAGCGGCAATTTCCACTTTCTCCGCAACCCGGCCGTCGCGCACCATGTATCCATAATTGTATTGATTCAACGTCGTGCAAATATGGGGCGGAAACAACAAAACAACGTCGCCGACCTGGATTCGTGCGACCGGTGGCAGAGGCAGCCACGTTGCTCGATCGAATTGGTGCTCCACCAGCGTTCCATGCCGTTCCGACCCGCCAAACGGTGCGTACCCATCGATAGACGTTACGTGAACCGGACCGGCGTCGGGGGATACGCCCATTTTCACACCCGCATCCGTTGTTACGATATCCGGGCCTTCACGATTGATAACATCGATAACACGTGTGGCCACGGCGGCGGCATACGCAAAATGCCCCGGTTGAATCCCGTTGTAATTTGTGTCCCAAAGGACGCATGTTCCGGGAGATACAGTATGTCTCCACTCGAATTCCCCTTGATGAGAGCGATATGCGGCGGCTGTGGCCGCAAACGTGAGCGACGATGATGTAACAACTTCTTCGATCGCAACATCCAGCTCTGAAAGAGTTTGAACGGTCTCATCAAGTAGACGTAAAAGGTCGACGGTGTATCGGTCGAGAACACGCGGGTTCTCATGACGAATATGGCCGTCGTATGCATGCAGACCGACAAGCCGAAGAAAGCGACAATCTCGCAAAGTCTCCACAAACTCCAACAAAGGCGTTCCAAAAAGAACCCCGGTGCGATGCATATGTGGATTGATATCGAGGAATACATGTATCGATTGATTTCGAGCCTCCGCCGCCTCTGACAACGCAAGCGCAACTGTCCTGTTTGTCACGAGAGTTGAAACGCGTACTTCCGGATATTGTCCCGCCAAATCGAGATAGTCATCGATATGCGGTCCAAGCAAAGGGTAACTGATCAGAATATCCGATGCGCCCGCCGGAATAAGCGCATCTCTCGCCTCATTGACTGAGCTCGCTTTAAACCGCTGAACACCTTTTTCCACATACATTCGAAGCAGTGCGGGCGCTTTGACCGTCTTCGCCATCAAGCGTAATCCATCCGCGCCTCCGGTCTCCTCCAGCACGCGTTTTCGATTTGCGAGGAGTTTTTCGTAAAAGAATACAGGTCGCGGCGTTCGAATCGCTTCGACGCCGCTGATTTCATAATCCTTCGGATTCGCAAGAGAGAATTCCGTCTTCATAGTGTAATTGACCAGGATGCCAAAGTTTGTTGGATTTCAGGCGGAGTTTTTGGTACGGCGGCCTCGAATTCCATTTCAACCAGTGCACCCTCCGCGGGGAAGCGATGGCCGAGAGTAGTAATTCGTGTGGGATACACACCCACATGCCGACGAGTGAATTCTTCCCGGTACGCCTCGTCTGCACGCTCAAAATCGTGAGGACCGTCGCCGGCAAGGTATAGCGAGACTCGAGTAAGGTTCGCGAGAGAAACATCGTATGGTTTCGCTTCTTTATTTACATTTTGCTCCACGAACCGTCTACCGAGTTTTTCCGCCAGGAGCGACAAAAGTGCGTCCAGTTGAATAAATATATTTTCAATTTGCCTTTCAAGCGCATCCGCCGCATATCGTCCGCTTGCCGGTTCATAGCCGACAACCCGTTTCGCCGTCGCATCATATGCGGCGATTCCTGCAATCGATGCCACGTACCAGGAGAGATCTTCACGGACAACAATGTCGCTATATCCGCCAACGGGCAGAAGACGCCCTTCTCGTTGAATGTAGCTCAACCCGGGTACTGCATTATCGAACTCGGACATGGTTATTTTTTCTCTGTTTGTTCGCCGCGAACCATCCGCGATGAACCGCCTCCGGTCTGTGCACGTGCCAGGATACGGACCTTGCTCTCCTTGATCTTTACAGGGACATCCCACTCGATTGTATTGACCTCAAACTCCGGAAACAGTGTCTCAATCACGGCATTTTCGATTTCTTTCAATTCAAGAATATTTACTCTACATTCCTCAATTCGTTTAAGTGTTTCACTGAGTTGGTTTTCTTCTTTATGAATGGTCTTTCGGATGGTTTCTATGTTGGGAGCCGGTTCTTCTTTGTCCTGGGCTCCGGAATAGTCGACAACCGACTTGACCGACGAGAGCTCCCCGAGAATTTCTTTTGTGACGTCTTCGTCCTCCAGGCATTCCGCGAGCTCCTTCACAGAATCGCGTATGCGCTGGCCGAGTTGACGCAAAATCTCTTCCTGCAATTTATTGGCTTCCTGTTCGAACCGGACGATGCGCAGGCGATTGGTGAGAGAGACGATATAGTCCGGTTCCAGCGCCCGCATTCTGCGTTTCGCCTGCGGGCGGAGAGAATCCAGCGCAATTCGTATTTTCTTCTTTTGGTCCTGGTCCTTTTCGCTTTCAGCTTTCTTGAGCCGTACGGCGAGCGTTTCATAGAGAGTGAGAACATTATCCTGCGTCTTTTTCGTGGTAATGGTGTCTTCGGCCTCCGATAATTCGCCCGCCACCGAAAGACCTTTCGCGAGTAACGCCAGTGGTTGTTCCAGGTATTGCTGGATATCGGCGGGCTCGGTGCCGCGCTGGTTCACAAGTTGCTCGATTGCGTCGAAGCACCTTGCGACAGCCGACCGAAGTCGTGCTGAAAGAAAATCGGGATGGTTTTTGAGGAACCGTTTGATTTTATTGTAGAGGCTCTGGAATTTGCGCCGCCGTTCCAGGCTCCCCGCCATGTCGAGCCGGGCCGCCCACACGGGATTTTCCTTGATTTTCGTGCGCATCTCATCGAGCGACAGGCCATGTTGTTTGGCTTGCGACTCGAGCATCTCGTCGGTGTATTCCTGTTCGATGCGTTCCTTCCGTTTTCCGGGATATTCGGCTTTCGTGCTCATTCCATGAACCCATTACTCGTATGCTTTTGTTCGACAACAGCGTACCACAGATCCCTTGTTTGCGTTACTCTCACACGGTTGGACTGCCGGTCAATGTCATTAAGTTAGGAAAGGGGGAAGCCGTTTACTGGGAGGGCGAGGCTCCCGCCGAGCCGAAATGAAGAAAAATGCGGCTCACCAGGAGGTTCGCCCTCCCCTCGCTCCTTCTCTCAAACTTAACTTAATGACATTGGGACTGCCGGTCGGGCGTGCTGGTACGATAACTGAACGTGTGACAAGCCCGCACAAATCGCTGTATGAGTCGGAGAAACGGTCGACCAAGGGAGGTTCCCTCAAGATTGACGGCGTCGCCAAAAGTCGACGGCTGGTACCGAAAGTTCCCTCTCCCCCCGGGAGAGGGGTAGGGTGAGGGGCGATCATTTTACCCGATTAGGCTATCGTGATCGGCCTGCCCGTTCCTCAGAGACGGCAGATCTAGCGACAGCAAAGGGTTTGGATGATGACAGGAGTCTGTCACACACAAAGGAACGTCGGCGGATAATGCAACGTGCCCTCACCCCGGCCCTCTCCCAGAGGGAGAGGGAGAAGAGCTCTCCCGACTTGTTGCGACGCCGTCGATCTTGTCGCTCCGGCAAAAATCGACTGCTGGCATTAGAAGTTCCCTCTCCCCCCGGGAGAGGGGTAGGGTGAGGGGCGATTATTGGACTTGTTGCAACGGCGTCAATCCTGGAGGAAACTCAGAGGGCGTTGACTACACACGATCGACTACAAGGAGCCTGAGATGGTCTATCCCGTTTTAGTTTCCACATGGCATTTTGGTTTCCCCGCGAACGAGGCCGGTGCGAAAGTACTCGCATCGGGAGGCGCGGCTTTGGAAGCTACAATTGTCGCCGCCGCCCATGCCGAGATGGCGCCGGATGTCGACAGTGTCGGCTATGGCGGTCTCCCAAACAGCGAAGGAGTCGTCCAGCTCGACGCCGCCGTCATGGAAGGCAAAACAGGTTACGCGGGCGCTGTTGGGGCGCTCGAGGGGATCGTTCCGTCGGTCCGTGTCGCGGAAAGGGTCATGCGCGAAACAGAGCACGTATTCCTCGTCGGAGAGGGAGCGAAGAAATTCGCACTTGAACGGGGGTTCGAGGAGCGAGACCTTCTAAATGATCACGCTCGGAGGTGGTACGAAGAATTCACACGGACCGGCAAAAAAGGCGATTTTTTTGACACCATCGGCGTTATCGCACTCGATGAGGGTGGCGATCTGGCCGCAACGTGTACCACCAGCGGTCTGGCCGGGAAACTGCCGGGCCGGGTGGGCGATTCGCCGCTCATCGGTTCGGGGCTGTACTGCGACAACGAGGTCGGCGCGGCGGCCGGGACCGGGGTCGGGGAGGATATCCTAAAAGTCTGCGGGAGTTTTCTCGTCGTCGAATTGATGCGTCACGGACGCTCGCCTCAGGAAGCCTGCGAGGAAGCGGTCCGCCGCTGCGCAAAACATCAGCGACGGACCGAATTGACTCAATGTTGTTTCATCGCTCTTAACCGCGACGGCGAAGTCGGCGGAGCGAGCACAAAGGAAGGCTTCCAGTATGCTCGGTGGAAGGACGGAAAGAACGTTCTCATCGATGCACCGCATCTGACATAGCCACAGCCTCGACAAAAGCCTTAAACAAATTCTGTTGAATCGGATCGTCCAACATCCGCTCCGGGTGCCATTGAACGCCGAGCGCCCAATGATCGTCTGCACTTTCGATAGCCTCAACCACCCCATCCTCCGTCGTGGCGCAAACGCGAAATCCTTCTCCGACACGCGCGACCGATTGATGATGCCCGGTGTTCACCGATAATCGATCTCTGCCGGTAATCTGCGCCAGTCGACTGTCCGGCGTTATTGTGACGTCGTGAAATAGCTTCATCTGTTCGTCATCGGTGTTTTGGTGAGCAAGCGGGTTTGTTATTTGCGACGGGATATCCTGCACGAGCGTACCTCCCGCAACGACGTTCAGCATTTGTATCCCCAGGCAAATCCCCAAAATGGGAATCCGGCGTTCGAGCGCGCCGCGTGTCCATTCGAGTTCAATCGCGAGACGCAGCCCGTCTTCATCCTTGGTTTTCGGGTGACGTTCTTCCCCGAACATCTGTGGCGGGATATCGTCTCCGCCCGACAGAACGATTCCGTGGATCAGGTTGAAATAGCCGTCCAGAATCGCCCGCTCCGCCGCGACGGGCAGCAGTATCGGGAACCCGCCCGCCTGGATGACCGCGTGATAGTAGGGTGTCCGCAGACGCAGGTCATTCAGCCCGGGCGTCTCTTTCGAGGTCACATGGCGGCACGTGATGCCGATCAGCGGCCGGCCGTCGATGGTTTCCTTGGTAGGTAGGTCATATTCTGTTCTTTTGTTCACGCTTGAATTCTACTTTGCATGTCAGTGTTCTGCAGGGGTTACCCCGTTGGGGTGAAACGCACACACGGGAGGGCGAGGCTCCCGCCGAGCCGTTGGTGTGGAACAAGGAAGACGGCTCATCGGGAGATTCGCCCTCCCCGATCACCGTCCCCCGATCGCCCCTGCCGGCTCACTGCGGGTCCAGGAGTTGGACTCCTGGACCCGGCAGGTTCTGTTCTCACTTCACACCGTCGACACGGCGCACTCTCGACTCACGCTCCGGCCAATCCTCCACCGCCGTGTTCAGATCGCTCACGTCCCAGATGGTGACTGTCCCCCTATCTTCGATGGCAACTTTGTTTCCGTCGGGGGAATAGGCAACCTCGTTATCGTACCAGTACAGGGGAAACTCACGAAGAAGTTCCCCCGTCCGCGCGTCATGTAGTCGAGGACCATAAAGCAGTTTCGCTCCGTCCGGTGAAAACGCGAGTGCGGGCGGGACTCGAGAATGCGGGGTCGAAACCTCTGAGACAAGCGAAGAGGTGGCCGCATCATATACATGAACGTTTCCGGGAATGACGGCGTACAACGAACCATCCGGCGAATACGCAATGTGTTTATAGTAGTTGTTGCTGTACGACGCCAAAATCTCCTTGTCAGGCAGAGATACCAAGGCGGAGTCATAGGTCACGTACGACATCATCGAGCCCTCTTCAGGATCGCCGAGAATGAAGACTGAGTAGTACGACACGAGAATCTGGCTGCCGTCCGGTGAAAACGCAAAGCCCATTATTCCATTAGCGTTGTCATCAAAATGGATGGAATCTACTTTTTCACGTGTCTCAATATCCCAAAAGTCAACTGTCGCTTTGCCCCGCACGGCCGTGATAACTCTCGTGGCATCCGGTGAAAAGGCAACGGCGTCATCATCTAGAATCCCAGATAAAGGTAAGACAACATCTCGAAGATGATCCCCCGATTCCAAATCGTAAAAGCTCACTCCATTGTCATGTACACCTAGGACGAAAGAGCGACGATCCGGCGAAAGAGCCATGCAAGCGAATCCTGAATCAGGGTCCACTGCATAGACAGTCTCGCCGCTCTCGGCGTTCCACCCAATGACGTGACCCCAGGCATCACTCACAAGAATCTTGCTATCCCAAGAGAACCCGAGAAAGCGAACATTTCCCGTGTCAAGAGTTACGAGAGGTTGATCATCCTGAGCGTTTGCTCCGACGCAGACGACGGTTATGAGAATCGCGAAGATGCGTAGCGAGAACCCTGCATGAGTCATCACGTTCCCTCCTTCACTCATAGATACGCAGCATTCTCCTTTTCAGCACGTGATGGCCGGGAATGCCGTCTGCCGTTTCAAATGCCTGATTATCCGGCATACGCGGGAGGGCGAGGCTCCCGCCGAGCCGTTGGTGTGGAACAAGGAAGACGGCTCATCGGGAGATTCGCCCTCCCCGATCACCGTCCCCCGATCGCCCCTGCCGGCTCACTGCGGGTCCAGGAGTTGGACTCCTGGACCCGGCAGGTTCTGTTCTCACTTCACACCGTCGACACGGCGCACTCTCGACTCACGCTCGGGCCAGTCCTGGACCGCCGTGTTCAGATCGCTGACGTCCCAGATGGTGACCGTCCCATTCCTGGTGTCCTCGATGGCCACTTTGTTTCCGTCGGGGGAATAGGCGACCTCATTGCCAGACCAACGTAATGGGAAGTGGCGAAGAAGCTCCGCAGTCGGTCCTTTCCGCGCTTCATACAAGTCAGGGCCATAGAGGAGCTTTATTGTTCGATCAGGCGAAAACGCAAGTGCAGGCGACTCACGAGAACCGCCTGGGACTTGGGAGACGACGGAGAGTGACTCCGCATCATAGACATAAAGGTCGTCGCTGTGATACACAGCGTATAGTGATCCGTCCGGTGAATACGCAATGGGCAGACCTTTATCGCTATACGACACCACAATCTCCTTGTCAGGCAGAGACACCAGTGCGGAGCGATGAATGGTGAAGGACATCGACATGCCTCCTTCAGGTCCGCTGTTCAAAACATGGTAGTAGGCAACAAGAAGCCGGATCCCGTCAGGGCCAAACGCTAGCCCCTCTATTGCGTGGGCATCATCAAAGCGAATTGAATCCAGTTTCTTTCCCGACCCGATATCCACAAAGTCGACTGCGACTCCGTATTTTCCTTCTACGGCGAGCGTCCTGCCGTCTGGAGAAAAAGCGAGGGCTAGCGGGCGGCTCTGGGACACAGCAATGTCTCGAACATGAGAAGCCGATTCCATATTGTACACACTTACCGTATATTCTTTGGTTATCATTGCGAGAGTTTCTCGGTCTGCGGAAAGCGCAACGCGATAACGATAACCAGATATTGGTCCCGCACCCATGGATTGGATGACCTCCCCAGTTTTTACGTCCCAGACTCGCGTGTTGCAGAGGAGGTTTCTACCCCCCTCCAAAAACTCCAGAAAGTAGACATCTCCAGTCTCCAAGGTCGTCAGGGGATCGCTCTGACCGTTTACAGCCGGGGACAACAAGCATAACAGGACTGCGGAAATTGCAGGACAGAGACTTCTGCGCTTCATGAGATTCCTCCTTCACCATTAATTGCTAATATAGAGTCTTCTCCTCCTAAGTGTATGATGGCCAGGAACGCCATCTGGAGTCTTGTCGAAATAGAACTGATTGTAGTCATTGGTTTCTTTGTCGGTTTGGTCCGATTCGTCGCCGATGAGCGTTGGATAATAGTATCCCTGAGAGTATCCATAGGTGATACCGATTTCATCCCCCCAATCATCATACCAGTTGTTACCACCGTTGCTGAATCTCATGAACATGCCCGCACTCCTTTGATACACCATAATCCATTCGTTGATCTGATCGTTCCAACTGACACGGGCCTGGGCACCGCCGTCCACCACCATCTCGCCCGTGCCTGCGATGGCGTCTCCATCCCAACCGCTATCAGTGTATTTGACCCACACATCGTTCCGGTCATAGGCTTCGTAATCTTGCGTGCTATCCACATTCAAGAGTGAAGCCGGAGCCCGAGCGACACCCGTGCCGCCGCCGAAAGAGCCGGGGATTGATTGCCGGGTATAGAACATGTAACAGTAGTCGTCATCGCGTACGACGTGAGGCGCGCCAACGCCACCTGTGTTTTTCGCGCCTCTTTCCGCATAATATTCACCTTCAGAGGAGGGTGCTGTTATGACCGCCCCACCCCAGCCGCCCTCGACCCACGAAGGGCTGATATTGGGTGTGTCTGAAGCATCGTGGGGCGTCACCTTGTCGAACTCCCACGCATCCCTGTAATTCCCTCCGGAAGCCGACCTGGCGTAGCCGATCCGATGGAAACTGAAATAAGGACGGCCTTCTTTCCCGTCCGTCAACCACGTTGTACCGGAATCGGTGCTGGACGTGATCCAAACGTCTTCGCAATGGAGAAAAGCGTGCAAAAAGTTGTTCGGCGCGGTGTGGGTACTGTTGTTGATGCCGCAGATTCCGCAATACCGCACGTCAAGCTGATACTGTGAGATCTCATCGGTCGCTCCGTCGGGCGCACAGAAACCCGACGGTGTGAGAACCTCATGGATTCCCTCCTCTCCGGCAAACCGCACAACGCTCTCCGTGATATCATTTACGCTGAGAGAGGATTGCTGAGCCCCGAAACTACATGTCTTGCTCACGAGATGAAGGTCGATGACACCCGTAAACGCTGTTGCGCTGTTTGCATAGCCTTCCCCGGCCCAATGATGACCGACAAGATAGCCCACGTGTTTACTATCTCGAAACCGTTCGGTCGGGAACCCACCGTCCGCATAGCCTCTTATTCCCTCGATGGTGATCGTCTCGGTAGCGGACTTGAACTCCGTGGACGCGTGGATGAGATGAGCAATCCCGCCGGGTGTGCTCTGCCCGGTCTTTTTGCCTGTCTTCCTGTTCACACCGAGCCCCGGCGCGTACAAACCGCGCACGGGTTCTTCTTCACCGACAAACTCCACACGAACGTCGCTTTGGATGATCTTCGTCTTTAGTATCCGTGCCCGACACAAGCCGGAATACTCGCCGCGAAAGTACAACTCGAACGTCAGCCGCACATACTTCCCGGCCCATTCCGTCAGGTCCGTGCCGAAGACATGTGTTCTGAACTGCTCATCGTTGACTTCGTGAATACCGCTGATAGCCCCCGTTGTCATGTCGTCGAAAACTTCCCGCCCGATTTTCTTCTCCCGCTGCCAAGGTTGATCGGGAGAAGGACGGGTCCAAACACCGACGTTGAACTCCGTGTCGGGCGCGTTCCCGTCTCTGTTCAGCAGCACATCGTACCCGACCTGAAGCTGGATCATCTTCGCGAACGGCAAGCGGGTCTCCAGCCGTCCTACGACCGCTCTCTCAGCATCCGCCCGTTTCCAGGCGAATACATCGATCACGGGTTCTCTCACCGATTTCGGGAAATAAACGCCGCTCATCCCATCGAGCTCCCCGAACAATCC
>CAZTDD010000031.1:0-49992 GCA_964612675.1 uncultured bacterium
GGAGAGATTTGGAAATGTTGGCAGGAGGAGTCAGTTTTGCAACGTTAGGGTCTACGTAAAACATTTGTCTCTTTGTGGAACACTCGTCACTACGTGAAACGCGCCCCGTGCGGGCGGGCACGGGGCGCGTCGTTGAATGCAAGAAAAATGCTTGACACAACCGGCTAGTCGAGCGGTTTGATCCAGACGTTTCGGTAGCCGACTCGGTCGCTGTGATCCTGAAGCAGCAGCGGGCCTGTCGGGGCCTCATCGCCGCTTACGCCGCCCGGTGTGGTATGGGACAGAGTCACCTTATCGTGAATCACCTTCCCGTTGTGGACGACGGTGATTTCGGCGTTCTTGATTTTCTTACCATTTTCGTCGAATCGTGGTGCATAAAACGTGATGTCGTAGGTCTGCCATTCGAGAGGCGGAAGGCATGCGTTCATTTTAGGGACCGCCAGTTGGTAGATTCCACCGCAGAGATTATCGGCAGGAGCATCTGCGAAACTGTCCAATACCTGTACCTCGTAGCGACCTTCTACATAGACGCCGCTGTTGCCTCGCGCCTGGCCGCGGTCATTGGGCATGAATGGCGTTTGGAATTCAATGTGATAGCGGGCATCGCCGAACTTTTCTTTTGTCACGATAGAACTCCCGGATAGGCGAGCAGCGCCGTCGCTCTCGATTCTCCATCGGGGCTGTACGATCCAGCTCTTATCGAAGGTCTCTTTTGCCTCCGGGGTCCACTTGTTCTCGTTGAGCATTAGGACGACCGCACCGTCGGGAGGTTCCATGCCCAAAGTGGGCGACTTGAGCAGAACCCGTTCCATGATGAACTTGTGTGTCGCATTGTCGTTCTTGAATTCCCCAGCGAACGATCCCTGAGACGCCTGGCCGGTGACAGCGTATCTACCGCCGAGTTCCGAGCCGAGGTCGATTTCTCCCTCGAAATAAGTGACTTTTTTCTGAGTTTTCCCGTAGATCTCACCGCCCTTTTCCTCTTCACCGACGTAGAGGATCGCCCGATAGGTCGTGTGGCTCTGCGCAACGATTTGCGCATGAATGGGGCGTCCGTTCCAGTCGCCTTCGATGAACTTGCCCTGCCAATTCCCCATCACGGGGACCTCGTCGGCTGCTGTTGCGGTGCCAGCTACTAGAAGCGTGAAAAGTAGAAAGAGATTTGCCGTTTTGGTGACTCTCAACATCCCTTGGCTCCTTTTTGGTGTTTGGTGTTTGGATTTCCTACCTAGCAGGAAACTGCATTTTACATCCTTATTTGAGGGGAGACTACGGGTGCGGATGAGGGAGCTGCCATCGGCGGATTGGCGATACACGTCGTGTCGTTGTTGTGTCGCTAACCGATCCTACGGCGGGGGGAGGGTACGTCAGGGCGGGAGGAGAGTGAATCATGAAGGTACGAAGGAGACAGAAGAGAGTCGACTAGCCTCTTGTGTCTTCGGCACCCCGATTGACGAGCAATCGGGGCCACCCTGTTAGTGAATCGCGAAAGCACGAAGGAGACACGAAAGCACGAAAAAGGAACAGAAAGACGGATATCAGCGGTACCGCTGGTGTGTGAGTTGTAGTCCTGGACCAGCAGGTGATTTGTGTCGTACGATATGAGAACATCCATGTTGAGTAGAAGCCTTTTTCGAAACACGGAAAGGATAGAGCATTATGGTTTTGAAGACGAGTCGGCGTTCATTTATGAAGAAGACAGGCAGTTTGCTGGGAGTTTCCTTGGCTGGGCCGAGTGTCTTTTCTGTATCGGCTGCGCAGAAGGAATACCGAGCGGCTGTTATCGGACGGACCGGGCGAGGGAATTACGGACACGGCTTGGACACAATCTTCAACGGTTTGGAGAATGTGACCGTGGTTGCTGTAGCCGATGAAGATCCGGCCGGTCTTCGGGAAGCGGTGAAACGATCCGGAGCAAAGCGGTCGTACCTGGATTTCCATGAAATGCTTACGAAAGAGAAGCCGGACATTGTAAGCATCGGCCCCCGGCAACCGGATTGTCATCGCGAAATGGCTTTGGCCGCCATCGAGGTCGGTGCGCATATCTATGTCGAGAAGCCTTTCACCGAATACCCCGCCGAGGCGGATGAAATCCTCTCAGCGGCGAAGAAGAAAGGGCTCAAGGTCAGTGTTGCGCATACCCGGCGATACATGGATCATTTTCTTTTAATGAAGAAAGTGTTGGACGAAGGCTATCTTGGGGATGTTTTAGGCGTTCGCATTCAAGGGAAACAAGATTCACGGGTCGGTGGAGAAGATTTGATTGTTTTGGGTTCACACGACATGGACATTATGCGATTGTTCTTCGGCGATCCGCAGTGGTGTTTCGCTTCGGTAACCGTGAACGGGCGCGATATCACGAAGGACGATATCCGCAAGGGCAGAGAACCGTATACGGTAGCGGGCAACACGATTCACGCGGACTATAGGTTCGATAACAACATCCAATGCCACTGGTGTTCTGTTGCGGCTCCCGGAGACTGGAATCAGAGTTACCGGCACGGCGACCGGTCGATCAACAAGTGGGGGTTCGATATCTTCGGGACGAAGCGGATCCTTTCTCACCAGGAGAGCATCGGCACGTATGTGCTGGATTTTCCGTTTATCGCTCCCGGAGATCCGTCAATTCAATGGAAACCGTTACAGGAGGTAGCGAGTATTACCAAACCACCGCGTCTTTCGCATCCGATCCGGAATTTGATTTATGCCACCGAAAATGACGCGAAGCCACAATGCAGCGGAGAGGATGCCCGGTGGGCTGTGGAGATGGTGTGCGCTGTCTATCATTCGCAACGACAAAAAGCACGCGTACCGTTTCCTCTGGAAGACCGGGGGCATCCGTTGAACGATTACTATTAAGAAAGCGTGTTTTGGTGGGTTACGCTCCGCGGAAGTGGATCTACTCATCGCGCAGCGGTCTTGTCGCTAACCCACCCTACGCTAATTCTCCCAACGCGTTAATCGTCGATGCGCTTTGACTGACCTTTGGTCGCTCAAATCTCGGGCAGCTTGTAGGGGTCGCGCCGGGGGCGATCCAGATATTGATTCGCGTCGTCATCATTGAGGAATCGCTCTTCTTTGGGCGACCACTGGAGTTTACGGCCGGCCCACCGTGCGATATTCCCCAGGTGACACACCGTGGCTGACCGATGCCCGATTTCCACGTCCGCTATCGGTTTCTCCCGCGACCGAATACAGTCAAACCAATTCCTCATGTGGTTATTGCTGATATAGAGTTCTATTTCGCCCTCTTTGTGCACAGGTTTTCCGATTTCGGGCGGAGCCGCTTGGTACTTACCACGATCGACCAGAATGGTTCCCTTATCGCCTACGAACAACGCGCCGCCGGCCGGTCCCTTATTGTCGAGTCTCAACTCGATATTGCTTTCGTATCGATAACGCACCTCGCAGGTCATACTTCTAGAGCCTTCGGGCCAAACCTCGACCGGACCGCTTTCGTCCATTCCGAGCGCCCACTGGATCATGTCCAACCCGTGCGAGCCCCATCCAGTCATTTCACCGCCCGAATAAGGATACAATGAAATCCATCCAGGTTTGGCGCGTGGGCGGTGGATATCCTCATGGTATCCCCGGACTTCGTTCATGCCGCACCAGGTTTCCCAATCAAGTCCCTCGGGTACCGACTCGCTCGGAAAATACTGGTCCCAAGGGCTGGGATAGTTGTGACCGTGTATCATCTGTATTTTCCCCAGCCTACGATTCCGTACCAATTGACAGCCGATACGGGACTCTTTCATCGAGCGTTGTTGACTGCCGGTTTGAAACACGCGCTTGTATTTCCGGACAGCCTTTACCATCACACGTCCTTCGTGGATCGTGAGTGTCATCGGTTTTTCACAGTAGACATCTTTGCCCGCCATACAGGCGTGAATCGAGTTCAGCGCATGCCAGTGATCCGGCGTAGCGATAACCACTGCATCGATATCGTCCGATTCCAGCATTCTGCGGTAGTCTGTGTATGTTCGGACGTTTTTACGTCCTGCCTCGCGCGCCTTGAGGCGATCCTCGCTTACGTCAGCCAATGCGACGATTCGTCCGTCGGAGGGAACCGCCCCCATCAACGATCCTCCACGGCGACCGACACCAATGAAGCCAAGGCCGATGGTTTCGTTCGGACCGATTCCGGCGAGTACCGTCGAGGGCAGGATCGTAGGAAGTGTAACGATCCCGGCGCCGTAGGTCGCGCTTGCGGCTAGAAATCGTCTTCGGGTGGTTTGTGTTTTTCGTTGCATGGCATGTTCCTCCGGTCACAGTGTTCTCAAATAGAATAGCATAGATGAGGTTTGGAGTGATTGGATGGGGGCGGGGTAGAGACGTTGTCCGATTATTGGAATCACGAAGGCACGAAGGAGACACGAAAGCACGAAGACAAGGAGAATCCAGAAGTACAACTCCTGGATCGGGAGTCGAAGCTCTGCTGGGTTGCCAAGCGATCCTATCTGCTGCTCTGCTGCACGACGTCGACCATTGTCCTGAGATTGTTTGCGGGGGTGCCCGGCGATACACCGCCGCCTGCAGAGATTAGCAGCGGTCCGCAGTCGTCGATTTTCTGTAAGAGGTCTTCCGTTGCTTTTCTTACTTGCTCCTCCGTACCGTTTACCAGGACATCCACCGGGGGGATGTTGCCCATCAGCGCGATATCCGGCCCAAGCAATTCTCTTGCATGCCGAAGATCGATCTCATGAGTCAGGTTGAACACATCTATTCCGATGGTCCGCAGGCCGGGATAGATGTGTTCGTTCGGCGTGTCGTTGTGAAAAATGTGAAACAGCTCCGGGAAACTGTCAAAGATCTTTTTGACAAAAGGAAACGCAAATGTCTCAGCGTCTTCCGGGCTCATCATGCCGACGACATCGTCCAATACTAGTACTCCCAGTGGATCGGCGATCCTTCGCAGCTGGCTTTGGAGCCAATGGATGCACAGCATAGTGGTTTTCTCCAGGAGTTTGAGACTGTTTTCTGGTTCCAGTTTTATGCCCAGTAGAAAATCCGTGACGCCGATCAGATGCGAAGCGGTTGCCAAGGGGCCGCGTGCCGCCACGATGCGCGGAGTGAGATTTTTCTTCGCCAACGTTGGTCTGACACGTTCATACTGTCGTAGTATGACCGGCATGAGTCCGTCTTTTTCGGGATCGGGGATGTCGGTGTCCAACAGTGCGGGCAATCCCCCGGGATACCCCCGGATGGACGGAGGAGAGACGTGGCTCCATTCGATACGGCCTCCCCATCCACTCGGTTCGGCAGCCATACCGAACTCGACCCACATGTCGGGAATGAAAGCGACCTCAGGGAAATCGTCGTGGACCCGGAGATAGGTGTCCAGCCAGGTTTTCTCATCAAAATAAAAATCGAGCGTGTCGATTCCTGCATAGCCCGGCAGCCATGGGGAATCGATAATCAAACAGACCATGGTCTTGTTTTTGACTTTGCTTCGCAGGATGTTCTCGAACTTGTTCAGCGGTTTTGAATAGGCATCGTCTTTCATGTTGAACTTTTACTCCAATTTGTGTCCGCTACAGAATTGTCTCAGGCAACAACCTCCACAATTTCTTCTATCGACCGACCAGCGTCAAGAGGGCATGGACCAAACGACATGAATGTCGATCCCGGGGTCTTCGGTGAATATGGTACATGCGGCGCCGCTCTAGGCCGATACACTCTTTTATTCTGGTTGACACCGGATATGTGAAGACTTAGACTGAATTTTCGGACTTTTCGAACAACGCAACGCGCGCTGCGGTTTATCGGACTCCGATTGTGCCACACCCCGCAGAACTCGGCGATACCCATGGAGAGAAACGAATCATGCTGCATGTAGCGATTGTCGGTACAGGTGCCATATCGAAGACCCATATTGAAACGTATTCGAAGTTCCCGGAACAGTGCAAAGTAGCCGCCCTTGTCGACACGGATCGTGACAAAGCGGAGAAAAGAAAGACCGAGTGCGGTTTGGATGTTCCGGTATTCGACAGCCACCATGCGCTGACAGATCAAGCCGATATCGATCTGGTGTCTGTCTGTACGCCTCCGTATACGCATGCGGATATCTGTGTGGATCTTCTCAATGCGGGCAAACATGTGATCTGTGAAAAACCGATGGCGCCCTGTTTGGACGACTGCGATCGTATGCTCAAGGCAAGCGTAACAAGCGGGAAACATCTTTCGATTATCGCCCAGAATCGATTTCGGACTCCGATACGGAAACTGAAGTCGGTGCTCGAATCGGGAGTCGCCGGGAGTGTGCTGCACGTGCAGGTCGATTCGTTTTGGTGGCGGGGACATTGTTATTACGACCTTTGGTGGCGTGGTACGTGGGAGAAAGAGGGCGGTGGCTGTACGTTGAATCATGCGGTTCATCACATCGATATGTTTCAGTGGATGATGGGGATGCCCACGGAAGTGCACGCCGTTATGAGCAACACCGCCCACGATAATGCCGAAGTGGAAGATCTTTCTATCGCTGTCTTAAAATACGCGAATGGGTCTCTTGCACAGTTGACAAGCTCGGTCGTTCATCACGGCGAGGAGCAGCAACTGGTTTTTCAAGCGGAGAAGGCAAGGATTTCTTTTCCGTGGCGGGTTTATGCGTCGGTCGCGCGAAGCAACGGCTTTCCTGAAAGAAACACTGACTTGGAAAAGGAAATTGACACGCTATACAATCGGTCTCCCGACTTGGAATACGAAGGGCATGTCGGACAGATCCATGAAGTACTTATCGCAATCAACACCGGCGGCAAGATCCTTGTCGATGCACGTGAGGGACGAAATACGCTGGAACTGATCACCGCCATTTATCAATCCGCGTGTACCGACTCGACTGTACGACTCCCCCTGACGAAGGACAGTCCATTCTATACAGCTAAAGGAATTCAAGAGAATGCGATTCACTTTTATGAGAAGGGCGAATCGGTGGAAGGGTTCGGGGACGAAGATATCGTAGTTGGTTCAAGTACCGATCAATCATAATTGCAAAAGCAAGGAGAATCAGGATGTCTAAGGCCGATGGGATGATGTACGCCCCGAAAGGCAAACCGAATCCGGTTTGTAAGAAGGGAGAATTCCGTTTTGCGGCCGTGGCGTTGAATCACGGTCATATTTACGGGATGACGAACGGTTTGCTCGAATCCGGTGGGGAGCTGGTTTGGGTTTACGATCCGGATCCCGCGAAAGTCGAAGCGTTTCAAGAAGCATACCCGGAAGTAAGGGTCGCTTCGTCTGAAGAACAGGTGTTGGAAGACGAATCATTGAATCTGGTTGCGGGGGCGGCGGTGACCTCGGAGCGTTGTGCGCTCGGCCTGCGTGTAATGGATCACGGAAAACATTATCTCAGCGACAAAGCTTCGTTTACGACCTTTGAACAGCTTGAGCAGGCACGTGCGAAAGTCGCAGAAACGGGTCTTATTTGGGCGGTTTGCTACAGTGAGCGGGTTCACAACGAGAGTGCCGTTTTCGCGGGACAATTAATAAAAGACGGTGCGATCGGGCGAGTTTTACAGGTGATCAATATTGCCCCTCATCGTTTGAATGCTCCGAGCCGGCCGGAGTGGTTTTTTATCCGAGAGAAATACGGCGGTGTTTTGTGCGATATCGGCAGTCATCAAATTGAGCAGTTTCTGTATTATGCGGATGTGGAAGAGGCGGAGATTACGTACAGCCGCGTCGCGAATTACAATCATCCGCAATATCCGGAGTTGGAGGATTTCGGCGAAGCCCTGTTGACGGGAAGTAACGGGGCGACGATGTATTTTCGGGTGGATTGGTTTACTCCCGACGGCTTGGGCGTTTGGGGAGACGGGCGAACCTTCATACTCGGAACGGAAGGTTCGATTGAATTGAGAAAATACATCGATGTTGCGCGTTCGGAGGAGGGCGACCATATTTATTTGATCGATAACGAAAAAACACAACATCTGCCGGTAAGCGGGAAAGTGGGGTTTCCTTATTTCGGTCACCTGATTTTGGATTGTCTGAACGGAACGGAGACCGCGATGCCGCAGAAGCATACGTTTTTGGCGGCGCAGCTGAGTCTTGAAGCGCAGGCGAAGGCGCTTCGAATTGTCTAATCTGCGGTGGAGCCTTCGCCCGTTCGGTAGATGATATCCCCGGCGCTGATCACACCGTTCGTGGTTTGATAGGGAATTCCGATCGAGTAGCCGCGGCTTTGCCAGTCGGCGTCCGGTCCGATTCCGAGGAGCGCCCATTCGTTCATCTGAAGCGGCTTGAGTCCCCAGGTTTCCGCGTTTCCGGGCAGGAGCAATTTGAGATTGTGATTCTCGCCGAGGAAAGGCGGTTCTTTATCGCCGTAAATGAATGAGCCTTCCGAGGTGGTTAGGAAATCGGAGCCCTCCCCCTGTTTTGCATTCACGTTGAACGGATCGACAGGAATGCTTGACATGTAGGAGACCGGCGTGGTCAATGGACCGAGCACCTGAATCATTGTGCGGTTCATTGAATTGTTGAACGGGGGGACACCGAGTTTTGTGATTCGTTCGATTCCGAGTTGCGTATCGTCGTCCCAGAAATCGACCAACAGGTAGCCATGGTCAAGACGGAACGCTTCGATTGCTGTGCCGAGACTGCGCATATCCGCCATACCGCGTGCGACCTTGGCCCTCACCTGTGCGTTCAAGAAATTCGGGACTGCAATTGCTGCGAGGATTCCGATAATCGCCACGACAATGAGTAGTTCAATCAAGGTGAATCCAGTTTGACGACGTATCACGTTTCACTCCTCATTTTTCGAATCCTTGAAGGATAGTATCATAAGCCCGGGGAATTCAGGATGGCACGGGCAGAAGGTGAAGGACGGAACTGGTCATTGACTCTGAACGCCGTGTGGAGTACGGTTCCGTATACGATTCCGGACCCAGATCCACGTTGACGGAGGCAAACATGGCCAGGATTTACTCAGACGATTTCGATTCCCGTAAGAACAGCGCAGTGAACCGGCGTGGTTTTGTTGTCGGTGCGGGTGCGACTGTTTTGTCGATCAATTTAATGAAATCGAGCACAGCGCTTGGGAGCTCGGCGAATACGAAAGTGAAACTCGGTCTCATCGGAAGCGGTGGACGTGGGACGTGGATTTCCCGGCTGTTTATGCAACACGGCGGATACGAGATCGTGGCTGCGGCCGATTACTTCTCCGATAGAGTTGAGGCGTACGGCGAGCGATACGAGGTCCCCAGCGCGAATCGGTTTTCAGGGATGGCGGCACATGAGAAGTTATTGGAGAAAGACGTCGACGCGGTTGCCATCGAAACCCCACCCTACTTTCATCCCCGTCAGGCGGAGGATGCGGTGGATGCGGGAGTTCATGTGTATCTTGCGAAGCCGATCGCGGTGGATGTTCCTGGATGCAAGACTATTGAGAAATGCGGAAAAAAAGCCGCCGAGACACACTTATGTTTTCTGGTTGATTTTCAGACGCGAGCCGACGAATTTTATAAGGAAGCCCTTCGACGAGTTCACGACGGTGAGATCGGACGTCTTGCTTTCGGAGAATCCACTTATCATGCCGGATGTCCTTGGAAAGACCAATTCAAATACTTAAAAGACGATCCGAATGATCCAGAGAATCGGTTGCGGGCCTGGGGGCTCGATCGAGTTTTATCGGGGGACATTATCACAGAACAGAATATTCATACGCTTGATGTCGCCAGCTGGATTCTGGATCGAGAGCCTTTACGGGCATGGGGGACCTGTGCGCGGAAAGTCCGCGAAGATATGGGCAATTGTCACGATTGTTTTACCGTTACCTTAGAATATCCAAACAACGTTGGGATCGCTTTCAGCTCTCGGCAATTTGAAGGATACGGTTCGCCGGGCGGGATCAACAATCGAATGTTTGGGTCGAGAGGTGTTCTGGAGACACAATACGGCGGCCAAGTGATTATCCGGGGAGAAAATCCCTACGATGGAGGGAACACCAAGACCATTTTCTCGCATGGTGCTGCCAACAATATCGCCGCGTTCCACGAGAAGATTATCAATGGTAATTATGAGAATTCGACTGTTGAGCCTAGCGTGAGAAGCAACCTGGTCACGATTCTCGGGCGGACGGCCGCCTATACGGGCGAGGTGGTATACTGGGACGAAATGCTCAAGAGAAATGAGAAACTCGACGCTAACCTCAAAGGCTTAAAAGGCTGATTGATCCTGTGTCTCATTTGGCCTCTTTTTGATCTATTTTCTATTTATGAGAAGAGGTTATCTTCGGAGGACGCTATGAAAAGGAAGAGTCTATATTTTCAGAGAATTTGTTTCTTACTTGCGTGGACGGTAGTTCTGTTTTCCTTAGTCCCGCACGCGACAGACGCTGCAAGTCCTTCTGCGGAAGCGAAAGAGATTCTGGATGATGCCGGAGTTCGCGGAGGATTGATTGTGCATGTGGGGTGCGGAGACGGCCGCTTAACAGGCGCTCTGCGCGCGAGTGACGGATACCTGGTCCACGGCCTGGATCGGAACATCGAGAATGTAGAGAAGGCACGGAAGCATATCCAGTCGCTCGGTGTATACGGTGAGGTGACTATCGACCGGCTTGCGGGAGATCGATTGCCGTATATTGATAATTTGGTCAATTTACTCGTCGTGGAAGATCCCAGTGGGATGAAACGAGATGAAATGCTGCGCGTCTTGTGTCCGGAAGGAGTCGCGTATATCAAGCGCGGTGAGGGATGGAATAAGGTGGTAAAACCTCGACCGTCCGAGATTGATGAATGGACGCATTATCTCCATGATGCAACAGGGAACCCCGTCGCCGAAGACGATGTTGTCGGTCCTCCGAGGCATTTACAGTGGGTCGGCGGTCCGCGTTGGTCGCGGCATCACGACCATATGTCGAGTCTGAGCGCGTTGGTATCGAGTGGCGGGCGGATTTTCTACATCATGGATGAAGGCCCCGCCGCTTCGATTGAACTGCCGCCGAAATGGTCGTTGATCGCCCGAGACGCATTTAATGGAACTGTTTTGTGGAAGCGTCCGATTGAAGAGTGGCACACGCATCTCTGGCCTCTGAAAAGCGGTCCGGCGCAGTTACCTCGGCGTCTTGTCGCCATGGAAGATAAAGTGTATGTGACTCTTGGGATCGATGCTCCTGTAAGTGTGCTCGACGCCGCTACCGGCGAAACCCTACGGGAATACGAGAAAACGCACGGCGCGGAAGAGATGATTCTTTCGGAAAGCGTTCTCGTCGTTTTAGTGAATCGGGAGCGTGAACAGAAAAAATACGGGAAAATTCAAGACATCAAGCGTTGGTACGGAGAGAAATATTGGGACGAAAAGCCGCGGGAGATTGTCGCGCTTCAAGCAGACACCGGAGAAGTTCTCTGGACTGAGGACACAACGGTCCTTCCGTTGACGCTGGTATCGGACGGCAAACAGGTTCTTTTTCATAACGGTGAGTGTGTCGTTTCTCTGGATCTTACGGAAGGAGAGGAATTGTGGCGTTCGGAACCGTTGTCACGGAGTGAGGTTATTCAGTCTTTCTTTGCTCCCTCTCTTGTCGTTTACGATGGCGTGGTCCTGTTCGCCGGTGGAGAGCGGGCCGGAAAGCAGCGTGGAGAATGGTATACGGCGGGCATCGATACGATGACGGCATTGGACGCGGCGAATGGCGATACTCTGTGGGAGGCCCACCATCCGCCGTCCGGGTATCGGTCTCCGGAAGACCTTATTGTGGTCGACGATTTAGTGTGGACGGGGGAGACCACGAGCGGTCGCGTTCTCGGATTCTTCCGTGGGCGGGATTTCAAAACCGGCGAGGTTCGTAAGGAGTTTATTCCTGACGTGGATACTTATTGGTTCCACCACCGCTGTTATCGTTCGAAAGCGACGGAGCGATATTTGTTGACGTCACGCACCGGAATCGAATTTATCGATCCGCAGAGCGAACATTGGCAGATACACCACTGGGTTCGTGGCGCGTGTCTCTACGGGATCATGCCCGCGAACGGTCTGATCTATGCTCCGCCGCATCCGTGCGCCTGCTATCTTGAAGCGAAACTATGCGGTTTTAACGCACTGGCGCCCGCATTGGATACGAGACAAATCATCTCAACACCCACGGATGAAGAACGGCTCGATCGAGGTTCAGCCTATGAGCATATCACCGACGAAAACAGCGATTACTCGAATGAATGGCCGACCTATCGCTGCGACGCGGCGCGTAGCGGCTACTCACCCACCGAAGTACCCACGGATCTCAATCAAGCATGGGATACAGAGATCGGAGGCGAATTGAGTAGCGTGGTCGTTGCTGACGGGAAGTTGTTTGTTGCGTCAGTCAACGACCACAGGGTTCATGCATTGGATGCGGATTCGGGAGAAAAACTGTGGTCGTTTACCGCCAGCGGACGAGTCGATTCACCGCCGACGATTCACAAACGACGTGTCCTGTTTGGGGCTGCCGATGGGTATGTTTACTGTCTGCGTGCATCGGACGGCGCTCTCGCGTGGCGGTTTCTTGCGGCACCGGTGGACCAACGTACGGTGGCGTACAGCCAAGTCGAGTCTGTCTGGCCGGTTCATGGAAGTGTGTTAATACAGGACGATACACTCTATTTTGTTGCAGGCAGGTCGATGTTTCTCGACGGAGGACTGTATCTGTGGAGGCTCGATCCAGAGACGGGAAGGGTATTGTCCAAGACGGTGTTCGATGAAGAAGATACTGCGACCGGAAAAGCGCTACAGGATTATGTCAGCTGGTTGAATATGCCAACGGCGCTGTCAGATGTTCTGTCCAGTGACGGACGGAAGATTTACATGCGTTCGCAGTCCTTTGATTTGGAAGGGAAACGGACGGCGGTCAAGAGTTTTCCGCGCAGCGAGGACGCGGATCGCGGGGCGCCGCCGGCTACGCAGGATCCCGAAGAGGCCCATCTGTTCAGTCCCGCAGGATTTTTGGATAATACCTGGTGGCATCGATCGTATTGGCTGTATGGGAGCACATACGTCAGCGGATGGTGTGGCTATTACCGTGCCGGAAAAACCGCTCCGGCGGGGCGGATTTTGACATTCGACGACACGAATGTTTATGGTTTCGGCCGTAAGCCGCAGTATTATCGATGGACGACCCCTCTGGAACACCAGTTATTCGCCGCCCGGAAGTCGCCGAAATTGGTCACACAGACAGGCCGGGATGGACAAAGCCGGGAAGTCAAGCAGATTGAACATCTGTGGAACGATACCATCCCTATTTTGGTACGCTCGATGACCCTGGCGAAAGACCGATTGTTTGTCGCCGGTCCCCCGGACTTTGTCGATGAGGAAGAGATACTGAAACGCCTCGACCAAGAAGAGACACAGGAACTTCTTGAAAAACAAGCCGTTGCGTTAGAGGGCGGGGAAGGTTCCCGGCTTCTGATTATGTCCGTTGAGGACGGCCGGAAGAAGGCGGAGTACGAGCTTGACACGATCCCCGTGTGGGACGGGATGGCAGCCGCCCGTGGAAATCTATACATTGCCGCCGTTGACGGCAGAGTCATTTGCTATAAAGATAATTGACAGGTTGGATTTAGGTGCGGTCCAACACATTCACTTGTATGTGGGGTTCGGCTCACATAGTTCAGTGTGCGTTACGCGTCTTCTACACCTTTATGCACTAGTGTAACATTGTATTTAATCAGTCGGCTGCTCCGACCTTTACCCTATGGTTGCAAAAACGAGAAGAGGCCGGCCGGAAGCGCGGTTGGAAAGCCGCATGGATAAAGGCCAGAAGAGATGTTTATGAATATTTTGAGGACCTGAGGAGAAAAGCACCGGCAGTGCGATCCAGATGCCCCCCTCCGACTCCCCCCGTGAACGGGGGGAGAGATTTGGAAATGTTGGCAGGAGGAGTCAGTTTTGCAACGTTAGGGTTTACACAATTTCATATAGTTAAGGAGTAACAAGAGTGAAGCGATTCTTTCGTATTTGCCCAGGAATAGTACTGTCTTTATTCGTAGTTGGTTTAGGTTTTGAAGCGAATCGGCAGGTTTTTGCCGCGGAACCGCAGGTCCTTTATCCTTCTCCCTCCTCGATGGCGATTGTTGGTTCTTTTTATACGGATGCCGAAAACTCGCCAAGCAGCATAGAGAGTATCGATAGCTGGGGATCCTATTTGTATCTCGCCGTTCGATACGTCAACGGAGATCAAAAACTGGAAGTCTGGGACGTACGGGATCCCGCCAATCCAAGCAAAGTACAATCACTGGATTACGGGAATCTGTATGAAGATCCCCGAGACAATTTCCGGTTTCCTTATGTCAATGTTTTTGACGATACCATTGTCGTCAGATCGGATTGTATCGACTATATGTTCAAGCCCAATGAACAGGGCGAGCTTGTGCAGGTTGCAACGAATGAATTTGCCGGATCGGTGGCCGGAATTCTCGATCCGAGCGTGACTTATCCGATGAGCTCGGCGGGAAGTTATGCAACTTATTTCGGCCAACTCTATGAACCGTACCAGGTTGCACCTGAAGAGGAATACGGTTACAGGATATTGAATTTCACGAACCCGCTGCGTCCTTTCGTGGCGACTCTCGTGCCGCCCAAGATGATCGAGGAATTGAATTCGGAATTTCACGGTCATCTTAACGCCGCGCTTCAGAATATGCCGGGAGTCATTTCCATCTCGGACGGTCGACTTCGTCTTTCGGTGCGTAAGATTCGCTCCGAAAGTTTTGTTGACGTGTTTTGGAGGCCCAGGTTTCCCGAGATATTCAACACAGAGGCATTGGACCGGACGGTTCGCTCGCAGATCGATGAAATTATTGAAAGTTCGCCCCTTACGGACCGATTTACAGCGAGTATTGACCGGTTTTTCGCCTCGCTGGAGTTAGACGTGGACGCCACAATCGGCAGTGTGATCCAGACGAAATATGAACCGGACGTTCGGTTGGAGGCCATCCTAGAGGAGTATGGTATTGACAAAGACGAATCTGTGCGTTCGGCGGTCCGAAAACTCATCTTAGCTCAATTACAACTGGATTTGGAAAAAGAACTGTCGTCGAATCTGTTCAGACCGTTGTTGTCCGATTGGACGAACGAACTGTTCGATATTCCCATCGACGGTACGCCGGATGAATTCAAAACGGCTATAGCGGACGTCGTAAATGACGGATTATCCTCCGAAACAGTGGGGCGATACCTGCTTGACAATTATGTTGTTCCTCTTCTAGAGGACTCCGACGCGGAGTGGATTTTCTGGACGTTGGATCAACTCGTGGATGAGGTTGTGGATTCCGATCTCGGCGAGGCTGTTTCGGTCATCATCGGCAGTGCGCACGAAGTCGCCACGGGCGGAGGTTTTCTGGAAGTGGTGCTCGATCTTATCCCCGAATCGGACCGCTTTCCTTCAATGGTCGATTTTCCCGAAGATTGCCGCGACGTTCTTGAATATGTCTTGTATGACGGTGCGGATTTGAATCCGGATGGATTGGCATTCATCGAGATGCTGAAACTGTATCAATATTATAACGGTGATGACGATTACCTGGACTTTGACCTGGAGTTGGCGAATACGATTCGCGATCTTCAAATCGATTTGTCGGGTTCGTTTGTTGAGACGGTTCAGCCGTTTTTGGCCGCATATTCATACGCGGGAGATATGTCCGAACGTCTCTCTTCATTCTCCGGCGCCATACCGAGTCAAGAGGTGATTTCGAAGGCGATTGCCGATGCGATTGTCGCCCGCCTCGAGTCAGCCGGTGTCGATGTGGATCGAACGGTGCATGAGATTTGTGTCGATTTGGAATTATACCTCGAGCTGACAGATGCTCCGGGCGTATCCGGTGCGGATCTTGCGCAAGTAAACGATTTGCTTGACGTTCTCGAAAACGATTTACAGGAATCTCAAACCCGTGTTCGAGACCTCTGGAATGAAGGAAAGACTCATTCTCAATACCTGGAGATTGCGTGCAGACGTGCGTTGGCCGATACGGTTCGGGAAGCGTGGGGCGAAATCGACCTCGACATAACCTTGGACTCCGCGATGTGCGAGTTTCTTTCGAACCATGTGGATACGAAATGGACTTTCGGAGATCCGATGGACGATCTTCTGAAGGAATTTGTTCACAGCACGCTCACCGAGTACCCGATGTTTGCGGATTACATATCGTTGGCGAAGCGTGCGGCGAACGATGATGGCGTCGCGCAGTGGGAACTCACGTTTAAAATCGCCAAAAACATTTCGGCTATGAGCGAACCGACCGGGACGACGAGCGCCACATGCGAATCGATCGAACTTGCAATTCAAGAGTCCTTTCATAAGGCGCTTGCCGCCACAATGGAAAAACTGGTTTATCAATACACTATGGCCATGCTGAACAAAATGTTCGGCGGTCATGCCGCCTGGGTATCGAGAACCCAGCACGTGAACTATGAGTTCGATATTGACGACCTCACGTCGTTAAATGCAGTACGATCCGAAGCGTTTGTTTGGGAGAATCGCATCGGAGTCGTGGCGCGAGAGGCGTGGAATTATACGAATCCGCGTCGTGTCGGCCTTGCTTTGTTCAATCCGAATCTCCCACAAAAATCAAAACAAGAATACGTGTTTGATAGTCTCTGGGGGGTTGTCGATTATGTTCACGCAGCGGACGGCATTCTGCTTGTCGGTGGGACAATGTATGATGGGATTTGGCCGAATCCGAGTGCCGCGTTCCTCGCACTGGAGGACGATACAGTCGATTTACAGGTGCTGCAGGATTACCGTCTATCGAGTGCCGAGGGGATGACATCGGTGAATCATGGCACGCACCTTGTAGTCTACGGACCGGGCGGTGTGTTCTTATTGACAAATCCGATGACGGTAAGCGAAGCAAAAGACGATGGAGATACGCATGTCGACGATTGGATGATTCGTCGATAAGGTGTGATTTTAATGGGTTTCGCTCCCCGGAGGTTGATCTTTCCTTCCGGGGAGCTGAATTTATTTCACTTTGAAATTGAGAGGGGGCTCTCAGTGTTCAGCTGCGCCAGGGCCGAGTCCGCTGGGTTTTGCCGAGGACAGTTTTCGCGATACGGACATCCTCCGAGATTTCGAAGTCGAACATTCCTGCGAGGACGTGGTCGGCGCCCTTATCGAATGCATATTGGAAGGCATTCTCGGGAGGAATGGCTCCCGCAGCCATGACTTTGAAAGCAATCCAGGGTTTTTCCACCTGATTCATGAATTCGGCGACCTCATCGGGATTGCTGCACCAATATCCCGGGATTTCGGCGATGGCTTTGCCGACTTCCTCCGGTTTCGGGCCGGTTGGATAGTTGTGATGGTGGAAGGTCTTGATGTAGAAATCCGGGTCGACATCATTCTTTTCGGATTCAACAACGGCCTGCAAATCATGCGCGCCGAAGCCGGACGGAACACCGAATTCTTTCGGGATTTCCACGGCCTTTTTCATGAGATCGGGACGTCCTTTTGCCACGAGTTCGTCGCCGCGCACACCCCACAGATAAACCGCATCCGTTCCCATTTCCACCACCTCGCGGATCTGTTTTCGGTACTCTTCCATTGAATCGTCGATCGGCGCGGTCGGGCAGATAATCCATTTGATTTTGCCGCCGTCCTTGTAACGGTACTCTTTGATGACGTTGATCGACCAGGGATGAGTATGGATAACCAGGGTGTCGATGCCATGCTCTTCAGCCACGGCCAATGTCTCTTTGATTTTTTCTTCGGTGTTGTAATGTGCCGCCAGGTTATAGACGTATTTCAAATCTCTGCTGTGCGTGAAATGGGTGAGCAGATTGCCACCCAGAAGGATGCGGCTGATTTCGAGATCACCGATTTTGCCTTTGGGCATCGATTCTCTCGACGCGTTTTGAGCAGAAGCGTCTGAGGAACTCATGTTGACGGCGACGGCCCCACCTGCGGACGAAAGAACGGATTTCTCGATGAATTGACGTCGATTGAGTTTTGAAGACATGAGACCTTCCCTTTCGTATCATCCTTTCGGAATTGTATGCGCTTTCAATTCATGCGTGTCTTTGCAGTATACCACATGACCCACAAGGCTCGGAGGTCCAATTCTTGATCGTTTCGTACACCTCATCGGATCGGTGGTTCTTCCCTGTAAGAGAACTGGTACGAGAACGAGAACACCCGGCCGCTTTTCAACGCGACGGGCTCAGTGACAAGTTCCAAATTGGCCTGTTCTTCCGGAGGGTACCACCAGAGCATGGCTCTCGCAATCTCCCGGGGATTGTATGTAACCATCGCCCCGCGTTTTGCTTCATGGTTGTAAAAAGCATATTCTCCCGACCCATGATCCAGCAGGTCCACCAGCGGCCCTTTGTTCAAATGCCAGTCCTGATTGAAAGGTCTCCACCGGTCCCCTTTGATATACGCGGTCAGAATATCCGTATCTTCTGTTTTTGATACGGCGTGAAAATGGGGAATGACCTTGAATTGATAGATTTTCGGCTCGGTTCCCTCGTGGATGACGGTTGTGTCGCAGAACACGGTATCGGGATGAGTGAGGTCGAGACGGATTCTCCGAATCAATGTTGACCCGTCCGGAAGGTCTTTGGTCAATGTGATCGAGTTTTCGGTCGTCTCGGTATCGAACGCCTTAGGCTGGCTGTCGTCATACCCCTGCAAGCCGATTTCGCGGAATGTACCGATTCGGAATGGTTCGCTAACCGAGCGATATTCACTCGGTATCAGTGCATTCACACCGGCGGGTTTGTATAGCATCTCCACGACTCTTCCGTTCTCCTCAGGCACAACCGTCAATCGCCAGATCGAGTTCTCCAACCGCTCGGCGGTGTACTTCTTTCCGACAAGCCGATTGATTCTGTTGATATAATCCCCCATCGCCATTCCTTCCGCCGCTCGTGTCACGTTGTGGCGTTTGCAGAGTTTCGTGTACCGATCGACAATTCCTTTGTATTGATTCGGCATGCCAACGTAATAGGCACCGTCTCGGTATTGTACTTGTGCACAGGTTTCGATTATCGCTTTGTGAGCGCAGACCGATGCCTTCTCGACTCGTGAACGAATTGTCTCAGTGTCGGCAAGCTCGAGTGCTTGATTGAAGTATTCGAGCGCTTTCTGAGAGATCTCGGGGCGAAGGCCGACTTCCTCGGGTGAAGGGAAACAGCCGGGATGGCAGCCCGATTCTTCAGCGTTGTCGTGAAGCATTGTCAAATACTTGAGAATCGGTTCGGCGGAGTTGCCGTAATGCAGACGGCAGAACTCCCGAGCCAGTTCCCAACTGTCCAGGCCCGGTTTCCAGATACATCGAGAGATGACGTAATTCCGAAGGTCGCAGAATTCACCCGAGTTGCCGTTTCCGTTCGCCTGCATAAACAGACCTTTGACATTATTCCTGTGGAAGTAATCGACGTTTTTCCCGATGCTTCGCAGATTGGGAAACGGAAGATCGTATGAATGGAAGTTTGTATTGTAATTCCAGACCCAGATATCGTCACAAATCTCCGCCCATTCATTCATGTCCCTGCAGAATTCCTGGTTCCTGGAACAATTCGGATCGTCGATCGCGTGGAGGGTACAACATTCGATGCTGCAGAGCTGAATCTGAATGTTGTCGCGTGGGCGGATGGTTTTGGGCGCTTTCCGTGTGTACCAGTATGCAAGTGTGCCGATTTTTACGTCGGGATGTTTTTTCTCTACGCGTTCGGCGACGGCGTTCACGAAGGCGAGATGGGAGCCCATCGGGGTTCCTTCACGCTGATTGATTGCTTCGCAACGCTCGCAGCGGCAATAGGCGTCATTATCGTTTTGGCTTACGCTGATGTTCCTTTGGTTCGGATTGCGGTCGAGTTCTTCGATCACATTCTTCGCGACAATTTCAATGACGTCCGGATGGGTTACGCAGGGCTCCGGGCCGCCTCCACCGATATCCAGAAGACGTTTGCCATCGACCAGCGCGAAATATTCGGGATGCTCCTTGCCGTATTTTTCGACCGGAAGAAATCGGTACAAGGTATGATTGATCAGACTTTGCTGTGTAATCCCGCCGAGTTTTTCGTCACGGGTGGTTGTATTGACGCGGAGCCGTGCGGCGAACTCGGGGTAGTCGGCGTTTTCTTTGTAATAGCTCCAGCGGAAAGAGAACGGGGGAGTGTAGGTGTGTGTTTCGCAAGGGAGTTTCCAACTTTTTTTGTCGGGAATGTAGGTGTGATCGTGTGTCAGGAACCGAACGCCCAGATAGCGCTCCATGAATTCATAGACTCCGTACAGTGTGCCGCGGGGTCGGCCTCCGGCGATCGCTATGGCGTTGGGTGCGATTCGGATGCGCAGCCCTTCTTCGCCGAGATCATCCGCAGAGAAGCCGATATCGCTTGTCTCCATCGTTTCGCCGGGACCGATGAAAACATTTCCGGGTGCTTTTGCGGCTGCGGTCGATTGGGGCAACTCGATTCCTGTGGCTTGCCGGAAAAGCGACTGGAATTCAGCGGCCGCGTATCTCTCGCTCGGTATGGCTTCCTCGGACACAACGATCGTCCAGTCGGTCATCTCGGCTGTGTTGAGGGGCTCCTGTCCGAGAGCGGTGAGCGGCATAAGCATCAAAACGGAACACAGGGTCAGGAATCGCATCATTTGAATCTTCTCCTATGGCCAACAAGCCAGGGTGGTAGTTGTCAATCTTCTCAAAAGTACTGCTTCGACACCCAGGCGTCAATCATTCTGCAGAGCTGTATTCGACGCTTGTCCGGACGGTTGGCAGAAGAAGACTGAAGTCCGTTAGGGACATCTCAGGTGGGACATCTCAGGTGGTTGACCTTCTGCCTGGAGTGTGGAACCATTAGAGGACGTCAGAGTCTTGCGAGTAGAGCAACCTATGTAAAGGAGATGGAACGATGTCAAAACTTCGTTTGTGTGTGGGACTTTTTGCAGTGGTTTTCGCATTGGGAACGGCAAGAGCAGACGTGGTTGGTTTTTGGACATTCGATGATGTCCAGAATTCGGTCATCACGGATCAAAGCGGAAATGGATTCCACGGACGGCTCGGACGTCCGGTGGATCGATCCAACGACCCGGTTCCGTCTGAGAACACTCCGTCCGATAACCCAGGGGATCATGCGATTCAAGTCAACGGGTCCGGAGGCGTAGTGGTTGGGGATTATGGACAACAGATACTGGATCTTTCCGAGGGGCAACCGATCACGATGGAGGTGTGGCTGTATCCCGAGGAACCGGTGACCGATTGGACGGGACTGGTGCAGTACGGGCAGTCGGGGCAGGGATACAAGATCGGCATTCGTGGGAACGGCGAGTTTCTGTTTACGTTGCTGGGGGTTGTGGATGTAAGCACGTCGATGATTTATATCGAACCGGATGGAGAGTGGCATCATCTGGCGGCTATCTGGGAGCCGGGGATCGGGGTGACGTTCTACCACAATGGAGAAGAAATGGATTTTGTTTCGGAGACGCGGGATATGATTGTGCCGGCGGCGAAAGAACTTTGGATTGGGGTTGAGCACGGGGCGCAATATGGATTCGCGTGCACTCTGGACCGAGTTCGCATCAGCGACGGCGTTGTAGCACCGGAGGATCTGGACAGCGACCCGGACAATTCAAAACAGCCGACGGATCAAACCGTGTTTTACATGACTTTCGATGAAGGAGAATCTCCGTACCCGACTTCGACAGAACCACTTCTTTTCGGTGTCACTTCGGGTGAGTGGCTGAGTACAGAGAAAGTGCCGGAAATCATCTCCGAGGGCCCGACGGGAAGTGCATCGGACATGGCCGCTTTGTTTGCGGGGGCCGGTGAACTGGCGCATGTGCCCGATCCCGAGGGGAACCTGAGTTTCTTCGATCACAGTTTCACCGTCGAAGCGTGGCTGAACTATACAAACCTCGAGTTCGCTACGAGCAATATCCTCTATTACGGAGAGCCGGTAACGGGGTATGCGCTTCAAATCAGCCGAGATTCGCAGTCGTTGATATGGGAATACAAAGGCAGCGAAAGTCTTGGTGCGGATAACACGATTGTACCCAATGACGGTAAGTGGCATCACGTTGCGGTCGTGAACGATTTTGAGAATCTTCTGGCCCGATTCTACGTTGATGGGGAACTGACGGATGAGCTCTTTACCGATATGTTGATCAATCTGCCACAGACTACTCAGGTTTTGTTTATCGGGGGCCGCCACGATTCGCGGGTTGGATACGCGGGAGCCATCGATCGTATACGCATTTCCGACACGGCGCTGTCGGCGGAGGAACTGGACTATGAACTCGATGGAGCGCCGGTAGATACCTGGATACTGTACGAGGAGTGAGTAGCGGTACCAACGGTTTCGAAAACAAGAAACGCTGTGCAGTGTTGAGAAGTTCAGGAGACGCGGCGGATTATGGATGCGCCGGGGCGACCGAGGGGTTGCTTGGGGCCATTATCCGCCGCTTTGTTTTGGGCATTCGGAGCGACTTTTTTCTGTAGCCATAGTTCATCGCCAGGCGATACGTGATTCCGTGCCAGCTGCGGAAGGATCGTTTGAGAACATTCCGGATTGAGTAGGTCTCTCGAAAGACTTCATAGAAACCGTCCTGCAATTCTTGAGCCGACATTCCTTTCGGTTGGAATACCACTTCGGCCGTGTGGTATTTTGACCAATCCCGGTCGAAGATCCGTCCTTCCGATTCCAAGGTGTCGTATAGGCGCGTACCGGGGAAAGGCGTCAGGACATGGAATTCCGCTGCGTCAATGCGATGTTCCTGGATGAACTCCAGGGTATTTCGGAAAACGGAGATGTCCTCGCCGTCGAGGCCGAAGATGAAGCTACCAAGGATATTGATTCCCGCGCGATGGATTTTGCGGATGGCTTCTCCGTACGTTTCCGCCTGGCTCCATCTCTTGTTAAGCCCGGCGAGTTTGTCGTCGGAAATCGATTCGAAACCGATAAAGGCGTACCGGCCTCCGCTTTTCGCGTACAGGTCGAGCAACTCATCGTCCCGTGCAAATGTGATGGAGGTTTGGCCACCCCACGTTTTCTTTAGCGGAATCAACGCCTGGAAGAGTTCTTTTGCGTAGGCGGGATTTCCGCAGATGTTGTCATCGACGAAGAAGAAGTCTCGTGTATCGCAGGCTCGGATTTCGTCCACAACCTCCGAGACGGGCCTTGTTCGGAATTTCCTTCCGAATACGCCGGTCACCGCGCAGAAATTGCAATCGTAGGGACAGCCGCGTGTCGCCTGTACCGTATTGAAACAGGCGACGTACATCTTGCGGTCGAGAAGACTGCGCCGCGGGATTTTCATGTTTCGCATATCGCAGAGTTCTGTTCCGCGATAGGTTTTTTGCAGTTTGCCGGATGCGAGATCGCGCAAAAGTTGCTCCCATACCAATTCCGCCTCACCGACAACCACAGCGTCCGCATGTTCGAGGGCTTCCTCGGGCAGTGCGCTTGTGTGGACGCCACCGAGAACAACGGGTATTCCTCGCTTGCGGAACTCGTCGGCAATGGAGTAAGCGCTCGGGGTTTCTGCGGTAAATGCCGTAATCCCGACAAGATCGGCGCCAACATTGTAGTCAACCGGTTCCGCTCGCGCATCGTGAATTGAGACCTCCCAGTCGTCAGGTGTGATCGCTGCCAGAGTTGGCAGACTAAGCCTGACGAAACCGGTTTTGCCTTTTGTGACTTTTCCCCAGAAGCCTCGTTCGTTGCGGGGCAGTACGAGAAGCAGTTTCCTTTTCAAAGTGAGGTCCTCGATTCTTGTTCGGCCCAGATGAGTGCGCTGCGATTCGCCGCCTTATCCGCCCGCGAGATATTCCGGCGCTACGAATAGTTCTCCGTCCAGCAGGCGTACGGCCTCGTAGGCTCCCCGCAGCGTATCCAGGGTGTCTTCAACCGCGCGTTTGCTCGGAAAGAGGGTCATCTCCGACGCGCAGGTTTTGAGAACAAGATTCCTGGAAATGCGGAGGCCCTGTCCCACAAACATTTTGTAAATAAACGTGAGTCGTTCCTTTGTCAGAGGATCGTCTTCACACGTGATCACCTCGAGGAGCGGTTTCAGTACGTTTTCTCGTTCGCCGGGTGTGCCGGGATCGGCCTCGGAAACGATTTGGCTGGCGATCTGATTACGTGCGAGTTGAAGGAAATGACTGAGCTGGCGATCGGAGAGGCTGTTCCGATTTCTGGAGAGTCGTTTTAGACACAATTCCGTCGCTCTCATCAAGACCGACTCCTGGATCGGGTAGCCGTGATGAGAGAGATGGATTTCCCGAAGACGGTGCATCAGTTCTTCGATAAACCCGACAATCTGTCTGTGGGTCCACGAGGCGAACTTCTTCGCGAAGGTATTCGCCATACGATGGATAGACCGTTCTTCCACTGAGTTGTCCAACGCGAGATCAGAGTTGTTCTTGTCCCTCTTGTTGTTGCTTCTACCGGAATCGTGTGGTACAGACAAGGTATTTGCCTATCGTTCTGGCGGCTGTTCGCTCTCTTCCCGCGGACCACCAGTCGGAGGCGATTTGCCTATATAGCCTCCGACCGTCTTCGGGCGCTGAGATTGTCTACACTACAGGCGGCTGACCGTGTCTGCTACCTGGACGACAACCTTCGCGGTTTTCTCCTCATTCGCCGTAAGGCCTTGAGGTGCTTCTTTCGCTTCATCACGCTTGGTTTGTCGTAATATGCATTCTTACGGATGTCCTGGAACACACTTTCCTTCACGCATTTGCGTTTAAAACGCTTTAGGGCTGCTTCAACATCTTCTCCCTCCCGCAGGTCAACAGATATTACCACGTTTACCACATCCTTTGCTTAAGATTTGGATAGCCGGCAGGCCGGCTTGCGTATTCAACATGCTCGGATTGCATCCATACGAGCAGCGGCTATACGAGATTGTAAACACGGTGAAACACCGACCAGGAATAGTTGACAGTTCCCGGCCGGCTCACAGTCCGACAACCATCTCGATATGCCGGTCGATACGTACTCGTTTGTCAGTGCTACGGGACTAATGGTTCTTGTTCGACAAAGACACTACCAAGAGCGTCTTTGCTGGCGACGACCACCACCGCCACCGCCGCCACCGCCGCCACCGGAGCGGCGCGGTTTTGCTTCGTTCACCTTCAGTGTTCGTCCACCCGCTTCGGTCCCGTTGAGTGCCGCTATGGCGGCTGTTGCGTCGTCGTCTTCCATCTCAACGAAGGCGAAACCGCGAGAACGGCCTGTGTCCCGATCCGTAATCAAATCGACTGTGTGCACGGATCCGTGGTTCTCGAACAGTTCCCGGATTTCTGACTCCGAGGCATCGAAAGACAGATTCCCAACATAAATCTTCTTGACCATTTCCGTAATGCTCCTTTTGGTTCTCCTACCGATCTCTTGTCGGTAAAGGTGTTAGGGTATTATGCGGGGCATCTGAATAGAGTACGCTGACGGGGATATATTTCGCCAGCCGGGAATCAGGAGGCGGGACTAAATCCGTCGAACTGCGTAAGCATATCGGACTCCGCAATTAGCGTATGTACACTTATGGTACTATATCAAACTCGGTTGCATAGAGATAGGAGTACCACCCCCGCTTTACAGCCGAAGACTGGTCATCCGACCGACGAGGAGGTCCGTATTCCCTACTGCTAGGCCGATCTTACCATTCGAAATGCCCCAGAAAAGACTCGCTGATAGGTTTTTTTCGATTTGCAGTCTGTGTTTCGCTGTAACTCCTTAATAATCAATGCCTTGAGTCTCGGTCTTGAGTCTTGGCGCAGACCACGGGACACCCGGATCTGTCGAAATGTTGGTTTGATATTGTCTCATCGAAGACCTGAACGACCTACACCGGAACATTCTGGTTTCGGGCTCGTTTAAGAAATTGACCTCCTGCTAGACTGGGAGTACTGTACTCGAAGGAGAACATGACCTCTCGTCCCCTTGTCATTCCTAGACGGTGTGTATCGGAATGAGACGGAGGGGATGGGGTGTGGTTCGAAGTCTGCCAGAAGAAAGGAGAAATCCGGTGAAAGTAAAGCGGCTTATATCGGTATTGGCAATCGTGGGGGCGGTTTCGCTCTCTCAGGCGGCAGAAAAACAGGAGGGATTTGCCGATCTGTTCAACGGGAAGAATTTGGAGGGATGGGTGAATGTGAACTGTGCCCCGGAAACCTGGTCGGTACGCGACAATATGATTGTCTGTACGGGGTTTCCTACGGGGGTTCTTCGGACGACCCGGATGTACGAAAACTATATTCTTGAATTGGAGTACCGTCACATGAAAAAGGGCGGGAATGCCGGACTGTTCGTTCACTCGTGGGATATTACCGCTCGCGGTCAACCGTTCACCCGGGCGATCGAATGCCAGGTAATGGACGGGAACGGCGGCGATGTGTTTGCAATTCACGGGGCGTTCATGGCCCCGGATAAGCCGCATCCCAAAGGATGGGGAATGCGTGCTCTTCCGACCGAGTTCAGGCAGAATCCCGCCGGCGAGTGGAATCACTATCGCGTGATATGCAAAGACGGTGTGATCAACCTGGCTTTGAACGGAAAAGTTGTGACACGCGGTTATCATTGCGTTCCACGCAAGGGCTACATTTGTCTGGAATCGGAAGGCAGCGAAGTTCATTTTCGTAATATTCGGATTAAGGAGCTTCCGGGAAGCAATCCTCCTCCCGACGTTGTGGCACAGGAAGACCGGGGATTTCGCTGTTTATACAACGGCATCGATTTTCGCGGGTGGCGTTGGGACCCCGGGCATGAAGGTCACTGGCAAGCCAATAATTGGATTTTAGAATATGACGGAAAAAGCGAGGCGGATGACAAGAATCTGACGACAGAGGAAGAATTCGAAGATTTTGCGCTGATTGTCGATTGGCGGATGCCTCGCGAACCGGCGATCGATCACGTTCCTGTCATTCTTCCCGATGGATCGTATTTGACAAATGACGAGGGGGAACAAGGTACCGCAGCGGTTTGGGATGCGGGCGACAGCGGGATTTACCTGCGGGGAAACTCGAAGAGTCAGATTAATATTTGGCAATGGCCGTGCGGCTCCGGGGAAATTTGGGGGTATCGTCTGGATGAAGACATGCCGCCCGCAGTGCGCAGAGGTGCGACGCCGATTGTAAATGCCGATAACCGCGTGGGTGAGTGGAATCGATTTGAAATCACCTTAATTGACGATGTAGTTACGGTCATTCTGAACGGAGAAACCGTGATACGCGATGCGAGGCTTCCAGGGATTCCCGAAAAGGGTCCGATTGTCTTGCAGCACCACGGCGATCCTATCCAGTTTGCGAATATTTATATCAAGGAGATCGAATGAGGACCTTTTTGAACACAGGGAGAGTTGAGTCTGTCTATAGCATTGTTCTTTCCGTGACCATTTTGGCCTCTATCAGTATGGACGTCGACTCAAAGCCTTTTGACGAGCTGATCTTCATCGACCACGAGAACCTCCGCTACGTGGAAGATGGGGAACTGACCAGATTTCAGGTGAATGAAATCAAAAAAAACATCGATAAAGCCGTGGAATACGGGATTGACAGCTATCTCCTCTTCGCAAAGGAAACGATGGAGGCAATGCTGACGTACGATTTCAAGATCGAAGGAATCGGTAACATCGGCAAACAAGCCTTTCCCATGGATGGTGAGCATCGTGACAGAGCAACGCGACTTCAGCTAGTGTTGCGCGAGGTAGTGGATTATGCAAAGGAAAAAAAGGTAAGACTGTATTTTCACAGCAACCAATTCATATTTCCGGACGAGGTGCTGGATGCGATCAAGCCCACCACCTGGGGGACGGCCGTTTGCCCGGGAAGAGAAAGCACCTGGCAGGTCTATCGTGGCAAGATCAATGAGTTCTGCTCCATGTTTCCGGAACTAGCGGGGCTGCAGATTACCGGCGATGAAACCCAAGTCAGTGTGTTGTCATGCGAGTGCGACTTGTGCCGCGACATGAGCTTTCCCGAGCGGGTTTTGCGGTTGACCAATGAAACGGCGGATGTCGCCGCCAAACACGGTATGGAAGTGCAGATGCGGACCTGGCAGCGTATGGGTGATCTCGGAGACCCCGGCGCAATGGATAAAGGTATTCGCGACAATGTCTACTTCTCAATAAAGAACACCGATGGTGATTTTCGGCTGGAGCACGGCTTAGATGAGGAGTTTCTTACTGCGGCGGTGCCTGAGCGGATCGTTTGTGAGTTTGATGCCTGGCGTGAATACAGCGGCCACAACTATTTCCCTTGTTATATGGGAGATGACTGGGCTCCGCGATTTCGGTTTCTGGCGGAGCAGGGTATTCCACGAGTGGCTGTAAGGCTGATGTGGAATTCAAACAAGAACCCTATTTTTGATCGACCTTGGGGAAATTATGTCAATATATATGCATTCCGGAAACTGAGTGAGAATCCTGATTTGGATGGTCAAACCATACTGCGCGACTTTGTTGAAGAGTACTATCCGGAAAGTGCCCGCCAGGCGGCGATAGATTTGTACAATTCCTCACAGGAATTTCAAAAAACAATTTATTACATCAGGGGAGATATTTACAATGCCGATCATGCACGCGTTCAGGATGATGACGCCGAGGAAGACCTGGAGGATGCACAGGAAGAGGGATTCTTGATCGGCGTTGAAGACTTCGAAAGTCGGCGCAAGGAGATTCAAGAGGCTTACGGAACGGCTCTACAACTCATTGACAAACTCGGTTCCGATGTACCCACCGAGTGGGTTGAGGGATTAAAAGACGGCGCACGTGTTGAGCAGTATGTGGCGCTATCCAGTACTGACAAGATGGAAATGATGTATCTGCTCCAACAGCGCAGTTCGGATGAAGACGTTGGGAAGGATATTTCGGAGGTCAAAAAGCGTATGAAGCAGCGGGCTCAAGAATGGAGGGAGTGGGACAGCGAGAGCTACGAAGATATGCAGGGAGAAGACGTGTTCGCTCATTGGTCCTTGCCAAGTGAAGAGATTCCAGAAACCGTAATTGACTCCGTGCTCCGCGTATTTCCCAGTGCGGAAGACCTTGATATTGAACCGGATGACGATCTTTGGGATGTTGATGGCGAGACCGGGGATGGTCGCGATTTCGATTTAGATGTTGCCCCGGACGGCACGATCGTCGAGCAAAGCATTGAAGTACACCTTTCTGAAGTTCCTCCTGCTGTTCAAACCGCGATTCGGAAGGATCTGCAGCAGGGTGGAGTACTTGATGAGTTGTTCCTCTGCGTAAAAGAAGATGAAGAATATTACAGAATAGAAATTGATCTGGGTGAAGATGTACTCGAGATTAGGATTTCAACCGAGGGCCGGGTATTGGAACGTGAGTGGGATTAGACCGGTTTATATACAAGGACACGGTTATTGCCCTTCACGCACAAAACGAGAAGGATCCAGATCTATGCAATTCAGTCGGAAATTGACCTTGTATTTCGTGAGAACTCTCGCCTGGAACGTTCGAATCATCTTTCTGCTTCTATTTGGGACATATTCTACTGGATTCGCAACGGCTGATATCGTGTTGTACCCGCCTAACCCCGATCATAAGACCGATGGTGTGATATCCGGAAGCATAGAAGGACGGGATGCTTGCTTTGAATATCAACATACTTATCACTTTTCCAGTAAGAGAGAGAAAGATTTCAAAGCGAACTACGTCCGCTTTGCGGCAGAGGGTGAAATCCGGGTAAACTTACACGTCAGGGCACGAATTACGAAAGCCCATCTGAGATCTCTTGGAAAGGACCTGCCGTTCAGCCGTCAGGGCTCACATTTTCAATTCACTCTTCCCGGACCTGGGAACTACTATCTACAACTACCCGATCTAAATACCCCAGGCCGAATTACATACACTGTATTTTTCTTTGTTGATGAATTGGCGCAGTACAAACAATACCAGCAGCAATTTGCCGAGTCCATAAATGTTCTGGATCATGGCGTTGTTTCCAGTTCCACGGAAGACCAAACTAGCCAGATCCAAACATTGATTGACCAAAGGGATACGGTCTTTTTCCCAGGAGGAATCTACCGTACCGGTATGTTAACGATACCATCGGATACAAGAATATACTTAGAGGAAGGTGCTGTTCTTAAGGGGACCGATGATTACAACGGATCGCGCTATATCCATATTGAGAATGGTAGAAACATCCGTATTGCTGGCTTGGGAACCATTGATGCGAATGGAAATCTTCCGGGGAATCGACCCACGAAAGGTCATTTGATTGATATAGAGAATTGTGACAATGTTAGGCTTGATGGCTTAATGTTTCGAAATTCCAATTCATGGATGCTTCATATACGCCGGTCGCAGAATATTGACTTTAGGGGGCTACATCTGTTTAGCGGAAAAGACGGGATTGATCCTGACGGATCCACCGATGTAATGATTCAGAATGTTACGATTCAGTCAATCGACGATGCGTTTGCCGTCAAAAGCAAATTCAAGGGCAACAGTTGTGAACGAGTCACGATGAAGGATTGTATCGTGTTTTCTTGTGCGTCTTCCTTGAAAGTCGGAACGGAGAATTATTACGGTGAGATTCGAGATATAACGTGGGACAACTGCGATGCCGTTGATGCCGATCGAGGTATTATCCTTTATACGAATGAGGATGGAGCGGCTCCAATATGCAACATCTTTTGGAAAAACATCCGAGTGTTCAACTTTGACTGGGCTGTTGAAACGGGTGGCGCACCGTTCCAGTTTGAAAACAGAAGAGGAAATACAGGAGGGGATATCACCGATATTTTTGTGGAGAACGTCGTCGCCTTCCCCGAGACGGATGTTGACGTGGACCAGGAGGCGGGAATCGTAGACGTTACGTTTCGGAATGTTATCGTTCATGGAACAAGTCAGATTGAAGACACCGCGAATATGACCTTCAAAGGCGTCATATGGGACGCTGTAAACAGCGAGTCCATGCCGATTATTTTCATTGAGCCTTGCCCACACAGCAAGAACAAGTATCGCGACGGTGATAGCTTGGTAGCGAGTGTAAAGCACCCGGACGGTTGCACAATTACCAAGGTGGAGTGGTTTATCGATAATAGCTCAGTCGGAATCGATACCAGTGCTCCATTTACGCACAAACTGAGTGGTTTAGAGGATGGCGAACATATTGTATATGCAAAGGCCACAGATGAAGGCGGCAAAACGAATAGGACAGCATCCAAGCGAATACAGTTTGTCTATGAATAGCTGAATGCCCCCCTGGGGGCAGTTTGTCTCACGGGTGTTTCATCTTTTTGAAATCCTTTGCCTTGTCGATCTCAACCAACACGTTGCCAACGGGGAATCGGCGATTCCGATTGAGCGGCACTTCTTTTATGGTGTTCCGCGAGTTGTCTATGGGTAATAACAGTGAACTCGAGTCGCCGTGGCAGGTGTAGTGCGCGAGTTCTTTTATTGGCAAAGCGGAGGCTGAGAACAATAAAGTTCCCGTATAAAAAAACGTGACATCCGCCAGGTGGTCACGGAAAATCTGGGTCCGTCCGCATTTTTGCAAGTTTTCGGGTTAATGTATTGAGGTGAATTCCGAGTATCGCAGCGGCGTCGCCTTTCCTCCCGCCGGTTTCTTCCAGTACGTGCTTGATATACTCATTTTCGAGGCGTTCGAGTGTCATGCGCTCTCTAGCGATCTGTCTGAGCGGGGAGATATCCCGAGGCGAATAGTGAGGCGTCTCTCCACCGTCCTGAACCGTCGTTCGGGAGAAATGCTCCGGTTTCAATATGCCATCTTCTTCGGCATAAGCGTATGCATTCGCTACCGCGTTCTCGAGTTCACGAACATTGCCCGGAAAACGATGCCGCCGCAACAGGTCGTACACCGCCGAATCAATCTGCATGGGAGGCTCACGGTTTCGTTTTTTGTCCCTGAGTTGCACGAATCGACGGGTCAGAAGTACGATATCGTTTCCGCGTTCCCGCAACGGAGGTAAATCGATCTTGAAAACGCGTATTCTAAAAAAATAATCCTGCCGAAACGTTCCTTCGTGGACGAGATGAGACAAATCTTGATTTGTGGCTGTGATGAGACGGGTATTGACTGTTCGAAGCCGGTTCTCACCCATACGCCGTATTTCGCCTTCCTGAAGGAATCGAAGTAGACTCACCTGGATACTTGGCGGAGTTTCTCCAATTTCGTCCAGGAACAGCGTTCCTCCGTCAGCCGCTTCGATCACTCCGATTCGGTCTCGCGTAGCGCCTGTAAACGCACCCCGAACATGTCCGAATAATTCACTCTCCGTAGTCCCTTGCGAGATAGCAGCACAATTCTCCGGTATGAATTTCCCCGTACGGCCGCTGTTTTCGTGGATACATTTTGCGAGGATTTCCTTGCCTGTTCCCGTTTCGCCCGTTATCAAAACAGGCGAATCGTTCTTTGCGGCGATGTATGCATGTTCCTTCACTTGCTGCATGGCCGGACTCCGTCCCACGATTTGTCTGAATTGACCGAGGATTGTGTTGCGTTTCTTCAAATCGGCGACGCGTTCTTCGATTTCTTTTGACGTTTTGGGCCGAGAAATCCCCTCGGCCAGGCATCGCCCCACTATTTCGATGAGTTCTCGATCTTCGGTGTCAAACTGGGAAGGTTTGCTTTTGTCTATCAGCTGCAAAGCGCCGATTACGCTGCCATCGTGGAAAAGGGGTACCGAGAGGATATTCCTCGTGGAGTATCCGAGATCGTTGTCGGCCTTGTCCGACTTCCAGGAATCCCGGTCAGGTTCGTTGCAGACGTACGCCCTCCCGGATTGGACTACCTGGCCGACAATGCCCTCATCAATCGGAAGGCAGAATCCTTCCATTTCCGTATCCAGACTGTAGATGCATCTGACAGAAGCATTCTCGATCACCCAAAGCGATGCAGAACGTGCTCCAACATATGGGGAGATTCTCTCCAGGACCTTCCGGATAGCGCTTTCGAGTGAAGACTGCTTTCGCAGATAATCGGCAATTTCGGTTAGAAGTCTGTCTGACCCATCAGGTATATCCATCATGTCTTTCCCACTTTTGTTAGCGACTGAATTTATGTGACTTATCGCTCTTCAAGCCTATTTCGGGCGCTGCACCTGTCGTTGTGAACCTCGGTTCGACTGTTTGGGTTCGCTTTACGACGATACTACACCACATCGGCGATCCTTGACAACAAACTTGCGTCCCATGGAATCCGAGACCATCCTGCTGCGGTCCGATGTGGAAAGTGCAACGGATTTGCTTGACCCCCGTGAAGCGGCTCTGCTATCATGTTCGAATCCACTGAAGAGGCGAGGGGTTGCCTTTTCTGCGCGAGGCATGGCTGATGCAAGAGCGGGGCGGTGCGATACCACAGCCAAACCATGATGAACCGCGCGGTCGGCCCACAGACCAGGACGGAGCGGTTCCCGCACGGCTTTCCGGGCTCACCGAACTCGATAACAAACTCCGACAGCCTGACAGCGGCTCGGTCTCCGATAACGAGGACGAACTCAGCGTACTCCTGCGCAAGAAGCAGGAGATTATGGAACAACTCCATTCGCTGATGCCGTTGATGACGGTTATGTATATCGATCTTTGCTCCTCTACACGACACTTCTACGAACGCGGCGATCATGATGGATATGAGCTGGTCAATTTCTTTCAGGATCTGTGTTTAAGGACGATTCGGAGCTGGAACCCCGCTTTTGTTAATCAACGAGGCGGCGATCAGATACTGAGCGGTTTCGCGGAGCCGTCGATTTGTGTTGATGCGGCGGTGTCTGTGCTGACAACGCTTGACGAAAACGGTTGGCAGATTAAGCAAAAAACGTATGATGGCGTTCCATTCGGTATTAGCCTGGGTATCCACCGGGGAAGGCTTATCCTCAAAGAAGGTGCACCTTCCACTTGTCACACCCTGTTGCTCGCGGAGCAGCTCCAGAAGAGGGCGAGCACAAATCAGATCCTTGTTTCCCATGCGGTTTACAGCGAATTGGTTGGTGAATCGAGACTTCGGGCAAAGAAGCACGGGATTCTGGAAATCAGCGATGTTCCCGAACCCCAGGAGCTATACGAGATCGACTGGCGGACAAGATGGGAAGGTCGGACAAACTCGCTCCAAACGGAAAACGAGGAACGTGCCGTTTCCGATTCCTGTGTCACAGTTGTGGACGACGACGATCTTCCGTTGGATGAACCACCGGATGAACCACGGGATGAACCACGGGATGAACCACGGGTAGGAACCGAACAGGAAGTCTCGAACGGGGAGCCGACGGCGGAGAACCGTGTCATTGTCTCACAGCGGAACAAGTCTGCCGACTTTCGCAGGATCGGCGATGCCGTAGCGAAGGCTCCAGAGGGTGCTGAGATCCATGTCGAGTCCGGTGTGTACCGAGAAAGTATTGTTGTAAGGCGGGACAACGTCACCCTGAAAGCGGATGAACCGTCGGGAGTGAAGATCGTTCCCCTGTTTGGTATAGGGCTGCGTATAGTGAACGCCGAAAATGTGCGTCTCGAAGGGATTGTGTTCAGCCAGCAAACCCGCAGATTCTCAGAAGATCCCTGCGTGCAGATCGAAGCGGCCAAATCGATAACTCTTCAGGGCTGTACTATTCGAGACGGCAACGCGATCGGATGTCTCGTCAAGAACAGCCAAAATGTGGCTTTGCAGAATACGCGCATTCAGACGTGTCAAATGGGTGGGATGAAAGCCACAGGCGAGTCGGATGTCGTGTTGGAGCGATGTACTGTAACCGACAACGGCGGCTATGGACCGCGGAATGCGAAGGTGACGGAATACGGGATTCTTGTGGAACGTACATCGAACGCGGTCATAGAGAAATGTGTCGTGGGTGGAAACGAGGGGCCGGGGATCGCATTGGCGCGAGGGTCCTCTATCCAGGTCGCCAATAGCAAGATTCAAGGGAACGGCGTGACGAGGATAGAGCCCGGGGTTCATGTCGAGGATTCTGAGGGAAGTGTGAAACGATGCGAGATCCTGGAGAACGGCGGACCGGGGATCTTCGCGAAACGGGCGAAAATCTCCGCAAACAACAATCGGGTTGAAGCGAACGGTTCGCTGCTCTGCCGACACGAGCACGCAGGCGTTCTCTGTCTCGACAGCCCGCAGAGTGACATTGGGGACAACACCATATCCAATAACGGCATCGACGAAGCCAAACTGGCAACGCTTTCGAGACCGGATTCTCCCGATGCGGAAGTTATTCCACGAGGCGATGTTGGTATCAGTCCAATGTGGTATCGGTATTTGAAATCAACCGAGCGGGTGATGCGACCGAAGGATCGGAGATAAGCAGGTTTTTGATTACTCCCACGTGCATCAACAGGCCGCGTAACAGGCCAGTTTCTTCGGGATAAGTCTGCCGTTTAAAGGCGAATTCAACGGGCAGTCATCTGCAGTGCGCATCAATCGTTGCGGGTAGATCTATTCTCTCATTTTTCACCGCGAGGGGCTCTCATGCGGCAACGGGAAGATGAACCTTCCAAGAATAGCCGGCAACCCGACAGCGGTCCGTCCTCGAACGGCGCCGTCCCGCCATCTACAGAACGAGACCAATTCGAGACCCTTTGGGAGGAAATGGAGAAGATTGACGCAGAAATCAATTCTCTGAGTCCTACCTTGACGGTGATGTTTATCGAGATTTGTTCGAAAGACAAGATCATTCTTCGTTACGGAGACATCGAGTCATACAGAATCCTTCGGCGATTTGGAGACACCTGCGTTGCGGAGGTTCGCCAATATAAGCCGGAATTTGTTCAAGTCGATACAGGCGATGAGATCCTTCTGGGGTTCCAGAAAAGCCAAGATTGTTTAGAAGCTGCGCTTGCATTTTTGCAGGTTCTTGAAAAGAACAACCAGGCAGCGCAGCAAAGAAATCCTAAGCACTTGGCCATTCAAGCGAACGTAGGGGTTAATCGAGGCCCCGTGCTTTATAACAAAGGAGTTTTGACACAGTGTAATGTATTGAATTTTGGAAAAAGGCTTCAACAGCTCGCCGGTCCCGGTCAAATTCTGATTTCACACTCCGTGTTCAAAGACCTGGACGGCAGCGGGGAGTTCAATATCATTACTCGCGGAAATCGGCAGTTCAGAAATATTCCCGAACCTCAGCCTGTGTACGAGGTTTACTGGCGCGATGATTTCGCATCTGCGTATACGAGCGGGCTCGTATTCGAGACTCAGAAACCGGATCTCAGCAAGCCTCCCACGCGGGGGCTCCCGACACCCTATCAATACGCCGCCAGGCAAACTCGGGTGGACACCGACGCCAACATTCCGCAGCCCGAAATTTCCCACCAAGAGGTTGCGAAGACAGACTCCGCAGACCAACCTGTGGCGCATCACGCAGACCGATCTCAAGCAGAACAGCCGGGACAACCTGAAATTTCGGACGATTCTGAATCTCCACCAGCAAGCGTTCTAGTCAGCCTGGATGGGGAACCCGGGTGTTTTCCATCCATATCCGACGCACTCGCAGCCTCTGAAGAGGGGACTGAGATCGTCATCCGAACGGGCAATTACGAGGAGAACGTTTTCATCAATCTCAACGACATAACGCTAAGAGCATCGGAGTTTGCCAATGTGACAATACGCCCGAAATTCGGCATTCCTCTGGAAATCAGGAAAGCGTCCAACGTCACCGTCCAAGGTTTGACTCTTTTTGGAAACCACGCAGACATCGAACAACCCACCTGTCTTCAAATAGAGTCCAGCGACAATATCTCGATTGACGACTGTATTCTCCGCGGTACACCGGGAACCGGATGTCTCATTCATTCCAGCATTGTCAGTTTACGAAAAACGTCCATTACTTCGTGTCAGCGAGGGGGTATTTTCGCAAGGTCGTCGTCGGATGTAATAATGGAGCACTGTCACATAACTGACAATATGGGCTGCGAGCTGCATAGGGCCAATGTGACGGGATGCGGTATTTTGGCAAGCCAATCAACGGTTCTGAAAGTACAAGACTGTGTGGTCGGAGGGAATGAGGGCTCCGGCGTTTCCGTAGTGGGGAATTCGTCTCATGTCGAAATGAAGAAATGTGAAGTGCGTGGGAATGGGGTTGTGAAAATCCGGCCAGGTGTTTATATCGAGGGGGCGAAAGGTTCTCTGGATCATTGTCAAATACGAGAAAACGGCGGTGCAGGGATTTATGCGAAATATGCGGCGGTCACACTAAAAAAGAACAAAGTTCAATCCAACGGAGCCTTGTGCAAGCCGCCGCAGCCCGGGATCTACCTGGTTGAGAGTCCCAAAACAAAAACACTAGGAAATTACCTGGACGGTAACGGAGTCGATCAGGAGAAACATATTCGGGTGTCCGCTCCAGCCGAGGAAACTGTTGACAAGGGAAACGCGAAGGAGCCCGAAAAGGAGAAAGCCTCGCCGATGTGGTTCCGTGGGTTGCGAGGCGGCCGCCGCGTCCAGAAGCCGAGAGAACGTCAGGACGAGACGCGGAAGAAGAAAGAGAGTTGACCGGTTCTTGAGTCCTGACTGTTTCCGGCCATCTTGGCTTTTGTGTGCCCAGACCCGTAGGAGTTATCTTCATCACGCACGAGATGCTCAGCATTTGAATATGAGCGACGGTTTGAGATCGTGGCAATCCACAAGCACGAAAATGCCCTCGCTCAGCCGATGAATGGTCAGCAAATCCCGGCTTCGTTGCGACAGATTTGCGAGGACGACCTTTCTCCGCATACGCTGACACAAATAGACAAGCAAGGCTGCTCCTGCAGTTGTCAAGTGGGCGACGGCACTAAGATCGAGGATCAGGCTTCCCGTCGACGAAAGATCGATCCTCTCAATGTTCTGTTGTATGACCGGAACTGTTTGAGTATCGAGGTTGCCCTGGAATGCAATGACTTTGGCCTGAGTATTGAGCATGATACCGTCCTCCAGTCTGTAGCATTTCCGATTGCGTATCCGCCTAAGTGCATAGACCGTGCCAGTCATTGATATTGTTGTAAGGTGCTAATGTTGAATGATTTATGGTTTTACGGAGGGGATTGGAATTTTGTGTATTCACCGGAAATGAACGCGAATCCGTTGGTCTCTCACCAAAATGGTGACGAGACCGCGATCGCTATCAAGTCGGACGGGTAAATTCCATTCTGTTTGAGGAGAACAAGCAACAGCAGCGCCAGTTCCGCACCCAACAAAGCGAGGAGAACAACAACAAAAATCCGTATCACAATTCGACGTAGCATCCTTGTTACTCGTCTACGGAAAGAAGATGGGGGACTGTTAGAATTTCCCCTGATCTGATTGGTTGGGTTTTGTATAAGGACAATTTCACCGTACTGGTTAATCTCATAACTACCTTGTCTATCTCGATTTGGAACGCGCAAGGGACTACGGTATACCCCTCTCATGTCTCCTCCTCCTTTCCACATAGCCGCGCGTCGCACGACCTCAAATCCTCGATGAGGTGATCTATCTCCTCAGGGCTCATCACTTGAATCGGAAACGATTCCAAATCGTCTGTCGGTTGTTCGTTTTTCCTACAGGTTTCGCATGTCCTTCGAGGACCCTGAAATTCAACGGGAAAGGTATGAAAAGGTCTTTTGAAGGGAGAAATGTCTTCGCAAAATGCTCCGCCGATAAACCAGAAACAGCGGTTCGGTCCGACGATTGTTTCAAAGGTTTTTGTTGCATGACGCAGAAGAATCCCGAGCGCGACTTGGGTTTCCACACTCGAAACGAGGTTAATCGCAGCGTGCAGTCCGGGTTGGCCTGTGTAGTCCTCAGGACCGCTCGCCGTGCTGTAGTCCATCGGTCCTCGTCGACGATCCGGATTTACACCGGCCCCCTTAAGACAACACAGGCACGGTGTTTTCCACTCGGGTACATACGCAAACACTTCGCCCCCCGCGGCATTCTCATAGCAGCCACCGAACAATCCGGGCACCTGCATGTTTACGCAAAACTCATTGATGAGCAGCTGCGCAGCCGTCCGGTCGGTGGCTGCGATCACAAGATCCGAGGTGCGGAAAAACTGTTCGATGCGGTCCTGTTTGTTGTCTAGAAAAAGATTCTCAGGATGGCAGGAGACTTCGGCTGACGGACTCACACTCATAATGCGGTCTTTCACGACCACTACTTTTTTTCGTCCCAAATCAGTAAACGTCCCTTCGTGACGGGACAAATTCGGCGGGGTCATTATGTCCGGATCGACGAGGGTGAACTGCCGCACGCCCGCTCGCGCCAGTTCCGTCGCTATGTAGCTTCCGCCGGTCCCACAACCGAACACGGTGACCCTGGAATTCTGAAGAACCTCCAGGCAAACCGGATCGAAAGGTGTTCGACAGTAGACCTCCTGCTCACCGACAATCTGGATGTCTGCTTTGCAACGCTGTTGAAGAGACCAATCGCTATTTACCTTTCCGGCTTTTTCCAAAAAGAGACACAAACGGGGGGACCCGAGGCCGAAGTCTCGTTCGTCCTCGAAGACTTTTCCGATAGTGGGATAGGCAGCGGAAATCTCCGTAGCCAGAATGTATGCAATATTCTCCTCGGAACGAACGACGCCGCCGACCTCCATACCAGGAGACAGTTTTCTGTACAGATGCTCAGGGACATAGGCCTTCATGGCTACGATCTCCTATCGGTGGGCATGCGATGTGTTTTCTTCTCGCGGCGAAGTCGTTCAATCGCTCCGGCTACGCTTTCGCCCGGACTGCATGGGACATATAGATCTCCCAACGCCCGTCCATGCTCCGATAAATCCAACAGCATCTCGGACTGCGTGGATTTGCCAACAGGAAGAAAGTAAGCGAAACGGTCTCTTCGACGTGTGGCGTAAATGGCCGCGTGTCGGTTCTTCCGTGAATGAAGTACCTTCGTTTTATAGCCCATTGCGGAGAGACACAGAGACTCGAACTTCACTCTCGGAGAAGACGGTTCGTAGTTCGCTGTGGAGGAGATCCGTGGTAATTGCTCCGTTGCTTCGGCTTTGAGACATGCGCAAATCGTAGGATCGTTGTCTCGGACGCACTGTAAATCCAGCGGCTCAAATCCCTGCAGATCCTTTCGGAGTTGAAATCCCGCGACATCCAGCTTTCGGTGTTTGTCATAAGGGTCTGAACTGACAATCATTGCAAGTAAAGGACCGACATCCAGGTTCCAACCCTCGTGTTTCACCATACGTACTGCTTGTCGTAGATCGCCCCGGCTCGGCCGACATATACCTGCGGGATGTTTGTGCCAGTACCCGAGAACATGAACCCTGCTCTCGTGTCGCAGTTTCAGGACGTCCAACAGGAGCTGATCGAACTCGGGGTCGCTGGAGCAACTGAGGGTCATACATTCCGCAGACGGGCCGGGAGGAAGTGCGTAAAGCAGGGCCGGCCTTACGCACGTTCCCACCAGCAATCCGACGGTTTCGCCGACATGCTCTCTCGATTCTCTCTGCATCACGGAGAAGCAAGAGCGAGCCACCGGGAAACTTTGAGGGATAGGAGAGAGCAGTGGAATAGCCATTCTATTTGAATCCTTTCGTGCAAGGCTCTTTGAAGCAGTCCTCAGAATTTCCATTTGTTTTCATCGGGCCAGTGTCCCGAGCGTCGAAACTCTTCATACGATCGTATCCACCCGCACACCCAATCGATTACGACCTTGCCGGATGTTTGCGGACCCACATCGGGCGCGTCGTATAAACACAAGGCTCCGCCTCGATACATGTGGGGTTCGTGCAGCAGTTTTGGTCGGACGATATACGCTACCGGTGGGCGGTATGGAAAATCGTGAGGGTAGACAACCTGGGCCGTGTAGGTTCTCCGTCTGCCCCGGATATTCACATAGATTTCAAGTAAGCCCTTGTTTTGGACAAACCGAGCCGAAGGATACACCTTCTTAACCAGTTTGGTTTCGAGTCTCAAGCGTTCGGGTAAACGTTTGTACCAAGGCGTCATGGCAGACCCCTCCCTTCTTTCTTCCAGGGCCACGGCACCAGTGAATGCGGGAGCAACAACGTTAATGCCACGTTGTCTTTTTTACGTCATCACGCTGGTCTCGTTCGTCGAGGTCGACGACTGCTTTTCCGCGATCGACTGCGGGCATGTCGTGTCCGATCAACGGTCGGGGCATTTCGACTTCAGGATTCTCATCGGTGTTCGAGTGGTCTGGGATGTGTACCATGATCTTTACCTCCATCTGTTGATTTTGTTGCGGGATCGCGCTTGCGATTATGCACAGGATATGCCAAGAACGGGGAATGAGCATAACGCAGGAAAATTCAGCGACTTATTTATGCGTGTAGGTCTCTCATCCAAGAGAAAAACCCCGGTTCGCGACACAATTCTGTTGAGGATTCACCAAGATGGTGAACGACGGTCGTGCGAGATGTTTCTTGTTTTCTGAACACACTCAGACGGCATTCAGATCAGTAGGGTGGGCTCAAAGCGGAGCGTAGCCCACCAACCGACTGAAACACGGAGGCACGAAAAGAAGAAAGCGAGACGGGTAGTGTTGCGGTGGCTTATGGTAGGATAGGCGGGGAATGTGAGGTGTTACGATGACAACAGACTCAACGGTACTTCAGGAGAGACTCCAGGCTGCACTCGCCGAGCTCCCGCCGAAAAAGGTCGAACAAGTTATTGACTTTGCGGAGTACTTGAAATCTCGCGAGGAGTGGGATGCAACCATCGAGTTGCTGAACGATCCTGAGATGCGCCGGGATATCGACGAAGGAAGAGAACAGGCTGCCCGGGGCGAAGGCAAGCCGTGGCGTGAGGTTCGGCAGAATGTTCGAAGTTAGGTTGACGCCGCAGGCTGAACGCGTCTACCTTCGTTTGGAGGAGAAGACACGTCAAAGAATAGACGGTGTATTTGAACGGGGACTTCCAGCATCCGAATATCCGTGCATTACGGGGGCGGTACGCGGGCAGTTTGCGCTGCCGGCTCGGCCCGTGGCGGATCGTATTCCGCCTGGATAGACAAAACAAATAGCCCAGGAATTCATTCCTGTGGATTGTCTTTGCCTGGACGAAACCGGAGGGGAGCTAATGCCGCATTCATTCGTCAGCCAGCTGGTCCATTGCATATTCGCTACGAAGAACCGAGAACCGTGGATTACGGATGATTTTCGCGACCGACTCTGTGCATACATGGGCGGCATTGCCAGAAATCATCGTGCCTCTGCGCTGGCGATTGGCGCTGTGGCCGATCATGTACACATACTTCTATCCCTTCCGTCAACGCTATCTGTCTCGAAGGCCATCCAGATTCTGAAGGGAAACTCGTCTCATTGGATACATGAAACCTTCCCTGATAAATCTCACTTTGCATGGCAAGAGGGCTATGGAGCATTCAGCATCGGCGTATCGCAAGTTCAGAAAACAAAATCTTACATCGCTAATCAGGAGAATCATCATAAGACTGTAGGATTTGAGGAGGAGATGGAGGAAATCGTGAGAAGACACGGGCTGTCTCAGACCGGATCCCGACTATCGGACCGTCCGGAGGAGCCGTGACGATTGATCAGAAGTCCCAGACATAAATGTCTGGGCTATTATCGGGCCGTCCAAAGGACGCAAGCCAATAGCCCAGGAATTCATTCCTGGGAATTCTGGCCAATTTCGGGCGAATTCCCTATAAGCCGTTCTGTTTCGTTCCTTTTGCGAAAAGCGACCGATATGATGAGCGATAATTAGAATGACATAATGGAGTGTTCGACCAGGGATAAACACGGAAGTACGAGCTGGGCCAACCGATGTGCTCTGGAACGAGGACTAGGTCACTCTTCCTCAACATTATCCGTACCAGCTCTTCCCGTCTCGTAAGCCTTCTTGATGAATTGGTTAATCGATGCTGCCAGCATTTCTCGCCGTTTCTGCAAGAAGAGGTGGTAGTTGTTTATACTCCAAGTATCCTGATCCAACGGAATTTGCTGGCGCTTCAGCGCTTCCTCTCCTCGTTTCTCGACGATGGCTGGGAAATACTCGTGAGGAGGTTTGTTGGATATGCGACGATTGGTGCGTCCGCTGATAAAGACCATGTTGGCAACCTCATTGATCTCCGCTTTCTCGTAGCCAGCAGTCTGCAGCAACGACTTCGGAAAAATGTGGTGATGCTGGATGTAGTGGCAACGTCCTTGGTGGGTTAACGACAAGCCGAGTCCCGTGTACCAGTCTTTCGCACCCTCATGTTTCAGCGCCAAGTACGCCAGGGAGAAAAGCGCGCTTCGCATTCCCCTCCCGACAAAATCAGTGGGTTCCAAATGCAGTCTGCCGAATTGACTTTCAAGACGACCGATCAGACTCTGAGGGCTGCTTCCTTTAAATAAGAGACTAAGGTCCGCATCCAGAGTTGTCTCGCTCGAACCAGAGTAATGTCCTCGCGCGTTGGCGATATACAGCCAACGGAGCAAATGCCGCTCATCATCGTTGGATAGATGCTCATGTTGGCGCATCCCGAGCACTGCAATCGGGATCATGAGCAGAGGGGACGAGAGCAGAGACTCATCCTCGACTCCCGCATTCGATCTCAGATAATTGATCGAAAAGCGAATTCCGGTCTTAGCCTTATGCCAGGCCTCTTCCAGTGCCTCTCTTGAAATCGAGCCGACCGTACGGAAGCGACTCTGCTTTGTAGCAAATACGACGACTGTGCGCATGATCAGGCCAAGATCGAGTGTGAACCAGCTCTCCTCGCATTCATCAATGAACTCCTCAAACAGCGTCAGTGAGTTGGGCCATTTGGCGGTCACGAGTGCCAGCGCCAAGTCCGATCCACGGAGTTTGATGCCCAGCGAATTCACCCGTACGAAGATGTCTGTCACCTCTTCATAGGAGTGCGTTCGTGGAATTACCTGCATGACGTACGGGTAATTGCGGATGGCCCTGACCCTTTGCAGCCGCTGGCAATAAACGTCGTAGCGCGAGTCGTCCGGCGATTTCACGAGATTCTTCACGAACTGCCAGTCGTTCTTTTCTCCTTTGAAGATATCAGACACCAATACCCACGAAGGTGACGTTAGCAATGCCCGACTCGCCACCACGAAAGTCCGTCTCTTAAGTCTCTCATGTATGGACTGCGTTTCTTCGTCATCTTCACCCTCCACGAGAGTCCCATCGTCAATATCTTGAGTCTCCGGAATGGCGTCGTCTTCGATCTCTATGGATTCCTCCGGTGCGCCTTCCGGGTGATCCAGGTTGAACGCTATCTCAATGGGGCGTTTTCGGTTCTTCACCGTAATGGGCTCGCCACGGAGGATTGCAAAAAGGGAGGTGAGTCGCTGTTGGCCGTCGAGAAGCAACCTGTGGCCAGAAAAGGGGCTCTCTGCCTGTAACACGGCTAGGTCCCGGCTTGGCTGTGCTTGATCGGTTTCCCACACCAGGATGGTACCCGACGGATAACCGCGATACAGGGAATCCAGCAAGTCGCGAACACGTGTAGCTGTCCAGACGTATCGGCGTTGCATCTCAGGAAGCCTTAGTTCTCCCCGGCCGATCATGTCTACCAGATCCCCGACGTTTGTGTCGACCTTTCTCATCTGATTTCCCTCCTCGTAAGGCTTTCAATTTCTCTGAATGTCTGCCATTGTTCACGATATCGGCATTCGCCGTAGGTTTCAGGGGCGAAGTAAGCCTTATCCGAGCGTCATGTTGTTATGCGAAACCGGGCTGTCGTAGCGTGGCCAGTTTCGCCCTGTCAATGTCAAGATTCAGACAAGGGATCTGATTTCTTGATCCGCGGCCTGCTGCGAGTATCGCAACGCCATGCGCAAGAAGCGGCCCCACGGATTCGATCTCGTGTGTTTCCCCGGGCGCGATGCGCATCACGTTCTCAGCGACAGAGAACGGTGTCCTGTCGAACATTTGTTGTTCACTGGAAAACCACTCGCTGTAGTAGCCGCCGTCCAGACCCAGCCAAACGTCGCCATACGTTCTGTTGCCTGCGGCGGATAGATCGACTGGTTGATCGTCTGCGGTGGCGACTATGGATGCAGTAACGAACAGGAGTACGAGAAAGATGTGCGGTTTGACGGACATAGCCAACCCTCCCTTGGTGTCAACTGCGTGCTGTGCAAAAGGCTGGCACAAGTATGGTGGGTTGTCAAACGGGTGCGCAAACGAGTTTTTCTAATTAAGTATTTCCCGGGAACCGGATCGACACTCAGAGGCCCTTTCCGGCGGTCTTCTTCTTGGATCCATCGAAGGCTATCTCGACTGCAAGCGCAAGGCCGGAAGAAGCGTCTCCCCGAGCCGGTCAGGACGGAGAATCCGGGGGCTTCCTGTACGCCCCACAGGGCCGCGAAATTCATCCGCTTGCTTCCCCTGTGCTTCCCCGGAGCGATTTGTCTTTCGGAAGGTTTTTCGTAAGTCCAGTAAAATCAGTCACGGCCCTACGGGGAATCGAACCCCGGTTTCCAGAATGAGAGTCTGGCGTCCTAACCCCTAGACGATAGGGCCTCCGAAGAAAGGACGAAACTGGTTTATACCGTCACGACAGGATACCGTCAAGGATGGATACAGGATGCATGGCAAACGGGATACGTAGCGATCAAAGCGATGATATAAGAAGCAGAGGCACCACAAACAGAAGCAGAGGCACCACAAAGGACGGAAGAGGATGAAACGGCGCTGCTACCCACCCAGAGAATTCGCCAGTTTCCGCGCGCGTCCCAAATACTCCTGCGCAGCCGGTTCCGACATCGCTTCCGCCATGATTCGGCAAATCGGTTCGGTATTCGACAACCGGGCGTGGTACCATCCATCATCAAGGACTACCTTAACCCCGTCCGTCGTATCCACATCACCCTCACTAACTTGGTTCAAAGCCTGCGCAACCCAGTCCGATGAAGGCATACTGTTTAGGTGAACCTGGTCTTTCAGAATCATGGTCTTTGGCAACTCCGCAGCCAATGCGCTCAGCGGCTTCCCCGAAACGCCCAACGCTTCCAGGATCAACGCCGCACCCGTCAACGCGTCCCTGCCGGGATGAATCTTTGGGTAAATCACCCCACCATTGCCCTCCCCACCGATCTCAACGCCCTCCGCAAGTATTCTATCAACCACATTCGCCTCACCGATGGGTGTCCGCACTACCTTCCCCCCGTTCGCCTCTGCGGCCGCATCAACCATCATGCTCGTACTGAGGTTGACCACTGCGTTCCCCCCGCCGTTCCGCTTGGTGACATGCGCCACCGCCAGTGCAAGGGTATACTCCTCGCCCAGCGCATTGCCTTGCTCGTCCACAAGAGACAACCGGTCTGCGTCCGGATCCACTGCAAAACCTACTGCACACTTCCGGGCTCGAACTCGTTCACACAGCCTGCCCAGTTCCGGAGCAATCGGTTCCGGCCTCCGTGTGAATCGTCCGTCCGGTTCACAATCGACCTCAATCACCTCGCAGCCCAAGAGCCGCAAGAGTTTCGGAAGAAAGATGCCGCCGACCGACCGGCAACCGTCTATGGCAACGCAGAACGCACGCGGAATTATCGCCATGGTGTCGATTTGGTCCATAATGAGCCGACAGTGCGTATCCAGGGCTGTTCGGTCTTCCTCTATCCGGCCGCAGGTTTCGAAAGTCCCATGCCGAGGCGGAGTATGGGCCAAGTCGATCAGTTCTTTTACCTCTTCATGATTCGGAAATGTACCTTTTTCGTTATAAAACTTCAGAGCGTTCCACTCCGCCGGATTATGACTGGCAGTGATATTAATCGCTCCCTTGGCGTTGTACTCTCTGACCATGATTCCGACCGTCGGAGTAGGAACCAAGCCGATCCGGATCACATCGCACCCTTGATCCGTAAGTCCAGCTTCTACAGCGGCCTGGATCATTGGGCCGGAACTGCGCGCATCGCGTCCGACCACGACGGGGCCGCCCCCGATCAGCCGCGCAAACGCTCGTGCCAGGCAAAGCGCACTTTCCACAGTCAGGTCGTCGCCCACGATTCCTCGGGCCCCTGATATCGTCACACGGGGCAGTCTCATGCTGTATCCTCGTTCTGTTTTGGTAGAATAGGACTGTTTATCACCGCACAAGCTACGGTACAGTATGCATGTGCGCAAGCCAAAGCCAATCAGGGGATACGTGCATGAGCGACACCATTCATTTTCTGTTTGCCCTCCACAACCATCAACCCGATGGGAACTTCGATGAAGTTTTCGAGAATGCGTACAATCAGGCATACCTCCCGATGCTGGAGGCCATTGAACGGCACCCTCATATCCGTCTGGCCCAGCATTTTACAGGTATCCTGATCGAGTGGTTCCACGACAAACACCCGGATTTCCTCGATCGATACAGTGCATTGGTCGAACAGGGGCGGGTCGAGATGATGACGGGCGGTTTTTTCGAGCCGATTTTGCCGTCCATACCCGACAGAGACAAACTAGGGCAAATCGAGGCTCTAACCGAAACGATACGCAAGCGGTTCAAATACGATCCCATCGGACTATGGCTCGCGGAACGCGTGTACGAGCCATATCTGCCAAAGCCTCTGTCCGAGGCGGGAGTCAAATATGTTCTGCTTGATGACGCTCACTTCAAAGTCAACGGACTGAGAGATGAAGAGCTGCTCGGCTATTTCAACACCGAGGAGCAGGGAAGGGTCTTGTCAATCTTTCCTGTGAACGAACGTCTTCGCTACACGATTCCTTTCCAGCCGCCGGAGACAACAATCGAGCACCTGCTCAGATTCTCGGGGCCGGAGGAACACCGGATGATGATTATGGGGGATGACGGCGAAAAGTTTGGTGTCTGGCCGGGGACCCACGATTCGGTCTATACCCAGGGCTGGCTCGAACGGTTCTTTACCCAACTGGAACAGAACCAGGACCGTATCCAGATGATCACCCCCGCCGAATATCATCAGCGATACTCGGCAATTGGGAACATTTATCTTCCTACTGCTTCGTACCGTGAAATGATGGAGTGGGCGCTTGCGCCGGACGATTCCTACGAGTTGGACCGGGCTTATCACGATGAGAGCAACGCCCATCTCCGACGCTTCCTGCGTGGAGGATTTTGGCGGAATTTCCTCGTGAAATATGCGGAAGCGAATAACGAGCACAAGAAAATGCTGTGGGTGGGCGAGAAGATCGAGCGGATTCCCAAGAATCGCAAAGCGCGCAGCAAAGCGCTGTTTCCCCTCTGGCGGGGACAATGCAATTGCGGTTACTGGCATGGTGTTTTCGGGGGGCTCTACCTCAATTTCCTGAGAAGTGCAATTTACCGCAGCTTGATCCAGGCGGAAAACGAGGCGGATCGATTTCTCCACAAATCGGACACGTGGGTGGATGCCGAGGAAGCGGATTTTCTGCGGTGTGGCAGCCACTGCGTGATTCTCTCGAACCCGGATATGACCTGCTGTTTCCAGACGGACTCGGGTGCGATGCTTTTCGAACTCGATTTGCGGGAAAAGGAATTCAATTTGCTCAATACCCTCTCTCGTTACAAAGAGGGATATCACAAGAAATTGCTTGAGGCCGCCGACCAGGGCGCACAGAATCCCGAGAAGGCGGTCTCAATTCACGATTTGGTGATTATGAAGGAGAAGGGGCTCGAGAAACGTCTTCATTATGACTGGCATCGCCGAAGCGCGGCGATAGACCATTTCTTCTCCTATGAAACCACAATCGAACAGTTTCGGACGTGCGCCTACGAGGAGCTTGGCGATTTTGTGAATCAAGCCTATAGCGTGGAATTGAATAAGAAGAAAAAGCGGGCACAAGCGCGGTTCCAGCGAAGCGGTCACGTGCTGCAGGACAGTGAGCCCCGCGACGTTCATCTAGCCAAAACCGTCACTCTCCAATCGGAGGGGCGCCGTTTGCCCGTCGAAATCACAATCACCAACACTTCCGACCGAAAGATCTACGCCTGCTATGCCTCCGAGTGGGGATTCTCGATGAACGCGGGCGACACATTTGACCGCTATTACATTGTCCCGGAACACACGCTGAAGGACAAGAACCTGGGAAGTGTGGGCATAGTTCCCGACACAACGCACGTGATTTTAGTGGAAGAATGGATTGGAATTGATGTACACTTATCATGGAACGCCGCTGCCGATCTGTGGCGGTTTCCAATCGAGACCGTTGCCAGTTCGGAGGGCGGTTTCGAGCGGAGTTATCAGAGCAGTCTCGTGTTGCCGGTGTGGAGGCTTGCCCTGGAGCCACAGGAATCCTGGTCTGTTCAACTGGAATTGGAGATCAAACACCGCTGATGGATCTGGACACGTTGAAAGAGAAATGGATTTGTCCGAAATGCCGAGGACGGGGTTGTCTTCTGCAGGAAGTATCCATGTCCAAAATAACCGATAAAATCATTCTCCGTAGTGGTAACGATAAGTTCATCGGTCTCTCATGTACTCTGTGCGGGTATACTGAGTTCTATAACCAGAAGATTGTGGCTCGGGCTGATGAAAAAGTGTCTGCAGAAAAACCGGTGTCTTCTCCTATTGTGAAGCAGGCGGATCTAATCGAGGGGGATTCATGAGACGGATAGCTGTTGTCGGTTTCCTATGTGTCACGGTCTTCTCGGCCGGATATCCTGTGGCAAACGCCAAGCGGTGTATCATCCTCACTTTGGACACCTGTCGGGCCGATCGGCTGACCTGCTACGGCTCGGACACCTCGCAGACCCCTCACCTGGATAGCCTCGCCGACAAGGGAGTGTTATTTGAAGACGCGATGGTCTCCGCACCGCTGACCTTGCCCTCGCACTGTTCCATCTTCACAGGTTTGCTTGTTTCCCATCACCACGTGCGCGACAACGCCTGGTATCATTTAGCGGACAATATCCCTACTCTTGCCGAACAGTTGAGTGAGGAAGGCGTCGCAACGGCTGCGGTGATCGCTGCGTTTCCCGTCGAGCGCCGTTTCGGACTGGATCAAGGGTTCTCCTTCTACGATGATGACTTCTGCCGGCGAGGCGGCACCGGCCAGAACGAGACTTGGCACGATCACCCCTACGCGCGCTTCGAACGTCCCGGCGAAGAGGTCACCGATGCCGCCCTGGATTGGCTGCGAACCGAGGGTGCAAAAAACGATTCGTTTCTCCTCTGGGTGCATTATTTTGACCCCCACAGCCCGTACGAACCCCCGCCGCCTTTCGATCAGCGATTCCCGAAACATCCTTATAA
>CAZTDD010000031.1:50092-53021 GCA_964612675.1 uncultured bacterium
GCGGAGCCCGTTGCGAACATCGATGGAGTGAGCCTGTGGCCGTCATTGGCCGCAGGAGGCTCTGTTCCCGAGCAACCGGGGTACGCGGAGACGATTTACGTCGAGCGGGCATTGGATAAACCCGGCAAAGGCCTGGTATGCATACGCATGGGAGATTGGAAGCTGGTTGCCGATCGTCAGGGAAACCCGCGTGCGCTGTTCAATGTGAAGGACGAGCCGAAAGAACTCAAGAACAGGAAAGACGATTCAGCAGCCTGGGAGGCCGCCCAGGGAGATCGGATGTTGTCTCTGCTGAGCAAGTACCTCGAGGAAACAGAGTCCCAACAGGAGCCGCACGTGACGGATCTGGATACAGAGACATTGGAAGCGATGAAGGCGCTCGGCTATATCCGCTGAGGGGCGCGTGCTTCGTCGATTCTGTTACGACTTCGAGGGGTGACGAACCACCAGCACCGGGATCGGCGATTGACGGATGATCTTCTCCGCGGTGCTGCCGAGCAGAAGGTGTTCCATCCCGGTTCGCCCGTGAGTGGAGACCACGATCAAGTCGACTCCGAGACGTTCGGCCTCCTTAAGGGCTGTTCTGTGGGGAGTTCCCTCGACAAGGAGAGTCTCTGCTTCTACACCGTGCGCTTCAGCCTGCCGGAGCATTTCCGACAATCTGGCCCTGGATTCGTCTTCCAAAACCTCAACATAATCGGTCAATGCCACCCCGCCCGTGGGGTCCGCGGCCGGCATTGTGGACTGGAGGTTGATTGCGTGGAAAATGAACAACTTGGCGTGAAAGTGCTTGGACAGAGTGATTGCGTACCGGAATCCATGGCTTCCCTGTCGCGAGAAGTCGGCGGCGAAAAGAATGCTTTTGATCTCTAGGACGTCATGAGTCTCGCCGATGTCCATCAGACCGCCTCCGCTTTCGGATGTGGCGACCTTGGTCGCACCGATGATGATCAGACTATACCTGAAAATGAAGACTCTGACATCCTCGGTGAGGCCGGAAACCGAGGAAATCGAGATCGGAAGGTGCGACATTCCAAGCGCCTCCGTTGACGGGATCGCCTGGACCTCCCTATAGTAGATAGCTCTTTTGAATTGACGGCATTCAGGAATCTAGCGATGACCTTTGAGGACCAAAAACGCGTTCGGCTGGGCGTGCCGAAGGGCAGCTTGCAGGAATCGACTCTCACCCTCTTTTCACGGGCGGGCTTTCAGATTTCTGTAAACGGCCGTTCCTATTTCCCGCGATGTGACGATGAAGAGATCGCGCCGGTGTTGATGCGTGCGCAAGAGATCCCGCGATATGTGGGAGACGGCGTTTTGGATGCGGGGATCACCGGCCATGACTGGGTGGTGGAAAACAAGGTGGACGTGATCGAGGTCGTCGATCTCGTTTATGCCAAGCAGAGCATGCGGCCGGTCCGTTGGGTGTTGGCGGTCCACGAGGACTCCTCGATCCAGTCCGTGCAGGATCTGGAAGGCAAGACCATCGCCACGGAAGTTGTCAATATAACGAAAGATTATCTGGCGTCGCACGGCGTGAGCGCCAAGGTTGAGTTTTCATGGGGAGCAACCGAGGTGAAGGTGCCTTATCTGGTGGACGCCATTGTGGATGTCACGGAGACCGGTACTTCGCTGCGAGAGAACAATCTGCGGATCGTCGAGACGGTGTTGGAGTCGACCACGAAGTTGATTGCGAACCGGAAGTCGATGCGCGACCCGGAGAAGGCGCGGAAGATCGACGATTTGTCGGTGTTGTTGCAGGGCGCGATCCGGGCGTGGGGGCGTGTATTGTTGCGGATGAAAGTCCCGCAGGACAAGCTCTCGACAGTTTTGGATTTCTTACCGAGTGAGCGACCGGCGGATGTGTATGCGTCGGATGTCGGTGGGAATGTGATGGTGGATGTGGTAATGAAGGAGCGTGACGTTCGGCGGTTGTCGCCGGAGTTGCGGCGCTTGGGAGCGTTTTCGCTAGCGGAGTTTGATGTTCACAAGTTAATCGATTAGAATAGAAGAAAAGAGTAGAATAGAAAAAGAGCCGGGGTAGCTCAGATTGGTTAGAGCGCCTGACTGTGGATCAGGAGGTCTCGGGTTCGATCCCCGACCCCGGTATAGCACATAAACCGTTACAAACCAGATACTTAATTCGTACGCATCTTACTGATATTTACACGCCGTGAAAGAGCATTAGGACCACTTTAGGACCGTCTGTTCCGCCCTTCGGCTCGCCCCCTTTGTCTAACGATAGTACTCGTACCATCTGTCTCAATCAGGCCGCAGCGGTGCTGAGGTTGGCCGCTAACGCTACGACCACTGCATGAGGAAGTTGTAGAAACGTCTTGACGACTGCGGGATCAGTGAGGCATTATATAGACACAACTGAAATACATCGAATGGACCAAGGCCGGAAGCCGAAAGGGCCTTTGTTCAGAGATGTGTGTTATTAGCTGGCTATGTTGACGGGGAACCTACCCGAAACGCTTTTTGACGTGTCTCCGGTTTCGTTCCCGAAATATCTGTTGGGCTAGTCGTGTCCAACATGGCTGTAAAAATGACAGCACGCCGAGCTGAATGTATGTGCGCCGTTTGGCGATGTGCTGATGAGCGAAGGGGAAACTCGTTGATAAATCCCCACTATTTCATGCCACAAATGAGCTTTTCGCTTCTCCCCATGGAGAGGCTCCTACCCAAGGTCTGTTCAGAAAGGACGGGTACCTATCGACAAAAGCATAACGTGGCGCATGCGACTATCCAAATGGATAGTCGCATGCTGAAACACTTGTGTCTCTGCGGTAGCGGGACCATGGGATTGCACGGCGCAAGATGAACTGATGTTCTCCTCGCACGAATCGCGGGTTCAGGCGAGGCAAATAATGAAAGGGGTTATTGACATGAAGAATACTGTAGACGTATGCGTTGTAAGCGGTCAGGA
>CAZTDD010000031.1:53121-57130 GCA_964612675.1 uncultured bacterium
ACAAAAAAAGAACCGACACCATCGGAGCATGTTGATCGGATTGGTCGGGGCCATCACTGCGATGCAGATCCATCACGTGGCCATGTCGCGGACTTCAGGAGGGTTGGATGATGTCAAACATACTGAACACAATAATCGAACGAACAAACGCCAAGAAATCGGGCACCGGTTGGGTGGGCCGGTGCCCGGCGCACGAGGACAAACATCCTTCGTTGTCAATCGGCGTCGGTAACGACGGGGCTGTACTCCTGCATTGCCATGCCGGGTGCGAGACCAAGGAAGTCGTCCAAAGGCTCGGTCTTTCAATGACGGATTTATGTGCAAAAGATCGACAACTCACGACCCCGACTCAAGAAAAGTCCAAGGAGTCGAGTCAGGGAAACCCTGCACCGAAACAAAACGCGGCGATCACCGTAGCCACGTTGGCCGAAAACAAGAAATTGCCGGTCGAATTCCTGCAGAGACTTGGGCTACGAGATTATCAGGGCGGTGTTGAAATTCCCTATTTCCTTCAGGACGGATCGGAGGCTCCGCGCAAACGGTTGCGAACGGCATTGAGCGCGAAAGACGGATCGTTTTGGACGAAAGGAACAGAGGATCTAGTTCCGTATGGTGTCGATCGTCTTGCGCGGATGCCGAAACGGGAATATCTCATTTTGGTCGAAGGTGAGTCCGACTGCTGGAGCCTATGGTTTCATGAATATGACGCACTCGGAATCCCGGGTGCGTCTATGGCGAAGACCCTTCAGCCTGATCACTTGGAAGGTATTGATTACCTGTGCATCTTGAACGAAGGTGATGAGGGTGGGGCACATTTCGTCAAGAATGTCGTGGGCCGGTTGGAAGCAGTAAGTTACAAAGGGAAGGCCTATGAGTTCTCGCTTCAAGACACAATCGGCGTGAAGGATCTGAACGAGTTGCATACACAAGATCCGAACGCTTTTCGCCAGCGTCTTCAGCCGATTCTCAATAAGTGCATTTCCGAGAAACCTATCTACGAATTCATTTCGCCGGAAGGCCCTCGGCCACTCGTGCGGGCTCTCGATCCGGCGGAAGCGTTTCCGATAGATGCACTCGGACCGATTCTCGAACCTGCCGCCCGAGTGATTCGGGAAGCTGTCCAAGCGCCCGACGCTATTTGCGCGAACAGCGTTCTCGGTGCAGTGGCACTTGCGGTTCAACCATTCGCCAACGTCGAAATCGACGGCCGCACATTTCCGGTTTCAGAATTCTTTTTGACAATCGGTGAGACCGGGGAGCGGAAGAGTGCCGTCGACACCCTCGCACTCCACGCTCATCGTGAGTACGAAAAAAAAGCGATGGACAATTATCAGCTGGAAAAAAGCCGATACTTGAACGAGTGCGAGATCTACAAGAAGGCAAGAGACCACGCATTAAGCGGAACCAAGAAAGGAACAGAGAAAGCGCGGACAGATCTTCAACAGCTGGGTGACCCGCCTCAACGGCCAAACTTGCCGCTGCTCCTTTTGCAGGAGCCAACGTATGAGGGGTTAATCCGTTTTTTCGCAGAGGGCAGTTGCAGCGCAGGAATTTTTACCGACGAGGGCGGACGTCTGATTGGAGGCCATGCCCTCAACAACGATAATCAGATCAAAACGGCCGCTGGCATTTGCGAGCTGTGGGACGGGCGAGCTATCACACGTGTCCGAAGCAGCGAAGGTACATCTTTGATCGCGGGTCGAAGGCTGTCGGTTCACATCATGACGCAGCCAGCCATCGCGCAAATGCTCTTGTCCAACAAGACGCTCGGCGAGCAGGGTTTCTTATCGCGGTTTCTTGTGTGCTATCCAAATACGACCTGCGGTCAACGTTTGTATCGCGACGGGAATCCATATCAGCGCCAGGAACTCCTGGGCTACTACGAGCGAGCGGGCGAGATTCTCGAAATGGAGAAACCGTACGGTGACGAATCAAGATCCGAACTCGAACCTCGGCGAATCACATTAGATCCTGAGGCAAAGAAGTTGTGGATCGAATTCCACGATGAGGTCGAGACGCAGCTCGATCCCAAAGGAGAATTTGCGGCAATCCGTGGTATGGCCAACAAAGCGGCTGAACACGCGGCGCGATTAGCGGGCATTCTCGCTTTGTTCCATCGTCCTGATTGTCAGGAGATCCACGCGGACGAAATGAACTCGGGGATCACGCTCTGCAGATACTACTTGAGTGAGGCATTGCGCCTTTATCAGAGTGGTGAGCAGGATGAGGAATTAGAGAGAGCCGAGGACCTACGCCGCTGGCTAATGCAACGCGATTCGGATGAGATTTCGTTAGTCGAGACCTATAAGAAAGGGCCAAGTCGAATCCGCAACGCGGATGCAGCCCGCGCAGCGATGAAGATCCTTCAGCAGCACGGCTGGGTCGAAACGATCTCGGAGGGCATCGTGTTTGAAGGCAAGCGGCGCAGGGAAGCGTGGAGGGTCGTCCGTAATGAGGACGATTTGCCGTTCTAGGGACATGGAGTGTTGCGAATCGTGCGAATTGCGCGAACCAGACTGTCAATGCTGAACTTACGAATGCGAACCTTTTGCGAACCTTTGCGAACCTGGTGCCGTCGAATCATGAAGACATCGCGGTTCGCAACTGGTTCGCACGGGATACGCAAACGTAAGTGATTTATTTTCAATGCGGTTCGCAAGATTCGCGGAATTCGCAGGGGAAGAGGGCGACGGAGCTGACAATGAGGGTGAATTCGTAGCGGGGTTTTGTCCACGGAATAAGGCGAAGGGGCGGCGTCCCCCCCTCAAAAGCACCGGACGAAGAAAATGAGGGATCGCAAGGCGATTTGCAAATAGAAAACCGAGAACAGAGAGCAAACGTGACTACACAAAGTACGAACAGTGCATTTGATGGATACTTTGTGGGCTTTGTGCTACGGGGTTCGAGTTCTTAAGCGGTGTCTGCTTGGTCTGCTGTTCTCAAAATGAAGGAAGGGGAATGATCATGTTGATCACAATCAACGATCAGTGGCGAATTCGGTCTGAGTCTCGGGCGTGGGCGGTCCAAAGGGCCAGAAAAGATGGTGACACGTGGGCCTCGATAGCTTGGTATGACGCCCTGGATCAGGTCGCGCGCTATCTACGGAAGAACGGCGTCTCTTCCGAAGATCTGGAGGCGGTGGCGCAACGGTTTGAGTGTCACGATCTGTTCAGCGAAGATGGAACCCGCCCGTTTTGCTGGCGGTTCGATTATCTGTTCCCTCCTGATTCGCCTGAGGCTGATTTCTTGGCCGACAAATCAATTCTGGAGCGCTATGGAAGAGCGCCAAACGTCCTTCAACCTGCCTTCACCCCAGACGAAGGTGAGAAAGCGCCTCTTCCAAAGCGTATCCAGCCCGAAAGCGGGTCTCCGAACGATGGTGTGATCCAGGTCAACGACTCTTGGAGAATCCGGCCGGTCCAAGGGGATTGGAATATCGAGAGATTGAGAGATTGTACTCCCAAAAGACGGCCTGGACGTTTGAGGCCCACTGTCGGACCCTGCTGGACGCGCTGAACACGCTATTACGTCGACGGATGTGGCAAGTCGACGAAAACGAACCCAAGAAGATCATTGCCAAAAGAGAATCGATCCGGAATGAAATCATGTCGGCATATCGAGCGTTCGAGCAGACGCTGGAACGGACAGCCTCGCAAGATACGGAAGACGAGCACACCGAGTCTACCTCAACCGGGGTGGACCACCGACCTATTTCGGGAGGCGAGGAAGCGACGGGGGTTGTTGTGCGCGCGCGCACCCGCAGGGGAGATCGGAAACGGCGTGAAAACCGAGATTTCGTGCAAGGGGTGTTTCTTGAGTGCATGCCGAATTGATGACTGGGTGAAAACGCTCAAGTGGCGGTAGCGGTGGCACAGTAGAGCAAGGCTCCTGCGTGGAGTAACGATCACGGAATTAGCCGATACTCGGGTCGGTTGTTTCCGAGATTGTCGCTTACAGCGGACCTTTCAGGTTATGCGTAGAGTCGAATAAGTTCGAAGTGGTTGATAAA
>CAZTDD010000032.1:0-20113 GCA_964612675.1 uncultured bacterium
TCACCCCGGCCCTCTCCCAGAGGGAGAGGGAGAAGAACTCTCTCGACTTTTTGCGATGCCATCATTTATTAACGGTGTCCAGAACGGAGTGTTTTTGTAGGAGAGTTGTGCAGATTTTTCCCATCCCTTTGAACATTTCCGGCAACAAACTCTCAAGGATTCTCCGGAAAGGTCGATAACCGATATCGGGATAATCAACTCTCCGGAAACGTCGGTATCGGAGCACCGGCGCTTCCCTACGAAAGGTGGGATGACAGAAACAACGAAACGCTGAAAAGGCAGTACTGGTGAGGCTGATCACCTCCACGGGGAAGAGAGCGAGCCCCCGAAACAACGCTCGGGCCGGGCGCCGCCCGCCGACAAAAACGCACGAAGGGAGTCACGACCCGGAAGGCGTTTCATCCAAAGGCACCCGAACCAACATAATCACTCAAAACCGGGATGCACCCCCCGGAACAAGCCGTCCGGCAGGGATGTCGGGCGTGCCTTCAAGGAGGAAGAAGAATGAGTGTTACTCGAATCGTCAATAATATTGCCGCATTAAACGCCAATCGGAACCTTTCTGCAACAGGCACCGACATCAGGAAATCCATCGAACGTCTCTCCTCAGGTTTACGAATCAATCGTGCCGGTGACGACGCTGCGGGTTTGACCGTTTCCGCTCGTTTGAAAGCGCAGTTTTCGGGTATTAACCGGGCTGTAGCGAACGCGCAAGATGGTATGAACCTCATCAATGTTGCTGAAGGTGCTCTTGAAGAGACCACCGTACGGCTGAATCGAATGCGTAATCTCGCCATCCAGGCGGGCAACACCGGTGTAAACGATATCCAGGCCCGTCAAGCACTCCAGGACGAGGTTTTCCAAAGTGTCGACGAGATTAACCGAATCGCGAACACAACTCAGTTCAACACAAATTTCCTGTTGAACGGGGATTTCGAGGTCAGCAGTCAGCTCATCGGCGGCCAGGACTATATCGGAGCGAAAGTGGATCAGTCTCCGGTTGCAAGTACCCTGGACAATGGGCTGTCCTTCCTGAACATCGTTCAAACAAAAGTTGGTTCCGCTCAAATCAACGCGGGTGAAGCGGCCGGCACGGCTCAGCAGATCAATATGGGAGTCCGAAACCAATCGGATGTTGCCGTGTCTCTTGGTCATTTCACCAGCACGTACACAATCGATGGAACAAACGCCGCGGCGGGTACGAACTTGAGCGCTGCTTTTTTCCAAGGTGTTTCGCTCATTTCCGGTGACACGCTTGTGTTTGAAGGCGTTCTTTCCGACGGATTGCAAAAGTTCGCTGGTTCGTACTCGGTAGGTGGACAAGACATCGACGGGCTTGTCACGGAAATCAACACGGCCATCCGAGCGGCGGAGGACGCCTATTGGGGCGGCTCCACGAATGTTCCGGATAATTACCGGACCAGCGCCCGTTACGCTTCAGCCGGTGCCAATGCCGGACGGCTCGTCCTGCTGAACAAGAACCAGACATTTTCGCAGTCGAGTATCAGCATTTCGATTACTCGTACGGGAGGTAACGGTGAAATTGTCGCCGCGGCCAACGGTGTCTCACGAGCCTCATTGGGAGCTGCTTCGATTCTGTCCGGTGGCGGTCAGGTCGGCAACGCTATTACCGCGATCACCGGTTCGACCTTCGATAACGGCAGCTTCGCGATTTCAGTGGAAGATGTGGTGAGCGCACAGCAGCGCACTACCGAAAGTCTGATCGCGTTCCGCGACAACAACGGTGCTTTGCTGAGTAAGGCCGCCTCTCTCGGCGCGATCGCGACAGCGCCCGTGGTCAACGGGACGTTTCTCAACGGTGTGTATACCGGCGGGACCACATTGTTCCACAACAGTACGATTACCCTCACCGGGACGGAAGTTGACGGCACAACGTTTGAGGGTGTGTACACGCTGGATACCACCATCACCCAGGAATCCGATACGGTTTTCAACGATTTCCGGTTTGGCACGTTGTCCGGGTTGATCGAAGAACTGAACTACCGGACGCGTTCCTACACTCAGCTTGTGGGCACTCCGTTAGGGACGTCGACTGACGGCGATATTACGCGGTTCCAGTCTTCGCAGTTCACGCTGACCAACTCCAGGACCCTTCAGCTGGTTGATGACTACGGGATCACGGGATCGGAGACACAGTTCACCCTGACGTTTGACCAGAACAAACAGCTGTTCGATACGACCGCCGAGTACGTCACCCTTCAGGACGATGCGGAACTGCAGAAGGAAGGATTTGCAGAAGCCGCGACATTTAGGGTAAACGGTGGTAATGCGCTCAGAGCGGAGGCGGGTGATGTTGTTACCCTGTATGGTCCTGAATCCACCATCGATGGTGTACCTACGCCACAAGTGACTCTGAGGATCGGCGACGACCTCACAGTCGGCGGCGATGTTTTGGAGGTCACCGCCAAGGAGTACGTGGGGCGCCTGAATGGAAGTGAATCTGTGACTTTCCGCAACGGCGATCAGGACGTGGTCTTCCTTGACACAAGCGATGGTACCGGCGGGATGGCGCGTTACGTCACGATGGACTTCGATGGAATTCTGGACGTGACGAAGAGTACAACCGGGCTCGCCGACACAGGGACAACACTCCTGATCTCCACGGTGAACAGTTCGATCAATTACCAGGTGGGCGCCTATTCCGGTCAGCAGTTCGCGACAGCGATCGGTGACTTGAAAGCAGACAACCTCGGTTTCGGCCGTGGCTCGGGACGCACGATCCAGGACCTCGACATCACAACGGTGTCCGGCGTCAACGAAGCGCTGGACATCATTGACGAGGCGCTCGACCAGATTAACCGGACCCGTTCTCTCTTGGGTGCGGCGACGAACCGCCTCGAGTCTACCGTCTCGAACTTGTCGGTTACTTCGGAGAACCTGACCGCGTCGTATTCACGTTTGCGCGATGCGGACGTTGCAAAGGAAAGTTCGGAATACACCAAGAACCAAGTGCTCTTACAGGCCGGCACATCGGTCTTGGCGCAGGCGAACTTCATGCAACAGGGATTCTTGGCACTACTCGGATAAAGGGGATAATGTAAACCCGTAAGGAAGGGGGGCGGATCCCCCGGATGGACGATTCGCCCCCCCCCTTCTTCGGGTCGCCCCGTGAGGGGGTAGCATCATGGGAATTCAAAACATATCTGCCGTAACACCGTCCGTTGTTCCTGTCGCCGCTGTATCGGCTGACAGAATGCCGGCGAAAGACCCGGTTCGATCGACTTCCGCTGCTGTCTCTCCGAGTACGTTTCAACCGTTTGTAGCAGATGAATCAAGCGAGCGGGCTCATTCTCTGAATCAGTCCCCGGAAAAGGTGGAGGCAATAGTACCGGAAGTACAGCCGGCACGCTCGATTGGCGAAAACACGAGAATCAAGGTCGACATCAATCGCGAAGCACGTCGGCCCGAGGTTTCCATCGTCGACCGAGAGACCGATCAAGTGATATTGGAGATTCCTCCGGAGCAGCTCCTGAACTTGTCGGCAAATCTTCGATCTAACATCGGAGACGTTTTCGACAGTGAGGTTTAGCTTCGCAAAGGATCAATACCTGGCTCAAGATCGTATGTGGCATTTCTGTCAGATTGCCGAAATGCGGATAGACGGGAAAATAGACCGAATATCAATGACCGTCTCTGTCCCCGGCCACGTGGTACCGGCCTAAGAGTAGTGTGTGACCTGCCGACTCTTTTTATCCAGCCTTTTCGACGGATTCTTCTTCGGAGGTCTGTTTAGCTGAAACCTCTGACCCTTCCGTCGCACGAAAGAAGACCTCTTCGAGGGTGGCGTCGGTTTCCATATCCAGGAACGCGGAACGTGCCTGTTGGACGCTGCCACAAAACAGTTGTTTGCCCCGATGTAAGATAAGAAGATGCGTGCACAGGTTCTCAACCAATGCGAGTAGGTGCGAGCTGACAATGATGGATGTTCCCTGTTCCGCTCGTTCCACAATCGATTGTCTCAGAGTACGTATGGCCCGGGGATCGAGGCCGGTCAGCGGTTCGTCAAATAGAAGCACTTTGGGATTATGAAGGTAAGCACAGCAGATAGCGACTTTCTGCTGCATTCCGCGCGACAATTCCTGGGCGATGGTGTCACGTTTCTCTGTCAGTTCGAATTGTGCGAGCAGTTTTTCCCCTTTCTCGCTGAAATTGTCCACCTGATAGGCTGCGCTGATGAACTGAAGGTGTTCCCACACGGTGAGCGCGTCAAACAATTTCGGGTCGTCGGGCACGTACGCCATGAGTCGCTTCGCTTCAACGGGACTCTCCGACAAATCGAATTCCGCTATCGACAGGGTGCCCCGAGTTGGTGCAATAATCCCGGTAAGCGCTCTCAGCGTGGTTGTTTTTCCGGCACCGTTGGGACCTAGGAGTCCAAGGATCTCCCCCGGTTCGACTTTGAAGTTCAATCCTTCGACGGCCACAACATCCCTGTATGCTTTGTGGAAATCTGTAACCTGGATCATTGGTCCTTCCTGTTGAAACGAAGTAAGGTATTTGATCATTCTACGCGTTTTCTGCAAAGACCTGCGGCGGAACGGCGTATCCGTCATGAACACAGGAAACTGTTCGATACCTTGATGCCCATGAGGCGAGGACCTATGGTTGTTGCGTCGGGTTTTTGTATTGTTATGAACGAGTATTTAGAATGTATTTGCGTGTACTGCATGCGGAGCGTTGCAGATTCTCTCAACGAAGTCGAATCTGCTGGATTGAGGTTCTTATTGCTGAAATGGAGTTTTGGGGCCGGTTTGGCCGGAGGATCCCTTCTTCCTATTCCGAGAAGCGAGTTTGTGAATTGTGTTCAAACGGCGTGAAAAACAGAAGAAGCCGCGTACGCGCGGGAACGCGGCTCCCGCGCGGCAGGCGGCTCTGGATGCCCTTCTGCGATCCGGTGAGGACACGGTGTTTCTCGATGAGGGCTTCCAGCGCGTATTGGGCTCATACTCGCTTTCCTGTCGTGACAGAAACCTGGCGATGGCGATTGCGTATGGAACGACTCGATTTCGAAAACGGTTGGATTTCGTGCTGAACGTTCATGTCAATCAAGGCCTGGACTCGCTTCCCCCTCCGGTGATTGAGATTCTTCGACTGAGTGTGTATCAGATTCAGTATCTGACAAAGATCCCGGATTTTGCTGTAGTGAATGACGCCGTCGAGCTCACCCGTCGGGTGGGCTGCGGCGGTCTGTCGAGAGTAGTCAACGGAGTCTTGCGCAGTATCCTCCGAGGCAGCCGGAGGATCGAATATCCGCAGTGGCAAGAGGATCCGGCCGGTCATTTGGAAGTCGTACACTCGCATCCCCGCCACTTGGTTGAGACATGGTTGAAACGTTGGTCCGCCGAAAAAGTCCACGATCTGTGCCGATTCAACAATCAGAAGGCTTCTGTTTTCGGGCGTATCAATCGACTTCAACCTGACGGCGAAACCGCACGTGCTGAATTGCCGCGCGAATTCCCTCCTCATCCTTCCGTTCCGAATTGTGTTTGTCTCGATTCTGCGGAAAGTCCAGCCGAGCTGACGCAGTTCTCGGAGGGACGGTTGACTATACAGGATCCAGCAGCGATGCTCGTCGCCCCTTTGCTGGCTCCCGAACCGGGTATGGAGGTATGGGATATCTGTGCCGCACCGGGAGGGAAATGTACGCACTTGGCCGAACTTATGGAAGACCGAGGAACGATTATCGGATCGGATTTATCGCTCAAACGTTTGAAGGGAGTAGAAGAGAATACTGTTCGTCTGAGGCTGAACAGCGTGAAAACGGTTGCTGCGGACGGTTTGCGGCCACCGTGGAAGGAACGGAACGGTCTGTTCGACGGAATTCTCTTGGACGTACCTTGTACAGGATGGGGGACATTTCGGCGGCATCCGGATTTGCGCTGGCGTCTTGATCCGAACGATCCGGAGAGGCTTGGTGGGCGGGCGTACTGTCTGTTGTCGTCCGTGTCCGGTTATGTTCGTCCCGGTGGCGTGCTTGTTTATTCTACGTGTACACTGAGCGAGGAAGAGAACGAGACCCCGGTTCGTAGATTCCTTGAATGCCATCCCGATTGGGCCGTGGAACCGGTGACACCTTGGCTGCCCGAACCGTTCCGAGATATGGTGACGGCAGACGGTTGGATCGTTGTGTTTCCACCGGACGTCGGGACGGACGGTCTGTTTGCGGCACGACTGCGGAGAAAACGGTAGCGAGAAGAATGGCAGGACGGTTTTTTATACGATCGTTTCTATGGGGTGCCGGTTGTCTAGTCTCAGTCTGTGTGCTGGGTGTTGTGGCCTTTTTCGGCGGCTATGCCCTTTTGAACCATATTGTTCATAAGCCCGAAGTGATTGTTCCCTCCGTTTATGGGAAATCGGAGGCGGAGGCGATTCGAACTCTGGTTTCGCACGGGTTGGCGATTCATTTTCCCATAGAAAGACAACAGAGCGACCAGTATAGGGAAGGACTTGTGATCGAGCAGAGTCCTCGGCCCAACATCAAGGTGAAAGAAGGGCGGAAGATTCGTTTGACGGTGAGTGAAGGAGCGCGGCTGGTAATGATTCCAGATCTTGTTGGCAGCGATGAAGCATCGATTTATCCCGCGCTAAACCATCTGGGATTGGATGTTGGAAACCGGGCGGTCATGTATCACGACCGGGTCGAGCCGGGGGTTATCATTGCGCAGAATCCCCCCACGGGAGAGGTGCTCCATTTCGGGAGATTTGTTTCGATCCTCGTAAGTCTCGGGCCTCGTCCGGAGGTCTATGTCATGCCGAACAAGATCGGCAGTCCCGGTGCAGCGGCCGTAAAGGAGCTTCAGGATTTGGGGTTCTCGGTTGTCGTGGATCGTCAGCAGGTGGCGTCTCCCGAAGACTGGGATCGTGTCATCGACCAAGATCCTTCGAGCGGGGCAAAACTGGTTGAAGGTAGTGAGATTACACTGAAGATCGGAGCCCGTGAGGTCAAGCCGGAAGAACCTCGATGGATTGAATTCCGTTACGTGATCCCGGACGACGTCACCAGTCAGTCGGTCACGGTCTCGGTAACGGACTTGACCGACGACGAGGAAGGCGAACCACAGATCGTACGCGTTCCAGTTCCCGGACCCGGCCAAGAAATCAGGGTGCCATTGCCATATCGTGGAAAGATGCGTGTCGAGGTTTACGATGGGGCTGTGGAGAGCGGGACTCTGCTTCATTCCCAGGTAATCGACAGTCCTTCCGATACGGCACAGCCTGGGGATACCGAGGTCCAGGAAACAATAGAAGGTATGGAACGATGGGAAATCGACGAAAGATAGTCCCCTCCCTGTTATCGGCGCCTTTTGACCGACTCGGCGAAGCCGTTGCGCCTCTCGAACAGGCTGGATGCAGGCTGTTCCATTACGATGTGATGGATGGGCATTTCGTGCCGAACCTCACTGTCGGCCCTCTGGTGATTCGCTCGCTTGCACCTCATTGTCAGTCGAACTTCGATGTACACCTTATGGTGACGAATCCCGAAGTGGTCTATACATGGTTTCTCTCGGAGCGCGTTCGCAGCATTACCGTTCACGGAGAAGCGACGCCGAATTTACACGCACTTCTCATGAACATTCGTGCTTCGAACAGACTGGCGGGAGTATCGCTGAACCCCGCCACTCCTATCGACCATCTGAACCACGTTGTCCGCTACCTGGATCTTGTTCAGGTCATGACGGTGAACCCGGGATTCGGCGGACAAAAACTGTTGCCGGAGATGCTTTCGAAGATTCGCGCTGTCCATCGACTGCGTGAAGAACATGAAGCGGGTTTCATCATTCAAGTGGACGGAGGTATCAACCGGGATACACTGGGACGGGTTGTTGAAGCGGGTGCGGAGGAAATCATCGCAGGGAATGCTGTATTCGGCGCTCCGGAACCCGCTGTCGAATATCAAACTCTCGAGGCGATGGTCCACGAAATGACTAGAGATGGATCGTTATGATTCCACCCCGGATGAGGGCATAGACAGTCAACCACAGCCCGATACAGCTAATCAGCGCCCCGGAGAACACGGGAAGTACCAATACCAGCTTTCCCGTGCCGCCAAAGGACAAACGGTCCAGGAAGTGCTTTGCACTAACCATCAGAACCCCGATCACAATTAAGACCGCTGCCAGTCCGAAACTGAATGCAGCAATTAGCAGCATACCGAACGCGGTTCTCCCGATTCCGATTGCAACCATCAAGACGACGATTGCCGTAGGGCAGGGAACCATGCCGCCACTGATCCCGAGGACCAACAGATCCCAAAGACTGGCGTTTTCCGGGATTTCATGAGAGTGGCCATGATGATGCACATGGCTGTGATCGTGGTGCGTGTGGGTATGAGTGTGATGATCATGAGAGTGATTGCGATCGTCATGAGCATGGTTGGGATGGTGGTGATTGTGATGGGAGTGATGATGGTCGGCGATTTGGCCGGGAGATGCTCCCACTGCGGCGAGCGTTTTTGCGCAAATCAGATTCCGATACCGGCTCAAGAACATCCACAATCCTATTGCCGTAATCAACAAGCCGGATACGCCTTCCATCACCGGGATCAGGTTTCCTTCGATCAAACTCGACTGGAGATAGAGAGCGATGAAACCAATGATGAAAACGCTTCCCATATGAGTCAGGGTGACGATCAGACCAAGGTAGATCGCATGCCAAATCGTTCCGCGTGAGCCGACAAGATAGGCGGCGACGACGGTTTTCCCATGGCCGGGAGTCAACGCGTGTCCGGCTCCATAGAAGGCCGCCAAGGCAAGCGCAACGACAACGACCCAAAAACTCAAGTCCTGACGGTGTATCAATTCACCGAGCTCGCGCTCGCCCGCTTGTGTCGCGTCTTCTCTTGCCTGTGGGGCCGGCCGGTCCTCGACTGTTGAGGAAGGCAGTTCCGGAAATGCTTGGATGGCGCGCGGCTGCAGTGTTGAGATCTGTTCCTGAGGCGTCGGTTGCTCTTTATCGGACCGGAGAATCGGAATAAGACCGTTTGCGTTGAAGGATAGCGTTTCCGGAGGAATGATGGTCGGGGAGACGAGTGTATCAACGTAATCGAACCCGATCGTCGATTCCAAGCCTGCGTTCATGATCCCTTGCTTCAGGATAAATCGGACGTCTCCCGATGACATGAGCCATGTATCGCTCGTCTCCGGCACGGCTTCCTCGATGCGGGAGTCTTGCCGTCGGATCGACTCCGCGGGAATCTCTAATCCTCCCATAGCGCGAAGTCGAATTTGACCGAAATCCTTCTGATTCTCGGGGAAACTGTCATCTTGGAATTGCACGTCGGTCGGGGAGGCTATGTCCGGCAACTCTCCAGAGAATTGAGCCAGGATCTGCATACACGTTACCCGAGCAAGCCCGGAGTACAAGCGCAAATCGGAGTGATCGATTTTGAGAGGAACCGGCCGGTCCCGTACTGTGATCGACAGAGCTGACAGGATACCGGGGACGCGCTTGCCCAGATAAGCGTCGATTTCGTCTCGGGTGAGCCGGGAATTGTTGTCTGTGTCCAGCAGTCCGAGTTCCCGGAAAGAGGGCAGCTCGGCGATATCGATCAGGGTATGGACACGAACGGTTCCCGGTCGGAATTCGAGTGTGTTAAAATGATTGACTGAGAACTGGCTAAGGGGGTGACCGACGGCCGGCAAGACAATAGCTCCGCCTACAACAAACACCATGAGAATCCGAATGAAGCACCCCATTTTCACTGTCCGTTCTTCAAGCAGACTGTCTTAGAAACTTCCCGACGAAGTACTCGAATGAGCGATTCTTTTGCACCGCTGTCTCGGATTCGAACTTCTTGAGCAGTTCGACCATGAAATCGATTCTCGAATCAAATTTTTGTGGTATGAGACGATCGAATTCTTCCTTTGTCAGATCATCGGTTGTTCTAAAAGGAACCAACCCCATTCTTTCACTGACCTCGTCGTCAAGTCCAGCGAGGTACCAGCTCTCGATTTCTTTTATGACTACGGCCACTCTCTCCGGGGCATTCACCAGTCCAGCATACTTGCTTATGGTCTTGTCCTTTCGCTGGGTTACACAGGGGCTGCCGTTGATATCCGTGATCCAAACGAAGTCCGCGTTCAGGTTGGACAAGCTTCGCAAGAGAGCATTTACATCCTTCTGTTTCTTCCGAGCATATTGATAGATTTGTATCGACTTGTAGTGTCTGTAGAGGTGCGGAAGTAAAACACTTTCGACAAATCGCTCGTCATCATTCCCCTCGACAAAGAAGAACAGCAGCCTCCGCCGCATGAGTCAGATCTCCAATAAACCAGCTACGTAAAGATCATCGACACTCATATCCTGTTGCAAAAACGTTCTTACCTCTTCCTTTTCCGATGGCCGCGTTACCGTTGTGAAACCATCCTCATCCCGCGAAACCAGGAGGAGATTCTCGATTCCGGCGTGCTTGACCAACTCGGGATTGTGTGTCGTGACGATGATCTGTTTGTGAGAGGATGCGTCTTTCATCATCTCCACGACTTTCGAGAGCAGGTGCGGATGGATATTCCTGCCAGGTTCTTCGATAATCGCCAAGGGCTTATTTTCGAAATAGAGCGCCACGATCAGTGCGGTGATCCCGACGGTACCGTCTGAAAGCATGGCCCCCGGTAGATACTGTTTCTCGAAGTACTTCTCGCGAAGTTTGAACAACAAAGACTTATCAGCGGACTCCTCCACACCCATATCGCTGACAAACGGCAGAAGATCGCCAACCAGGTTTGCCATCTTTCTCTTCTTTTCCTTGTCCCCAAGGATGTTCTTTAGAACGATGGAGAGATTGCTTCCATCGGGTTCCAGCTGGGCTTTGCCGGTTAGTGAGTGTACGCCCTTGAGGACACTTGGGTCGAAGTCGTAAATCGTCGTGCGATCTAACAGACCCCGGAAAAGTATGATTGGAAGGAAGATCCTAACCGACGATTCCATAAGGAGTGAGTGAGGATCGTCTACGCCAATACCTCGGATGGACGGAGGGAACAGCTCATCGAGGATGTCTTTCATTTTACTGTCTGGGGGCTGCGTGGTTATGGCAATCCGCTCGTCATCGCGTGATACGTAGACAGTATCTTGTATTTCCTCCGCGCTTTCTTTGAGTTGATGAGCAGATAGAACCTGTCTTAGATCATCTTTGCCTATGGAAAAAGAAGTCCCAGTCTTTTCGAATTCCATCGAGAACGCGTATTTCGTTTCTTTACAGCCTAATTTTCTAAGCCCGTCGCCTCCTCGTTCAATTACCTGATATTCTTCGTCATCTGACTCGACTTCCACACAGAGATCCTCTGACGCGCCCAGGTTCAAGTTGCGCAGGTAGGGAACGCCGCCCTGCAACGAAATCGCGTTTTCGAGTCCGTGGTGGGTTATATCTCGAAGGAATTCGAAGATTCGTACGAAGTTGGTCTTACCGGAGGCGTTTGCACCGATGAGAACGTTGAACGGGCGCAACTCGACATCCAGGTCTCTAAAACTCTTGAAGTTGCGGACCCGTATGCGCTTTACCGACATGGTGGAACCTCTGGCGGAGTCGCCACGTGCTTGGATCGACCTAACCAGAGAATAGAGCTATAGACCGTTGCTTACAAGCCGCCGGCCTTTCCTGCTTGTCTCTGTTTCCACTCTTCTTCCGTAACCAGTTCCTTGATCTCTGCGTCCTCACGCAGGGATTCCAGATAGGCGACGACTTTGTCCTGGCGGGCTTTTTGTTCCAGATAGTCCTTAATCTTATCATCCACCTGATCTAGTGCGATCTTTTGCTGATCTTTATGATCGACGACTTTGATGAGGTGGTACCCGAACTTGGTCTCGACGACGTCGCTCAGCGATCCGGGTTCCATTGCGAACGCGACCTGTTCGAATTCCGGGACCATTTGGCCCTTTCTGAAATAGCCGAGATCGCCGCCGCGAGATTTGCTCGGACAATCGGAATGCTCTTTCGCCGCTTCTGCGAACGTGGTTTCGCCTTCGACGATGTTGGACTTGATGTCCTGTAGTTGCTCTTTCGCCTCTGATTTGGCTTCTTCGGAAGCATCCGGTTTGACCTGCAGTAGAATATGGCTTGCGCGAACTTGTTCGTCTTCCATGAAAAACTTCGGGTTCTCCTCGTAAAACGTTGCGATTTGCTGCTCTGTGGGTTCTTTTGTCTCCGGTGTTTTCGACTCCAGAATTTGTGCCCGCAGCATCTGCTCGCGTACGATCTCGACAAACTCCGGCTCGGTTAGTTCCTGAGCTTGGAGAAACTGTTGAAATTTCTCGTCCGTGTCGATCCCGTTAGCTTCCCGGATATCCTGGACTTTTTCTTTGAGCTCTTCTTCACTGACTTCGATTCCCGCCTGTTTTGCCGCTTGATCCAACAGTGTATTGTCGATGCATCGTTTCAGGCCGTGATTGAAGAGGAGAGTCTTTCTCTGCGCGAACTGCTGTGGAGAAAGTTGATCCTTGGCTCGCGAGGCAATTGCTTCAATTTCCATGTAGACTTGTTTCTCGGTGATCGGTTCGCCTTCCACGCGTGCGACGACGAACGGGGCGTCGCTCTCTTGGGAATCCTGCGCTACGACCGGCTGCAAAGATGACAAACCGACGAATACAATTAGTGCGGTCCATAGGGACTTACATCTGAGAATACGCATTGAGATCCTCCTGGGGGTAAATAATCGGGAAAGGGAGAAAGATGGAGCGCCTGAGCGCTTCCGCTCGATCAACACACCTTCAGTAAAACTTTATCATTGATCAACGATGGATGATAGTGCGAGACTTGATTGCTTGAAGGATGCGCGTATGGAGATCGGTTCAAAGGGATTCTACATGAATTGATGCTTTCCGTTTTGTATTCCTGTGAGGCTATAATGCACTTATCGAACAGCGCTTTCTTCCAGCTCGATATCGGTAAGTGCGGTGTGAACAGTTGTAGATTGTTTGTTTCTTGTTAGAAATGCTTTGGCCCAAGTCCGCTCCGCTGGGGAAGCAGTTTGAGCAGTGATAGCCTTCTCCCTTTGAGAGCTAAGGTCGGTTGAGCGGAAAAGGATCTATTAAGAATGAGTTCAAAGGGAAGCGCGGTCACCAGATGGCTTGAAACGGCTCCGTCGTACGTTTTTGTTTTGTATGCGATTCTCACCTCTTTCATGACGTATTTCTGTATGTACGCGTTCCGAAAACCGTTTGCTGCGGCGAGCTATGAGGGGTATACGTTTTGGCTGCTGGATTTGAAGACGGTATTCGTGATCAGCCAGATTCTCGGTTACACCTTGTCGAAATATGTGGGGATCAAGGTCTGTTCAGAAATCTCGCGGTCACGCCGTGCTTTTGCTCTGGTCGGACTGATCCTCGCGGCTGAGATCGCCTTGGTCTTATTCGCGCTTGTGCCGCCCACATTCAAGATACCAGCGATCTTCCTGAATGGGCTTCCTCTCGGGATGGTGTGGGGGATGGTCGTCAGTTATCTGGAAGGCAGGCGAACGTCGGAATTGCTTCTGGCCGGACTAAGCTGCTCTTTCATCGTGTCCAGCGGGATGGTGAAGGATGCAGGGCGGTGGTTGATGGATAATCTCCAGGTGCCCGAGTTTTGGATGCCCGCCGTGACCGGTCTTTGTTTTCTGCCTCTTTATCTTGTTTCTACCTGGTTTCTGAACCGGATACCGCCACCTTCGGAAGCGGACGCGGAGGCCAGAGTGGAACGCGAACCGATGGGGCACAAGCAACGGATTGCATTTGTGAAGGAATTCCTGCCCGGCCTGGTGATGCTTTTTATTGCGTATCTTTTTCTCACAGCCTATCGCGATATACGGGACAACTACGGTATTGAAATCTTCTCGCAGCTTGGATACGGCGAAACCCCCGCGATTTTTACTCGTTCGGAACTTCCGGTCGCGTTGGGGGTGCTTCTTGCTTTAGCGGCACTGAATTTGATTAAGGACAATCGAAGGGGGCTGTTAGGCGCCTATGCGATTATGGCCGGTGGCACTGCCTTGATCGGAGTCAGTACGCTTCTTCTGACGGCAAACGTCATCTCCGGACTGTGGTGGATGATTCTGATCGGCCTTGGGTCGTACTTGGCGTATGTACCGTATGGATCGGTTTTGTTCGATCGGACCATCGCGTCCACCGGAGTTGTGGGAACGGCGGTATTTGCGATTTATGTTGCCGATGCGGTTGGATACAGCGGTTCTGTTGGAGTTCAGCTCTATAAAGACCTCAATCATAGCGCGATATCGTGGAAGAGTTTCTTCGTTGGGTTCAGCTATTTCACTTCTTTGTTATGCACCGCACTTCTTGTTGTCAGCTGCGTCTATTTTTTAGCGAAGAGCCGGGGGATGCGGCCGTCCGACCGAATCCACGAGTGAGTCCGCCAAGTGTGGGTTCACTCCCGTGTGCTCATCCAACGTCTTTCAATCACAACGACTCGATGCTTGACACCTGTGCGATTTGTCGGCATTAATGGACTGAACTTTCTCAGCCGATGCTTGATCCAAATCGCAAAGGAAGACGCGTAATGAATAAACAAGTTCCGTACCGTATCATCGCAAGCTGGCTTATCCTTTCGCTCATGCCGATTTTGTCTTATGCACGTTCCGATCTCCCTGCTCCAAATCACCTGGTTTGTGAGTATTTGGAGAATCCACTTGGTGTCCATGAAACCGCACCCCGCCTATCATGGCGTCTAGATCTTCCACTGAAACGGCAGACCGCCTATCGGATTCTTGTTTCGTCGGATCGAGATCTGCTTGATCGCAATGAAGCGGATGTGTGGGACACCGGGAAAGTCGATACCGATCAATCAACGCATGTAGTGTATGCCGGGCGACTGCTGGAATCCGGAGAGTATTATTTCTGGAAGGTTCGCGTCTGGACTTCAGAGGGGGGTCCCACCGATTACAGCGAGCCCGCCTATTGGCAAATGGGGCTTTTGCGCGATTCGGATTGGGACGCGATGTGGATCGGTCCGCAGAGCAAACTCGGAGAGGACATACCCGCTCATGTGGGATATCACAGCAAAATCGAGAATAGCCCCGATCACACAAAATGGGTACAGATCGATTTGAGACAAGAAGAGACTTTCGACAGTGTGGTTCTCTATCCCGTTCAGCCGTTCTCGTATTCGAAGAGTCCTGGGTTTCTATTCCCCGTTCGTTTTCGTATCGACGTCTCCAACGATCCGGAGTTCACGAGTTTTGAGACGGTTGCCGATTTTTCACAAGAGAACGTTCCCAACCCCGGTGACGATCCTTTTCTATATGAATTTCCGGAACAGAGATCCCGTTATGTTCGTTTGACGGTTACACAGTTGACGCACCGGGATGCGGATAATTATGGTTTTGCCTTGGCCGAGATGGAGGTCAAACATGAAGATGAGGTTATATCGGAAAACCGGCCGGTGAAGGTCCTCGACGCGGTTGAATCCCGAGATTGGTCGATCCGACATTTGAACGATGGTGTCAAGACGACGCAACGAGAAACCTATTCGAAGCCCGGTCCCGCTTCGATGCTTCGCAGCACATTTCGCCTTCCTTCCGCAGTTAAGCAAGCGACGCTCCATGCGACCGCGAAAGGGCTCTACGAGGCCCGCATCAACGGGGAACGTGTCGGAGAGAACATTCTCGCGCCCGAATGGACCGACTATAAGAAACGGATACAGGTTCAGACATACGATGTCACCAACATGCTTGAAAAAGGAGAGAATGCCATTGGGGCCCTTCTTGGAGAGGGATGGTATGCCGGTTTAGTTGGTACAAGCGGTCACGGAGAATACGGTTCGCGTCTCGGTTTACTTCTTCAACTCGAAGTCGAATGCGTCGACGGCAGCGTTCATCGAATCGCGACGGACAACGAATGGCGCGTAACCGAAGAAGGACCGATTCGCAGCTCGGATATTATCCGAGGAGAGACATACGATGCACGACGGGAGATGCGGGGTTGGGATCGACCGGGCTTCGACGACAGTGACTGGCAAGACGTTCATGTTCTCCCACCGACAAAGGCGCAACTCGTAGCGCAACCCAACGAGCCGATCCAAATAACTCAGGAATTGGCTCCCGTGCAAATCACCGAACCGACTACGGGGGTATACGTGTTCGATATGGGACAAAATATGGTCGGTTGGTGTCGATTGAAGCTGCGCGGAGAAAAGGGTCGACAAATCGAGTTGCGTCACGGCGAACGACTCAATCCGGACGGTACGGTATATACGAAGAACCTTCGCGATCACAACCGACGCGATCCCGTCGAGGAATATCAGAAAAACGTTTATATTTGCAGCGGAGAAGACGAGGAGCTTTTTGAACCGCATTTCACGTACCACGGATTCCGATATGTGGAAGTGTCCGGCCTTTCCTACCGGCCCGTGGAGAGCGACTTAACGGGTTGCGTATTTCATTCCGCTTCACCGTTGTGCGGCGAGTTTGAATCATCCAATACGATGCTGAATCGACTGGTCGAAAACGCTGTATGGTCGCAACGCGGGAATATGCATAGCACGCCCACGGATTGCCCCCAGCGTGACGAGCGGTTGGGATGGATGGGGGATGCGCAGATTTTTTCGCAAGCAGCGTGCTTTACTATGAATATGGCGGGGTTTTTCACAAAATGGTGTCAGGATATTCGTGACGCGCAGGTTGAGGACGGCCGTTTTTCTGATTTTTCACCGAATCCGATCAAAGATCGAGGCGAATTTTTGGCAGCGCCGGCATGGGCGGACGCCGGAGTTATTGTGCCGTGGCGTGTGTATGTGAATTACGGCGATCAACGAATTCTAGGAAAACATTTCGAAGCCGCTGAGGATTGGATTCACTATGTCAAAAGCCAAAGTCCTGATTTGATTTGGATTCAGGGAAGAGGCAACGATTACGGCGATTGGCTGAATGGGAACAACTTGATACTCGATGGGTGGCCTCGGGAAGGAGCGGATACGCCGCGGGAAGTATTTGCCACGGCTTTCTTTGCTTATTCGACCGAGCTGGTTGCAAAAATGGCGCGTGTTTTAGGCCGTGAGGACAAGGCAAGGCAATACACCGACCTGGCAGACCAAATAAAATCATCTTTCGTCAAGCATTTTGTGGAATCCGACGGCCGTATCCGTGGCGATACACAGACCATTTACGCACTTGCCCTCCACTTTGATTTGGTGCCGGAGTCGATGCGGTCAATCATGTTAAAGCATCTTCTACGAGAAATTGAAGAATACAATGGCTCATTATCCACCGGTATCCAGGGCACAAATCGGATGATGTTGACATTGGCCGATGAGAATCAACTCGATCTCGCTTACGATTTATTGACGAAACGGTCCGTGCCTTCATGGGGGTATATGATCGACCAGGGTGCGACGACGATCTGGGAACGGTGGGACGGGTATGTCGAGGGACGCGGTTTCCAAAATCCAGGAATGAATTCATTCAATCATTATGCATTTGGTGCGATCGGCGAATGGATGTATAGAAATATCGTCGGCATCAATCCCGATCCGTCCTCGCCGGGCTACAAACATATCGTTCTCAAGCCGCGCCCGGGCGGCGATTTGAAATCCGCTCACGGTCAATTGGAGACATTGTTCGGTATGATTGAGAGTTCATGGCGAATTCAGCTGGGAAAACTCAATTACAGCTGTACGGTGCCGAGTAACACAAACGCGACGCTCTATCTCCCGACCTCGAATCCGGATTCGCTCAATGGCTCGCAAGAAGTGGAGCCGGTGAGTGAGAACAGCGATTGCGTTATTTTCGAACTCGAACCCGGGCATTATTTTTTTGTTGTCGATCTATAACCGTTTAGATGTTCCGCCCATCGCCACGTGAACTGCACGTGCTCGGGAAACATGCTGAATCAGTCACTCGGGACATTTGGAATCGAGTTCGCTAGAATCACACCATCTTCACAGCAACCGATGAATGTGGGAGGAAAATTATGGATGTCACTCGCAAGGGAATCATCGTTTTTGCGATCGTCGGTGGAGTTAGTCTTCTTTCTTTTTCCATCGGTGCAGCCCCCATTGAGGAGACGACGAATCCGTTGGGATGGATCCTCTCGACCGATGCTTCAATGTATCGGATCGTGGTTGACGGGAATGGGTACGTTTTGAACGCGTATTACGGTTCTCCCGGGCGCTATCTGGATCTGAAGGAGGTTGCGGCGGGGCGAACGGCATTGTATCGAAGGGGGATGCATGAGGTGCCGTTTCGCGGAGGCTGGGTCGAAGGGACACCGGCTGTGGAGGTGATTTTCGCGGATCACACGCGGGACGCCGACCTGGTGTATGACTCGCATGAAATTCTCGATATGGACGAACACCCATGTCTGCGAATCGACCTTAAAGATAAGTATTATGGACTGAGAGTGTCTTCTTATTGGCGTGTGTTTCCAGAGGAGGACGTCATTGAAAAGTGGCTCGTGTTAGAAAACGCGGGTGACAGCACAATCCTTGTCGAAAACGCTCAGTCGGGTTCGGTTTGGCTGCCTGTCGACGAGTATGACCTTTTTCATTTCAGCGGAATGTGGGGGAGAGAATTTCTCCTGCAAAAGACACAGTTGACACCCGGCGTGAAAACGATTCAGACGCGTTCTTTTGTGATGCATGAGAATCCCCCTTGGTTCGCCGTCGGTGTCTCAGGCGAGACGAATGAAGATACCGGTGAAGTGTGGTTCGGCAGTCTCGCATGGAGCGGCAACTGGCGATTTGATTTTGAGAAAACGTTCCACGGAAATGTCCAGGCTGTCGGAGGAATCAATTTCTGGGATACATCGTGGACGCTGGGACCCGGAGAGAAATTCGAGACGCCGAAAGCTGTCTACGGTTTTTCGCCTGACGGCTTGAACGGCGCGTCGAATTGTCTGCATGAATTTATTCGGGACAATGTTCTCCGTGCCTCGTTTCGGGAGAAACTGCGGCCGGTTCTATACAACAGTTGGTATGCGACAACATTTCACGTGAATGAAGAACAACAGGTTGAACTGGCGCGTATTGCCAAGGAAATCGGTGTTGAACTTTTTGTAATCGATGATGGATGGTTTAAGGGGCGAAAAGACGACCATGCCGGGTTGGGCGATTGGGTGGTCGATAAAGAGAAATTTCCAAACGGACTTAAGGCGATGATCGAGCGGATTAACGATTTGGGGCTCGATTTCGGCCTTTGGGTCGAGCCGGAGATGGTGAATCCCGACAGCGATTTATACCGGGCGCATCCGGATTGGGTTTTTCATTATCCGCACCGAAAACGGCGCGAACAACGAAATCAATTGATGCTCAATCTTGCCCGTGACGATGTGTACGAGTACCTTTTGGACTCCTTGTCGAAATTGCTTGACGAAAATAATATTCGATTTATCAAGTGGGATCGGAACCGCAGTCTGACAGAGCCCGGTTGGCCTGAAGCCGATCCGGAGACGCAACGAGAGGTCAGGATTCGATACGTTCATAATCTTTATCGGTTGATCGATGAATTGCAGCGCCGTTTTCCGGATGTCTTATTCGAGAGCTGCTCGGGCGGTGGAGGACGGGTCGATTTAGGTATTCTCTCGCGTATGGATCAGGTGTGGACGAGCGACAACACGGATCCATCGCACCGGGTTATGATTCAAGACGGTTTTCTCCACGCTTTTCCCTCGAACCTGATGGTGAGCTGGGTGACGGATGAATCCTGGCAGGGACTGGATTTCCCGCTAGCGTTTCGTTTTCATGTGTGTATGAGCGGTGTCCTTGGGGTCGGCAGCGATTTGACGAAATGGTCGCAGGAGGAACGAGACATTGCGTCGAATATGATTGCACAGTACAAGGATATCCGAGAGATTGTCCAGGAAGGAGAAGTCTATCGTCTTATTTCTCCTTTCGAACAAAACCGTTCCGCGATCGAATATGTAAGTCGAGATGGCTCGGAAGCGGTTGTTTTCTTTTATAGCCTGCTCGACACGCTGGAAGGAAGCCGACGGGACGACAAGGTGAGTCCGTTTGTCCGACTCCATGGTTTGGATCCGGACGCGGCGTATCGACTTTCCGCCGATCGCAGCGGTGTTGTTGATGGACGTACGCTGATGAATATCGGTATTCCCTGGTTTTTGAGGGGCAGTTTCACGAGTGGGATCGTTACAATCAGGAAAGAATAATCGCTTGTGC
>CAZTDD010000032.1:20213-56665 GCA_964612675.1 uncultured bacterium
GATCAGGAAAGAATAATCGCTTGTGCGATCAGGAAAGAATAATCGCTTGTGCGATCAGGAAAGAATAATCGCTTGTGCGATAACGAAACAACAACAAAGAAAGTCTAGACTGGTTTATCGACTTTTCCGATGAGGAAGAGAAACCGGCAGAACAGCGTTGGGTTTCAGAGAAGAAGGAGTTCGATGGAGTAGAATGGCACAAAAAGGAGTTATCCCCGACTGGAAGGACAAGATTCTCTTCACTCCCGGTCCTTTGACGACAAGCCGTACTGTGAAACAAGCAATGCTCCGGGACCTGGGTTCGCGGGATTTTGAGTTTATTGAGATCGTTCGCGATATCCGGCGAAGGTTGCTCGATGTAGGTAACGTGAGCGACAAAGACTATGAAGCGATTCCTCTTCAAGGGAGCGGAACCTTCGGTTTGGAAGCTGTGCTTGCGTCTACAGTACCTCCGGACGGAGAGATCTTGGTTGCGATCAACGGCGCTTACGGTCGCCGCATTGCAAAGATTGCCTCAGTGTTGAAAATTCCGGTTCACACGTTGGTTTACGCAGAGAATACCTATCCGGAATTACCTGCGATTGACGCTGCTCTGCAAGAAAACGAACGCATCAGCCACGTTGCTGCCGTCCATTGTGAAACGACTTCCGGAATCATCAATCCCATTCGGGAAATCGGGGAACTCGTCAGAAAGCGGAACGTTGTTTATTTTGTCGACGCGATGAGCAGCTTTGGTGCGGTACCGATCGATTTGGCCGAATGTTGTATCGACTACCTGGTTTCATCGGCCAATAAATGCATCGAGGGGGTTCCCGGTTTCTGTTTTGTGTTGGCACGACGAGACACACTCCTATCGACGGAAGGGTATGCGCGAAGTCTCAGCTTTGACCTGCTTGTGCAATGGAAAGGACTCGAATCGAACGGCCAATTCCGCTTTACGCCGCCGACACACTCTCTTCTGGCGTTTCATCAAGCGTTGCTTGAGCTGGAACAGGAAGGCGGTGTCGAGGGGCGGGCCGCGCGTTATCGAGAGAATTATGAGACTCTCGTGGCTGGGATGAGATCGATCGGATTCAAAGAATATGTAGATCCCGATAAACAGGGATTTATTATTACTTCATTCATGTACCCCAATCATCCGAATTTCTCTTTTGAGAAGTTCTATGCCGGATTGAACGAAAGGAATTATGTGATTTATCCCGGGAAGGTGAGTGACGCGGATTGTTTTCGAATCGGAAATATCGGACGCATATTCCCGACGGATGTACTGGATTTGCTCAACGCGGTTCGTGAAACTTTGGCCGAAATGAATGTGGAACTGTGATGAGAATTCGTCGAAGGCAAGGGGTTGGCTTAAACCGAATTGATTAAGTAGAAAAAGGAGCCTACGCAATGAGGTATCTTTATCAGCCGGCGTATCGCGGTCCCCTGAAGGCCGTCATTCTGGATTGGGCGGGAACGACGACGGACTATGGCTCCGTTGCGCCTGCGCTCGTATTTCTCGATGTATTTGAACGGCAAGGGGTGCCGATCACCGTGGAGGAAGCACGGGAACCCATGGGAGCAGCGAAGAAAGACCATATTCGCGAGATTTGCGAGATGGAGTCGGTCGCGAAACGATGGGAAGAGAAACACGGCAGAAGACCGGGGGAGGACGATGTTGAGCGTATGTACCAGGAGTTCATACCTCGTCAGATGGAGGCGCTTGACCGACGCGCGGATCTGATTCCGGGGACAGTGGACGCGGTAGCCGAATTTCGTAAGCGAGGGCTGAAGGTGGGCTCGTCGAGCGGATATACACGGGAGATGATGGATCTTCTCACAGAGAAAGCCCGGAAACTCGGGTATGAACCGGACGCTTGCGTGGCCGCGACCGAGGTGCCTGCGGGACGGCCCCAGCCATGGATGTGTTTTCAGAACGCAATGATTCTTCAAGCCTACCCGATGGAGGCGTGTGTGAAAATCGGCGACACGCTTGCCGATATTTACGAGGGGCTGAATGCGGGGATGTGGACCATCGGACTGGCGAAGACCGGCAATGAAATCGGTTTGACGGAAGAGGAGATCCGGTCTGTTGAGCCACGCTTGCTTGAACAGAGGCTCGCGAAAGCGTATTACCGAATGGCGCACGCGGGAGCCCATTATGTGGTGGACGGGATTGCGGACGTCCCGCCTCTCCTCGATGACATCAATGCCCGCCTTTCGACAGGAGAACGACCGTAACGGTGGGTTGCGTTTGACACGAATTTGCTCCACAATCCTGCGCAACATTGTGAGCATGACTGGGTCGGGATCTCGCCCATTTCTTTCCTGTGCCTGGTGGCTCACGGGCACAGCAGAGAACTCATATCGGGAGGAAGATTGTGTCAGCGCTCGACTATATCATCACTGTGGTATACATCTCGGCGATCATCGTTGTCGGTATGATCATGCAGCGGCGCGCCGAAAAAGGAATCGACGCGTATTTTCTCGGTGAACGGACCATCCCTTGGTGGGCGCTTGGCGCTTCCGGAATGGCATCCAATCTCGATGTTACCGGTACAATGATCAACACCGCATTCATCTTTGCATTGGGTGCGATGGGATTTTTCATCGAAATTCGGGGCGGCGTTGTCCTCGTGATGGCGTTTCTCATGGTGTTTATGGGAAAATGGAACCGCCGTGCGCAAGTGATGACACTGGCGGAATGGATGCGGTTCCGCTTTGGTTCCGGCCCACAAGGGGATATCGCACGGTTAATGTCAGCGATATCGATGCTTGTAATCACAACTGCGATGGTAACGTATTTTTGTATCGGGTCGGGTAAATTTATTGGCGAGTTTTTGGGGATCCCGGCTTTTGCAGGTTTGCCTTCTCAATTCTGGGCAGCGGCGTTGATGATTTTTTTGGCAATGATTTACACGGTCGCGAGCGGTTTGTACGGCGTTGTGTGGACCGATGTGTTTCAAGGATTCCTGATTTTCGGCACGATTGTCTACATATGTATTATGGCAATGACTCAGTTCTCACTGCCGGAGACATTTCAGGTCTCCATGCCGATGAAAGACGGTACTTTTCAGACCATTGAAACAACCCGTGCCGAATGGACCAGTTTTATACCGGACTGGACCCTCGGTCTGCCTGAGGCGAGTGCGTACTCGATCTACAATCTATTTGGGATTGCAATTCTGTTCTATTTGGTGAAAGTGACTATCGAGGGGTCCGGTGGGGCGGCGAACTATATGCTTCAGCGCTACCTTGCTGCACGCAGCGACCGTGATGCCGGTTTGCTTTCCTTGATCTGGACCGTTCTTCTGGCTTTCCGTTGGCCGTTCATCGCGGCCATCGCGATTATGGGGATTTGCATTGGGAAGACCGGCCAGGTGATCGACGATCCCGAAACGGTTTTGCCGGTTGTTGTAAATCAACTGGTCCCCATGGGCATTAAGGGGTTTGTGGTGGCCGGGCTCATGGCCGCCGCGATGTCCACCTTCGATTCCACGGTGAACTCGGGTGCGTCCTATTGGGTGAAGGATATTTACCAGGCGTACATTCGTCCCGATGCGAGTGAAAAGCAGCTGATGCTTCACTCCCGGGCATCCTCGATTGCGATTGTCGTAATCGGGCTGCTGTTCAGTTTACTGATCAAGAATATCAACGAAATCTGGGGGTGGATTACGATGAGTATCGGAGGTGGACTGCTTATCCCCCTCCTTGTTCGGTGGTACTGGTGGCGGCTGAATGGGTACGGATTCGCGGCGGGGACCGCCGCCGGAATGATTGCCGCAATTGTCCAGAAAGCGGTCTTCCCGGATATTCCTGAATATGCCGCTTTCGGATTCAACGCAAGTATCTCCCTTGTTTTCATGATCATCACAACGTACTTGACAAGTCCGACGGAGAAACCCGTTCTCGACAATTTCTACAGAATTACACGTCCATTTGGTTTCTGGAACCCTGTTCGCTCGAGTTTTTCCGAGAAAACACTGGAGCAAATCAACGCAGAAAATTTCCGCGACCGGATAGCGCTCTGTATGGCTGTACCGTGGCAGATCGTTTTGTTCTTGACTTTGATGATGATCGTCATGCAGCGACTGGATAATTTTCTGATTCTGTTTAGTTTGTTGATTGTCCTTTCGGTGGGATTGTATTTTTTCTGGTTCCGGCACCTATCCGATGAAGTGAAAATGGACGATCCTGTGGACCTGGAGCAGTAAGAGTTACGGAGTTCAAACTGAGATCGACGTGGACCTGGGAGGCATACCCAATGTCATCCTCCGACAAGTCTTGTGATAAATACCGGTCCGAAGGCGACTTAAATCTATCGCAACGTCGTCAGGACTGGGCGGAAGGGAACGTGAGTATGGAAGCACGGCGCTGGCTTGAGAAAGACGAGCGTTTCTTTTTACACCAATCGCTTTCGACTCCCTGCCTTCAGGTATTAACCGGCTGTAAGGGTATCTATATTGAGGATATTGATGGCCGCCGGTATATGGATTTCCATGGAAACAATGTCCATCAGGTAGGCTTTGGAAATCGAAGGGTTATTGAGGCGATCAAGGCTCAGCTGGAGACATTGTCTTTCTCCCCGCGCCGTTTCACGAATATCCCCGCCATCGAACTGGCTGAGAAACTCGCTTCGCTTGCGCCGGGCGACCTGAATAGAATTCTATTTGCGCCGGGTGGAACGAGTGCGATCGGTATCGCATTGAAACTGGCGAGAGCCGCGACGGGGAGGTACAAGACGATCTCGATGTGGGACTCGTTTCATGGGGCCTCTCTCGACGCGATTTCTATCGGAGGAGAATCCATTTTCCGCAGCGATATCGGTCCCCTGCTACCCGGTACGGAACACGTGCCGCCGCCGGATGCATACCGCTGTATTTGGGGGTGCGAGGGAGAGTGTAACCTGAAATGTGCGGAATATATCGAATACGTTCTGGAAAAGGAGGGAGATGTCGCCGCGGTTATTGCTGAGACTGTCCGCAGCACGCCTTTTGTTCCTCCTCCGGAATATTGGCGAAAGGTTCGTGCGGCGTGCGATAAATACGGCGCGCTGTTGATTCTCGACGAAATTCCCAATTGTCTAGGAAGAACGGGAAAAATGTTTGTCTGCGAGAATTATGACATTGTTCCCGACATGCTGGTTATCGGAAAAGGTCTTGGGGGCGGGGTCTTTCCCCTCGCAGCGCTTATCGCAAGGGATAGTTTGAATGTCGCACCGGAGCGCGCTCTCGGACATTATACGCATGAAAAGAATCCGGTTGCGTGCGCCGCCGCGCTGGCAACGATCGAGTGTCTTGAACAGGAGAATTTGCTCGAAAACGCGCGGACGACGGGAGATTACGCATTACGGCGCATGCAGGAGATGATGGACCGGTATGAGATCATCGGAGACGTTCGAGGAATCGGTCTTCTGATGGGGATGGAACTCGTGAAAGACAGAACGACAAAAGAGCGAGCTACGGACGAGGCGGAACAGATCATGTATACAGCACTGGGGAAGGGGCTCAGTTTCAAGTTGACGATGGGGAATATTATTACCCTGACGCCTCCCCTCACAATCACGATAAAAGAAATGGACGAAGCGATGGATATTCTCGACGAGTGTTTCAGCGAGATCGGCTAATGTACCTGTTTATCAGAAGGTAAATATTGCCGGACAGGAGAGATTACCATGTTTCGATTTAATCAAGTCTTTTGTGGAGTTGTGTTGTCCATAGTACTTGTAGGTTCTGTTTTTTCGATTTGTGCGTATGCAGACTCAGAGGAAGCAGAAACCGGTCGTTTTGTTCGTGTGTACTGGTATGAACGCGACCTGGAACCGTTGTCCGGTATGAGCCACACACGCAGGCTGCGTGTTAATGCCCCTGAAGTGGTTCTTCACCCAAGTTTTGGGGATCGGAGCGAAGTGAAGGAAAACGGTCTTGCGCTTATTCGAATCGAAGAGGACCTGCGGAAGCTTGAGTCGGCGGAACTTTATATTGAAATATGGGGAGGTCATCCCGGGACCGCGAATAAGCGAGTGACACTGAATGGGCGAAGCACTTACTATCTTCCGGAAGTGGGAACGTTTCTTCGTAATTGTACGCACTCTTACCCGACGATTCCGCTTACGATTACCGATCTTGTCAATGGATTTAACGCGATTCAATTCGCGTGTGACAGCGGGACTTCGTTTTGGGGACATTTTATCGTTGATAACACGTGTCTTCGTCTTGAACTGAAAGAGAACCATACCGATTTAATCCAAGCGGGCTTCGAAGATTTCAGGGCGAGTGTGACTGCGAAACCGGCAAAAGATGCAGATGAAGCTCTTACAATTCAATTGGCATGCACTGAAGATTTTTTGAATGAAATCGAGAAGGTCGATTATTATGGTTTTTATAGGTCGTATGACGAAAACGGGAACGGAAAAGGACGCGACTGGCATGGCATGACAAAGGACCGGCAGCCGTATGGGAATCTCGGGACTTCGGATCGAGCGCCTTTCTCTCTGCAGTGGGATACCTCGATGATTCCCGCGGATGAACATGCACGCGTCCGAGCCGTTGTGCATTTCAAGGAACAGCCGAAACTCTTGTATGAAACCGCGCCTTCCGAGGAATTTGCTATGCCAAAACCTCAAAACGCAAACGTAACGTTGGTCAGCTCGGGGGACGTTCCGTCACCGTTTTGGACACGTGCGGGACGGAAACCGCATTGTACGATCGTTCTTGATGATGTCGAGCAAATCGAGCGTGTTGTTTTTTATGTTGTTGTGTGGGATGGCGGGAAAGGCGAAGTAGCAAATCCAGTTACCTTGAACGGCGTACCAGTGGACCTTGTCGGAGAGGGGCGCCATGATGTCCTCTATAAGACGCTTGAAATCGATCCGAATATTTTAAAGGACGGAGCGAATGAAGTTGTTTTCTTTTCCGATACGCATCATCACGGGATCGAGGTTTTGTTGCCGGGACCGGCGCTGATGGTCCGGCGAACGAAGTAACGCGTGGAGAGTATTTACCCTATGGTTGCAAAAACGAGAAGAGGTCGGCCGGACGCGCGGTTGGAAAGCGGCATGGATAAAGGCCAGAAGAGATGTTTATGAGTATTTTGAGGACCTGAGGAGAAAAGCACCGGCAGTGCGATCCAGATGCCCCCCCCTCCGACTCCCCCCGTGAACGGGGGGAGAGATTTTGAAATGTTGGCAGGAGGAGTCAGTTTTGCAACGTTAGGGTTTAGTAGGGAGAAAGCTAATATGGCTGCCAATGGAGACACGATGAGGTCGGTTCGACTGTTACCGAGCCGAGAATAAATGCCTCTTCATGTTCTTCTCCCCGGTTGGCAAACCGAACCGCCGGGCCGTTTCCGCCGGGATCGGGGATTCTGAGTGCCACTTTATATACGCTCCTTGTAGAGGGATTTGGAGCACCTACCGTCATCATTACCTCGTGTATTCCTGGCAGCCACGTTCGGATATCGATTTCCGTCGTCTGTATTTTCTCTATTTCGTTTTCTCCAGTAAGCCAAATAACCGCAAGCGGCCAGGGATAATAGAATGGGGCTACGCCTGTATTTTCAACAGTCAGGATAACCTGACAGTTCTCTCCGGCGGCTACTTTCTCCGGTAACTCGGCCTGACGAAGGACAAATCGGTAGCCCATAAGGCGGAGCATAGAATCGATAGTCGTCTGGTGTTCCTTGTTTTGCGCCACGATAGCTCCACCCGCTGGACCCAGGTGTGAAAAATGCCCCTCGCGAATCAAGCGCAGACACTCGTCCGGCTGCTCAACGGTACCCTCTATCGCTCCAGCACCACCGCCGCAGAATTCTCCACCGAACGGTTGTGTTTTCCATGCATCCTCCGCCCTCGCCGAGCGGATTCGGCTGAAGAAATACCAGCCCTCCGGGCCTTCGGTATCGGTCAAAAAACAATCATCGCGATATCCAAATGGTTGTTTGGCCGTCCAGAGTGTCGGATAGCGAAGCATCATTTTCTTGTTCTTGAATTCTTGCAGGAATGTATTCATGACCTCGCGCTGCACCGAGGCGGATGCGAAGAGGTTTTCGCTTGGATATGTGTGCCATTCTCCCCAATGCCCCAAAATGCCTACATCGAGAAAACCGACACGCGGATCGTTGTCATAGCGTTCGCCCAACGCGGAGATCAGTTTCTTGATTTTCTCCAGCAGCAGTGGATTCCCATAGTCGGGGGACCAGCCGCCGCCGTATTCTTCGTATTCTGTCAGTTCGACGCCTTGATCGACTAACCACTGCGGGACGCTGACCGGACGGCCGGGATAGTCCAGGTAGACGCGGAAAATCACTTTCATCCCGCGATCCACCCAATGTTGCCAGACTTCCTGTTCCCAGGACTCGAAATCGTACTGTCCCTCTTCCGGCTCCAACTGACGCCAGCTGCGGTACGAGAAGAAAAGAGTGACCGGCTGCGGAGGATCGATATGATCTTCTCCCCAAATCACCCAACCTTTCAACGGATTCGGGAGGGGAGCCTCACGTTCGGTATACAGCACCGTTTTAGCATGTGCCGGCGATCCAACTGAAACCACCAGCATAATGCAGGCAACGAATGTCACACTCTTTATGGTTTTCACTTTTCATGTGCCTCGTCAATGAAGCGGCCAGGATTCGACGGGTGTTCCTTCGGCGAACATGTAGTAGATGCCGGTTTCTCCCGCCGGATCGGCGTTCGGCATAAATTCCGCGGCCGTGTATTCAGGGGTCTCCGCCTCGAATACCACAACGAAGTCCGGGAATGGGAACAGCGGAGCATCATCCGGATTCAGCAGCCCGGGGAGACCGTTTTCATCATCACTGAATGTCAAATCTCTCCGCAGGCCGATCTCGACATCCGTTGTTGTCGCGAAAGGCGCGACGGCGGCGGAAGCGAATGCACCCCAATTGTTGTCTGCGGACTGCTCGACGACGTCTACGAAATTCGCACCGCTTCGTTGATCGAAAACCGAGCCGGATTGGATGAAGAATTCCGATCCCGTCAATCCTGCGAATCCAAATCCTGTTGAGGGATCAAGGTCGGTATTGAACGCGACATTGACCAGCCAGCCGGTTTCTCCGAATGGCGCAGGTTCCGCAAACGAGATGCGGAGGTAGAGAAACTCGTTGTCGTTGACGATATAGGCGGCCGCGAAATCGAAGTCCGACCCGTTGCTGTCGCCGACGGTATCGACATAGGCCGGATCGATGCCTTCCCAGTCGCTTACGCTGCCGTCGACCTGGATCTTCTGAAAAATCGACGGAGCATCTACGACTCCGATCTCCTCCTGGGAAGAGACCATTGAGGCAAAACAACTGATAGAGGCGAGCACCACAAAGATCTTCTTCATCATTCGAACCTCCAAAACGTCTCGGTCTCTGCCTGACGGTTGTTTCCATTGATATACGGAGGACATTCCCAGCTATCGTAATGACTAAGCCCAGTCTGAATAGGGCTGGATTCTCGGTTTGTATCCGACTGCCGGAGCTGGAGTACAAAATGGCGGACACCTTTTGGATCATCGGGAATGTAAAGTTTTGTAGCTATTGGAACGCATTCCCTAACAGCCGTTCCGCATGCTATCTTAGGCCATCCCAGATTTGTCGGAGAGCTGCAATGAAAGTGAGTACCAAACTTGTTTATCTAAGTGTGTTGATGTTGACGATCGGCGGTTCGATCTTCAACTCGAATGGGGAAACGATTGTTTTGCCCCCTCCAGCGATGGAAGAGGTTGTTTACGGGGAAGAACAAGGCGTTGCGTTCGGTTCGCTCGAACACTTCGCGGATTTCTTCGATAACACCGTTAACTCAAACGGAACGCAAGACTCGTATTATATCGCACAGGCGTATTATGAGGCGAGCGCCGCCTCGGACCTTCCTGTCTCTCTGGCGAAGGTGGATTTGACATGGAGTCGAATTGAACCGGACGGAGACGATAATGAAAAGGACTTCATTGAGGCGTCAACCGATTTCGAGGTCGATGTGAATATCGACGGCCTCAACAGCTCGATTCTGGCGGTCCTTGACTATGCTCCCCGGTGGATCATGCCGTTTCGCTATAACGCCTTGGAGATGAGTTATCGCGACTATCTCAAACGTGAGGTTATCTGCCAGGACGGCGTACGTCGTACGGGCGAGCAGCAGATGCAGGAATGGGAGGAATATGTTGAGCGAACGGTCCAAACGTATGGGGACCGTGTTTCAGTCTGGCAGATTTTCAACGAGCCGATGAATTTCACGTTTTCCGTCAAAGGATTCACCGATGATGGATTCGGGGCGAACCTCGCGCAAGAATTGCGGAAAGAAGTGCCGACACGGTTTCCTCAGATGATGATGGACATGGCTCGCCGGGCCTCGGCGGTTATCCGTAAATATGACCCGACTGCGATAGTCACTTTTGGTGGATTCTTCGATGTGACGAACGACGAAGACGAACAACGCACGCTTCGTCAGGAACTCATCCAGAACCTCTTGGAAGTAGAATTGCCATCCGGAGACGTCTATCGGCTGGAGGATGTCGTGGATGGAATCTCTGTTCATGTGTATCCCGGGCGTTTCCCCATTACCAAAGAAGAAGCGGGGCTTCTGGACCGTTGGTCGAATATCGAACCGATTCGCAAGATTATCGAAGACGGCGGGCAGAATATCGATCTTTATATTGACGAGTACGGCAATCCGCTCCGGGAACCCCAACAGGTTCGACAGTTCCCGTCTCTTCTTGCGCGTGAGATGGCATTGAATTTGGCTGAAGGCGTCAAGGGGATGTGTGCATTTGAATTGTACGACTACAAGCTATTTCCCCGGGATACAGGGGGCTGGAAAGGACTTCGAGACACCGTCGATCAGTTTCTCTTGAGATCGAATTACCCGGGCAACCCGGAAGTGACACCCGGTTACGAAGCATTGTACTCAATGCACAGACTTCTGGCAGGCGTTGTTCCCGAGGAGGCGGTCAATACCGACGCTCCCTCGGCGCGTCGCGGATCGGTTCCCCCGATTGTCTATCGCAGCTTTCTGAACGGTCTCGACCGAGTGGTTGTGCTGTGGTCCAACTCGCCATCGGCACAGCAGGTCCAGTTTGAGTTTCCCGAATGCGATTCGGTTCATGTTGTTCGAATCGAAATCCGGCAGGAGGTACGAAGAGAAGACCGGATCTCTGAAGTCCAAATCCCGGGTCCCGTTTCTTCGCTCTCGTTTGATGCAAAAGCCGAATTGGGTAAACTTGCGCCTTTTGAAACCGCTGTGTTGATGTTTCGTTATCATGATGCCGAAATCCGTATTGAACCGGATCCTCGCGACGTGACCGTAGACTCCGAGCAGAACATTGTCGCATTTGCCAATCAACCCGTTCGATTGCGGGCCGTAGTGGAACGCGATGGTCGGGTTTTTCGTCTGCCGGTCTCCTGGTCCGTTTTGCCGATCAGTCGATTGTATGGAGGGAGCGCTGTTTCGGGTTCCGGTGTTATCGACCCGGACGGGATCTTTACCGGCGTTACGGCGGGGGAATGTCTTGTGACGGCTCGCGCCGGTCTTTCTCGGGCAATGCTGCGTTTGAAAGTCGTCAACCTCACGGAGAATATCTTGCGTAACGGAGGTATGGATATCGTTCGCGATATGTCCGATCCACGGCCGGTGGGATGGGGCATGCATTATCCCGATGAGAAAATCGTGCAGCCAAGAGGCGGACGCGTTGGGTGGTCCGACGATCCAAACGAGGCGTTTACGGGGAACGGTTGCGGTTACATTTCCTATCCAGGCGGCGGGATCAAAGGCTTTTCGGGATCGTTGCGGCAAGATGAAATCCGCGACCGATTCAACCGGAAGGTCATCGATCACGATAATGGATACGTGTTCGCAGTCTGGATGAAACGACCTTCCGGCGACAAAAACACTTTTCTTCATCTCAATCAGTTCCGAGCCCATCGAGGCAAGTTGATTGGTGACTTGCATTTCAAAGACAACAATTACGTGGGTGCGAAATGGGAGATGGTTCATTGTGCGGATCCGAAATACGCTCGGCCGCTGAAGGGGGAACGGGTTTACGGTGATCTGCTTTCGGATAAGGATGGACTCTTTTTGCTTCACAGCGAGACGGGTGTTATTGAGCCGATTCTCGAACTGTTTCCCGACGCGTCCGCTCAGAATCCGACGACAGTTTACTTTGACCAGTGTTACTTGGGGCCTTACACGCCGTTTGAACTGATGCAGCCCGACGGCTATCTAGACGATGCAGGGGAGACAGGACGTCTTCAGATTTCGTGGATGGCGGACCCTCGCAACTACCTGCCCGGGAACAGCAAGGTTCGTCTCTATTGGGATGACGACCTCGACCCAACCGAGAAGACTTTGATCGACACTGTTCCGAATAATGTGAACAGTCCCTATGTATGGGAGGATATTCCCGAGAGTCTTCAGAGCCGGTTGGTTATCTATGCCGAATTGATCGATGCATTCGGTACGGTAGTGGCGTCGGATTACGGTGGACCGTTCGTTCCGCGTGTGGCCACGCCGCCTCCTCCTACACCGACGCCAACCTCGACCCCCACGGCAACGTCGACGCCGACGGCCAGTCCCACAGCGACCACGAGCCCGACACCGACAAACACGCCAACACCGACGCTGACACCGACAAATACTCCGACACCGACCAACACACCGACCGACACGCCGACCGCAACGATGTCTCCGAGCCCGACGCCGACGAGTACACCGACGTCCACTCCGACACCGCTGGTTCCCCCAACGGACACACCCACTCCGGTCGTGCCGCCCACGGCAACGCCGACTCCAACGGATACGCCGACACTGACACCGACAAACACCGCGACACCCACCGATACGCCGACGAATACACCCTCGGCGACCCTGACGCCGACCTCGACACCGAGCTACACGTCCACTCCGACAGACACGCCAACGTCTACGCCGACACGTACGCCGACGAATACGCCGACTCTCACGCCGACCAATACTCCTACGAGTACACCGACGGAGACGCCTACTCCGTCAAACACGCCTACAGTGACGCCTACACCGACACCGCATCCGGACGATCTGTTGCCGCTTCTGGAGGTCGATGGACCGGCGGTGGAAAGCGAGATCACTGAGGAAGCGGAGGAAAACTGGTATCTGTTCCGTACGGACCAAGCGGGCACCTATGTTATCGAAACCCATGCCCGCGAAGGTTTGCCGGAGATGGACACGGTAATCAGTTTGTACGGACCCGATTCACAATTCGAACTGATTGCCGGCGATGACGATTCCGGTGAACTTCATTTTTCGCGAATCGAACAGATCTTGGAGGGTGGACACAAGTATTATGTGAAGATCCATGGTTTCACAGGTTTTGAAACGGGCGCGTACACGGTCAACGTCCGTTTTGTCGGTGCCGGCCCGGATATCACTGTTCTGCCAGTGAATGAACCCGGCCAGGAAACTGAGTTGGCCGCGGAAGGAGAGTCGGACTGGTATTCATTTATACCACCGGCAGCCGCAACGTACCGTATCGCAACCCACCAGGTGGCAGGCGAGGCGGAGACGGACACTGTGATAACGTTGTACGGTCCCGACAACCAAATGCTTTTCATCGCCCGAAATGATGACCGTGAAAACGGTATTGTGTTCTCGGCAATCGAGGCGCGGCTTGAAGCGGGTCTCACTTACTATGCGAAGGTCACCGGTTATAACGGAACGGCCACGGGGCCGTACGTTGTCGATGTCTTCGATACCGACTTATTGGCGTTGACACCGACGCCGATTCCGACAAGCCGAATTACACCGACGCCGATTGCTGGGCCGATCTTGGGATTGACGGTAAACGATGTGCCGCATCAAGGAGCGATTGCCCTAGAGGACGAAGCGGACTGGTATCAATTCACGGCCGCCCAGCCGGGGACTTATCGAATTGAAGCGGTACCTTTGGGCGAAGAAGAGCCTGTGCATATCGAAATGATGCTCGCCGGTCCGGACCGCAGCCATTCGGAAATCGCGGTCGGGCGGACACGAGATCCCGAAACACCGACAACGATCATTCATTCACTGGAAGAGAACCATACGTACTTTGTGAAGATCGTTGGCGTATTTGGTTCAACCGGTGAGTACGAGATTCATGTCTCATTCGATCCGTCGATACCGGATACCGAAGATCTTCAGATCAATGGTGCCGCTATAGAGGCCGATCTCGAGAGCGCCGCCGATGCGGATTGGTTCCGATTCCAGACACAATCCGATGGTGCGTATGTGATCGCTACACACCCAGCGCCGGGACGAGGCGATTCGGTCGATACCGTGATGGCTCTCTACGGTCCGGACAGCCGGATCATCCTGATCGCATCCAATGACGATGATGGTGAGGGCCTATTTTCATCCATTGTGACTCAACTTCAAGGCGGTCAGACCTATTATGTGAAGATAAGCGGTTACGACAATGCGAGAATCGGCGCTTATACGATCGATGTGTTCGAGGTCGGCGCCGTTGTCCCGACACCGATAGTCCCTCCGACACCGACACCCGTTCCCGACGAGCCCATGGTTCAGTTGACCGTTAATGGAGATTCTCATGTTTCCGCGATCTCACCCGTTGGAGACGAGGATCTATTCTCGTTCTATGCTCAGTCGACAGGAACTTACACAATCACCACTTATGGCGTCCCTGACGAAGTATCCTGCGATACAGAGATATCTCTGTACAGCGGCGATCGGCTGGTTGCGTGGGATGCCGACTCCGGCGAAGGAGTCTTCTCCAGAATCGTTCATCCGCTGATGGCGGACCAGATGTATTTCGTGAGTGTGGTCGGGCCGGTGGGATCGACGGGGTATTATTCGATTGACGTTCAATTCAACGATCAGCTGCCCGGCGTTGTTCCTCTCCAGGTGGATGCTCCCGCGCGTGAAGCGGAGATTGAGTTCGGCGGAGAATCGGACTGGTATTCGATTCAACCTTCGACCGCAGGACCGTTTGTCATATCGACCCAGCCGGTCTCGGGCCAACCGGCTGTCGATACTGTGCTTGTTCTTTACGGTCCTGACAACGTCATGCAGTTCATTAACTGGAACGATGACGCCGGTGCAACGCGGTTCTCTCGGTTGACCACGGTACTCGAACCCGACCGAAGCTACTTCATAAAGATTATGGGTTACGACGATCTAAGTGTCGGCCCATATAGAATCGATGTTGTTGATACCGGGACTATGCAATCGATTTCCGTAGGCGGTCCATCAGTAACGGACACGATTTCGAAAGATGTGCAGGAACAGTGGTTCTCGTTCTACGCGCCGGATACGGGAATGTACACCGTTGAAACTCGTCCGGTATCGGGGAATGTCGAGGGCGATACGACCATCGAAATTCGCGGTCCCGACAGTCCGTTTTACCCCATTGTTTCGGACGATAATGCCGGGGAATACGATGGTTTCTCGAAAATCATCCATCCACTCGCAGGCAACCATACGTATTATGTAAAATTCATCGGCGAGCGCTTCGACCCCGATTCACCCATCGACTACGCGATTGACGTGACGGTGGAACCTGTTATGCCGGAGGCAACTCTGTTGACCGTGGACGGGCCGAGTGCGATCGGTGAACTGGAAACCGCCGCAGACGGCAACTGGTTCGCTTTCCAGATCGATTCAGCAGGAACCTATACAATACAAACTCATCCAGTCAGCAGCGGTGTTGAAACGGACACAGTGGTGTTTCTGCTTGGGCCGGATAGTCCGTACCGTCTTGTCGCTTGGGTCGATCAGAATGAAGACGATGAAACCGACCAATCGGGCCTTTCGAAAATGTCGGTCGCTTTGCAGGCTGCGGGAGTCTATTATTTAAAAGTTGTCGGCTACGACAATTCCTTAGGCGTCGGCCCTTACGAAATCGATGTCACTCGAGGCACCAGTCCCGAGATTACACCGACGCCGACTCCGACACCGCGACCGGCCGTGACACCAACACCGGCAGAGGTTTTGTTGAGTGTGGACTTTAATGCGACGAGTGTCGAGGAAATGGGCCTGCTGCACGCGGCGGCGACCGGTTTCGAACCGGCTCCGATTCGGCTTGGCGACGTTCCGGGCGGTGTTTCGGAAGATAAACGGGGCCTCCTATTTGAAGCGGCACCCGGCCAGGGAACGCTGGCGATACTCTCGACGCCCGCCTCTGTGGGCGACGGGCTCGCGTTGATTTCTGTATACGCAGGAGCGGACCGGGCCGATTGCTCCGTCGCACTGGCCGCTTTGAATTCTCCGATAGACGGCCAGCTGGGATACACGGTTTCCGGCGGGGCGGACGTCCCCATGGGCGAGTGGAGAAGGCTGCTGCTTCTGTATGATCCTCCCAATGACGTGCTGTTGCCCGCATTACAGGTAAGTCTACCGGAATCTGCGCCGGAGCAAGCCACTGTTTTCTTCGAAAATCTCACTGTCTCGAAGATCTCCGGACTGAATACTGTGGATCTTTCGCTGGATATAAACGGTTCTTTCGACGAGGATACAGACGGCATATTGCGCAACGTCAACGGCAACAGCGGTTCAGTACAGGTGCTGACCGATTTCGGCGGGAAGAACATCGCGCTATCCATCGCAGAGACGGATGACGCGGCGAACATCGGAGTTTTTGGGAGTCAGCTTCAGGGCGGGTTCCCGCATCTTCTGCTCTCCTCAGTGGACGCTCAGCTCTATTCCGGATCGGGAGGCGTCACCGCGCTGGTGATGACGAATGGATACGGGAATGTAGGTGTTTTCGTAAATAACGTAAATCTGTCGGATATGGAGACCATTTCTATCGGTGGTGGATTCAAGGCGGAAAACCCGGCGTTTCCGGTATTATGCGTTGTCCAGAACGGCGGCCCCGGAGCGAACTCGACGGTGGTTATCGATAATCTCAAGATCGGTCGTATCCCCGCCGGTCTTTAATCTCGTGGAGCAGTCGAGAGTGGAACAATAGCGTTGATAATAAGAATCCTATTTACATTCACATAGGTTATAATCCAATGATGCGACGACTCATCCTAAGTTTTAGTTATTTCCTTTTTTTCGGGTTTTCGGTTGCTTCCGCACAATTTACGTTCGAGGAGTTCGACCCGGACACTGTTGTTAGCGAGACGGTGAACGGTACGCTCGGTGAGTACAGTCTTTGGGTCCACGAGATTCAATATGTACTGGAAGTGCCGGAGGGAGTCGACCGGCTGATTTTCCGGCTGGATGCGATAAACGCCGGCGTCGATATGATTTTGCGTCACGATTCGCCCATCGAAATTCAAGACGGGAGTCTCGTGTTCGATCACCTCTCCTCTACCTTCCAAAGTTCAAAATACATCGATCTCGCCGCTCCTACCTCGGGTACTTATTATGTCGGGATTGTGAATGCAGCGTTTTTCAACGTTTCCTTCATGCTGTCGGCGTATTTCGAAACCGGGGGTATGGAAATGACCCCTACGCCGACTCCCAGCCCGACGGCAACGCCCACCAGCACGCCAACTCCGAGTTTTGACCGATTGAAGCTCGACAAGGTGATCCGATTGGGACCGAAACCGGGGAATGCGCAGCTCCCGTCTTACCTGATTTACGACGACCAGACAAACCGTTTGTATATCTCTTCGCGCTTCAACCAGGCCGTATCCGTTCTCGACGGAGGTACTTTGGCCGTGATTGCAAGCGTGACGGTCGATCCTTATCCCGGACCAATTGCGCTCCATACCTCTGAGGAAAGACTTTACGTTCTGAGTGAAAGCGACGGCGAATCGGGAGGCGGAGTGCTTTCTGTTGTCGACACAGACCGCAATATTGTCGTCAAAAGAACCACAAAAGACAGTAAAGGTTGGTTTGATTTGGTTTTGTGTGAAGAATACGACCGTCTGTTTCTTATTGATAGTGTCGAAAAATCGGTTGACATGTTTGATACAACAACCGATGAATTGATCGGTCAAATGGAGTTGCCCAGTTTGACTCGTGTGGGAGCGCTGGATAGCCCCAGACAAATTCCTCTTCCTTCCATGGCGTTTTACGATCCCTACCTGTTTTTGACCGCCGTAGGCGGGCGAGACAGTGCGGGCGCTTTGTTTGTCCACAATGTCTCGACAGGCAAGACGTATTCGTCGGAGGGAGGATCGACCGACGAGCCCTATTCGGTTGCCGTGGATCCCCAAAACCGCCGGGCGTATGTATCCACAATTGTCGGTCAGCGAGTTCTGATTTTCGATATGGATCGGATGGGCTGGCTCCAAAACAGACCCGCAATATCATTTGAGTCGGACGGGATGGACACGCGTGCGGTCGCTGTCGATTCGGAAGCGGACAGGCTGTATGTAGCCGGTACCTATGTATCCGATTCTCAAATTGTCGGGGATCGGGTGGATAAACAGTATTCGGTTCGAATAAAAATCCTTTCCTCGTCGACCTTGGAGCGAATTGCGACAGTCGATCTTCCGGGCAAAGTGACGGAGTTTTCCGTTCAACAACTTCAGCCGCCCATCGCGATTGACCCTGTGTCGCATGTTGTTCTTATCCCGAATCGTACCAATTCGACAGTCGCTGTTTTGGATCCGAAAGGAAAAATACTTGCGGATCTCTCTGTTGGGGTTTTTCCTTCGGATATCGCGGTTGATGCACGAAACAGGCGCGCTTTCGTCGCGGGGCTCGATTCCGATAACATTGCGACAATCGATTTAGACTCTTTGAAGGTCCGTCATTCTACCGCGCTGGGAGAGTTTATCGGGTTTCCAGTTGTTTCGGATGAATATAACCTGGTCGCCGTCGGCAGTTCATCGTCAAACCGGGTGGCCTTGATAGATGGAAACTCGGGTTCTGTTACCACTTTCCTTCATCCGTCCGGACGTCCCATCGATTTGGAGGTGGACGAAACGCTGGGGCGTCTTTACATCGGGGCGGAGTCCGGGTCGGAGGAACCGGGAAATCTGGATGTTGTTTCTCTGCTGAATTTCGAAAAAATTCTCTCTGCAAGTCTTTCGGGAGATCCGCGTGCGCTCCGGGTCGATCCGACGCAGCATCGCGTATATGTGACCTCTCGCCCGACGAGGAATGTGGATATTGTGAACGGAACCGTCGATGTTTTCGATTCTATCGACGGAGAGATTATCGCCGAGGTGGAGGTCGGTCGAAATCCGGCGGCGATGGCTTTGGATTCGAGCAATAAACGGGTTTATGTCGGAAATGGATATGATGTAACGATTTCCATTCTGTCGACAGAGACTCTTCAAATTACAAATCCTCTACCGAAACAACTGATCCCGATTACACCGAGTGCGGGTGGTCTGTTGACTTCGATGCTGCTGGATTCCATGGCGACCTATCCGAAAGTTCAGACGCTTTTCTTCTCTTCACCTACGGATACTCTACTGGACGCAAATGGGAATTCTCGTTATTTGGTCGGTGTATTGGACGGCGTTTCGGGGGATTTTCAAGATACTGTAGATCTTCGTGGCATACCGGGCTTTGTTTTGTTTGACGAGGATACAGATCGCGTCTTGGTGTCGACCGATTTCGGAGAGTACGGCGGTGCGATTACTGTGATCGATCCAAACCACAACCAGGTGATCGGTGAGATTCCGGTCGGATCGCAGCCGCTTCAGCTCTCACGCGACCGAAACACAGGCCTGGTTTATGTTGCCGTGTTCGGCTCCAGCCATGTTGCGCTTGTCGATCCCCGGGATCTTCGTGTGCTCGGCGTATTGCCCACCGAGAGACAGGTACGCGGTGTGGCGGTGAATTCCAATACGCATACAAGCTATGCCACGATGGGGGCCGAGGGGGCGGTTGCCGTCATCTCAGACATGGAGAATCCACCGGATCGCCCCGCGCCCCCTGAACGAATCATCACGCTTCCCAGTAATGAGAGCGTCTCGTTGGTATGGACCGCGCCCGCAGCTAACGTGAAGGGGTACAACGTTTACCGCGCTTTCAATGCGGTCGGCCCTTACGGACGAGTCAATTCACAACCGCTGCCTGCAAATGAACTTCTCTTTCTCGACACGGGATTGATTAACGGAGAGCCGGTCTACTACAAAGTTACCAGTATTGTGCAGCACAATATTGAGAGCGATCTGAATTCTGTTGAGCCTGTTCAAGCCATTCCCCGTGGAGGAGAACAACCCGATTTTTCGATATCGACGCTTACAGGGGATAACCGTGTTCCCGTCGTTCAGGGTGTGCCTGCACGAATATCGCTGTTGTACCAGAGTTTGCGCGGATTCGTTTCTCCCGTGACTTGGTCCTTGGATACAGGTTTGCCCGAAGGAATGTCAGTCGATTTTTCGGATAAATCGATCACGGTTGATGAACTCGAATCGGGTGGCAAGAAGACAATTGAATTGACTATTCGGGTTTCTTCTGCAGTATCCGCTGCAAGTATTCCGCCGCTGCGCATCCTAGCTGCGGATACCGAAAGCAGTAAAACCAAAACTCTCACACTATTCGTCACCGTGATTTCGTCGACCTTACGCGATCTAACGATGGGGCTTTCCTCTCAGGAGATCTACTACGGGGAAGATATGACCGTGTTCGGTAGGGTGACACCGGCGGAAGAGGGATTAACCGTTCAGCTTCTTTTGGGAGGAGATCTTGCCGGTGAGGGAAGAACCGACTCTTTCGGCCATTATTCAATCGTCTTTCAGCCTGAGAAACCGGGTCAATACGTATTGAATACCCGTCTTTCCGGCGGCGGTTCTCTGGCCACCAAAAGCAAAGCTCTCACGGTCCTCCGTGGAAAAACCCGCGTCGTATTAACCACGGATCGACGGATTGACGCGTCCTCCGGTCCGATTCCTATCGGCGGTGGCGTTACGATCCAGGGACAAATTACACCGAATCCCGATATTTCAACGGTGAATTTACTTATTGAAAAACCCTCGGGAAAAGAAATCCGTATCCAGGGCATTGTCACGACTCCGGACGGCTACTTTGGTCTTTCGATTCCTTTTGCAGATGTGTTTAATCCGGAAGAGCGCATTGCTCTCGATGAACCGGGACTTTACCGCTGCAAGGCGGTCTATCATGGTAATTTGAATTTCCTTCCTTCGCAGAGTGAAGATTTGCTTATTCCCGTCGCAATCGAACCCGGTGATTTGGGGAAAGCGATTATCGTTACCGGTGGCAGCCTGGACGCTTCCGATGACGCCTATCGTGTCGCAATGGACTATTTGTCCGCGTTGGCGTACCAAACCCTTCGAAATCGACGGTTTTTAGACAGCGATATTTATCTGCTTACTCGGAACGGCGAACGGGACATCGATGGAGACGGCGACAACGATGCGGATGGAATCTCTTCCTTATCGGGTGTTCGTACAGCAATCACGGGGTGGGCCGCCCAGCATCCTGCTGAGGAACCGCTGGTGATTTATCTGGTCGACCACGGTGTGGTGCGCGATATCGACGGCGACGGAAGCGTTGAAGAGGTATTCCATTGTCGCGGCGAACTCGGCGCCGATCCGGAAAACGATTTGACCTCGGAACAACTGGCCTCATTTCTGGGCGCGTTACCGTCCGAAAAGCCGGTGACTATTATCATGGAGTGCTGTCACTCAGGTTCATTTGTCGATAATATTTCTGCGTCGGGCCGGGTAATTATTACAAGTACCGATGCGAACAATTTGACATACGCAGAGCAGGACGGAGCCATTTCTTTCAGCCAGTTCCTGTGGGATCGAATCGCGTTGTCGCAAGATCTACGTCGTGCGTTTTACGGAGCTCGTCAAGATGTCCGCAGCCTCGGTCCGACTTTTTTCCGACAGAATCCTTTGATGGACGATGACGGAGACGGAATCCCTAATGAAGCGAGTGAAGACGGACCGCTTGCGGCCGGTCGCCAGGTGGGCTACTCGTTTAACAAAGGGAGCGGATTCGGAATCACCAATTCGATGCCCGTTATTCAAGTCGTTTCTTCGGACCGCGAACTCTCGAAACCGGGGACGGCGGAGATCTACGCCAGTGTGAACGATCCCGACGGTGTCGAGGATATCGACACTGTATTTGCGACCATTACGCCTCCGGATTATGTTCAGGATGCGACGGCCGCTGTGGAGCAAGGTTTTGTGACGCCTATTTTGAATTTGAAACGCATTGCACTGACCGATCCGGATGGGGATTCAGTGTATCGGACGCTTTATGATGGATTCAATAAACCTGGAGCGTATCAGGTCAGTCTCTTTGCGCGTGACCGGTACGGGCATACCGCTGTCGTGCGTGAAATTTCCGTAGAAATCGAAGAGAACCAAAGCGGGAAGAGACCATTTGCAAACGGAGAGGGCGCTCAAAAAGAAGCGCGACGACGCTCTTTCGTCACAATCGGCGTGCAAAGCAGCGAGGAGCCGACTCCAACACCGACTCCGCCCGGGACGGTTCCGCTGTTCAACATGAGATTTTCGGAGACGGATGAGGTGGGCGGACTGTTCTTATCTGCTGCTCCGACAGGATTCGATCGAACGGCGGAGGCCAAATTCGGCACGTTCCCCGGCCGGACGGCTACGGATGCCCGGTGTCTCCAAATTACGGCCGAGCCGGGCGAGGGAATCCTAATGATTCTCGGTGACGCTGTTCCCGTTACGGACGGTCCGGTCGTTGTCTCCGTTTCCGCGCGAGCCGACCGGTTGGGCAGCGCCATCGCACTTGCGGCACTAAACTCTCCGATTGACGGGCAGCTTGCATTTACCAATCCCGTATCTTCTGAAGTTCCCGTTGAAGAAGAGAGACGTTTCACGGTTGTTTACAATCCGCCGTCCGGTGCGATCCAGCCCGGTCTTCAGGTGGCTCTTCCCGAAGACGCGAACCAACCGGTCACAGTGTGGTTTGACGATCTTGAGGTTATACCTCTGGATGCTGTGCGGACGGAATCGGTTTTGCTCTCGCCTTCGGGTTCGTTCGATAATGGAACAGAGGGGCTACTCACAAATATTAACGGTCCTGAGAAAGGGAATACGGGTCTGATCTCCGCTACGGGAGATGGTGCTCTCGATCTTGCTATAGAGGCTGAGGATACGGCGGCGAATATAGGTGTAATGACGCAGGCGTTACAGGACGGATTTCCTCTCGACCTACATGCCTCTGTTGAAGTGAAAAAACAATCGGGCAGCGGGGGCGTAACGGCACTGATGCTGACAAACGGTCTCGGGAGTATTGGATTATTCGTTCATAATGACGGATTGCCGGCGGGAGGGACTGTCATCGAGACGGGCGGATTGATTTGGACGGCGAATCCCGCGTTGCCGGTTATCGCCGTGGTGCAAAACGGAGGGCCGGGTGTGTTATCGACGCTACGAATCGACAATCTGTACATTGAAAAGAGAATTGAATAGAACCAATATCAGCTCTCCAGCTTGCTCAATTTTTGAAGAAAGAGAGTAATCTCTTCCTGAAATCTACGAAAGGTTCTCTGCAGTCTCCCTGCAACGAGACGTTCTTTCTCCCAATCCAATTCAAAAGTGTAGCTGTGCCTGAATTTGTGCCGAAATCCTCTGAAATCGTCCAGAAGAAGGAAGCATTCTTCATCGATCACTGCAGGGCGCACTTCAGGGATCTCCAGCTTCATACGCTTGAGTAGGTCTGTGTGCCAGGAATTCTGTCCTATCTCGTTCTCGAAGAAACGCGCGATTGTACGGAACACGTTCTCGCAACCGTTGTAGAAACTGTGGAGATAGTATCCCACCGCCGCACGGTCATAAAACGAGACATCCGATTCAGGACGCTGAAGTAAATCTTCAATTTTAGCAAAATCTGCACTCAATCGTTCCAACTTTGTCAACTCATCCTGAATGTCCGCTTTGAGCAGTTCCAGATCCCCGGTCATAGACCACTTCTCCTCGTGCCTTTATCTTCTCTACGAATATGCTCTCATCCACTTGGGTGTACAAGTCTACCGAAAACTCAACCGCTTCCCTTAAATCATGAAGGCACTGCCAGAACCGCTCATTGGGTATTGGAATCGCGAGGACATCAATGTCCGACGATTCCGCACAATAGCCGCGTTGAACCGAACCGAATAGGACCACTTTTTCAGCGCCGTATTCTTTTAAAACCGGCAGTCCCTTCTCCAGCAGAGCCTGCTTCATGTCGATGGCTCTTTGCTGACGCTCGCGTTTCCGCCGAGCTCGTCCTTCTTTCAGCTTGCTGAAATCGAACGGCTCGTTGGCGACTGACTCTTCTTTCTCGATGCTATCCATGCGCGTGCCTGTTTTTCGCCACCCAGGCGGATTCGACATTCTATTTTCGCCGTCTCCGCAATAAGGTTGTAGTGTTTCACTGTCTTGTAATAAGCGCAACCCAGTACCCTTTTCCCGGTGCTTCGAGTTTCACTTGGGTATCCGATTCGAATGCTTCTCTTTTCCCCCACTTGCTTTCGATGATGTTCAACCAACGCAATATCCATTGTCGACCTTGGGATAATTTCAAATGCACTTCACCGCCGTCCGTGAAGAAAACAGCATATTCCTCGCCTGGGATGTACGTAAGATAGGCTTCGTCTTCCTCTCGGTTGGATAAAAGCTCGTGCTTGGCATCCGGTACGGATTCAAAAATGTTGTGCTGATCCAGGAATAAACGGGCGCTGCGGAGTTGTGTTTGGGCTAATTCGCTCAGGCCGATCCCTGAACTGGGGCGGTGGAAACGCGCGGATGCGGCACCGGCAAAGATCAACCGCCAGAATTTCTCTACTGCGTCCCGGTTGTTCCCTCCGTGTCGCCCTCCATCCGCGGCATAAATCTTCACGTTGTTAATGGGCCGTGGCTGATCGCTGATGTAGTCACGCACCCAATGGAAGTTTTTCCAATGAGTCTGGTTCTTCTGATGATTGTTCTGGGAGACATCGACAAAGTCAAATCGTTCGGGGTGATCCAAGGTGCGTCGATGTTGTTCGTTCCGAAGGTCCCAAGCATCCCACATTTCCGTCAGGTTTACGATTTTATTCTCTTTTTGTGCACGTTTACGAATAAACTCCGCCCAATAAACGGCCCAGGCCTCTTCGCCCGAGGTCTCGTTGTCCATGCAGTAAAGAACATTCGGATAGTCGAGTGCATAATCCAACAATTTGTTCACAAACTGTTGCTGATATTGAAGCACGGTCCGATTATTTTGTTGTGACGGCGTTGTAAAGAAGAAAGGCTGGACATTTGCGCCGGGGTGTTTCGGGTACTTCTTTGCAAAGCCGGATTCTCTGTACGTGTAATTCACATTGTTTTGGGGATTGTATGGATGGGGCGGCCAGTTGTCTCTAGAATAATCGAAACGATCCCACATTTCGATCTGAACAACAATATCTCTCTCGGAAGTCCAGCGCAGCATATTGTGAAATCGTCGCCAGTATTTTTCGTTCCATTGGTTCAAGTCATATTTACCATTATCCAGTTTCTTGAATGGATACTCTTCGTGACCTTTGTCGTGCCGGTCGCTCATGGTGTTGCGGATGTAATTACCGCCAACTTTGGCAATCTCGTCCAGATGTTCTTTCAGTTCGGGCAATTGAAAAAGATTATCGTCCTTCGAGCCGCCCAACAGCATCACGGGCTCGCCCTCGTACTGCCAATAATACGGGTTTTCGTCATACGGCTGGATATGCGCAGAGTCATCTGCATGACTACCGATGCAGACGGAACCAAGCAACAGTAACGCGATTGTGATTGTGATCATCTTAGATTGGTGCATGTTCATTTGTCTTCATAATCTCCTTTCGACAACAAAAGACCTTCCATTTAGTTTTCTTGGGAACACCGAATAATCAGTCTGCGATAACGGGTTAACGGCGGTTTTCCTGAATCCGTCACTTCAAGAATAACATGAATCGATTCTCCCCGCGCGTCCGAAGGGACACGGAGGGCGGCATGTGGCTTATGGGGGCGATGGATGTCGACGTCGCCCTCGTAGGTGGAAGGTTCGGTATATATCCACCAATGATAACTCAAGTCATCTCCGTTCGGATCGTTCGATCCTTCAGCACTCATATTGACCGTTTCATTTGGTTTTGCATCGATTCTCAATACGGAGGTTCCCGTTTGGCCATTGCAAATTACGCTAGGTGCGCGGTTCGTTTCTTCGGGCGACTGAATACACCAATCCATTCGGGCTTCGAAATCATTTTGATACGCGCGGCGCCATCGGTAGATTGTGGCAAGGCGAGATCGCTCGCCCTTCCAGGAGTCGACCGCATCAAGAAATTCCCAACCGTCGCCGCTATAGCGAAATCGTCCTCCCCAGTTGCCCCACTCCGGGACTTCCGGATCGCTCAATCCATTTTGTAAGACATAGAAGAATGACGGCGTATCGCCTTCTTTTACGCCTTTTTTCCCGGCTGCATCTTCGGGGTAGACGGTGCCCAGCGCACCGTGATTGTCTAGAACGTTTTCTTTCAACCATTTGGGAGAAACGAGTGATGGATCTCCTTCCTTCCATATACCCCTGAATACCCGATTTGAGAATATCCAGAACACATCGGGATGATTCTTCTTGATCCACGCGGAGGTGCGATCCTGGTCATTGATGGAGTGGACGCGAATTTTCTTCTTCATTGCAGTAAGCTCTTCATCTGAACGGTTCTGATCCAACCACCATAATGCTTGCGCCAACTCGCGAGGTCCTCCCCAGATACTGAACCAAATCGGGCGCGGATCGTCTTGTTGAAGTATTTTCGCAATCCATCGCGAAGCCTCCGAATTCATGTCGGGACCGACTGAGTGTGGGTCGCCGTTGTATCCGTCTTTAACCAGCGAGTGTAGGAGGTCGGGTGAAGGATACTCTTTATTGTGTTTCTTCAAATTCTCGTATACTTTGGCATAGGCATCAATTCCTTTGTGAATCAATTCGGGGCGCGTATTTTTATAATGACCGTGACCGAATCCGGTACACAAACCTTCCACATCAAAATCGCAGCTGTACAGAAGAAAGCGGACCAACGATTGACGGTCATCCGGATCGCCGCCGATATCGGTCATCACCATCACACGCGGTTTTTGATCCGAGAAACGGCCTAAAAAAGGCGATTGGGGAGCCTGTACAGGTTCAAGCGTCTTCCCGCCTTCAACGGCGCCGCGCCAGATCTCGATTCCGCAGAAATTGGCGTGTCCACCTCGGCTGGTGATGGTAAGCTTGCCGTCCGAGATCTCGACAATCCAGGGGCCGACCTTGTTCCAAGTGCCGGCGGGGCCGCTGCTATAATCGCTCAATGCCGGAAGACTTTCGACGAACACGTCATATTGCTGTGACTCGGTATCTTCCAACAAGTATGCCCAAACCGAGTAGGTTCCATTGGGAACATCCGTTATTCGCAATTGCGCGTTGCTGTCCCAGCGGAATGTTCGGAGCATCTTCTTCATGGTATTATCGGGTTTTGGCTTCCAATCCAAATCGGCGACTGTCACTTTCTTGTTTTCGCATTCGAAGTATTTTGACTGATCGCCTTGCCATCGATTGCCGTCAATTTCAATAGAAGGTCCGTTTACGTTGATTCCGCGGAAGAACTCAGGCTCCTCTGTAAAACCCGGCGAGGTTGCGAGTAGAAAGAGAAATACGACTATACTGATGACTCTTTTGTTTTGCATTTTCTACATCTCCATCATTCTCCAGTATGCTTCCACATAAGGATCTTAAAAGCCGGTTTGTTCCTTGTCCAGGCGGCGCTTCTCAAGCATCAATGATTCGCTTGTTGGGTTCGCGTGTCGTTGCGAGGGTGCATCTTGTAGGGCAAAGTGGGAAGACGAGAGGAAATCCAGAATGATTCGTTAAGCCATAGGAGGTTGTTTGCGAGGTTATTGACTTTGAACAAGAGAAAGAGTACGGTGCCAATAGCTGTACTTCCTCCGGAAACGGACGGAACCCTGAGGTTCTCACTTGGGGATTCGAATCTAGGATATCCGTTCAAAAAAGTTGATTCTACGTGGAGCATCATCGAATGGGGACTCGAAAGAGGCTTTTAGAGGTTTCAGCCTGTGCATTTATTGCGTTGTTTTTGCTTTCCGCGCCAGGCGTTTTTGCAAACGAGGACGTTTTGACATTGAAGAACGATGACATATCTGTATCGTTCGATACGAACGGCGCGATCGAGAGTCTAGAGAACAAGCGAACCGATCGGAACTATATACGAATTCCGAATGAATGCATTTGGGAGATCGATCTGCACAATCCCAACCAGTCTTCGTTCACAGCGAAATCTTCGGAGCAAGCCGCCGTTCGATACAAGGAAGGACATAGCCTCGAGTTTATCTGGAAAGAGATCAATGTTCAGAATCAGGCATTATCCATCAGCGTTTTGTTTCGAGTGGAGCTGCAGGAGGATGAAATCTATTTCTCCGCGTCCCTAAAGAACGATAGCAAGTGGCTTGTTGACAGGTTTGAGTTCCCGATCGTTTCTGCAATCCGGAATGGCGAGGACGATTTGAATTACCTGTATTGGCCGCTCCGTCCCGGCGAGCGCTATACGAATCCACACCAACTCGAACAACCATTACGGCATCGATATCCGGGCTATTTGACGATGCAATGGTTTGAATACGGGAATGAGAAAGAAGGACTTTATTTTGCTTCACTGGACCGAAGTTTGCAGACCACAGAAATGAGCATGATTCCAGATGGGTCGTCACAAACAATACGATGCAGCATCAGCAAGCAACCGTATCTAAGAAAAGGAGAAGAGTGGAATTCCTCTACGTATATTATCTCCCCTCATATAGGAGACTGGCATGTCGGTGCAGATAAATACCGAACATGGGCGAAGACCTGGATGAAACAAGAGCCTGTTCCCGAGTGGGTCAAGAATTCAAACGGCTGGTTCCTGGCCATTTTAAAACAACAGAACGGAAATTTACTGTGGCCCTATGAACAAATAGATAAAATTCTTCCATTGGCCAAAGCGCAAGGTATCCATGTTTTGTCCTTGTTCGGCTGGGCGATCGGCGGACACGATCACCTTTATCCGGATTACAGTCCGGACCCTAACATGGGGACGCGTGACGACATCATAGAGAGCATTTCCAACGTGCGGGTAAGCGGAGGGTGGACGACCTTATTTGTGAATGGGCAGTTGGTGGATAAGTCGGGAGACTATTACCAAGACATCGGCCGCGACTGCTCTGCGAAGCGCCGTGACGGTAAAGATTACACCGAACAGTGGCGAAAGTATCACGATCACCCGGGTTATGTCCATGCGGTCATGTGTCCCTCTACGCAAGAATGGTCGGACAAACTTGTTGAATTCGCCGAGTATGTTGCAGGCTTCGGGGCGGATGGGATTATGTACGATCAAATCGGATTTGGAGGGGTTGCGGGATATTGCTACGACGAGAATCACGACCACGAAAGGCCTTCTCTATCAATGGGACCAGCGATTTTCGAGAACTTTCAACGGATTCAGGATCGTATGAATTCTATCAACCCGGATTTTTGTATCTTGTCCGAGGGGTTGAACGATGCGGTCGGCCACCTGGTTGATTTTAATCACGGTTCGGGAAACGGATATGAGTATAAGCCGAACAGTTTCCCGGCACTGTTCCGCTATACGTTTCCTAAGATCATTTTCACGAATCGGTATTCGTCCCCAATCATGCGTTATGATCAGGCGTGTTTCGCGTTTATCAACGGTCTCCGCTTCGATGTGGAATGTCGCTATATTCCCGATGCGATCCTTCTGAGGACGGGAAAACGTCCGACCAAGTCCGATTATGAGAATATATGGTGGCCGCCGAATGACGTAGAGATGTTAACCGACGGCCCGGTCGATGAATACAAAAGCTTCTTGCATCAACTCTCGGAAATCCGCGACGATTACCCAGTTTTACTGAACGGTACTTTTGTCGATACAAGAGGATTCACGATTGATAATCCTGAGATCGAAGCGCGGGCGTTCAAAAGGAATACCGAGTTGGCTGTTGTCTGTTGGAATCACTCCGATGAGGCGCAAGCGTGCTCACTTGCTGCGGAAAACCTATCCATTGAATGTGTTCTCGTTCCCGATAGGACCGAAGTCGACTATGCGACGAAGAAAGCACAGAAGAGATTAACGCTTCAACCGAATGAAATCGTTGTTGTCTTGTTTTCTGGATAGAAAGAATGGCGATATGAGGACCGCGAAGGAGTTACCAAAGAGTTCGAGAGGAGTTTTGCTCCGGGGCGGTTGTCATTCAATTTATGGGGAGGTGGATGACCTTGTTGGTATGAAGCTTACCAGTTCATCTGGTGCCGGTGGCGTCCGCTTTTCGCTGGATTCAGGGAGAACATGCCGGAGGGGGGACTCGAACCCCCACGAACCGAAGTTCACTAGGTCCTGAACCTAGCGCGTCTACCAATTCCACCACTCCGGCTAGTTGGAAAATGTATTCGCCATCATTATAGATCCAGCCACTCACGATGCCAGTGGAGTCGGGCAGAATCGACTGAATATCCTGACCGCTGTTCGGATGCATGACCATAGGCTATACTCACGGCAATTTACGCCGGACAGGCCCATATTCTATACGGAAAACGGATCTGTCCACGGCGAACGGATTGGTCCACACGGAACGGATTGGTCTACGGCGAACCGATTGGTCCACAGGGAACAGAGTCGTTCATGCGCAACGGAATCGTTTACATGGAACGGAATCCTCCACGATGAACGGAATCGTCCGTTAGGAATAGAAAAGATACAAGAAATAGAATAATTTGCGGGGTATAGAATAGTGACAAACGAAGTGCGATATGTCGGTCCACCCCTCTCTCGCCATTCCTGGACGGCGATCCTGAACTCCCGCCAGGGCCGATACCTTGAGCGCGGCGAAGAATGGATTGCCTCAACAGTCTCCGCGGTCCAACACGCCTCCCAACAAGGCAAGATCATCGTCACTTCGGCAGGCCTCAACCCATGGGAATTGACTCTCTGGGCGGCAGCCAAAGCCGGGGCTCCGGTGCTGGCCGTCCTTCCCGCAAACCCCGACGAACCGGAAGAAAGCCTGCAACGACAACTCGACGACCTGGCAAATGAGTTCAGTTGCCCGCCCGGCTTTATCAGTGGAGCTTTCTTTCCCGCGACGGAAAACCGGCGCAGCCCGAAAACCGACTGGCCCGAACGAGACCGACTTGTCATCCGCCACGCAGACGAACTCCGGCCGATCAGTATTCGCCCCGGTGGCAACCTGGAACAACTGATCCAGGAGGCGAGCCAACGAGGGAAAACCATAAACGACGATTACCGAGTGGAATACAAGGCCGACCGAAAAAGCACCGATCCACGCATCCCAGAGGATCGCCTTGGCTCTTGGACAACAACCGCTGATTGGCCCTACCTCACCCATTGGACACATACATTCGGCGGCCCCTGGCCCGGCGAAAAGAAAGCCGATTACTATGCCGCCCTCCTGGAAGACGGGAACGGCAATCCACGGTCCGCCCGGGACACCCTCCAGCGCATTCTGAAAGACGGTTGGCTGCTCGGTTCGTCTTTGCATATGCCGCAAAACCGGAAAACGGTCGGTTTCACCGAGCTGCCGCCCGCTGAAGCGATGAAGGAAATCAAATACCGGAAACGATTCCAGCGGTGGAGTTTTGAACCGTACGGATTGGCTCTGGATCGCGAAAAACTCAAGAACCTGGGTGCGCGCCCCGTTCGCTATGAGTCGGAGTCAAAGAACAGCGGCGAGGATGATATCTTCGTGCAATATCAAACCTCCGGCCGCGCCGACTGGTCGGGACAGCGCGAATGGCGGCTTCCCTACGATTTGGATTTGTCTGTTTTCAATGAAAGAGAAGGGCGCGTACTTGTCCCTTCTTCCAAAGAAAAAGAAAAGATGGAAGGGGTCTCCAGGTGGCCGGTGTTTGCGCTCACAGAGGAGATGCCGGACGGTATCATGGAGTGAGTGTTTGAGGATCACAACGGAGGAATTGACATGGCGAAATATCGAGTCGGATTTGCTGGACTGATTCACGATCATATCTGGAACGAAATTGACGCGTGGAAACAGGTACCGCAGGTGGAACTGGCGGCCGCAGGGGATCTCAACGAGCCGCTCTTGGAGAAAGCCCAACAGGAGGGAATCCAGCGCACCTATCGCTCCTGGAAGGAGATGCTCAACAAAGAGGAACTCGACATTCTGGAAGTCGCGCTGGACAACGCGAGCGCGGTGGAGGCCGTCGAGGCGGGCGCGTCCGAAAAGCTGGCGGTCAAAGTCGAAAAACCAATGGCGGCCCGCCTGGATCAAGCGGATCGGATGCTGAAAGCCGCCGAGGACGCCGGGACTGCGCTGATGATCAACTGGCCGACCACCTGGAATCCGGCGATGGATCTGATGCTGGAGACAATCAAACGGGGCGATCTCGGTCAGCCGTTTTACTTTCGTCTGCGTTGTGCACACCAGGGGCCGAAAGAACTCGGCTGCAGCCGCTATTTTTACGAGTGGCTGTATGACGAGGAACGCTGCGGGGCGGGGGCGCTGATGGATTATTGCTGTTATAGCGCCAATATGTGCAGTTACCTGTTCGGCCGGCCGAAGAGCGTCGTCGGGATTCGCGCTGTGCTTGCGAAGGAGTACCCGGTGCCGGATGACAATGCGACGATCCTGATGCAGTACGATAACGTGTTCGGTGTGGCGGAAGCCTGCTGGACTCAGCCGGTTCCCGCCGACCAGCCGAATCCCTTTTGCCTGGCCTCGGAAGGCAATATTGGGATTGTGGACGAGAAAGTGGTTATCCGGCGACCGGATAAAGGCGTGGAGACGTTGACCCCGCCTGCGTTGCCGGACCACCGCAGCTCGGGACCCAAGTACTTGGTTCATTGCCTCGAAACGGGGAGTCCGATTGAGGGCGTATCGAGCCCGCAGGTAGGCCGTCAGGCGCAGGAGATCCTCGAAGCAGGATTGATCTCCGCCGATGAGGGACGGCGTGTGGAACTGCCGCTGTGATGTTCCATCAACCTAAATTCGGCAGTTGAAGGTGTGGCTGCGACGATGAACCGCTGATTCTTGGTAGCATCGTTCATTGTCTGTTTTCACCCAGATGGTCATCGGTTCTTGAGCTTGTCGAAAGGCCGATTACCAATGCCAGCGCGACCCTTCGACGGGCTCAGGAACCGCGCTTCCCATTCGACTGCCGAATTCAGGATCAAGGTTGATAAGAAGGACGAACTGGTGAGCCATGTGATGATTTTGCTTGACTGGATCATTAAACATATGTACAGTTAGCCGCAAACCCAGTGAGAGAGGTGGCACGATGAAAAAAGAGGATTTCGTATCGATGATGGACGATCTTGAGAAGCCGACATTGAAGCTGGCTGAACTTGTTCCCGAACACGCGCTCGACACGACGCCGATCCCGAACACAATGACTTTTCGGGTTTTGCTGAGTCACCTGGCTTCCTCACTGGAAGATGTAGAAGGTTTCTTCCTGAGCGAGAAATGGGAACCGCCAATACCCGATCACGAGAAGTCGCAGGGAAAATCAAAGGATCAACTCATCCAGGAGATCCGTGACGGTCATGTGGCGGTTCGGGAATGTTACGGCAAAATGTCGCAGGAGTTTTTCGAGACCACGTTCAGAGAATTTCCGTGGGGAGCGAAGGGAACCATCGAACAGCTCAGCGTCTCGCTTTTGTACAACCACCAGATTCATCACAAGATGCAGTTGTTTCTCTATCTGAAAGCGCTCGGCATCGAGCTGGATACGGGGACCCTGTATCTCGGCATGGAGCCGGGTGAGATGAAGATGTGAAGATCGGCCGGTTCTTCTTGAAGTCCTACGACAGCGACGCGGCGCACGAACTTGGAGAACAGGTCTTCGTCGCTTTTGGGTAAATTGGGCAATGAAAGGAACTCGAGTTTGCTTATGATGGAGATTCCAATCCAGTCTGCTTCGCTCAGAATCTGACGCACAGCGGCGTTTCCCTGGAGCAGGGAAATAACGGCGTTGGTATCCAACAGAAAGCGTCTACCATTCATCTCGCATTTCCCGTTGAACAGCTAACGCATCGCCCTGCCATTGGAGCTTACCAGCCAGATCGTTGAAATCCGTCGACTTGCGTCTGTTCCCGATCGGGTGGATTGTAATGACAATCTCGACCGCCCCCGGTGGCAGCTGTGTGGCGACATCCATTCGAAGGTTCCCGCTCTCATCAACCTAAATTCGGCAGTTGGATGGGAAGCGCGGTTCCTGAGCCCGTCGAAGGGCCGCGCCGGCGTTGGTGATCGGCCTTTCGACAAGCTCAAGAACCGATCACCATTTGGGTGAAAGCTGAGAATGAACGCTACTATCAAAAAATCAGCGGCTTACCCTCGCAACCACAACTTCAACTGCCGAATTTAGGATCAATGACGCTCTCCGTTTTTATCGTTTCCATGAGGGCAACTCCCTGTAATTCAGCTATGGCGATGTGCGGCGACGTGCACCTTCATCCGGCAGTCTTTTTCTAGTGTACAGGATTCTCTTTTGGACGTCACTATTGCAGCAAGAGTTCCGTTGCCCCGTTGGGGTGAAACGCACACGTGGGAGGGCGAGGCTCCCGCCGAGCCGTTGGTGTGGAACAAGGAAGACGGCTCATCGGGAGATTCGCCCTCCCCGATCACCGTCCCCCGATCGCCCCTGCCGGCTCACTGCGGGTCCAGGAGTTGGACTCCTGGACCCGGCAGGTTCTGTTCTCACTTCACACCGTCGACGGCGCGCACTGTCGACTCCCGTTCCGGCCAATCCTCCACCGCCGTGTTCAAATCGCTGACGTCCCAGATGGTGACTGTCCCCCTATCTTCGATGGCAACTTTGCTTCCATCAGGTGAATAGGCAACCTTGCTGTCATAAGGATCGGTGGGAAACTCCCGTAAAAGCTCGCCGGTACGAGCATCGTGCAACGCTGGACCATATAGCAGTTTTGTCCCGTCGGGTGAGAAGGCAAATCCCGGCAATATGACAGCCCGTGCCGGCAGTTCGGTGACGATAGAGAAAGTGCGGGCGCTGTATACACACACTGCTTGATGAAACAAGGCGTACAACGCTCCGTCGCAGGAATAATCAACGGGGGAATAAGCTGCCGTATCGCCTCGATTGCCATACGATGCCAAGATTTCCTTATCGGGAAGAGATATGAGAGCAGAGCGGTTGTAGAGCCAGTAAAACGACAAGCCTTGTTCACCGTATAGGTACCCTATAAGAAGTCGACCGCCGTCAGGCGCAAACGCGAGGTCAAGAATCTCATTGCCATCATCAAGATGGAAGGAATCCACTTTCTCACCTGTCTCGACAGTGAAGAATTCAATCGCCGCTCTATTCGGCACACCTGTCAAGAGTCTTCTGACATCCGGTGAGAAAGCCAGGGCTGTCGGTCTGTACGCCAAGGAGAGATCTCGAATATGAGTACCCGATTGCAGAGCGTACAGCCTGACCTTATTGTCACCGCCAACAGCAAGAATGCGACCATCCGGCGAGACAGTCACGACGCTATATGGCTCTTCAAAACGTACTGAATAAACGATTTCTGCGGTGTCCAAGTCCCAGTTTCTTACCTCAACCTCGTTGGCGTCGATCAGATGTCCGACACTCGACGAGAACTCGAGGTAGCGAATACCGCCCGTAGGTAGGGTCAGCACCGGTTGAATGTCCTGACTAAAGGCACTCAGGCAAACAAAACATGCCAAAAGCAGCGAAACGACCGGACCACAGTGTGTATTCAGCATGATAAGCATCTCCCTCCTCAATAGATGATCAGCGTTCTTCTTCTGAGCGTGTGATGTCCCGGAACACCGTCCGGGGTTTTGGAAAAGTAGAAACGATTACCGTAATTCGTTTCTTTATCGGTTTCGTCGGGCTCCTCACCAATGAGTGTGGGATAGTAGTAACCGTGCGTATATCCGTATGTAATCCCGATACCATCATCGTCTAATTCCCCCCAATCAGTAGGCCAATTGTCACCGCCCTCACTCACCTTCATAAACATACCATCGGCTTTCTGATATACCATAATCCATTCCGAGATTTCATTGTTCCAACTTACGCGGGCTTGGCTGCCCCGAACAACGATTTCTGGCGTGGCTCCGATCGCATCTCCATTCCAGCCGTTCTCTGTATACTTTGCCCACATGTCGTTTCGGTTATAGTCTTCGTAGTCTGTCGCGCTGTCGACATTTAGGATCGCGGCGCAAGCACGTGCAACGCCCGTGCCACCTCCCAGACCTATCCTGCCAAGCGCCTGCTGAGTGAAAAACATGTAATAATAATCTCCGTCCCGCACAACCTGGGGCGCACCTACGCCACCCGTGTGCTGACCATCACCTTTGTATTGGAAGAACTCCCCTTCGGAGTAGGGCGATGTTAGCACGGCGCCGCCCCAGCCACCTTCGACCCAGGAAGGGCTGATGTTAGGTGTGGGCGATGCATCGTCGGGTGTGATTTTGTCGAATTCGTAGGCGTCCGTGTACGTTCCTCCAGAAGCCGACCGCGCATACCCGATCCGATGAAAACTGAAATAGGGACGACCTTTCTTGCCGTCCATTAGCCATGTCGTATTCGAGTCAGTGCTGGATGTGATCCAAACATCTTCGCAATG
>CAZTDD010000033.1:0-55740 GCA_964612675.1 uncultured bacterium
CAGTCATGTTTTCTTCCTCAAGTCACCGGCTCCGACGGTTCGGGGCTCGCGATGAAACGCCCATTCCGGGACGATTCTGAAAACAGATTCGCCCCTTTTCGAAATCTACTCCATCGAATGGGTCTTCTGCAAGGAGGGTAGCGCCGTCCAAATCGACGTAATCGACAAGCGGGGCGATGTGTGCCGCCGCCGAAATCCCGAGCGAGCTCTCCACCATACAGCCGACCATAACCTGGAGACCGCGCTCCCTGGCGATAGAGATCATCCTTCTCGCCTCCAGCAGCCCGCCGCATTTCGCGAGCTTGATATTAATTCCATCGCACTCCGCCGACGTCGCCGGGATGTCGCTGCTGTTTTGGATGCTTTCGTCCAGAATGAGCGGAATGCGGCCCCCGTTCTTTCGGCAAATCATTCGCATTCCTTCCACGTCGCTGCATGGCAGCGGCTGTTCCACCAGATCCACATTCCAGTCCGGCAACCGTTCCAACCACCAGAGGGCCGTCTCCCGATCCCATCCTTCGTTGGCATCGACACGAAGGGTTTTATCGGTCGCCTTTCTGATCGCTTCCAAACATGCTATATCGTCTTTCGATCCCAATTTGATCTTCAAAATCGGAAACGATTCACCGTCCTCGATTTTTTGTACCATGCGCTCCGGTGTGTCCAGGCCGATTGTGAACGAACTTGGCGGCGCGTTCTCTTCACGCAAATTCCACAATTGCCACAATGGCTTCCCTTGAGCGGCAGCCCACGCATTGTGAATCGCCATATCGACAGCGGCCAACACCGGCGAAGGTCCGTGAAACGCTTCCGATATGTGGGAAATCGCTTCTTCCGGGGCCTCCCTGAAAAACTCGGGTACCCGTATCGACTCTGCGGCCTGTTGAAGCAAATCCGCAGTATGACCGTGATAGGAAACCGGTGCGGCTTCCCCGAGGCTGTCGCCCACGGAAACGAAGACGTTTTCGACGCTGACTCGTGTACCCCGCGAGATACCAAACGGGTGTTTCAGCCGTAATTGCCGCCGTGAGACCTTTAATCGATCGGAGTGGGGTCCTTTCATATGTTCATTCACCGCGAAATATGTTAAGATTTTTACAGCACTTACTCGTGAAATCGAGGTCGAATCGTGCCGAAACTTCAAGCCAAAGTACTCTTCGATCGCGGTCTTGTACAGTTTCACAAGAAACAACCCGACAAGGCGGCGGAACTTTTCCGGGAAGCGATTCTCGAAGATCCCAATTACCCGGAGGCGTTGTATAACCTCGCGTGTTGCTACGCAATGCTCGGGGATGCCGACGAAGCCATTGTATACCTCGACCGATCGATCAAACTGAACCTTCAGTGTCTGGACTGGGCAAAAGAGGATCATGAATTCGATTCGATTCGTCAGGAAGAGGCTTTCCAGAAATGTCTTGAGAGCAACGACCCGTTCCGGCCCGCCGAACCCGATCAACCCGACCCCTCCGAGGATGACATGTCCGGTGAAGAGGAAGGGTTTGAAGAAATGGATCCGGGCAACCTCGATCAACTAGGCGAAAGTCAAAGAAGCGCGGGATCGGATACCTCCTCGGACGAATTGCCACCGTGTCCGCAGTGCGGTGCGCTGGTGGAAAAAATGAGGGTCTTGCGCTATAACCCGTTGGTCTCTGTTGGAATTATCGTGATCGGCATCGTCATTACTATCATGTTGTCCTGGCTTCAATACGTTTACTCTCTAGTCGGTATTGCGCTCGTGGCCAGGGGACTCTGGATGTTCACTCGAATGGATCACACGCGGGTGTGTCAAAACTGCGGCGCGAGAGGGGAGGCCGCAGGCGAACCGCCTCCGGATGATGACACCGGGGCGGGGAATCTGCACAATCAACCGGCATAGTCTCTTCCAGACATTCCAACTCGGAAGTAGGTTAACTCCGGTCCTCCATTTATGACGTGGAGTGGATTGTCCAGCGATTCTTTCGGCCTAAAGGATGTCAGTTCGATTTACTATGGATCCGCATGACACGTTGATCAGAACGAATAGTCGCCGCTACTCGATTGTAGAAAGATCGCTGGATCTATTTCGGATCAATCGTTTTTTTCTCCGTCGTGGGAAGAAGGCCGCCGTCGCGACGAGCAGCGACATCATCACCAGTCCCGCTCATTCCAAAGTCGCTTGGGTGGGTGCGGTCCGAGCGGGTGAGATTTTCCCCGCCAAACCGGTGCTTAATCGAAAACACTATTGGACCTTGAATCATATCCTGTGGGATGAGACTACGAGTGCGTTGTTCGACGGTGGTTTCCTGTTCAACCTCTATCTTTCTCCTTTGAATCTACATTACATTATCGCCCCCGCGACCTGCACCGTCGAGATGGTTCGTCGATGTCCGGGACGATGTTGGCCGATTCTCTTCTGGCAATTGGGAGAAGTGGAGAACGAACGGGTGGTTATCCTGCTTCGGTTCGATAACGGACGACGAATGGTCATGGCCTTGGTCGGTTCGTTTTTTGTCAGCGGTATCGTTTTTTTGCCCGAACCCGGCGATGTTATCGAGAAGGGCGAAACGATCGGTGGATTCAAACTGGGCTCAACCGTTTTTCTGGCAACGGAACGGGACTTGGCGACACCGCTTGTACAGGCAGGGGACGAGTTGCTGCTGGGAGAACCGGTGGCTCGATTCGCGACCTCACCCGGGCGGTGATTCTTCTCTCATTCAACGCAGCAACGGCTGTTGGGAGGCATTCGAAACGAAAAAATCATAGGCCGCGTCTTTTTGTTCCTCGGTGGCTTGTTTCGAATTCCAGAGTATATCGGTTTCGCTGAAATCCACGACGGAGATGAGAGTCCTGTCCAATCCGCTCGGCGGGAAGAAACGTGTTTCTGCGAGCGCCATCTCGTCCTCGTAGGTCAGTTCTACCGCGATGGGCAGAATCAGAACATAACGCCCCAGCTTGTTGAGGGGACCTTCATTCTGCTCGAAAACTTCACGCAGAATCTCATTCCGGCGCGATCCTCCAAGTCCGTCCAGCAAACTCTGCAGGGCCTCTTGGAGTTTTTCGGCGTTTTCTTTTCGGATGTCGAATCCCAGGGGGCTGTTGGTCTCTTCCGACTCTTCACGGTCGAGTTGTTCGATAACGAGCTTGGGAAGAGCAAACGGTCCAAGGTCGTGGTTATAGCGGTCGACCGCCTGGTTCGCGACAACAGGCCGATTGCCCAGCACGACGATCCGTTGCGGAAAGATCTCGTGTTCCCGGAACACGTTCTTTAATTCCTCAACAGAAAGGGCTTTCACGTCCACAGAGGCGATCAGATTCCGAAAGGGCTCTCCACTTTTCAGAAAGATCCTCTGAAAATGAACGAGCGTTTTGCGATCGAACGTTTCGCTGGCATTGACGCCGGCTTTGTAGATCGCCTCATCCCACTGCTCGCCCGCAGAAGACAGGGTTTGGAGTTTGCGCCGGTTGTTCGTGATTTCCAGATATTCCTGGATGATCTCATGAATCCGTTTCTGGGTCCGTTCGACTAGTGCAGGCCGCGAACCGCGCATGTGGCGCGCTTCGGGTTTCATTAGGTTGCTCTTCTTGACGGCCTTCTCGAACGCTTGAAGCCACGAATAGAAGAAATTGACATCTTGCGCGTAGCGCTCCTGAGGTGTGAGACATTCATGACGCAATACACGTTCTGTTTCATCGACCGCGTCGAGTTCATGCACCAATTTCGCAACTCGAACAAGGAAGCGGCGGGCGCTTTGTTCGGCCGAGGCGTCCACTTCTCGACGGTGTGTTTCGGCGATCTTCTCGACCCACGTAATCGCGCGATCGATCGCTTTCTGCAGGTTCTCTGTCCGGCGCTTGGTCCGCACGTCAAAATCCACCGATTGACCGCCCCCAGATCGGATTTCGTCGTCTCGGTTGTAAAATGCTTGATTGACTTCTTTGACGAAGATCTTTTCCGCATACATTTCCGGCAGATAAATGCCGTGTTTATCGAATACTTTCCGAACAAACGAGACCACGGATTCGCCGGGCGGAAGACGTTTGTTGAGCAGATGATCGAGCGGGGTCGCACCAGGCGGCGGAAGAGTGTGGTTGTCCGGAAACAGCTCGCGGATGATGCCCGATAGGCGAGGGTCGCGAATAGAGGCACGCAAGTCCTTCTTTTGCGATGAAAGGTTTTTGGAGAGAAGACGCGACAGACCGGGAGCCAGCCCGGCTATCAGCAGAAGTATCCCCAGTCCCCCCATCCCGAAGATAATGTACTTCGTATCGGCGGCCGAGGCCGGAAGAGGGATCACGGTTATAATGATCGACGCACGTGCGGCAGCTGCCCAAATACGCGTAACTTGCTCGCCGTCCGAACTCGCACGACAATCGGTCCTTCCAGGGTGAGCCATGGCACACCCCTTTCCCGCTGTTAGTCTTCACCCAATCGCAATAGATTCGAAGCTATAACTCCGCCGCGGTTCGCTGACTCGGTTTTGTTGGCTCCTTCCCGGTCAGCGGGCTTTCTCCAGCGACAGGTTATCGATCATTGTAGAGGAAGCAACACCCGGTCCGCCATTCTGGACCACCGTCAAAATCGGGAACGTTGGATTTGGCCGGATGAATTGTCCTCCGACAACGAGCCGTTTCCAATCGGACGCACCCGTGGGCAGGGTATCATTCGCGACGAACAACCCCATTGTCGCGTAACCGTTGGTTACGACCATTCCGGTCGTTCCGCCTTGACCGAATACAGAACGCGCTTCCACCGAAGCCAACAAAATATGCGGGAAAGAATCCTGCAATGTTGTGGCGAACACCCCAAGATTGGCGGCCTTGTCTTTGGGGAATAAGGTCAACTGATACGCATTGTTGGCGACGCTCCTTGGGACCAGGGCCACGGAACCGGTGTTGCCCAAAGGATTGATGACAACCTGCGACAGGTTCTGATCGAATGACCCGTCTGCGTCCATCTTGACCGGTATGCGCTGGAACGCCGGCAGCGGAACGATTTCAATATTATCGAAGTAGACCGACACCGGTTTTGCCGTTCCGTGCGGCACGACCGATTGCAGAGCCAACTGAACCTCGTTGGATGGTGGATCGTAAACCAGCAGGAGTGTCCGATACGATCCGATCGGTAGGTCGACGCTGGCGGCAGTGAAATAGGCCATCTGACCGTCAAGCGGTGAATTCAATGCGGCGATGGCAATCTCGGCACCTGGACGACTTGCCATCGCTTCCACACGAATCAGCACAGGGCCTTCGCCAACAGCAATGGGCTCGGTACGGATCAATAGCGCTCCCTGTCCCGGATTGCTCTCGATCATCGCTCCGTCACCGGTGACCGACATTCCGGCTGGGATCGAGCCGATATCGACTGCTGCGGGCGCGTACCCGTTGGGGGTTCCCAGCGCCCACTTGGGTGCGCTCACAGTTTCGCCTTCGAAGTCGACATAGCCGTACTTCCCGTCCATTGGCGTGGCCGTCGGTGCCGTCTTCGGCGTCGGTGTCGGGGTAAACGTGAACGTTGACGTCGGTTCCGGAGTCGGCGTGTTGGTCGGAGACGGCGTCTGCGTAGGCGTGTTCGTGGGTGGCAACGGTGTCTCTGTTGGAGTCAACGTCGGAGTCTGGGTTGGTGTCCACGTCTGTGTGGGCGTGTAGGTCGGTGTATCTGTCGGTGCCTCCGTTGGGGTCGGTGTAGACGTTGCGGTGTGTGTCAACGTCGGAGTGGGAGACAGTGTCGGCGTAGGTGTCATCGACGCGGTCGGTGTAGGCGACTCGGTTGGAGTCGGTGGAAGAGTCGGTGTGTGTGTCGAGGTTGGAGTCGACGTTGGTGTGTCCGTGGGTATCACGATTGGTGTCGCTGTTGGTGTATCTGTCGGCGCCGGTGTATTCGTCGGAGTAGGAGTCGGTGACAGCGTTTCCGTTGGCGTAACCGTCGGTGTATCCGTGAACGTGGGCGTCGGCGGAATAGGCGTCGGCGATGACGTAGGAGTCTGTGACGGCGTCTGGGTAGGTGTTGGAGTATGTGTAGGCGTCATGCCCGGCGTGAAAGGATTCTCCGAGAGAGGATTCGACCAATCGATGAAGTCGCTGACACGATCGCCGGTACTGTCGGGATTCGACAAGCCTAGGCTGTCGTTAAAACGCTCCGCCACTTTTACGTTCGTATCGAGAGGGCCTGTGGGATCGCCCCAGTAATTTTCACGAGCATCGATAACGAACAGATTGCTGGTTGTCCGTGCGCCCCAATCGTTGTTCACGATCGCACAATTTCGGATTACAGGATCCGACTGATCGGTAACAAAAATACCGTCTTTCCGTAGATTCTGAGTAATCAAACAATCGGCTATCGTGGGAGAGGAGGCGAATCCTTCGACGCGAATACCTTCCGAGAAGCTGTTGGATATCTCGCACTGAACAACCGAGGGTGCGCATTTTACAATTCGGATCGTACCCCGGTCGACGCTTCCCGCGCCCACTTCATTTCCACCGTATCGGAAAACGCATCGTTGAAGCAACGATAGATTCGAACTGCCTTCGGTAAACTCGATCCGATTCCAGTCCCCGAGTATGGGGCCTCTGTAGGAAGGCGTATCGTTATCATTGTTTGTGTCACCGAATATCGAATCGTCATACAGCGAAGTGAAATTGATCCACTTGTCCGGTTCTCCAACCGCTCGCAGTGAATCGCGAACGACGAAAGTGCTGCCAAAGGCCATTTTCACGGTTACGCCGGGTGTGAGGGTCAGTGTCACCGGTGAGGTTGTCGGGTCGGTATCGCCTATGGTCAGCGTTACTCCATCCATGACATAAGGGAGCTGGGTAACCGACCATGTACCGCTCTTCACGATGGACCCCGCGTTGACCGATATGCCGTTGATGCCGTTTTCCCATGCGGCAACGTTCTGGATGTCGATAAAAGAGGACGCGTTGATATCGGCAACTGGGCCTTGATTGCCGTGAATGAGACACGAGTCGAGACGCGGAGACGCGGTCCCCGAGACGCGGATGGCGGCATCCGCGTTTTTTGCAATTTTGGTGCGGCTTATGCGGTTGGTTGAAGTGCCCGCGACGCGAACAGCTTCAGAGTAGCTGTTGGTCAGCGTACAGTCTTCGACTAACGGACCGGCTCCCTGGACTTGCGTAAGGAGCATCCCCTTGCTTTCACTCTCATTCGGAACGTTCTTTCCTCCATAACGAAACACACAGTGCTTCATCTGAGACGTTGAACTTGCATCTTCAGAGAACTCGAGCCGGTTCCAGTCACCGGCTTCCGGAGCGCTCGCAGAGCCGTCTCCGTTCGAGTCGTCCATCACGGTATCGTCCCGCAGGGAAGTGAATACAATCGGCTGTTCCACTGTGCCTATTGCTGTCAGGACGTCCTCCACCAGGATCTGAGCGCCACCGAACATTTTGAACACCGTCCCCGGCTGAAGGACCAGCTGGATAGGCGCCGTCGAGGTCAGTCCGTCGCCGACTTGTACAACGTCACCATCGATAATGTAGGGAAGGCTTCCCGGTTGCCAGATCGCCGTCTGGACTATCGAGCCCGGACGGAGCAGGATTCCCGCGTACTGCGTATTGCTTGCACGGCTGCGGGTAACCGCGGGAGAACAAGAAGGAAGCATGGTAATCGGATAGGTTACGTGATCGAAGGTGCAGATATCGATCGTTGGAGAGCTCGAATCCAGCACTTTGACTCCAATGGAACAATTGCGGACAACACAACCGGATAATGTCATGTCGCTGGAACCGGTAATCTGTAATGCGTCGTCCGTACATTTCTCCAGAATGCTGTCGGCAATTGTGATGTCGGCTCCGTCGACATGAACCATGCCGTAATTCTCGACAACTCCATCGGATTCGTAGGACCCCCCGTATTGAATCCGACAGTGTTCCATACGCGAGAGACTGGACGCGCCGGGAGTGAATTCAATCCGGCCCCAGTCGCCCGGTTCGCCCGATCCCGTCCCGTCGCCGTTGGTGTCGCCGAGCGCATTGTCGTCCGCCAGCGAAGTGAAAACGATTCGGTTGCCTTGTTCGCCTACGGCGTGTAAGCGGTCATGGACAATGATTCTCGAATTCTTTGATAGTTTGACCACGGTCCCCGGCTCGATAGTCAATGTCACTTCCGGTGCCGCTTCATCGCCGCCCACGGTGAGGTCTGTTTGATTCAAAATATACGGGATTCCGCATGCCGACCATGTCGCGGACAGGCTAAGGACTCCCTTATCGATGACCACGCCCGCGAGCCGCCCGCTGGCGGACAGGTTCTGCAGGACCGGCCTGGTCATCGTGGAGAACTGAACTGCGCATTCGGTGTTTCCCGAAAACAGTGAATCGGAAATTTCCGGAGATCCGCTGCCTATTCCCCGGATACCCTTTGCACAAGACTGGAATGTACATTCCGACACCGTAGGGCTTGCATCGTTTTCCAGTCGCAGCCCCTCGCTCGCACTAGCATAAAAAATACAGTGATCGATCGTTGGATCCGCCCAATCGATTCTGAGCATCCCTAAATCGTTGGCCCCGCCGAACATGAAGGTGCAGTAAGAAAAAACGGAGGCCATGCTCGTCGACTGGATTTCAATCCGATCCCAATCGCCCTCCGTTGTCGACGTTACTGCGCCGTCCTGGTTCGTGTCGCCCGCGTTTGAGTCATCTTTGTACGACGTGAAAACCACGCGCTGTGTGTCTGTTCCCTGGGCGTTGACTCGATCTCTCACAACGATACGAGCGGAACCGTTCAGCTTCACTACGGTACCGGGCTCGATCCCGAGTGTGATCGGGTCGGTGTTTGCATTTTCGTCTCCGACATTGACCGTCCCTCCATCCAACACATAAACAAGTCCCCCCGAGTTCCACGTGCCGCTGTGTGTAATTGTCCCGCCGAGTAATCGAATCGCGTTCAGGCCGTTGGCATTGGCGGTACAGCTGACAAGGCTCGTTATCATATCGGCGTCGGAAACCACGGCCGCATCTGAATTGCCGACAAATTGGCACTGTGTCAGCAGGGCGGAGCCTGTACCCATGGCGCGAAGCCCCTGTGTGCTTCTCTCAAAATTGCATGCTGTGAAGACTGCATTGCCGCCTTCACAGCGAACGGCTTCGGAGAGACTGGTCACGAAGTGACACGATTCGAAAGTCGGCGATGTGCTCAATACGCGGACCATGCCGGCGGGGGCGCTGGCCCCGTTTATCGCAGCTCCGCCGTACTTGAACTGACAATGACTTATCTGAGAGTCGGCGGGCATGGTGCTCATCAGTTCGATTCGTCCCCAATCGCCTGCCGCCGGTTGAGTGTCGTCATCCGCCAGCGTCTGACCGAGCGCTTCGTCGTCATAGATCGAGGTGATCCGTACCGGCTCTTCGGCCGTACCGTTGATCTTGATGACATCCCACACGACGAATCGAGTCTCTTTCTGACATTTGATCACCACCCCCGGCCAGACTGTGAGTTCGATTGGCGCGGTATTCGTAGAATTGTCGCCCACCTGAAATACAGCCTTGTCCAGAACATAAGGAAGCCCTTTGCAGTTCCAGATGGCGTTCCGAGTCAGGTTTCCGCCTGTGACGAGGATGCCGTTCAAACCGTTGCCGCTTCCCGTGCACCCGAGGAGGTTGGCTGTGGCGTCTGCGGCTAAACGAACCGCTTCCGCGGTTTGATTGACGAAGGTGTTGTTACGTATACTTGGCGCGGAAGAAGTGTAAACACCGACACCGATCCGGTTTCCGTCGAATGTACATTCCGAGACTTCGGCACTCGTGTAACCATCGATTCGCAGGCCGTCCGAAACACTGTCCTTGATCGTGCAGCCGTTGATTCGCGGGTTTCCGCCGTCAATATGGACGCTCCCGAGGTTACTCTGACCGCGTCCGCCGTAACGGATGACGCAATCCGTGAGCCGCGATTCGCTCGATCCGCTTCGGAAAGCGATACGGTTCCAGTCTCCGGCGGCGGATCGCGTGGCGCTGCCGTCGTTGGTGCTGTCCACGCCGTCCGCTTCGTCATCCTGGAGGCTCGTAAACGTGACGTTTTCTGCAACCAGCGTGCCTTCAACAAGAATTTGCCCCCCCATACCGAACAACTTGACCGTCACACCGGGATCGATGCTCAACGTGATACCTCGGGGGACTGTGACGCTTTGCGTGATCAGAACAGGGCTGTCGTCAAGCGTCCAATTCGCATTGTTTTGAAGCGATCCACTGACAGTAATGGCAGCCGGCGCGCCAGCCACCGTGCAAATCGCGACCAACGCAAGAATCGTGGATTTCATCGAGATAACCTCCAGAGGGCGGGGAATGAGTCAGACTGAGCCGAGCAACCGGAATCAGATAGAACTCCCCGACCCGCATGATTTCGTGGCACAACACGGTGGAATCCAGGTGACCGGCGCAACGGAAGGCGCAACATCGGCGCAAATGAATAAAGGGCGGAACAAGCACCCAAGGCCGGATTCCCTCGCGACCGCTTTGTGCTTACTGCCGCCCCCGCTGTGGGCAATGCATATTCAGACAATTTCAGACAATGCCATCAATAAACGGACCTAGTATAGCGTAAAACACTCAATTCCGCACACCCCTCGGCGACTTTTTCTTTGGGAGCAATATCCGATAGCAAGTCCCTCGCCGGAGCAGCGCGCAACAACAGGGAGAAATCTATTTGTTCTTTCTCGACAAGCCGAGCGTATACTACACGACTCCTCAGAATCCGTCCTGGACAAGAGTCTCGCCGTCTGTTTGTGCGTTAAGTCGTGTTCCTACAAGAATTTGGAGAGACCTTTTCTTTGCGGACGGGAGCTGTATCGTTATTGAGGTTCCTTTCATTGCTAATTGAAGAGGAGGTGATGTTTTTCCCTTGCTACAGATCTAGCGTGTCTGATACGTCTGTTTTCTTGGGGCGTGATGAACACCTTTGTGTAAAGAAACCAGGATCGCTAAAAACACGGCCCGGACAGTGCGCGACATAACAGTTGTGGCAGTCTGTGGGAAAGCAACCCCCTTTTCTCATTCCTGACTTGGAGGATAACAATATGGTCAGAATCTCTTTCGCAGTATTTGCGGCTTTGGCCGTTCTCGTTGCCGCTCCGGCGGCATGGTCGGTCAGCGTTGAAGTGAACAAATCCGGAGACGACAGCGTTGCCGGTGGTCCGTATCTCACGATCCAAGCGGCCATCGACTATTGTCAGTCAGCTGATGACGGTGAGGACGTTGTCACAATTACCGACAGCGGTCTTTATGAAGAGAATTTTTGGATCGGTGCCGAAGAGGAGAACATTGCGCCGGTTCATCTTACGTCTAACCAGACAGGAGATGACCGTCCAGTGATTTCGCCCCTCGAAGCGTACGGCCCGTTTCTCGAAACGCAGCGGGATGACCGAATGGCCGGTACGGCAATCACGTCCAATGAGAGCATGCTCTCGAACGTCATCCTGGAATCGAACCCCGATTTAGGAACCGGCGATGGTGCGTCGGCTCTTCATCTCGAAGCGAATGGTGCGATCATCGAAAACGTTCTCATCCGCCCGAGGGCGGGAACTTCCGGAGTCACAAAGTATCCGAACTCTGGAATCTTTTTGTCCCAAGAGGGTTTCGGAGGAGTTCCGGAACCGGATGGACGGATGTGCGACGATGTTGTAATCCGCAACTGTCATTTCATCGGTGTCGCAACCGACGGCCAGGCCGAACCGACTATGGATATGCCGGATGGCTATCTGCTCTCGGCTGAAAACGGCCAATTTGCCACATTCGCTCGATGCGATGCGTTTACTGACGCGGATGATATGATCATCGACGTACTCTTCGACAACTGTCGCTTCGAGTACTCCTATGATGCCGGATTGTTCCCTTCGAATCGCGGCAGTTCCGGACTCGGAGCCATCAACTGGACCATGCGCGACTGTTACTTTGACTCGTTCGGAAAATTCGCGGTCCGCAGCCGTGGGGTCAACCTCACCGTGGAGCGCAGCATCTTCAGCCGAACCAATCAGGGGAACCACGGAGACGGCGAGAATTCCGCCGTCGCTCAGCAGACACAGGGTGGCAATTCACCGGACACCACAGTCTCCAATTGTCTCTTCGTGAACTGTGGTGGTGTATACGCCAAGAAGCCGTATTACGGTGGTGTTCGCAACCACAGCGGCGGGTTTGTGCATGTCAATCATTGTACCTTCGATCTCTGCAATACCGGTGTCTCGACAGGAAACGGCGAAGAGACAATCGTCAGCAATTGTATCTTCAACCGAATTGGCTACAACCAGGCGCCGGCAATATGGTATGAAGGCTTTCCGCCTGAAACCGACGAACCGTTCCCGACCTGGGAATCGGAGAACTTCGACGCCGGGTGGGTTGCTGTATTCAACAACCCGAACGACATGCCGTTCGTCGTGAACAACTGCATCGTCAACGACCTTGCGAACGAAGACACGGCTGGCTGGGAAGAGGTGACCGAGTTGAATGGAACTCGTCTGTATGCAGGATTCCCCGGCGACTCGGACACAGTCATTCGCGATGATCCGGGATTCGCGAACACGGATGTGGCGGCGGATGATCCCTACGTATTGGCGGAAGGATCGCCTGCAGTGGACATCGCAGTCGATGCCGAACCGGCCCCGGGCGACATGGACGTTGACGGCGACGCGCGTGTTGTTGGCGGCGCTGCCGATGTCGGTTGCCAAGAGCTGGCAGGCGCAGGTATTCGTGAGTGGTCGTTATTCTAAGTTGACTTACTTAATGTGTAGTGAGCTTCGGCTCACCGATTGACAGTAAATAAGGGGCGCAGTCTTTTGGGTGCGCCCCTTATTCTTTCTACGCTCAGACAAAACTGAGAACAAGAATAGACCGGGTGTGATTCAGCCACTCTTCTTTGCCTCTCCGGATCTCCAGAATCGTGAGTCAATTGTCTCCCCAAGCCCGACGCCGTCGCAAAAAGTCGTCGGGATGCGAATTTCAACCCCCTCCTAACCTCCCCCGATCTTCGGGGGAGGAAAAAGAAACGAGCGTGTCTGCAGCGCTTTCTCCCCCAAGCCTGGGGGAGATTCAAGAGGGGGTTGAACACTTCTCTATCGTTACCCCTCGCGACTTTTTGCGATGGCGTCCCGCTTGGGGAAGAAGACCAAGACGCATTTTCCCGGTCGCTTACCAACCTGCGTGACTGGACTTATGTATCGTGATTTAAAGTCGGTTGATAGCTGTTGTAGTGACCGATCAGGTAACAAATCGGAATCACCAGCGGACAGTAGCTGTGAGGCCACAGGGCGGTTCCCACGGTGACGATCCCAATCAATGCCACATATGTCGACTCTCGGTGCCTATACATGACGGCGGTTACAAGACAGAGAAATGAAGTTAATAGGATACTGCCCGTCGTTCCGAGATACTTGACCGGCGACGGACAGGCAAAGAAACGGTCCGATACTTCCGGCATGAATCGCAAATACTCGACAAACCATGGAACATGAACTACAGCGGGGAGACATCCAATACATCCACCGAGAAACGCCCACGGCCCGAACGCAACGCCGACAAAAGGTATCAGGAGACCGAACGTGGGTTTGATAGCCGATGTAATCCCCACAGCGAGACCGCGATAGAACGGTCGTCGTCCCATCCCAACGGCGAGAATGCCGCACAGAAGCGGCGTCACCTGTCCGTAATGGACTGCGTCGTGGGCGGGGAGCCAGATCGATGCTGCGATCGCACACCCAGCAAGCCAGACCGGTATACACCATACCCGTAGGCTGCGATTCCGATTGCTGTCCATATCCAATACCCTGTTTGGTATCTAAACGGTGCCAGAGGAATCAGAAGAAGCGCCAGCGGCGGCGGATAGATATACCACCACCCCTCTGCGTAAGGAGATTTGCCGTGAAGAATCGACCGTGATGCGTCGATGTAGTACCGATAGTCGGTTCCTGGCGTCCCGGATCGAACGATCCAAGTCTGTGTCGCCGCGTAAGCGAGAAGTAATGAGATCAGCAGAATCAGTACGACCGGGTGGAGACACCACCGCTTGGTGTCGCTTTTTTTTGCATAGTCTGAGTGTTTGTCAGATTCTTCCATTCGAGAGAAACGGTCTCCCGGAAACCCCGGACTGGCGGTGCCGGTAATTTGAAGAAGCGACGTGGGAATCTCGCCGTTGAATCGGACAAAACGAGATGGCCACGCTTCGCTCGCCATGACGGCAACGGGGACCGCGTTTTCTTCCTCAAATCACCGGCCTCGCCAGCCTGGGGCTCGCGATGACGAGAAGTCACTTTATACCTTCGACATACCTTCGACGACGCTGGGGCTTCGTGCCTCTACGGCTTCCTTTTACGCAGCAAACTTGCGCAAGAACGCCAGGCTGTCTGTTGCCAGATCATCCGAACTGGGTGCGAACGCACGCCAGATCGAGGCCGCCGCCGCAATCTCTTCAATTGCGGAGTGGAATGATTCCAGCACAACCCACCCGTCATATCCCATTTCCTTCAGCGTCCTGGCCATGCCATCCCAGTCCACGTGGCCTGTACCTACCGGCCCCCGGTCGTTTTCGCTGGCGTGGAAGTGATAGAGCTTATCCCCAAGCGACTTGAGCGACTCCACCGGGTGTTTTTCCTCGATATTGGTGTGGAATGTGTCGAAATGGACACCAAATGCGTCGATACCCACGTCAGAAACCAGGCGATGAGCGTCGGAGATCGTGTTAATGAAATAGGTTTCAAAACGATTCAGCGGCTCCAACGCGATGCGTACCCCGGCTGATTCCGCGGTCGGCCCGACCTTTTGAAGGCAATCGACACACCAACGCCACTCCTCATCGGTTCGGCCTCGGCCGACAAGATGACCGACCGGGGAGTAATTGGGGCCGCAAATCACTTCCGCACCGATATTGTCAGCCAACTCGACCATCGTTTTCAGATAATCGACTCCGCGCTGACGGGCCTCGATATCCGGGTCGATCAGACTCGAATCCGGCGGCATGACCGAACAGATGTTACATCCCATCCCGGTATCGTCGAGCGCCTTCTTCACCGATTTGGCCGTGACATTCTTCGGAGCAAAAACCGGTAGTTCAACCCCGTCATAGCCGAGTGCCGCGACACGCTCGATCAACGGAATATTCTCGTCGGAGAAACCTCCGCACCAAAGCAATAGGTTAACGCCGATCTTCATAATGCACCTTTTCTGTTTGATTTAGGGTGTGATAACCACTTTCATCGCGCCGTCCGACCGGTCCCGGACTTTTTCCAGACCGTCGACCATTTCATCCAACTTGAACGTGTGGCTGATCAGCGGTTTCGCGTCCACCATGCCGCTGCCGAGCGCCTCTAATGCGGCGGGCCAAACCAGGGGAGCGAGCCACGAAAACCGGATCGTCTTGTCCCAGAGAATGGAGGCCAACGCCGGCACTTTGACGACCGCCTGATCGGAAGGGAGGCCGAAATAGACGACTCGCGACCGCCTGCCGCTGACCTCAAGGGCGGCCTCCATGGCTTCAACCGCGCCTGTCGGGGTGATTACTGCATCGGCGAACTTGCCGTCCGTAAGTTCGCCAATTTTCGCTTTCAAGTCGGACACGTAGTAAGGGGATGAAGAATCGGCAACATTGAATACATGATCCGCACCCACTTTCTTGCCGTTCTCCAGACGGTAGTCATCGCCCTTCGCGCCGGTAAGAACAACCGTCCCGGCTCCGTTTCGTTTTGCAAGCTGGACCATGAACGAGCCGATAACTCCGGGGCCCATCACGATGCAAAAATCGCCTTGCCCGATGTCCATGTTCTGGATACCGTAGCTGCCGCATGCGAGCGGTTCGGTCAATGCCGCCTGCTCGAACGAGACGCCCTCGGGGATTTTGTGGACGCCCGTGTAGTGTGAAACGCAATACTCCGCGAATCCGCCGTTCGTTGAAACACCAAGCACGCCCTTGTTCTCGCAGAGATTCACCTGGCCCTTTTTACAGAGGTAGCAGGCGTTGCAATATTGAACGGGATCGAGAACCACCCGATCCCCCGGTTTGAAGAGACCTTTGCTCTTCGGGATTTCGCCGACATCGGCCACTTCGCCGGAGAATTCGTGCCCGAGAATCAATGGGCCTTTTCCGCTCTCGGTTTCGAGCGAGCTGGCTCCGTAATAATAGGCGACATCCGATCCGCAGATCCCGCAGGCTTTTACCCGCACGAGGATCTGATCCGGTTCCATTTTCGGGATGTCGACCTCTTCGAGTTTCATGTTTTCCGGTTCGTAGAAAACTTGTGCGCGCATTTTATCGGCCATGTTTGTTCTCCTTCTTGCGTCGGTTCAACGCCCGGGAGTTCAACTCCCGCGCGAGCGAGCATCTTGAAGTTTTCATCCTTTTAGTACTTCGCCAGATACGGTGCCAAGAACTTCTGAGCGTTCTCGGTTACCTCCCACGCCTCCGGCCAGAAACAGAGATCGATTGTCCACCACTCGCCGGTGTACCCGGCATCTTCCATAATGGCGGGGATCGCCTCGTCGAAATCGATCTTGCCTTCGCCGAATGGGCGGTGAGTGCTTGTTTCGTCGCCGTGGAGTGTGCCATCGGAATCAATTAGATGAACGTGCCCGATCTTCCCTTTGAGCATACGGGCGAATTCCGCGACACCGTTTGATAGGATTTCCTTTTCGCCGACATGACGGGCTCCCACAACGGCGCTCATATACGCGTGGCAGGTATCGAACAGGACCTTGAAATTCGGGTGTCCGACGTCTTCCACCATCTGGACGATTTCACTCGGCTTGTTGAACATGAAGCCGGGTTCAAATTCCCAAACGACTCTGATGCCGACCATCTCGGCGAGTTCCGAGCACTCCCTCCAAAGCGCGGCGATCCGCTTCCAGGCGGTATCCCTGTCAACATTCGGAACACCGTCCGGACCGTTCACCGTGTCTACACGGATTCCCGGTGACCCCAGATCCATACAGAGCTGGAGGTTCTTTTTGAAGAGTTTGATGTAGGCGTCGTCCTGCTGAGCTTCGTCCGTTCCCGGACCGGGCGCGCCCCAGAAATCCGCAGCCACGCCGGACACTTCCAGACCGTTCACACGAATGAGATTTCGGATTTTCTCGCGGTCCCATCGCATTGGATAGTCATCGGGATGGATATGAGGTTTGAATGCCCCAATCTCGACTCCGTCCAGTCCCAGTTCGCCGAGACGGCGAACCACCTGATCGAATGGAATTGGATTACTCTCGTACGGACCGAATGTGTACGCCCAGGTTCCGATGGACAGTTTTCTTGTCATCACTTATACCCCCTTGTTGGTTTATTCGGTTTTCTATCGCGGTAAAACCGCGTCGTTCACCACTTCTTCCGAGTTATTCAATCACAGGTGGATAACAACACACAACCTCAAGAGGTTGCGACCCTTTGCTGACCACATCCAAAGCTCCCAGGCGAGTGGGTAAGAAGAACGACTTGCCACGTTTTATCGGGATTTCGCCGAACGGTCCACGAAGTGCCCCTTCGCCCTCGGTGGTCACCATGCAGTAAAATCCCTGGTCGCCGGGCATACTGATCTTGCCGTTTACCTTCAGCCGTGTAACCCAGAAATACTTCTTGGCCTCCTCGGGAACGAGTTGTTCCTCGACACTTCCGTCTTCTTTTCGAGCGACGATGGGAGTGCGCATGACATAGTCATTGAGGTAGTCCGTGGGCATGGCGTCGAAACGAGCGGCCTCCAGTGCGACATCCCAGTCGAGTCCCAGCGAGGCGTCTTCTCGGCTATACGGATATTCCTCCCATTCGGACAAGATGTTCCAGTCCGTCGGCTCCTGGGGTTCAAGAATACAAAGGCCCGACCCGAGCGAATGGACAAAACTGTCGCGCAGGAAGATTACGTCGCCTCTATTGGGGAACACCTCGTGCATGTGTTTCCGCATGGTTTTGTAATCCTGTGCTTCCATCCACTCGCGGAACTGCTCCTTCGAGATATCTTCCTTGAAGCCAATCCACGCGTTTGCGCCGGGGCGCGTGTCGATCACGATCCATGCTTCGTTCTTACCGCTCGGCGAGTTGAGGTTCTTTTGAGCGAACTCGGGGGAGGGATGCCAGTGGACGGGGATATGCGCCCCCTCGCCCACGTCGAAGATCTTCAGGAGAACGCCCAAATTGGCTCCCCATTTCTCGTAATGCTTTGCTCCAAGAGTCTCTTCCGGCAGTTGCTTGAGGATCTCCTGCAGAAGAACAATCTCTCCGTTGGGGAGTTCCACGCGGCTGAACCCTTTGTCCGGAGGATTCTCCCGACCGGGCGTTATTGCTCGGTTTGTGGAAAAGATCCATTCTTCCGACCGAAAATCGTCCTTCGGATCCTCTTCGCCCATGAATTTGGCTCTAAGCTTGCCTCCGTTGTAGAAATGAAGATACGTGTTGGGGGCCAGCGGCACCGGCGCATTGAGCAAATTGCGGTATTCATCGACTGAAGCCATAGTTACACCTCTCGTATTCGTCGCATCAGCGTGACGGGGATTCCTTTGTGGAGGCTGTCCCCGCCTACGCCTGTGGCGGTTTGATTTCGTTTGGTCTCATCGTACCAGAAAGGTAGCACGACGTGCAGGTGATGAGTAGCTGGATAAGGCCGTTTCTGAACGGAATCCGGGGACGGGCACCTCGAATAGAAAGAGGGGGGACGAACATGCTCACGTCCCCCCTCGGTTGAACCACCATTCGTTGTCTTATTTGTCGGCGCCCATGCCGTCCTCGAAGGAGCCTTCCGCGACGGGGAAACAGATGTGGTCGCGGACATAGGCGACGCCGTTGGCGCTCGTCGCGTCCAGATCGCGGTATGCGCTTTCGGCTTCGACGATCATCGGTGCGGTTTCGGTGCCCATAATGCCGCAGTACCGTTGCGGATACCCGGTCAGAATCACCAGTTCGGTGAAACGCATCATGTTAATGTCGCCGGTCGGCAGATCGGTGAACTGCATGGCGCGCTTCTTCCAATCGCCTTCCATCGCGCGCAGCGGGAGTGTCGGCCGGATGACGTGATTCTTAATATGGCAGCCGTAGCAGCGGTCGGCGACCTTCAGGAACCGAGTTTCCCAGTCCTCGCCTTCCCAGCAGTGGGATGGATCGATGTTCACACCGAGACACTTATCGCCATCGCAGGCGTCGACCAGCATCAGGAAATCATCGGCGCAAATCGCCGCTGTGGACGGATGAATTTCGTGGGCCAGATAAAGCCCAAGCGAGTTGGCCTTCTGGCGGATTTTTTCTGTTTTCTTGACAAATCGATCGAGTCCTTCTTTTAGGAGATCGTATCCCGGGCCCGCGAAGAACCCCCACGGATAGCCGCCTGCCAGTTCCCAACCGAGCGCGGTTCCCCAGAACATCGGCAGGATCTTGATTCCCATTTCCGCGGCCAGATCCATCATCTTGAGAATGTAGTCTTCCGCCCATTGCTCGATTCCCTCGGGGCCTTTAGCGGCCACGTCGCCCGAGATAAACGGTTTCACCATCGGTGAACCTGTCCAAGCGGTGGTATGAACCCAAAACGGGCAGTGGCATGAAATCCCGTCGAATTTGAGCCCTCGTTTTTCAAATTCGCCTTTGATCTCGTTAGCAGGGCGGAAACCGCCACCTTGTGCTTCCAACATGAAATTGGATACCTGCGCTCCGTCCGCACCCGCCTTTTTTGCAAAGTCCAGGAACCCCTCAAGACCTTTCGGGCCGTGTTGAGCGCCCTCGACGCTTGGGTGAAAAACCGATTTTGCCATTGTTCTGGTTCTCCTTACTGTATTGTTTGATTTTCGCGGTTGCTTCAGATCTTATTTACGGATCTCGAATGATCCGTATCGTACGTGGAACATGGCTAGGGTTCAACCCATTCCCGGTTCTCACCCAATCCCGCGATTCATCGAAAGAAACCGTCATAGAACCGCCGCATGACGGTTGACGAGCTCGTGTCCACGTGTTCCTATTATTCACGACTCTTCGCCTTTGAGGTGGAAACATGAAAACAGCGATAACGGTAGCAGTCTTCATCTTTTTCGGGGGCACATTCTGGTCGCCGCCGGCAATCACCGCACAGCCATTCGAGACCCCCAACGAACGAATGCGCCAGATGGCAGGCAAGGAGATCTTCTTCGGAGACGATCTCCTGGCTCGAGCCCACCAATTGGCTCCGGGAGAGAAATTCACCATCGATGAGGACGGCGATGGCGATCCCGATGTGACGATCTTCAACGATAACGATCCGAAACACACCATTCAGCCGATTTTTGTCAAAGTCATCGACGAGGACGACGATCAGGGGGAGGATGGATACGGCGATACCGACAGCGACTGCTGGATCGCAGACTGGTATGGAGACGCCGTCATCGACTGCGTTATCGATTATGAAGACCGGGACGGCGACAATGATGTGGATCGAATGACTTTGTATGACAAAGATTTTTATGGCCGAACCGCCGCCATTGTGTGTGACGATATCGGCGACGACAACCGGCTTTGGTACACACGAAACTACACGTACGATCAACCCGGTTGTCAGTGGTTCTCCGATTTCAACGGCGACGAGCTGTTCTGTATGTTCGATTTCGACCCGCAAACCGGCCAGCTCTTCCCGAAGTTTGAGAATCCTTTCGTGTTCTACGACATGGACAATGACGAGTGTTCCGAGATCGTTATTCGTTTCTCAGGAGAAGATCTATATATCAATAGACTTCGTTACAGTTACGATATGGACAACGATGCGGAGCCGGGGAACCCACACGATTACGATTTCTCGTTCAATTGCGAGGGACATGCCCGCATTCCCGACGAGAGTTTGACAAAACCGGAATTTCGCCACGCCCCGGCGAGACATGGCTATATCCGTTGGGAGGACGGCCCCGAAGTGGCCCAATCCATGGATTGGGACAAAAACGTTTTCATCTGGGATGAGGCGGACAACACGGCGAATCCGACCGATATCATTCAACGCCTTCACGAGCGCTGGGAGGGCGTCGGCGGATATCGCATGCCGCGCTGCAACTTCCGGCGCGAATACGATGAAGACTTCAGCGGCGGGTTGAAACTGTACTGGTGCCAGGTAGACCGGCGCGTCCATCTGTTTGGGGCCGAGTATGGAGAGCTTTTCGTGGATTACGATTTCGACGGCGACGCGGATATGGCCTATCGATGTGAGGACACGGACAAGGACGGCTATTTCGACCGTTGGCGAATGGATCATGATGCAGACGGCGACTATGAGCAGGACTACAAGAATCTCTCGCTTCAGTATGAGGACCTTCCTCTGGACTACGAGTCTTTGCACAAGATCTATATCGAGAAGCTGGATGAAGCGATTCTAGCAAACGAACAGGTGATTGCGGCAATCAAGGACCTGATCGGCGATCAGCGTGCTACGCCGATGGAGCGGTGGTATAACGATGCGATGTGGGGGAATTATCACGCCGCCGTGAAACTTGCCACGAGTAAGGAAGCCAAAAGATACTATCAGGACTTGAGCCGTGTGTATCTATTTCGACGGCTTCTCGAACACTTGTCCGATAACAACGAGATCCTGTCGGCGGAGGAACTCGATACGTATACTCGCGGCGATTACCGCGAGTTCGCCGCGATCCTGGAGATGCGAAACAACCGCAAATAGAGCCATAGAAAAATGTCCGATTCGAAGGCCACCCAATTAGCGATACACGGTGGGGCTCCGTACCGCTCGGAACCCTTTCCGCAGCGTGCCCCTTATGGAGAGCGGGATATCGAGCTGGTAACCAAGGCGCTACGTTCGCAGACTCTTTTTCAGTTCGGCGGGAATCTTGTTCAGGAGCTGGAGAGCCGGTTTGCAGAGGCGTACGGTGTCTCTCATGCCCGGTCCTGCACTTCAGGAACAGCAGCGGTTCATGTGGCGGTCGGGACGGTGAATCCAAATCCCGGCGATGAGATCATCACCGCTCCCATTACGGATTTCGGGTCGATCGGTCCGATTTTGCAGCAGAATGCCGTCCCGGTTTTTGCGGATGTGAACCCGCGAACGCTGACCATGGATCCGGCGGACATCGAGCGGAAGATCACATCCAAAACCAGAGCAATCATCGTCGTCCATCTCTTCGGTACAGCTGCCGATATGGACCCGATCATGGAAATCGCCCGCAGCAAGGACATCCCGGTCATCGAAGATTGTGCACAAGCCCACAGAACGCTCTATAAAGGACAACTGCTCGGCACTATCGGCGACATCGGCTGCTTTAGTTTCCAGGAGTCGAAGCACATGCCGACCGGTGACGGGGGGATGACGGTTACGAACCGTGAGGACTACTGGGAACGGATGCGGCTCTTTGTCGACAAAGGCTATGTTCGTGCCGGTTGGGGGCCGCGCTGTTACCGTTTTCTCGGCCCGAATTATCGGATGTCGGAATTGACCGCCGCCGTCGGCCTGGCTCAGCTCGATAAAGTCGATGAGGTTGTTCGGCGACGCCGGGAAATGGGAAAACTTCTTTCGACTGTGATCGGACCGATTGAAGGAGTGGAGCCGGCGGAGGCAACCGAGGGTTCCGAGCACAGCTATTGGCTGTATCCGCTCCACGTGACCGCTTGGACCGGGGAACGATTCGGACAGGCGCTGAAAGCGGAAGGGATAGCAAACTTGCCGGGGTACACCGGTGTACCGATGTATCTCTGTTCGGAGGCACTCACAGCGGCACACACCTTCGGCGATTCGGGGTTCCCTCTGGAAGGACGGAAATACGAAAAAGGCCTTTGCCCAGTCGCCGAAGAAGCACTCAACCACCTGGTCACGATTTGGTTTCACGAAGATTACGACGACGGCGACATTCGCGATATCGCAGGGGCAGTTGAGAAGGTTGCAAGGCATTTGGACAAGGATTAAACAAGACGGTGAAAAGTCAGCAAAACAGATCTCAACCCCTCTGTATCTCAATGTCATTAAGTTAGGAAAGGGCGAAGCCGTTTACTGGGAGGGCGAGGCTCCCGCCGAGCCGAAATGAAGAAAAATGCGGCTCACCAGGAGGTTCGCCCTCCCCTCGCTCCTTCTCTCAAACTTAACTTAATGACATTGCTCTGTATCTCCCAGTCTTGGGGGAGAAGAGGAGCGTGGACGCGTTCATTTTCGGGTTCAGTCGAACGCGGGCATGCGTGAAACTCCCTCCCTAAGAAGGACACGCTTGCGTAGCCACAGTAAGGGGATGGTTCGGGTGGGGGTGACGTTGAAGAACCACTTTTTGCCAGACTATTAATCAACACGGAGAGTAACTATGGAAACAGTCGGCATTGGGATAATCGGTAGTGGTTTTATGGGAAGGACTCATTCGGAGGCATTTTCGAAATATGCGAAAGGCGCTTCACTGCGCGCGGTAGCTGAAGGGAGCCGAGCCCCGGCGCTCGCGGAGGAATACGGTATTGACTGCGAACCGTCCGTGGAGGCTCTGATCGCTCGCAATGACATCGATGCCGTTGCGGTAACGACCCCACACCACCTGCACGCAGCCAACGCGCTCGCGGCGATGGAAGCGGGTAAACATGTATTGCTGGAGAAACCGGTCGCCGCATCGCTCGACGAGTGCCACAAACTCGATCAAGCGTTGAAGGAATCGGGTGTAGTTTGCCAAGTGGCGTTTACCCAGCGATACCGCAAGGCCAACGAGAAAGCCAAAGAGATCATCGATTCGGGCCGTATCGGCCGCGTGGTTCAGATGTTCGAGATGCAGCACGACTGGCATGGACTCGCCGGATTGCCGCCATGGCAGAGCGACTCGGCGAACCTCGGCACCCTGTTCGGCCATGGCTGCCATTCCATCGATCGGGTTCGTTGGTTCACACGGGAAGAGATCGAGACTGTCTTTGCTCATTGCCTGAATTCGACGGAAGGAATACCGATAGAGACCCGCTCGATGGTCACCATGGTGCTGAGCGGGGATGTCTCGGCGACGTTCTGGTGTTGCTGGGAATCGCCCAAGCCCGGATTTCCGAATTCCGCCTTTCGTTCGCGCATTCTTTGCGAGCGGGGGCTGCTGGATGTGGATGCGTACGGCCTTTTGCAGATGTGCGCGGACGAGAAATGGGAAACCGTTTTCGAACAACCGCCTTTGGATTTTCGCGGCGATTATCTTGCGCCGGTACGAATGGAGTCATTCGGCAGGCAGGATCAGGATTTTGTCGACGCTATCCGTGAAGGGAAACAGCCGGATGCGGACCTCCGGGCAGGACTCATGGCCGCGTATGTTGCCTTTGCGGCCGACAGATCGTCCCGGGAGCGACGGGCTGTTTCGATCCAGGAATTGGAGGCACAAAGCTAATGCGTATTCTTTCAACTTTTCTGTCTTTTCTCGCTATTGTCGTAATCCTTCCGATTGCTCACGCCGAGGAGACCGTTGTCGAAATCCTCGTTTACTGGCAGGGGGACAGCATCGAGTGGTCCGGCTCGGTCGAAATATCGGATGGAGAACTGATCGCCTCGGAGGCCTATCACTGGGAAAATCAATTCGAATCTCAACTCCCTCACGAGGACCGTTGGGGGCAACGAGACTCGAACGGGATCGCCTGGGAATCCCAAACCGACGGCGACAGCGACGGTGTTCTTTTCTGCGCACAAGTGGATGACGACGATCCCATGACGATAACGCTGAATGGAAAGAGGCTGCGGACCACAGTATCGGATCTACTGAAGGCGAGTCCAAAATTCAGCGGTCTTGATGGTGACGCCCGCGTGATCCTGATGAGCTGTAAGCGCCTTGCGGAGAGCCGCGATTTGGATGGAGACGGGGACCCCGACGAGCTGATCGTCGATGAAACCGCGCGCCGTGCCCGAGGGCGCTCGGGAGAATTCGGCTCGCCAAGATCTGCTGCGGAAGCCCCCTTGTTCCCGATATCGGTACGGGTAGTCGACGACGATGACGATATGAAGGACGGAGATATCGTCGGCGATGACGACAGCGATGCCTGGTTCGCCGATTGGGATGCGGACGACTCGGTCGACCGACTTGTGGACTGGATCGATAACGACGGTGACAATGACGCCGATGAGATGGATATCCGCTACTTCCGCAATGGCGAACTGGTTTGGGGCTGGTTTTGGGAGGACGTGGACGACGACAACCACATGTGGTCCATTTCCAACTACGAGTACCGCGAGGCGTTTGCGTCGGATATGTACGGAGACAACATCTTTTGGCTCCAAAAATACGACCCGATCTCCAATACCTGGCTTCCGTATTCCGAATGTCCGTTTTCCTTTTACGACTTGGATGAGGACGGTCTGCCCGAGGCCGTAGTGCGTGTCAGTGCGGTGCCGAGTCCCGAGCACAACGCGAATAGCTACGGCGAAATCTGGGGACCGAATCCAACACAACCCGTTCGGGTTTCCAATGTTCGCTACAGCTTTGATTTGGACAACGATACGACCTCCGAAAACCGATTGGATTATGATTTCGGGTTTACGCTGGTCTCGTCTCTCCCATACGAGGGCTATTCGCACACCAACCCATTGAGACGTCCTCCCCGAACCATGCAGAGAATCGGTCATGACCAGATGTTATCCGTCGCGGACAACGTCACGGCGGAACAAACCGGTTTCTCTTGGGATGAATTCGACCGGAATCATCGATGGGAAGGGATCTTCTGGAGCGAGCATGATTGGATTCGAATTCCGTTGTCGAATGCGGGCGGGCCGACCTACCGCTGGAATATGCGGCGGGAATTCGATTCGAAACCGAGATCGCAGCGGCAGTTGTATTATTCAGAAGTCGATCAACGGATTCACTGTTTCGGCGCGTCTATCGGCTGGATCGAGCACGGCCATATGTGGTCGGATGAAAAACTGGCGGAGACGAAGTTCTTCGATACCGACGGAGACGGGTTCTTCGATCGTTGGGAAGTGAATCTCGACAATCGAGGCAGTCCGGAACGTGTGGCGACCGATGTGCAAAACGTCCAGATGTTGCCCTGGGATTGGAATGAACTTCATCGCTTCTACGTGGAACTTCTGCCGCGTGTTGTAAGCTCGAACCAAGCCCTCATCTCGACAATTCAAAGCCTGGGCATTTCCTCCTCCGACACGATTCTTCCGGATGCCGTCAAGCGTCTCGAAGAGAATCTCGAATCGGTCGGCAGTATCGAGCGGCAGCGGTATGTGACGGATCTGCTGAAGGAATATTATTTCCACGCGCTTTTGGTGCGTTTGCAGGACACGATCGATTCAACCGCCCATCCCGGCAGGAAAAGCCGTCTCCATTCAATTCGTTCGCAGCTCGATCACGCGTACAACATGGGATATGCCGAAGGTGTTCTTACATTACTGGCGACCCTCGACGATCTGCCGAAGCCGGGTACGCCCGAGAGCAAAGACCTTGTCCTGCAAATCTCGAATCCGGCGAAACGTCAACGAACGGCGGTTCCAGTCGTTTTGACACTGGAAGAAATCCAAGAACATGCACCGAACTTCGGCTCCGGGCCGTTTCGTGTAGTAGATGCGGACGGAACCATTCTGCCGAGTCAGGCGGATGATCCCGACGGCGACAGCATCAAAGACACCATCGCGTTCCAGGTCACTCTTGCGCCGGGCGAAACGCGTGAGGTCACCATTCGCTACGGTGACCAGGATACCCAGCAGCCGTATCCCAAGCGTGCGGCCGCCTATGCCGGTGAGAAATTCCATTTTTCGTGGGAGAGCGATTTGGCCGCGTTCCGTACCTACTTCGGCAAGATGGATGTGTTCGGCAAAACACAACCCTGTCTCTTCATGCGCGATATGGAGGAACCATGGGTAAACACACATGACATGCACGCCATGGGAATGGACATTCTCAGCGTCGGCGCAACCTCCGGCCTTGGCGGTATGAATGTGTGGCACGATGGGAAACCCTACCAGGCGGATTCCTACGGGGCGGAAGGCGACAGGACGATCCGTTCGGAACCGCATTTCCGGATTCTGGCGAACGGCCCGGTTCGTGTGCTCGCTGAAATCGATCAACCTCATTGGCAAGTGGGCGATCGAGAGTTTCATGCGACGTTGTATGTCGAGATTTGGTCCGGACACCGGCACAGTACTCTTCGTGCAACAATAAAGAGTCTCGACGGCAAACCGTTTGACTTCGGACCGGGCATGACCGTTGTCGGGGAAAAGGGCTACACCGATCCCGAAAACCGAATCATTTGGTGTTGGGGAGACCAGGGAATCAACGCGGGCGAGATCGGTCTGGGGGTCCTGTACCCCTCTGAGTCGCTTGTCGGCGTGGAGGAGGGCGACGGGGAATTGTTAGTGCGATACAAGAGCAACGGCCACAGTACAATCGAAACGGTGACCGCCGGGGGATGGACCCGCGACTATCGTTTCACCGACTCGGAAGACTGGGCCGCGTTCCTGCGCGACCTTCGCACAGAAATCGAAACGCCCGTCAAGGTCGAGATACTGGGGACACGATGAATCGACTCGCAATTCACGGCGGCGAACGGATGTACACCGGCACGTGGCCGCGTTGGCCTGTCTGGGACGAGACCGAGGTCCGAAATCTTCGTTCGGTTCTTGAAAGTCCGTTTTGGGGCGGGACGACGCGAGGCCCGATGTTGCAGCAGATCGCCGAGAAATTCGCGCATTACTGCGATTGCGCTTATGGAATTCCCATGGCGAATGGGACGGTCACGCTTGAACTTGCGCTTCGCGGCCTCGGCGTCGGTGAAGGCGATGAGGTGATTGTACCCGCGTTTACTTTCGCCGCAGTCCCTATGGCGGTGCTCAATGCCGGAGCGACACCCGTGTTTGTCGATCTCGATCCGACGACACTTTGCATGTCCGCGGACGCGATTCGGTTTGCTCTCGCCTCGAACACAAGAGCAGTGATCCCGGTTCACACCGCCGGGCAACCCGCCGATATGCCCGCAATCCACCGTGTGGCTGAAGAGAAGAATCTCCATGTCGTTGAAGACTGTGCCCAGAGTCACGGTGCCGTTTATCAAGGACGCAAGATGGGGTCGTTCGGGATCTGTGGATCCTACAGCTTTCAGCAGTTCAAAAACATGACCTGCGGCGAAGGCGGGATGGTGGTCACAAACGATGAACGATTTGCCGAACTGCTGGATTATTCGTTTTCGAAGTTCGGCCGTGTGAAAGGCGGGCATTGGTACGATCATTCATATGCCGCGACAAACGCGACTCTAACCGAGCTGCAGGCGGGCGTTCTTTTGGCGCAATTCGAACGTCTGGAAGAACAGACAGAGCGCCGGGCAAGGGCAGGGAAGTACTTAATCGAAGCACTGGCGGATGTTCCGGGCATCGAGCCGGTCGACTGGGCACCCGGTACCGACCGGCATGGATATCATCTATTCGTTTTCTATTACGATGCAGATTGGTTCAGCGGAGCGCCAAGAAAGACCTTTGTCGACGCGTTGAACGCCGAGCTGGGTTCGGAGGATTTGGCGGGCGAACTCTATCCGCGTCTGCTTTATGAGACATCGATGTTCGATTGTGAGAGAATGACGGTGGCCGGGGCTCCGGGCCGAACGTTTCGTTTCCACGAGTGCCCCCACGCGGAAAAGGCGAGCCGAAGCGCAGTGATGATTCACCAGCGTGCGCTTCTGGCCGAGAATAAAGCACTTGACTATGTGGTTGAGTCGATTCGAAAAATCCAGACACATGCTGCCGATTTGGTGACAACAACATGCTGACACAAATTGACTACATCGTAATCGCCGCGTACGCCTGCGTGGTCGCCGGCCTGGGGTGGATCGCGAAAAGGAAGATCAAAACCCTGGACGATTATTTCGCGGGCGGCCATAAGCTGCCGTGGTGGGTCGCCGCGATCTCGCATCATGTTTCCGGCTACAGTGCCGTTGTCTTTGTCGGATTCGCGAGCCGCGCCTATACGGCCGGATTCAGTATGTGGACCTTGTTCGCTCTGCCGACCTTCCTGGCGATGCTGATCGGTGCGTTCGTGTGGGCGCCGCGATGGGCCAGACTGCGTGTGTCGACCGCTGTCGAATACCTGGAGTATCGATTCAATAACCTCACACGACAGGTGATTGCATGGTGCGGAATCGGCGTCAAGTTTATCGATGAAGGCGTGAAACTGTATGCGCTGTCGGTTGTTGTGAATGTGTGTACCGGCTGGCCGATCGGGGAGGTCATCGTCGGCACGGGAATCATTACGATTCTGTATGTCTTCTTTGGGGGACTGTGGGCGACGGCGTTTACCGATGTCGCTCAGTTTATCATCCAGAGCCTATTCGTTGTGATCCTTGTCCCTCTGGTGTTGGGAGCGGTCGGCGGCTGGGACGGACTCTGGAGTCAACTGCCCGAGGAAAGCGCCGGGTTTTTCAGCAGCAGCATCCCTCCCGATTTTGTCTTCGTTTTCTTTTTTGTTGTTGTGCTCAGTTACAATGGCGGGACATGGGGTCTGGCGCAGCGCTTCTACTCCATCGGCAAGGGAGGCGATGCACGCAAGGCGGCCCTGGTATCGTCTGTCTTGTATTTGATTTACCCGTTGGCTGTGTTTATTCCCGCGTGGGCCGGACCGATCCTGCTGGATGAAATCGCCAGCCCGGAGCATGCCTATATTCTGGTGGCCCAACAGCTGCTGTCGGAGGTCGCCCCCGGGCTTATGGGGCTGCTTGTGATCTCGATGTTTGCCGCGACCATGTCGATGATCGACAGCGACCTCAACGCCCTCGCGGCGGTATTCACGAAAGACATTTATCGGAAGACCTTTAAACCCGATTCCTCGGACGCGCATCTAATGCGTGTAGGCTTGGTATCGACAGTTGTCTTGGGCTTTCTGACAATCGCCAGTGCGCTTATTGTCTTGACCAATCCGGCGAGCGAACGGGCGTTTAAGGTGACCGTCGAGTGGTTCACGGCGCTGCTGGGGCCGGTAACGATTCCTCTGTTGTTCGGGATGTTGTTTTCGCGAACCACCTGGCGTGGCGCGTTGGCTTCCGTTGTCGCCGGTCTGGTTACGTTTGCGATTCTGAGGCTGAATTTCCCGGGGCAGTTTGCTATTTACACAGGCGGCGAGCTGCTTGTCGCTTTTCTGGTATTCTTCGGTGAAGGATATTTGTTCCAGCATACAGAGGAAGAACGTCAGCGTATCGATCGAATCTTCACACAGCTCCAGAAAGACTGACAGGAACAACCGTGAACTGTCTCGCGCGACAAATCCAAAACGGAAACACTCCAATTTGTCTTGGTCAAAAAGCGCTTTTTGCTGGAATCATACTTTCTCTTCTGCTGCATCTATCGGGATGCGGTGAAGAGCCCGCCGAGGAACCTCACGTAGCGAAACAAGCACCCGCGACGCCCACACAACCGCTTGCGAAAACACCAACGGCAATTGAGGCCCAGGAGTGGGAAGAGGTGGGGATTGCGTTGGTGGATCGTCTCTCCACAGCGATGCCCGGCGATCTTGATGAGATCAGAAAACGCGGTGTACTGCGTGTGCTCGTCAATTACGATAAAACACGGTTTTTTGTCGTAAACGGTAAGCCGCGCGGTTATGAATATGAACTGCTCCACGAATATGAAAAACAGTTGAATAAGGGAATATCCAGAAGAGAACTCAAAACGAAAATTGTCTTCGTGCCGACTTCTTTTGAAAACCTGATTCCATTTCTCCTTGATGGAAAGGGGGACATGATATCCGCCGGGATGACTGTGACACGGGATCGTCGGGAATTGGTTGATTTTACGCAACCGTATATCCGCAATGTGGACGAAATGGTTGTGGCAAATCAACATGTCGAGCTACCGCACTCGATTGAGGATCTTTCAGACCGAATGTTTTACGTCCTTCGTTCCAGCAGTTACGCGGAGCATCTCCGGGAACTCAGCAAGCAATTGGAGAACGCCGGGGAAGAGCCGATCCGTGTCGTTGAAGGCGACAGTACACTGGAAACCGAGGATATCCTCGAATTGGTCAACGCGGGGATTGTCGATCTGACGGTAGCGGACCGCCGAGTGGCGGAGTTGTGGTCGGGCGTACTGGAGAATATTGTTCTCTGCGAGGATGTAATTATCCGTTCCGGAGGCAGTATCGCGTGGGCTGTGCGGAAGGGATCGCCAGAGATCTTGGAGAGCCTGAACCGTTTCGTAATAAAGACCCGCCAAGGGACGCTGCTCGGGAATATTCTATTCAAACGTTATTACGAAAACACAAAATGGATCAGTAACCCGTTATCGGGCGACAAAATTGAACGACTCGGTGAAATCGAGTCATTTATCAGAAAATACAGCGAAATGTACGGTTTTGACTGGCGTTTGATCGCCGCGATGGCCTATCAGGAATCCGGTTTGAACCATGATAGAAAAAGCCATGCGGGTGCGGTTGGGATCATGCGGGTGCTTCCAAAAACCGCTGCGGCGGAGCCGATCACTATCGATAATGTTTGGGAACTCGAAGACAATATTCACGCCGGTGTAAAAATTCTCGACAATTATCGGCAGCGTTTTGTGGACATTTCGGATATGACTCCTGCGGCACAGATCGATTTTGCATTAGCCGCCTCTATAACGCCGGTTACAATCGAATCACGGAAATGCGTGAGAGGGCGGAAAAAGCGGGTCTCGATCCGAACAAATGGTTCATGAACGTTGAGCGAACGACGCTTCAATATATCGGCCAGGAAACCGTTCGCTATGTCGCAAATATCAATAAATATTATCTCGCCTACAAACTCTCCGGCGACCTTCTCGAGCACCGCGACGACGAACGGTCGGTGTTGAAGGAGGGGTGAGAATATAGAGAGCGAGCGTGGTAAGCTGCTTCATGCCCTAGCCTTGAGGTGGAGGTGAATAGGTGAGCAGGTTGCGAGTCTACTTGGACACATCGGCGGTGGGAGGTTATTTCGATGAAGAGTTTGCCGATTCAACTCGGCGGATGTTCGATGCGTTTCGTCACGGCACTTTGATACCTCTCGTTTCGGAGACGTTGCTGGATGAGATAGAGGAAGCGCCCGATCGGGTTCGAGGTCTCTTGGATGAGTTACTAGACCTTGGAGTTGAGCGGCTGGAAGCAGTGAAAGCCTCTTATGATTTGCAGGAGGCGTATGTACTGAGAGGTGTGATTAGTCAGAGTTATGCAAGCGACGCTTTGCACGTGGCCCAGGCGACGCTGGCAAAGGCGGATGTCATAGTCTCGTGGAATTTTAAACACCTTGTTCAACCAAAGAGAATTCGGGGGTATAATACGGTCAACCAACAGTGGCAACTCGATCCGATTGTCATCATGACTCCGCTTGATCTTATGCAGAGTTTGGAGGAAAACGAAGACAGTGACGACTAAGAAGACCTTTGACTGCATAGAGATGACGTTGCGCATCCAGGAGAAGATCGCCGAAGAGACGCAAGGATTGTCCCCGGAGCAACGCCTGCAGCGACAGAAACGTGTCGTCGAAAACGGACCTTTCGCGGAACGTTGGAAAGCGCCGGTTTCTCAAAGTCGCAAGAGCGGCGAAATCCCCAGACCGATCGCGCGAGAGAAGAAGAGGAAATCATTTGATTGCGTGGAGATGAAACACCGAATTCAGGAACGACTTGCTGAAGAGACAAAGGGTATGTCCCCGGAAGAACGCCACTCCTATATGCGCCGGAAATCAGAGAACAGTCCCTTCGCAGAAAAGTGGAAACCCGCCGGCCATACCGAATCCCGGGAGCATGGTCAATAACAGCACATCGGTTTCGTGCGCATAAATCGGATCGATCGGGTTACCCACTATACATCACTCCCCCACGGTAAACAGCGCATTCAAAAACGCATCCGCATCGAACGGTTCGAGATCGTCGATCTTCTCCCCGATGCCGATATACTTGACCGGCAGTTTGAACTGATCGTGGATCGCGATGGTGACTCCGCCTTTCGCGGTCCCGTCCAGCTTTGTCAGTATCACACCGGTTACAGTACACGACTCAGTGAAATGTTTTGCCTGCTGAAGCGCGTTCTGACCGGTGGAAGCGTCCAGAACAAGTAAAGTCTCGTGAGGAGCCCCCGGAAACTCCCTGCCGATAACACGGCCCATCTTCGCCAGCTCCTGCATCAGGTTGTACTTCGTATGAAGCCGCCCGGCGGTGTCGACGATGATCGCATCGTGCCCTTGCGACCGGGCCGCGTGAATCGCGTCATACACAACCGAAGACGGGTCCGAGCCTTCCTGTCCCCGCACGATGTCGCTGTCCGCACGCTCCGCCCAAATCGCCAGTTGATCGATCGCCGCCGCTCGGAAGGTGTCCGCCGCCACAAGCAGGACTTTCTTCCCGTCGGTGCGGAATCGATGAGCCAGTTTCCCGATAGCGGTCGTTTTCCCGACACCGTTAACACCTACAACCAGGTATACCGACGGCCCGTCCACCGCCTGCTTTAGCTCACGTTCTTCGCTCGCGATCATCCGGCCGATGGCTTCTTTCAGCGTGCCGGTCAGCCAATCGATGTCTTTGCTGCCCTTCTTCTTCTGATACTTGACCTCATCCCTCAGGTGGTCGATCAACCGAAGGGTTGTATCCACACCGACGTCGGCGGTGATGAGGGTTTCTTCGAGATCGTCCAGAAGATCGTCGTCGATCTTCCCGTGACGCTGGAATGCTGAAATGGTTTTGCTGACAATCGCGTCGCGCGACGCTCGCAATCGGTCGACCAGTTTGCCGAAAAAGCCGCGTTTTCGGGGCTGTTCCCCCGGTTCCTCTTCCTCGACCTCAGGCTCTTCCTCTGCCGCCGGTTCGGGCTCTTCTGTGGAAGGAGAGGAAGCGACCTCTTCAGCCTCGACATGCGGCAGCTCGCGCGGTTCTTCCTCTTCTGCAACGGCGAGCTGTTCGGGCTGAACCGCTTCAGGCTCTTCGGTGGCGGCCGCCTCGGTCTCCGGTGCGGATTCCTCCGTCTCGGGCTGCTGCTCTTCGGCTTCTTCCGTTGTCTCTTCGGTCTTCTTTCGCTTCCAGAAACGCATCGTTTTGTTCACTCAATCCAGTCTTAAAAATCAGGGGAATATGATATCGGTCGGCTGGTACCCACGGCAGGGTTGTACTTAGACTCGCCAACCATGTTTCGCGATTCCGCGTCGCGGATCGGCGAGGCCGTGATTACGAACAAACGCTTCCTCTCAGGGCGTACTGGGCGCGAAGCGACAGAAGCCTCCTTGTCTTCTTTCATTTCTTCGTGCTTTCGTGTGCCTTTCGTGTCTTTGTGATTCACTTTCCAGGCTCACTTGCTCGCTCTTCCTCGGCACGCTCCACCACCCGCAAAGTCTTCGCTCTTCTTATAGAAATTCGACTACTCCTATTATTTTAATAGGACTTTAAAACCAGGATTCGTGTTGTCTTTGTTGGACTTTCCCATTTTCTTGAATCAACGTGTACAGTATTCTATTTAACGACATGATTTTCCGGTAATCCGTTGTAAAGACCTCTTTGTGGGAGAAGATGCTTCCCCTATAATGCGATTTCCAGCTGTGCCCGGGGGGCAGCACGGCACGGATTCCCAAACCTTGAGAGACCCGGTGTGACCTTATGAGCGAAGAACCCAAATACTGGTATGCGCTTGAGGAATCTCCGTCCGGCACAGACCTCGAAGCGTTTCGTGCCGCGATGGAGAAAGTTCTTAGGGAAACGAATTACGCTGTCCCGCTGTCGGTGTATGCGGATTCGTGTGCGAACTGTCTACGATGCGCGGAACGTTGTCCGGTCTATCAAGCGACGGGCGAATTAAAGGACATCCCCGCATACCGCAATCACGTTCTCTATGAGCTGTATCGACGCTTCTTCAATCCGAAACAGAACGGTGTTGCTCGTCTACTGCGTCCCGGTGCTCCCAATGTCGATCGCGTTACCGTCGAGGACATGGCGGAGATGGCGTACCGGTGTACAAACTGCAAACGGTGTGTGTTGGAATGTCCGATGGGAGTCGACGCGATGGCGATCAACCGTCTCGCACGTCAGATTCTGAACGAGATGGGGATCGTTCCGAAGAATCTGTCCTTCAGTTCGCGACTCGAGTTCGAGGAAGGCGGAAACACAAGCAACATACCGCTGCCGGCCTTGATCGACACGATTGAGTTTCTTGAAGAAGACATCGAAGACACTTATGGCAAGAAGGTTCAGATTCCGCGAGACGTCGAGGGAGTGGACTACCTGTTTGTCGCTCCGGTCAGCGACTGGATGATGGAGGCTGAAACCCTGATGGGGGTCGCCATGGCGCTCGATGCCATGGGAGTGAGCTGGACACTCGGAACGAAGTTTTATGACGCGATCAACTACGGTCTCTTTTACAGCGATAAGGTACTCCTAGGCGTACTGAAACGACTTACCGACGAGGCGCGCCGTCTGAAGACGCCCAACATTCTGATCGGAGAGTGCGGTCACGCGACACGGACTGTCATGGATTATATCGATTGTCATCCCGAACTCAGCGGTATCAATGTGATCAGCATCCACGAGATGACCGCAGACGCAGTCCGCACAGGCAAGATCAAACTGAACCCAGAAGCGAATCCCGAGAATATGACGCTTCACGATCCGTGCAATATCGTGCGCATGGGAACACAGGGAGAGAATATTCGCACCATTCTGCGTGCGTGCATCAGCGGGAAGCTGATCGAAATGGAACCCCATGGAACCGAGAACTACTGCTGTGGCGGTGGTGGTGGCACGGTGACGGTGGAGGATATATACAAATTCAGGATGGAAATCGGCGGCCGCAAAAAGGTCGAGCAACTCCAGGCCGCGAAAGCAGCCGGCGCGGAGATCCTCGTCGCACCGTGTGCGAATTGCAAGAAACAACTCCGCGAACTGATCGATTATCACAAACTGGAACTGGAACTGGTCGGTCTGCACGACCTTCTGGCAAAAGCGCTTGTTTAAGACAAGAAGAAACGAAAGAGACCATAAATCCTGGAATCGATCATGACAATACAACTACTCGAGTTTGCACAAGGACCGCTTTTTCGACTCACGTTTGTCATCCTTTTGGCCGGGCTGGGCCGACGGCTTTTCCTACTCTTTTGGTCGTCGGTGAGTGGACTCCGCCGGGCCCAAAATCGAAATATTCGGCTGAAGCGGATAGGCGCAAACATTTTCGAATGGCTGTTTCCTTTCTCTCATTTCGGGAAGAGCCGGACGGTTTTCAGTGTTCTCTCGTACGTCTTTCATATCGGCGTGATCGTTGTGCCGATTTTCCTTGCGGAACATATCACCTTGTGGCGTCAGGCCGTTCACTTTGGCTGGCCCGCACTTCCGGGGTTTTTGGCCGATGTCCTTACCTGGACGACAATTCTCGCGGGTATTGGGCTCCTGATCGCACGTGCAACCTATCCTCCGACACGTCTCTTCAGCTCAACCATGGATTATCTCCTTCCCATTTTGGTGTTGATTCCCTTCGTTACGGGTTTTGTCGCGCCAAGATCGTGGAATCCGATGTCCTATGAGTTGATGTTGCTGATTCATATTCTCAGCGGAGAGTTGGTGTTCGTGCTGATTCCATTCACGAAATTGGCTCACTGCTTCCTCTTTCCATTTACCAGACTGGCAGGCCAGGTCGGGAGCAGATTTGCTATCGAGGTGCCTGAAACCTACCCGCACGGAGCGGAGGGAAGTCATTCATGAAAGCGATTCTAACCGACGTTACCAAGTGTATTGGGTGCGATAAATGTAAAGAGGCGTGCCACAATCTCTACAACAAAGGAGAGGTCGCGATTCTCAGCGAAGACGCGACCGACGATCTCTCCTCGGCCAATTGGACTACGGTCGTCGAGCCAAAGGAAGACGTTTTTGTTCGACGTCATTGCCTCCATTGCATGGAGCCGACCTGCGAATCGGTTTGTCCGGTGGGCGCGTTCCACAAAGATGAAGAGACCGGAGCGGTTATCTACAACGACGAAATCTGTATCGGATGCCGATATTGTATGTATGCGTGCCCGTTCTCGATTCCCCGTTATGAGTGGGGCTCGGCGTTCCCGTTGGTACAAAAATGCATCCTCTGTTATGACCGCCTTCAAGAGGGCGAGGTGCCGGAATGCGTTAAGGTCTGCCCCGAGGCGGCGACTATTTTCGGTGAACGCGACGAACTGATCAAAGAAGCGCACAGACGTGTTCAGGAATCCCCGGACCGCTACATCGACCATGTGTACGGCGAGCATGAAGCCGGCGGAACCTGCGTGTTGTACGTATCCAATGTTCCGTTGGAGTTCCTCGGATTCCGCGAGCGAGTCGGTGTCGATCCTCTATCGAAATATACGTGGGATTGGATGGTGAAGGTTCCTACGATCGGCCTCGGAGCCGGTATCGCGGTGTCGGGTGCGTGGTGGGTAATTAACCGCCGTATGAAATTGGAGAACGAGAACGAATCGTGAAGGAGTAAGATTGATGTCGGTAGAGCGCAAGCCCAGTGTAGTGCAAAGCGTTTGTTGGTTTATCGTCGGCGCGGCGATCGTTGTGGCGTTCTTTCGATTCTGGAGGGGGCTCGGTTCGGTAACGGCGCTTGACGATGTAACGCCTTGGGGATTGGGCATCGTTTTCGACGTCGCCTGCGGTATCGCGCTCGCGGCAGGCGGTTTTACTCTCGCCATGGTCGTGTATGTTTTTCAGCTGAAACGGTTCAAACCAATCGCCCGACTCGCTGTGTTGAGTGCGTGCCTGGGCTACGGTTTGTACTGTGTGGGGCTTGCTTTCGATATCGGACGACCGGAACGGTTTTGGCATATCCTGATCTACTGGCAGCATCATTCCGTCCTGTTCGAGGTCGCGTGGTGTGTGATCCTCTATATGACGGTTCTGTTTCTGGAATTCACTCCGGTGATTTGTGAGGGACTGGGCTGGCGCAAAATCGAGAAGTTTTTTAAAGCCATATCGATTCCCGTGGTCATTACCGGCGTGGCTCTTTCGACACTCCACCAATCGTCTCTCGGTGCGCTTTTCCTGATCATGAAAGGTAAGCTGGACGCGTTGTGGCATACGCAGCTGGTCCCCTTCTTTTTCCTGCTGTCCGCTGTGGCGGCGGGGTTGATGGTGGTTAGCATGCTGTATATTTCGGCCTGCAGTTATCGACGGAAGGACTACGATCGACGGATTGTTGCGCCCCTGGCCCGGGCCACATCCATTGTTCTGTTTGCTTATCTCCTTCTGAAACTCGGCGATCTTGTGTTCCGGGGTCAATTCACCCGCGTCTTCGAAGGGTCGTACGAGAGTAACCTCTTTCTGGCGGAAATACTGCTCGGCGTGATCCTTCCGGCCGTCTTCTTTCTTTTCCAGCCGTTTCGTACCTCAAAAGGTCTCTTCTTGCTTTCCGCTTGGATGGTCGTTGGTGGAACGACATTGAATCGAATGAATGTCGGTTTGCTTGGAATCCGTTGGTCTACGGGGTCGCATTACATCCCGACATGGATGGAATTCGTTTACTCCTCAGCCCTCGTCGCGCTCGGAGTCATCTTGTTTTCATGGATCATCCGCAGATTCCCCGTTGTGGGGGATGAAGAGGACACTCATCATTATTTCCCGCTGTCGGACGAGACTGACGAACAGAGGGCCATCGAGCAGTTGCCGGGGCGGGCCGGATATGTTGGAGCGGCTCGCGCGTCGATGTTTGTGGTGATGGGCATGGCTGTTGCCGCAGCGGCACTCCCCACTCAGGCTCTCCATGGACGTCTGATCCGTGAATGGCCCGTGTATCCTTCAGGAAACTGGGAAGAAATCATTCAGAATCCGAATTGGACTACAGAGCAGGTGCCCGACACATTCACATTGGACGGCGACCGGATGGGCAAAGACGTGAAGGATTTCCCTCATGCAGAATTGGTACGTGTGCTTGGAGAAGACGAATCCTGTGCGAAATGCCACTGTGGAGAGGCTCAGGGGTTTGTGATTGTCCGCAATGAAGACTACAAACCATGCGCGATTTGTCACCGAGACATGTATCGTTCTACCGACGTCACGCAAGTCGAAGCGGTCGCACCCGAGAAGCCGGGCGGGCTGGATCCCGACGCTCAGCCGGGAGAGGCGATCGGGCTGAAAGAGGCGATGCATATACGGTGTATCGATTGTCACACCGAACAGAAAGACGAGCTCGGTATACCGGACATGGATGAGTGTACATACTGCCACCGGTAAGCGTTACGTCTTTTGTGTCGCCCTCTTGTCACCGCCGGTCTGTTCAACAGTCCATCCTTTCGCACGAAGCGCCGAAAGGATGATCTTCGATGCGGTGTCCAACGAGTGACTCCCCAAATTCACTGTTAAGTCGTAGTCCGATGCATCGTCAATATCTTTCTGAAAATATCGATGCACGAATTCCGATCGCTCCCGATCTACCCGCTTGATTTCCTCGCGGGCTTGTTTCTCGGGTTTTCCTTCCAGATCGACGAGATTCTGTACACGTTTCGCAAGCGGGGCAATGATCCGGACACGATACGCGGACGTTTCCGAGAGGAAATAGTTCGCCCCTCGGCCCAGGATAACGACGCCACCCTGAAGCGCTGTGGTTTTCACCAGTTTGCTTAGATTTTGGACATAATCGTCATGGTCGGTGATCTTCCCGGACAATATCCCGTCGATCCAAGTCTGCAAGTCCGACTTGTCTTTTTCGTCCAATGACTCGATCACTTCACGCCGAACATGGGTATTCTCTGCGATATACTCAATAATTTCTTTGTCGAAGAGGCCGTAATGAAGATTGTGAGACAGTATCTTGCCTAGTTCCTTCCCGCGACATCCACGCTGGCGGGAAATGGTCACAACCGGTTTTCGTTCGGAAGGCCGAACGGGGCGGGCGGCCTCTTCCTCGAGATACCGCCTGTCGAGCGCCTCTCGTTCCACGTTCCAACGATTGATCTGTCTGTCGACGATTCGATAAATCTCAGACATATGGAGCCCCCCTTCCTGAGTAATCGAGCTGCCTGAACACGCTCCTAGTTTTATTATATCGACGAAATGGGAAACAGAGAGGCCGGTTAGGGGCGGATAAAGAAAAAGCGAGCGCCGTTTCCAGCTATCGGCGCTCGCTTTTTTTGATGGACTATCTTCGCTTGAATGAAAGGCTCTACTTGCCCACCAGCGAGTCGTCGCACGGGCGAGACACACGGGGACCTGTGCGGACAATGTCTCCGATACTGTTCAGCCCGTTACTGGCGTCGAATGTGGCCACACTGCCGTATGTTTGGTTGAAATCGGGGCCCGCGCTGGCGATTCGCCACTCTGCGCAACGGTAGGAAGCACTCAATACGGTTTCATTCATCGTGTTAAATGCTGTCCACGCGTCGACATAGTCGTAGGTATCGTACGCTTCATGCTGATCGTCATTGATTCGCGCACCATGTATTTTCTTCAGGAATGGGTCTTGCGGAACATTTCCCATGTACGAGACCGGGGTCGTCAACGGATTCAAGCGTGCCGATACCGGCCAGATGTTTCCATTTTCGAAGGTACGCCAGACAGGATACATATTGTTGTCTATGCGATAGCTCTCAAGAGCCGTACTGATCGATCTTAGTTCACTTTCCACTTTGGCAACCTTGGCACGCATTTGCGCGTTTAGAAAATTTGGGACCGCGATAGCGGCAAGGATGCCGATAATGGCAACCACAATCAAAAGTTCGATCAGCGTGAATCCGCGTTCTTGACGCATTCCTTATCTCCTTTATCATTCCTCGCGCACCATGGCCTCCACAGGAGACCCATGGCCGCTCTGTGTTACGCTATGATTCTAGACCGATCTTTGCTGAATGCAAACAGTCTACCTGTTTGAGCTTTGACAATTTCAAACTTGTTGTCAAGCAATACCTTGTGAGCAAAATGTCTGATAATTGGGCCAATGCGTGGAAACAGGAGATCGACAAACTCGCCAGCCAAAATCTGCTTCGAGAACTCCATCTCTCTATCCCTCAAAGAATCGGAAAGCGCTCTCTAATCGATCTCTCCTCCAATGATTATCTCGGTCTGGCGAACGATGAGCGCCTGATCGAAGCCCTGATCGAAGGGGCAAAACGCTGGGGAGTGGGGGCAAGGGCATCCAGGTTGATCGTGGGGCATTCCGAGGCCCACCGTGTCCTCGAAGAGCGGCTCGCGGACCTGAAGGGAACGGAGGCGGCCCTCGTCTTTCCGTCAGGATATCAAACCAATGCCGGACTGATCTCGGCTCTTGTGAGTCGGCATGACATGGTTCTCGCGGACCGCCTTTGTCACGCATCCATTCTTGACGGAGTCCGAATGTCAGGGGCCAAACTGGATCGGTTCCGACACAACGATCTTAGCGATCTCGAAAAACATCTGTTGGAATCGAAGCGCCGAACGCTCGTGGTAACAGAATCCGTTTTTTCCATGGACGGCGATGTTGCTCCTTTGCCCGAGATTCTAGATCTGACCGTCCGATACGGCGCTCTTCTTGTTATCGATGAGGCACACGCGACCGGGGTGATGGGCGACCGGGGCAGCGGAGCGTGGGGCCACTTCGGACTGCCCACAGGGCCGGAAGTCCCCGTCGTATTGATGGGAACACTGAGCAAGGCTCTGGGGTGCCAGGGGGGATTTGTCTGCGGATCGAGACTCGTGGTCGATTATCTTATAAACCGCTGCCGTGCCTTCATCTACTCGACAGGTCTTTCACCGGCACTCGCCTGGGCCGCAGTGAAAGCCCTGGAGATCTCAGAGACAGATTCAGACCTGCGTAATGCGCTCCATGCGAACATCGATCTTTTTCGTTCCTCCCTGTCGCGTTTCATTTCTCAGGGCAGTTCGGAAACCAGGACGGCCATTATTCCCGTTATCGTCGGAGACGCAGCTGGATGCGTAACTCTCTCCCGCCAACTCGAACAGCGGGGTATTCTCGCGCTTCCGGTACGTCCTCCTACCGTGCCGGAAGGAAGTTCAAGGCTCCGTTTGACTGTCACAGCGGCGCATCGCCCGGGAGATCTTCAGCATGCTGCTGAAGTCATTCTGGGAGAAATCGGGAAGGAGCCGATTGAAGACAACGAGACTTAGGAGAGCCTCTCGCCTTATGCCACTGTTCTTTGGAACAATGTAGAACTCGACTTTCGGGAGACAGTGAAGCGATCGAAAACGGTGCCACGGTCGTCCACTGCTTCTATGTTGCACTGTGTGTCCGTGAGGGTTACCTGAAGGAAGTGATGACGCTCTGCGTGACATTCGATGATTTCGGGTTCGTCGCCGCTTCTCCCAATCGGATGCAACCGCGCCCCACCTCCACCTGTCACAATATACTGGACTTTTCCTGCTTCCGGTTCATAGTCTGCGATCGGCCGACTCCTCTGGTAGCTATGATTGTGGCCGCTGAAGACCATCTGGACACCGAACCTTTCAAACAAAGGACACCAGCATTCACGTATTCCAAGATGGCTATCATTCGCATTTCGTCCTTTTTTTCTGTCGGTATACGGCAAGGCATACGGCGGATGATGTAAAACCGCAAACTTCCACGGTTTCCCAGCGTTCTGAATCAGATCCGCAGTCAACCATTTCAGTTGTTGTTCGGATCGATAATCATTCGAGTCCAGGAAGACAACGTGGAGCGGTCCGTAGTCAATGGAATACCATCGACCATTCCCAGGCATGAAGTAATGCTTTGGATGTGGTCTTCTTTCCTGTTTGTCCCGGATATCGTGATTCCCAACCGCAAGCCATACAGGAATCTCCGCGAGTACATCTCGGTATGGGTGAAAATACTCCCTCTCCTCATTGTGACGGACCGGCTTTCGGTGACAAACATCTCCTGTATGCAGGCCGAACTGAAGACATTGCTCTCTCAGTCGTTTGTCTATTTCCGAGGCAATACGGTACTGAGACGGCTTTGTGGATCCTGTGTCTCCAACCACGAAAAACACGATTTCAGACGGCTTTCTTCGTGGGCGTGTCCTGAAGTAAAACGGTCCTTCGATGTGTGTTCCGTTTGCCGAGATCCAGTACTCGTATTGTGTGTCCGATTCCAATCCGGCGAGATGGACGGAGTGATGTGGGCCCGGCGAATCGCTCGGGAAAGAAGTAAGTTGCGAGTTCTCCGACACAACTTCGAGAATATTGTTTGACGGTGCACGAGCGATCCAGGAAATCCTCGCAGTGGTTTCCGTTATGTTCACAATGTGCGGAAAGCGCCGTAAGCAACTACCTGTATACCATCGGCGGCCCCATGCTCTTATGGCAAATGAGAAGACAGGAGTGGACAGGTTATTCGGAAAGACCGATGTGAAGGACATAGGCGTCTTCGATTTCGCTATCTCTGACCAGCGGATTGTCTTTCACGAAACGGTGATTCTGATGAGACACTGTAGGGAAGAAATCTTACGACGAGGTTATGGGATCGTTACGGAGTCCTTTCGATTGTGTTACGGAACGGCAATGAATCGGAGGAATCATGAACCCGTGTTTCGTTGAATTGAAAAGCGGTCGAAGTCTCTCCCGCGAGCGTCCGTGCCTCTCAGCACGAATTCATTCCTTTCCACCGCCCCAAAGAGAAAGTGATACCGGTTGCCGACCGCCTTTTCCATAAGGCCGGGTTCGGCCAGGCTGTCTGAGACACTGTGAACAGGCGCTCCACCGCCGCCACAGACAATGTAATGCACGCCGTGACCGGCCGGATTGAAATCCTTCACGCAACGGCTTCTCTGATAGGTGTGGCTGTGACCACTGAACACCACATCGACACCGTGTTTTTCGAATAACGGGCACCACTTTTTTCGCAAAGGAAAGTGGCTGCCGCGTGCAGGAAGCCCCCTATAGAGATACGGCCACGAATAGGGGGGATGGTGCACCAGGACAATTTTCCATGGTCGCTCTCTATTCTCAATCAGATCCTGTTCCAGCCATTCGTTCTGATGTTTCGACCGGAAGACCGTGGAATCGAGAACGATCACATGCAACGGACCATAATCAAAGGAATACCAGCGTTTATTCGCGGGCATCCGGTGAAATTCCAGATGACGCCTCAGTTTGCCGTGGTGAGCATCATGATTACCGATGGCAAGCCAGATGGGTACTTTACAGAGGATCTTGCGATACGGTTTGAAATACTCTTTGTCTTCATCGGGGGTGGCCGTTGCGCTGTAACTCACATCGCCTGCGTGAAGACCGAACTGGACCTTTCCTCTGGTAACGAGGCGCTGGATCCGGTTCGCTACACGATACTGCGGACTTCTCGCCGAACCGGTATCGCTGAGCACAAAGAAACCCACCGACGATTCGTTGCCCAAAGGACATGTCTTTAGGCTAAAATCGTACCGGAACAACTCTCCATCCACTGCGACGGCATACGGATAAACCGTGTCCGGCTTTAGCTTTTCAACACGAACCGAGTGGCGGGTATGAATCCCCTTGGTTGCGATGGTCTGCGGATTCTGTCCGGAACGCAGCAATTCGAGGGCACCGCTGGACGGTTTGCGTGTAATCCACGAAATAGTAGCTCCGTGGGCGGTAAGTTCTTCAATGCACGGAAACCTCCGGAACGGCCTTGGAACCCGCCTCCCTCGATATGTCCGAATCGTATGAAGAGACAAAAGGACTATGACCGCTAGAATTGTAGAAGCCAGAATGGGGATCATCACGGAACCAATCATCCCTCTCCATTACTCAACATGGAGCAGGCTATTCGAGTCGGGTATCGACATTCATTTGCGTACAATTTGCCTGTATAGTACATGCTGTCGACCAATGGGGGGACGACAGGGGTAGGCGAGAGACGGCAAGATCTGCTACTATCCTATTCCGCAAGGTTCTCGACTGGAACGAACGTCACTACGGAAGTCTCAATAGGGGCGAGAGGATCATTATGACGACCGAGTCTCATCAGGATTTCTATCTTCGCCGGCTACACAGCCTTCTAGGTATCTTTCCCATCGGAGTCTTTTTCATCGAGCATGTTTTCACAAACAGTCTCGCCTTCTTTTATGGAGACGGGATGTACAACGCGGCGGTGTTGCGGCTCCAAAGCCTGCCGTTTGTGTTATTCCTCGAAATAGGCTTCATTGGTTTGCCGATCCTCTTTCACGGAATCCTCGGCCTGATCATCTGGTGGAAATCGAAGAGCAATCCTCAGGACTACGCATACGCTCGCAATTGGCTGTATTTCGCGCAACGATGGACCGGTATTATCGCGTTTGCGTACATCATCCTGCACGTTTGGGGAATGCGTATCTCCTGGGCAATTGACCCCGCCATCGAGCATCTTGATTTCGCCTACGTGGCGGAGAGACTGGTCCAACCTTCTTTGATCCTGATTTATGTCGTCGGTGTCGCATGCGCTTCGTTCCATTTTGGAAACGGTCTCTGGAATTTCCTCGTGAAGTGGGGAGTCACAGTGGGCGAGCATTCACAGAGAAACCTGCTGTATATATGCAGCGCAATCGGTGTGATCGTATTTTCGGGTTTCATGCTGTCTTTGGCAGCTTTCGCGGCGAACGCAACGTGAGGAAGGAATATCATGGCAGCGCAGAGGTTTATCGTAGTCGGTGGAGGACTTGCCGGGTTGTCGGCAGCGATGAGATTGGCCGAACTGGGAGTCGAGGTGGATCTGTTCTCAGTTGTGCCGGTGAAGCGTTCCCATTCCGTATGCGCGCAGGGGGGTATCAACGGCGCGGTCAACACAAAGGGCGAAGGGGACAGTCCCGATATCCACTTCTATGACACCATCAAAGGTGGCGATTTCCTTATGGATCAGGCCTTCTGTAAGGATATGTGTTACTGTGCGCCGGGGATCATCTACCTGATGGACCGTATGGGCGTTCCCTTCAATCGTACTCCTGAAGGAAACATCGATTTCCGCCGGTTTGGCGGCACGCTCTATAACCGGACCGCGTTTTCCGGTGCGACAACCGGTCAACAGCTCCTTTACGCTTTAGACGAACAAGTCCGGCGGTATGAAGCCGCTGGGAAAGTCAAAAAATACGAGGGCTGGGAATTTCTCTCAGCAGTCATCGATTCCAAGGGTGTCTGCAGCGGAATGATCGCTGTGAACCTGGCGACCATGGAGATACAAGCGTTTCCGGCAGCGGCGGTGATTCTCGCCACCGGTGGTCCCGGGCTTGTGTTCGGTCGAACGACAAATTCGATGATCAATACCGGTTCCGCTGCGTCGAGCGTTTACCAACAAGGCGTCGAGTACGCCAACGGCGAGTTTATTCAAATTCATCCCACGGCCATTCCGGGTACCGACAAACTCCGTCTGATGTCGGAATCCGCACGCGGAGAAGGGGGCCGAATTTGGGTGCCGAAGAACCAAGGCGATTCTCGTGCGCCGGAAACGATCCCCGAAGAAGATCGTTGGTATTTCCTCGAAGAACGGTACCCCCGTTACGGAAACCTTGTTCCTCGGGATGTCGCCGCCCGCGAGATTTACGATGTCTGTATCAACATGGGACTCGGTATCGGTGGGAAGGCCATGGTTTACCTCGATTTGTCCCACAAACCCGACGAGGAACTCGACCGAAAACTCGGCGGGATCATGGAGATTTACGAGAAATTCGTCGGTGAAGATCCACGGCGAGTACCGATGCGGATTTTCCCCGCGGTTCATTACTCCATGGGCGGGCTGTGGGTCGACTTCGAGAAAACACCCGACGGACTGTTGGATCGCAGCAGTCCGCGCAATCAAATGACCAATATCCCGGGCCTTTACGCGATTGGTGAGGTCGATTGCCAATATCACGGCTCAAATCGATTGGGTGCGAATTCCTTGCTTTCCTGCATATTCGCGGGGTTCGTAGTCGCTCCAGCCGCAATCGAATTGAATAAGAATACCCAGGGCGATTTCAACGGCGCCGCCGACAGCGAGAAGAAACGTTGGGTTGATCGGCTGGAAGAGCTGCGGAAGATGGACGGAAAAGTCAATCCGTACATGCTTCATCGCGAGCTGGGCGAGATGATGAACACCGATGTGACCATCGTCCGCCACAACGAACAGCTCCAAAAGACTTATCGTCGTCTCGAAGAGATGCAGGAGCTTTGGAAGGATTGTGCTGCTTTGGATGATTCTTCATGGAACAACCAGCCCGTGATCTTTCTCAGTCAGCTCTGGAACATGCTGGAAATCGCTAAAATCATCGTCAAAGGCGCGATTCTTCGAGACGAGTGCCGGGGCGCGCATTACAAACCTGAATTCGAGATCAAACAGCCGAAAGACATCAACTCTCCGGAATACAAGGAGTATCTCGAAAAATGGGAAGCAAACAATAAGAATTGGCTGAAAATGACCATTGCGAAATACAAGCCGGAAGGTCCGGAGATTAGCTACAAAGAAATCGATACCAGTTTGGTCCAACCTCATCCCCGCCGATATGACTGAGGGATGACAGGAATTGAGAGGTTTTCTCATCTGAGAGGTCATCATGAGCGCAGCAGAAACCGTTCGGGTCAAGATCAAGCGTCAGGATAAGGCGGAGTCCGCCCCTTACTGGGACGAATTTGACGTTCAATACAGTCCCAACATGAATGTGATCACGTTGCTCCAGGAAATCCAGCGAAAGCCTGTGAACAGTTCAGGCAAAGCAGTCGCGCCCGTTGCCTGGGATTGCAGCTGCCTGGAGGAGGTCTGCGGTGCCTGCACCATGGTGATCAACGGCACGGTATGTCAGGCGTGTTCGGCACTGGTCGACCAACTCGAGAAACCCGTCGTTCTCGAACCGATGCGTAAATTCCCTGTGGTGCGCGACTTAGTTGTCGATCGTTCACGTATGTTCGAGGCTCTGAAACGCCTCCATGCCTGGGTCGAAATCGATGGAACGTACGATTTGGGACCCGGCCCACGCCGCTCGCCCGAAGAGCAAGTGGAGGCCTATCAGTATTCTCGTTGTATGACGTGCGGGTGTTGTCTCGATGCCTGTCCTCAGGTTTGCGATAACAATGACTTCATCGGGGCCGCTCCCATCGCGCAGGTTCGCCTGTTCAACATGCACCCCACGGGCACACATGACAGAGGAGAACGACTCAAGGCGGTCATGGGACCCGGCGGTATCCACGAATGCGGAAACGCACAAAACTGCGTACGCGTATGTCCCAAAGAAATACCGCTCGTGAGGGCCATCGCACGGGTAAACCGTGAGGTCATCGGCCATACGGTCAAGGATTTTCTGTTGAGTGACTGATCGTGTAGTCCCTGCGTGAAGACCGACTATCCACCATGGCCCTCTTTGGATATGCCAAAAGGTGCCTCTCGTCGCGTTCCGCAAACTTGTCCGACATCGCCCAAACGAATCCGACCAGTTAACCCCTGATTCGGATCTTGACATTCTCTAGTTTTTCCGTTAATAGTGCACTAACTTCCACGTGGGGCCTATTCGAAGCGCGGAAGAAAAAACTAACGAGTCAAGGAGGTTAGGTATGCGTAGAGTTTTTTTCGTGGGGATACTCTGTTTGAGTATGGGCGCTGTGGTTTCAGCGCAAGAAATCTATGACATCTTCGATTTTGATGTCTCTGCCGAAGGTCCGTGGTCGGATGTCGAAAGCACCACGGTGACCGCTCCAAAGGTGGCGAACGGCTCCATCACGCTGGATGGAGATGTTTCGGATGCGGAATACGGCGGATTTGCGGGTGTGCCGGTGGTACCCGGTGTAAACGCATGGATCCTCGATTATCCCGGTGACCGAGAATGGGACGGACCCGATGACAACAGTTTCAGTTTTTGGGTCGCTCACGATGACGAGTATTTCTATGTGGGCGTCGTGACTGCCGATGACATCGTGAACATCGATCAGCCGCCCGAGGCCGCTTGGCGGGATGATGCCATCGAGATCATCGTTGACGCATTCAACGATGATTACGATGTCAACACAGACGCCTCCCAGGACGAGTATGGTGGACATCTATACGCCACATACGATGGCGGGTTTTCAGAATGGTTGCCGGACGAAGAAGCCGTTCGTGAAGGAACGCGATTTTCGTCTGTGGTCGACTGGGCCTACGGTGAAGACAGCGATGTTTTCGTTGTCGGAAAAGAAGAAGATCCCGGTTGGAAACTTGAGCTGAAAATGTCCAAGCGGATGTTCGAAAGTCCGGAAAAAGGCAATAAGCTGGACGACGGCTACGAGATGGGTTTCAACATCGGTGTGGATGACGACGATATGCACTATGAAGGCGGCGACGGTTGGACCATGGAAATCCAGTATTTCTGGGCCAACCGGATGCGCCCGATTGGGTTTGATCCAGCGCAGCTGGTGTGGGAAGTTGGAGAGAATCCCGCAGCGTGGTATGACACGATGGCGGATCTGGAAGCCGACATGGCGGCGAATCCGAACTATCTCGAAGAGAACTTCGAGTGGGCGATCAACTCCGGTGGAAGGCTGAGCCACGGCGGTGCAGGAAGCGTGATCTTTGCGGCCGGAACCGGCGTTGCCGATTGGGCTTTGCACTGATCGCTGCAGGAAGCGTTGAATGACAGTAGCGCCCTGGTTTATCCGTGGCGACAGGTTCACTGAGGCAAAACCGAAATCGGGTGGGACTTGTTCAATGGTCCTGCCCGGTTCTTTTTTCCTCTTGCAAGAGATTGACGGGGCAGTAAAAAGTCAGCGAGGTAAAGAAGGCGAGATGTTCAACCCCCTCCTACACCTCCACCGGCTGCGCCGCCTTCTGCGTCTCGTATCGTCTCAACGGAATCAACATCACCGTAGCAAGAACCACCATCCCCGCTGCCACCCAGCCCGCCGTCCGGATCGAAAACGCATCCACGAACAGGTAGGCCAAATAGGGTGCCGTCACTCCGCGCACACCCGTCATAAATGTGTGAATCGCCATGTATTTCGAGGTCTCCTCCGGTGTCGCGAAACGGGTAACCCACAAATTCCACGTAATCGCGCCACCCGCGAAACCGATCCCCCGACACGCGATCCCCACACAAACCACCCATAAGCTCCCGCTTTGGAAAAACAAAATCATGTACACCAACCAAAACATGTTGATCACGATGCGAACGGTAATAATATGAAACCGGTCGAAAATGCGTGCCCAGATTTGGATGAACAACAGGCGTGTCAGCTCCGGCACCACTCCCAACACAATCGCAACCGCTCCCGGCGAGAGATTGAACCCATGTTTCTCGTGGCTCAGCAGTTCGAACGTCTGCGGGATCATCGCCAGATTCGCCGCCCCGAAGATGAACCAGCTCAGAAGCACGTACGCGAATATCGGGTGCTCGGTCAGAACGCGGATATACGCTGACGGCGGATCGGCACGTTGATGGGGCACACTCCGGGAAGGCATCTTGAGGACAGAGCATCCACCCACGGCTGCAATGATTCCGAGGAGTAGGAACAAATGACGGTAATTTGCGATATCAAGGTCGATCCACTCTCCCCCCGCGTAACTCACAATCAGCGTAAGCATGACGAGAATTGTTACGGTCAGGCCGAGCACCTGGCCGCGTACCGTCCCCCGGTAGTTCTCCCGGTAGATTGCCGTTAGGGAAGGGAATCGAAGCGGGTGGGAGAGTCCAACAAACAGGATTCCGACGGCGAACCATGTCCCGCTGGGAGCAAATGCAGCGATAAACGTTCCGAGCACGATACCCATGTACGGAACGAAAACCTGGACCGTGCGCCGGCGGAACCAAACCGTGCTTACAGAGGCATAGGCCAGCGAAAGGAGCAGGCCGAATGGAGCGGCGGAAGCGATCACTGATTTTTCGACTACCGAGCAGTGAAAATACTGAATCGCGATCACCAGGGCGAATGTTCGGAAGATCGGCTCGACGCAACCGTCCGTCGCCGAGCGCACGAGGTCCCAGGGAAAGGTTTTCCTTCCCGTCGAGGACATTTCTTTCCAGATGTCACCAACATACGGTACGTGTAAACGCGCCACTCGAAGTCCATTCCATTCCTGAATTTACAGACGTATAGGCTAATGGCTGGATCGGAAATCCCAAAGCCTGAAGGTGGAGCGCGTGGATGATAGGACCACCCCCAAGCGGAGTTGGGGGTGGCACCCGGTGACAGGACGGGTAGCCCCGATTGCTTGCCAATCGGGGTAGCAGTATCCTGCTGTTTTGTAGGGAATTACGAATCAATTTCGAACAGCACTGCGTTTGGAGTCTGATACAGAAGGACCAATTCTCTGTGGCCCAGTAATGTACGGAGGTCGTGATACGCCCTCGTGACCAGTATGTGTGTCGTCCCCACGTTCCTAAGGTATGCAATGTGTTTCTTTATGTCTTTGTATATGACGAGGTTCTTTGTAAGCCATTTGCCTTCGACGTAAGGCTCGATGCGCGTGTCCGAGAACACTTTCGCCGTGGCATTGCTTCTCCAGATGATGAAGCCCCCCCAGACGGGATGTGAAAACACATTCCCAGTCAGATTCTGGCGTGACCAGAACGCCATAATCCCTTCGGGTTCCTTTGCGCACCAGTCGTTATGCTCGTACTTGAAAAGGCATAACATGCAAGATGCGACAATCACAAACAATGTGATCAACGGCGCCCACGTTTCTGTGCGGGCTGGATGTACACCTGTGAACGTATATGTGAGTTTTGCCGTCGTAAGCATAGGTACGAAGAGTAGCCAAGAAAACCTATTCACGCCAATTGCCAGGACAGTACAAAGGACTGCAAATACGATCTCGGCCGTGAAGACAGGATGTTCAGATAAGTTGACGGTTCTCCGCCTCAAGAACGATAGAACTACGCTCGAAACAAAACACACTGCCACAGCGATGATGAGGCCGAATGTGGCTGTCTCGTATCCATCGAGGCGAAAGACAGTCCATGGCGGCTGCCAATCGCGAGTCGGATATAAATATCCTTGCACAATTCGGCGCAGCAAATTGACCGGAGAAGGATGCACAAGTGAACCGAGAGTGCCGAGAGTCATAGTCAGAATTATAAGAAGCGGATTTCTGCACGCGGGTCTAAGAATGTGACCCTGAGGCCATCGTCTAGCGGCAACTTCAGCCAGGAGTGACACGTCCATGATGAGCGCGAATCCAACGGCGGAGCCGTGCAAGTTTGTCCATATACAAGAGACCAACGCGATCAAGACATGGCGAGTCCAACTGCCAGCCGTCCAACGTCGGCTAACGAGAACGTATACAAAAAGGCAGAATATTTCATCGATAACGAAGGGACGGATCTCTCGGGCGTGAACCAAAAAGGCAGAAACGATGCCGACAAGCAAGGGTACGAGAATAGCCCGGCTTTGCCCGAGAGCGAGCCCAAAGACCGAGAACGCGAAGACCGTGTGTATGGCGGTCGGGAGAATATAGAGAGCCCACTCTCCCGCAATTGATGAGATAAAAAGAAGTAACACGTCGCTCAGCCAGGAGTGCTGACAGAAGGAAGCCCCCGACGCTGTATAACTGTATGTATCATGTGAAGGCAGGGAAGAAGAGCGTACAATATCTTTCCCGATCTGCAAGTGCCACCAAATGTCATGACTTGTCTGAGGATTGTGTGTGATGGCCACAGAACACAGAAGCACAAGAACGGAGTAAATAGGTGTTTGTTTCTGTATTGGTCGGAAATAACCCACGTTCTTCGGTGTATCTGAGACGGCCGATGCATGTGGCCCACGCGATATGAGTGCCGACGATAGAAAACGACCATTCACCGAGGCCCATGTCGTCAATCAATACGGCGCATTCCCCGTGATGGCTTCGATCTCATACATCCTTGGGCAAATTATTGACTCCGCTTTAGTTCACACGACTTCGTATTTCCTCCGGCCATTTCCACAACCCCATTCGTGTAGCCGTATTGTATACATGGGTTCCGGGGAACTCAAACGCGATTCTGTCGAGATATTTCTGTCCTTTATCCGCGTCATTTTCGCGCAGATGATAATAGGCAAGGTGGAGTGACGCCGTCTGGACAATAGTGTAAAAACGTGCCCTTCGCTTTCCCTTTAAGTCTGCCAACTCCTCCCAGATTCTCATTGCCAGTTCAATATTATCGTTCACGCGAGCATAATGGGCCAATCGTTCCTTCGCTTGAGGGGCCATTTCGCTTTCTGGGTAGTGATCAATAAGATTTCGCAGAAGTTCCATTTTTTCTGTATGCGGTTTTGTGCCGAGTTCAATCGACCAGACCTTGTACATGAACCGCTCATCCGGCGTTGCAGTCCAGTGCTTGCCATACTTGGAGTAGATTTCCAGGGCTTTTTCTGTCCCCCCACCTGGAACGTCCATGTACAGACGCGCCGCCGCGTCGATAAGCGGAGCGGAACAGTCGAGACCGAGGTCTCGGTCAGCTTCATAGAACACCTTCCTCGGATGTATTTGGTCATACCATTTGAGAAAACTCAAAAGATTGTCGGCAGCTTGCGCCTGATCTCCTATTTCCATAAAGATGTCTGTGGCTTCAAGGAAACTGGAGGCCAGCAAAGCGTACAGAGTATTGAAATACGCCGATTCTGATTGAGCAATCCCCTCTGCGGCGGCTGAGTAGAGGTCGGAAGTATTAGCGCTTTTCGTATGCATCTCTCTAAGACAATCCAGGGCGCCCGCCGCGTCGCCAACGTGGCGTTTGCACTGCGACATTGAAAGGAGCGCTGAGACTTCTTGCAAAGGTGAGAGGGAAAAATCCTCAATCGCTGTACAATAAGCATTCAGTGCTTCCTCCCATTCCGCGGCCTGCGAATACAAAACGCCCGCCATATAGTATGCTTCACCTGCCGCCTCGTCGGCAGGTTCTCTTGATGCAGCCGCGATCAGCTTTTCTGCAGCATCCACAGGGTCTCCACGTGGATCCCTATTCGGAATGTGGCTATTCCGGACAAGCTCTCCAAGCGCTGTTTGGCCAGAGACTATTCTCGGATTCCCGTCCGTCCCTCCGGCTGTATAATGCACAAAGAGTGTTACTGCGGAAACAATTATGATAAACGCCGCGGCTAGTGTTTTCTTCATCGTTCTTCCTCCTTTTTTGCACGATCTGGGTGTGTCCTGTGCCTCAATCGCAGTCCAATGTCCACCACGTGCCTCCGTCATGATGGAGGTTATTCTCTGATCTCCCATTCGTGTCAGAAGTGCGAACATTCCAGTAGCCATCTTCATATTCCCATTCGCCCTGGCAGACAATCTCATCGCCTACCAAGACAGGGTCTTTTGTATAACATCCCCACAGTTCATATTGATGGCGGTGGTACGAACCCTCCGTGTAGTCGATTGTCCATTCGATGCGAAGACGTTTTCCCGGCGGGATGTTAATGCTATAGGAAGAAGTCGTTTGTACTTGGGTGCCTACGCTGTGTTGCCAGCCCTGTGAGATGACCTTTGATGCACTTAGCCCTAAGGCCCCCCAGCTGGAACTGCCCACACTGTAAGCGGCTCCCACGGTGAAACTAGAGTCTTTACTATGGCTAAAGCTCTCTTGTCTGGTATACGTTACTTGATGTGGATCGTCCACATAATTCTCTTCCTCGTCGCAAGGCCACGTCATATCAAAGTAATCGACGAGCATCGTACCAGTCGATGTGATCCCTCCATGCAGCGCTGAAGTGAGCGTATTCTCAGTGTACCCTGTTCGACAATAAACAGGAGGCGTCGTCGTCGACGGCTCATTATCCGAAAAGATCGGAGGAGATAACTGCCATAACAACAGACAGAGCAGAAGTACCAGATTGAAGAGGGAGGCGATGAGCGACATGTGACTCCGCTTCGGCAGATTTCTCTTCATTATTGATTTGTCCATAATTCTCTCTCCCTGGCAATTAATGGCGACGCCCTCTCGCTTGAGAGTGTAATGACTGACTGCTGTTAACATTCTACTTCTTCGGCGATCCCGAGACCTTTACATACGAATCCAGTGATGCGCTCAATATATGAGGTGTACCCATCACGAACGCCCGAGTCGAGTTCCGCTTTTGCATTCAACACTTCTGCTAGAGCGTCAACCACCACGCCGGGCTCGCAGACTGCTGCGTTTCGATTCTTCAGGAGAGGCTGCAGGCGCTCGTTGACGCTGTATCCCTCCAGGTCGTCCAGCGATAGTTCCACTCGTTTGAACTGCAGAACTCCCGTATCGGCAGCCCGCCGCAGCTCGATCTCTTTGAAAAGGACTGTTGGGTCGAGGGTGGACAGTGTGTTATCGTCTGTGGGTTGCCAGTCTTCCAACGCGGCAGTGCGAGCCGCGTAACAATCCGCCGGCAAAACAAGCCGGTAGACATCAAACGCATAGCAGCCTGCTCCTGTGGTCAAGACAAGGACCAACACGATACCCAATTGTTTCCCCAACTTGTTCATGTTCCACCTCCACAATAGAAGAGTTGTCTCGACCCGTAAGCAGCTCCGCTGCAGGACGAGCGTGCACCAAACAGGTGGCGGTTTAGGACAAGCAGGACAACGGATACCGGACAGCAGCTAAGACAACGGACACAAACAGTCCGCAAGCCAAAACCGTCCAATATAGTCTACGAATTTGATTGGAATCCCCTTATTGGCTTGTTCTCCCTAATCTATTTGAAATCCGAAAAAAAGAATCGGTCATCGCAGTACGCAATAGCATTTCATTAGCATTCACTGAGTATATTAGCGCAAAAAAAAAAGACTGTCAAGCACTTTTTTCATCTTTTTTGAAAGAAAGTCCAGCTGGATCTTGCACATGCAAAAAGAACCCTTCTGACGATGACATTAAAGACATGCGGTCGGCAATCAGTGGCTGTTGCTCGGCAGTTACTGGCTGCCTGGTGCTTTTTTCGCTTGTTTTCGGAGATCATGCACAATGTCAGATTTGGGATCCTGAATCTGAACAGCTAAACCCCGGATTTCCCGTGCCATCCTGGCGCGGGGGGCACCGTCCCGGATCGGCAAATCCTCCGCTTCTATTAAACCAGTCTTGCCGCGGGACCGCTGAATATCCAGTTTCTGGGCGATCACGTATGCACCCATGCTGACGAATGCGTCTTTTCTCTCTTCTCTGGTCTTTTTTGCACCTCTCAT
>CAZTDD010000034.1:0-54577 GCA_964612675.1 uncultured bacterium
TAATGCCCGAATCCAGTGCAATGATAACCCCTCACCCTAACCCTCTCCCGGGGGGGAGAGGGAACTTACACCGCCAATTCCGACTTTTTTCCGCATCGTCACAGATAACTTGGATTACTCCTCTTATCCGGTCACACTCTCGATTTTTTCTCCGGTTTCCTCTATTTTCTGTTCAGCCTCCCGCTGTAGGTCCTCTATTCTTTTTTCCGCTTCCGCTTGAAATCGTTTAAATTCAAAATCGCCGTCCCACTGTCCCTTTGCGAGATCACTGATAATATCTTTGGAGTGCAAAACGAAAAAATCAAGAATTGCCGATTTGTCTTGCACCATAAAACGATCCAGTGTTTGTGACACAATTTCTGCATTTTCCGGTTTAAATACGACCCCCTCGAGGGCGCTGCGAAGTTTGTCCCGGTCGATATCATTTCCATCGATGTGCGTTTTCCCGAAATCAGCGTTGAATCCTCGGAGATTCTGTCGAGAGGACTCGAATTTCTCCAAGTAGTTGCTCCATTTTTCTGCAAGTTCGGGGAAGTTGTTTTCTCCCGCCTTCGCCAGTGTGCCGAGATACGTCCATGTGATCCAAAAACACTCATCGAGTGAGAAATCGGTTTGTTCCAATAATTCAACATGCTGTTTTCCGATAATTGCCCCCATGTTCGCCGCATGGGAGACAATGTCCCGTATGCTTAAGACCCCGCGAATCTTACTCCTGATTCCCGGGCCTTCCATATTGTCCTCGATCCGCTTCCCCATTTCTTCGAATTTCTCAATATATTCGGCGGCAAAGGCGGTGATTTCGCGGCGGACAGCCAGGTATTTATCCAGCCGGTCGGTATTGAGCACGTTGTCTTCCGGCGGCGTAAACGGATGCTCTTCGTTAAGGGTTTGGTACCCGCTTGCAAGATCCTTATAGTTTTGGCCGACGTTTTTTCCGAATTGAACGCCCTGGTAAGCCACATAGGCAACGCCGCCGCCGAACAGCAAGATGACAAGTGCGAGGAAGCCACCGCACCCCAAACAACCCCAAAGCGCGACTTTCTTTCCGCTTGGCATGGCAGATCTTCCTTATTGTTCCTTTTATCGAATTTAAGCTGATGGGCTATGGGCTTGAGTGGGTATCACCAGACACGATGGCGCAAGACAACGCCCGTGAGCCCACCTTACAATGACTACCCTCTAGGAGGTTGATTGTTCATTTTTCCGTATCGCTGTTGCGATAAAGCGCGGGAGGGCGAATCTCTTGATGAGCCGTCTTTCTCTTTGTCGATCGACGGCTCGGCGGGAGCCTCGCCCTCGCCGAACGTAATAACTCTGTCTCTCCTTCCCCGGTTCATGAAGAGATTACGGAGCGGTTGATGATCTCTCCTCATACGGCTCCGCAATTTTCTTGACTCACTCCTCAGTACTCTCCCGTCTCATTCCCCCAAAGAACACCGCCGCCTTTGGATTGCCGCCAGGCTTCACGCCACCGATGGATATCGACGACACCAATCTCCGGCTTCGGTTTCCGCGATTCCGGCGGCTGGATCGGCGGGAATGGGCGATGCGGCTCGGTCTGATACCAGTATGCAACGGTCGCCAGGTCCAATGTCAAACAGTTCGCATGCCCGTGTTCGATGCTTACCCGCAGACTCTCGTCAAACATAACCGGGTCTTGAAAATGAAATCGGTAGCAATGCGTTCGACCGAGCCAGCCGATATTGTTGTTGACGCGGGGGTAGCCAAAGAAGGGGTGCATGAATACCTCCTTCGGACACCACGAGCAATTGAAATAGTCCTCCGTGCCGGTGCCGTGGAGCGAGCCGGGCCACTCTTCGCCGTCCACCAGGAACAAATCGTCGCCTTCGCCCGGCCACATGGGAGTCGGTGAGTGAACATAGTAGTTGACCCCCACATAGTGGCCGCGCCCTTCCGCCAGAAGGATAAGATAATTGTGCTCGCCGGTGGCGTTCTTGTCAGGCGGTTTGCGGAGTGTCTCCCACTCGTTTTCATCTCCCGCGCTAGGCATGGTCAGTTCATGGTTCCACCAGGCGTGGAAGTAGAGTGTGTCTTTGTCGAGTTTCGGGAGTTCCTCATAGTCGATGTAGTAATAGAACGCGCGACATTCCTGTTCGGACTGGTTTTCGATGGTGATCTTCGCGTTCTTTCGGAACGGCATCGGGAAATAGCAGTTAAGCGCCCGACCGCCGCCCGGCGATGCGGCAAGCGGCAGCGAGTTGAAAAGATACTCTTCGCCCCAGCCCTGGCCGAAGAAGTCTCCCACCGGCGAGACCACACTCGCCCGCTCTTCTCCATCCCAGTACATACGGAGGACCATGTTACGCCTGTAGAGTCTGTCCGGGTGGCTGATGGTGAACCAGATATGTTTGATACAACCGGGTCCGTCAATCTCGGCCAGTACGGCGGTCTCTCCCGGTTTGATGTTGAGCCGGTCGTTGTTCCCGCCGGTACGGTCGAAACTCGAGATGCGTTTGGTAACCCCTTCGCGGGGTTTTGCCAGGTTATCGAGCATACCCGCCAGGACACCTTCCTGCGCGGAGACCTCGACCGCCGAGCCCATAAGTCCAAGAACGGCACACAAAGTCACGAACAGAGAGTATCGTCGGATCATCGATTTCTTTCCTCCTTGTGGAATGAATTGCCTGAGTATAGAACAGGTTGGGGCGGAGGGAAACCGGCCGAAGGGATAACATCGTCTGGGAATGTACGGGCTATTTTAACGGAATCGCCGGGAGGCGCTTCGGGGTTTTTGTGACGGGGTCGAGCATGATACCGACGGACTCGAGTGCGGTGACTCCCAATATCGGCTCGCACCCAGAGTTTCCGAACACTACACGTCCCGCTGTAATCTCTCCCATGAATGCGATACGTACCAAACCATACGGATACTCTTTCACCTTTCCGTCGGCAAGTTCATAGGCCATCCTGCCTTCGCGGCGAACGCCGATCCGCTCGAGTTCATCCACCGGGACCATGCAGTCGGTCGCCCCGGTATCGACCAGGAATATCGCCTCATACGATTCTCCGGGCTCTTGGAGGCCGGTGAGTTTTGTAGTTACTTTTGTCAGTCCCATGACTTGTCAGCCTCGGTTCCCAGAATGTAGAAGAGCGCCGCGTTTGTCAATCTATTCAGTTATAATACCCATTGATTTGCGGAAAGGTAGATGTGGGATGGTCTCGCGCGCAGGACGTGAATTGAGGGACACCGACAGATTCGCTCCGGCTGATGGGGTAGAACGTCTGCGGTCTTCATGAAAACAGATTGCCTTGTCATGAACAGATTGCTATTCTAAGGGTATGCCACCAGGAACGGTGATTTGAACCGAGAGGAGGCTGTGGCAATGGCGACACTTCAGGTCAAGGGGCTCGATGACGGGCTCTAGGAGGCGTTGCGGGCACGAGCCAAACAGAACAACAGATCGATCAGTCAAGAGGTTGCGACAATGATCAGAGACTCCCTGGCTCAACGCGAATCCTCCGCACGGAATGCGACTATGGAGTTTCTGGAACTTGCCGGTTCGTGGGAGGACGACAGGTCGGGAAGCGAGATAGCGAAAGACATTCGAAGATCACGGCGCACCGGGCGACGATTCGGAGCGGGTCGCGATGTATTTGATTGATACGGACACAATTGTCTTTGTAATGCGACAATATGCGGAGATCCACACCCATCTCGAAAGGAATTCTGCCAGAGGAAATTGCCGCGCACCGACGATCACAACAAACCGAAACTCACTTCTTCCCCTCGAAGTAGCTTTTTAACCCGTACCCGCCGCCCAATCCGCCCGCGAAGGCCACAAGGACCTTGAGCAGGTCAAGAAGAATCTCCTCATTGTCGGGCAGAAGGAAGACTATCAGGAACACGAAAAACGCCACTCCAAGCCCCGTATACCCCAGGACGAACCAGCGATTCGAACACTTTATTCTAAACTTGTTTTCTTCATCTTGTTGAGCGTAATCGAGAAACTTGTGAACGTGTTCATCATTGAACTTGTCGAAAAGCGGGTGAGGACCCGGACCACTGGAGAATCCCATCATCGCCATCTTGACGGTTCGTCGGATATCCGGTGGCATATCCTCAAGAGTCTTCTCCAACTCCGGTTCGCTTCCTACGCCGAGTGCAGACTGTCCTTCGGTCTTTTCTTGGCTGTTTTGATGCGTGTCAGAACTACTGGGGGCAAGTTCACTACCGTTGTCGGTACGGGAGGGGTCGGTCATCGTATCAACGCCTCAGGATATTCCAATCTGAAGGCCTTCTCGTTTGTTTCTCTTGTAAAACCGGACAGTTTTCCTTCAAGAACGTTCTCTGAATAGACCGTAAGCAAAAATCTGATAACCTCCTCGAAATCCAGTCGTGAGACAGTATTAGACCTATACGCACGATAGAGAATACGTGCCGCTTCCAGGACCTCCTGCTTGCTCACACGACCAGTATCAGCTGACCGAAGCTGAGCAAGGACCCCGTAAGAATCATCAGATCGCAAGAGTCGTCTCATCATTGAAACCTCAGATTAACGAAATTCCTTTACACTGGCCATTCTAAGGTGCCTCGGGCGCGTGTCAAGCGTTTGTTGCAGCTTAAGCCGACGAGTATTGTCTCTTTTGCGATCAGCGTTTCGTTCAGCCACTGGCCGTCGTGACGGACACACCGGCCCAAGAGTTCAACTCCCGGGCCGGCATTCTCCAATAGATTTTAAATTCACAGCGAGAACTCACTCCACTTCTCAGTGAAGCGCCCAATCGTTGACCGAGGCAGGGCCCGCAATAACGATATTGTCGACGATCGCGCCCGTGCCCAAATCGGCGCCATTGACCCACATTGTGACCGCGTTAAGGCCTTCGATCAGCTCGTAGCGGAATCCGAAATCATCGGCGAGCATGACCTCGTCCTGCCCTTCCTTTTGCACGTAAACGTCATAGGTTTGATTGTCGAGGTCAATTTCAAACCGCTCATACACGAGAATGCCGTCTGCGTATGGAAACTCTTCGAATGCGGCGTAATCGCCTTCACCGAACCAGTCGCCGTCACGGACGTCAATCACACCGTCATTCTGCTGCATCCGGCTCATGGCAGACTGCTCGGGCCAGTTGAGGGCGGGATTGCCGTCGTTTTCGAAGTTGGCTGTGTCGCTGATGCAGAGCCCGATATCAACTGTTCCATCCTCAGGACCGAAATACTGCCACTCCCAGGTGACGGTAATCATTCCTTCCAACTGTTCAGGGAATTCAATATAACCCCAAATCGCGCTGCCCTGACCGTCCTGGGTGATCACCAGTTTTCCATCGGAGACGACCCAAATCTCATCCCGGTTCCCCTCAGCGCCCTCGTTTCCTTCCTGCCACACATTATCCGCTCCGGCGGGCTGGCCCAGCAGAGGACCCTCTGTGTATCCCTCTTCCGCCGCGAAGCGGACTTCCTTAATTAGTTGCGCGTTTGCATCGGTGCTGAATGTTACAAGTAGCCCGACAGCAATCAATAAAATCGAACATCGTAGAATACTCTTCATTTCTGCCTCCTCGTGTGTTTTATCCGTCCGTCACCGGGGAATGTTGATTGGGGTTTCACCTCCTTTCGCACGAGAGCGTATCGCCGGGAGATGTGGATTCTCCCGGTGGTTTGGAAACCTATCGCCAGATCCGAAACATCGAATATCCAACCCGGCAATCGTTCAGATGGCGAAACGATAGAACACTCTGTTCACCGAGTCAATGACTTTCTGATCACGATCTTCTAACCATACTTTCTGATTGTCCCCGCCGGAGCAATGTCATTAAGTTAAGTTTCAGAGAAGGAGCGAGGGGAGGGCGAACCTCCTGGTGAGCCGCATTTTTCTTCATTTCGGCTCGGCGGGAGCCTCGCCCAGTAGACGGCTTCGCCCTTTCCTCACTTAATGACATTGCCCCCTGGAGATCCTCGGGTTGAAAAGGGTTGACAAAGAACCTACTCCTTGTACAATACTGAACACATGATCAGTAACCGAGGCGCCGTCATGGGCGTTTTTCTTGGAAGGAATTACTGAACAAATGAATAAAAAGAGCCCAACGGTCGCTTTCATGGTGGTCCAGGATTTCGCACGCGCAGTGGAGGAGAAACTCGCCTGGACCGAAGCGATGGGGCAAGCAGGCGGAAGGCGACTCACAGCATGGGTGGGGGCCGCGGAGCCGCGGCGGCTCCCGCCCCCCGTAGGGCCAGGTGACAAGCGCGAGGAGCCGAACGAAACCCCGGTTGTCGCGCAGGAGCCTGTCGAGGGGCAGAGATGTAACACCTTCATAGCGCGCAGTTGCGAACGGGGTCTTCATGACGTTCTCATGGCTCTGTATCGGAACGTGACCTCGGAGGTGGAAGAGGTGCGGCTCGGGTGGGCTTATTTGGATTTGAGCGGTGTGGGAGTCCTGCAGGAGAAATCGAGTCATAGGGCGACGAGTGAACTGCTGGAAGAGGTCCGGAGGACGCTCGGTTTGGCTGTGAGTGCCGGTTTGGCACGAAACAAAACACTGGCACGTCTAGCCGCGCATCATGCCGCCCCCGGAACGGTCTTCGAATTACGTCCCGAAAACGAATCGCGTTTCCTTGACGCCGAACCTATTGAGAATCTTCCCGGGCTTCCGTTCCGCCATGCCGTCCTGCTCCGGGACTATGGTGTTTCCTGCATCGGGGATTTAGGCCGCATTCCGGAAGCGGCGGTAAACGGCTTGCTCGGCCCCCGGGCATGCCAGCTATCGAAGTGGGCACGAGGCGAAGACAGCCGCCCGGTCCGCAGAACGGATCGAGCCGACAGTGAGGAATCCGCGGGAGTGACGTTCCCGCGAGCCACGTTGGACTATGCGATTATTCTGGAGGCGGCCCAAAGGCTTACAGATGGACTTCTTTTCGAACTGCGCAAACAACGTCGGTTAATCCGAACGGTTTCAGTCCGGACTCGACACAGCGATTCCCGCGAACGTCACGCGCACCGGCGTTTTCAGCAACCAACCGCCGTGTACCCTGAGATCCATCGCGCCGTTACCGATCTTCTTTCGCGCGTTCTCATACGCCGTGTCCGAATCACGGGAATTGACGTGGGTCTCGGAGGATTCGTGCTTGATCCGGGTCAGCAGATACTCTTTCCGGACCGCCGGGAGAGACTGATCGATCTATGCCGGTCGGTGGACCGAGTGTGGGCGAAACACGGCCGCGTGGTGCTGTTCGGCGACGCGCCGTCACTTCGAAAGTAACGTCCGAGTTTATCTCGGACGGTTTTACCTCACCGAGGGTGAATTTCGCCCGCGATAAACCCGGGTGTTACGGTGGGAACCACGATGAACACGATGCCCTGCCAACCGCTGCTGATCGAGTCGTCTCCAGTTCCGTCAACCGAAAGCTTCGATCCAGGGGACAACTTCAATCCAACCGAGAACTCCGCTGCGGCGGGCTCCGTGAAAAAGAAGCATAGACGGGTCGAATATCTCCCGCTTCCCTGCCGCACCGTGTTGAATCGATGTACCGGCCGCCGCGCGCCGTTCGACTGGACTGTAAATCCCTATCGAGGTTGCGAATTTGGATGCGTGTACTGTTTTGCTCGGTATACACATGCGTTTATGGATCGGCGGGGAGCAGGAGACTGGGAAACCAAGGTCTACGTGAAACAAGATGCGGCGGAGACTCTGCGAGAAGACCTATTGCGCCTTGCCGATTCCCCCGGACCGATCGCACTCGGCACCGCGACCGACCTCTATCAGCCTGCCGAACGCAGATTCGGCATCACCCGTTCGGTTCTTGAGACATTCTGTGAGTTCCAGGGCCTCCATCTTGGATTGACGACGAAGTCGAACCTGGTGACACGGGACGTGGATGTTCTCAAGGATGTATCGAAGCGGCACGACTTGCGCGTCAATATTAGCATCACAACACCGAACCGGCGGCTCTCGAAGCGACTCGAGCCACGGGCGCCCAGTCTCGACAAGAGGTTGAACGCGTTGCGCAAACTCTGTGACGCGAACATACCGGCGGGTGTGTTTATCATGCCGGTTCTGCCTCGATTGACCGACGGCTTGCAGGACCTCGAGGAATTGATCGCCCGCGCTGCTGCGAACGGCGCGCGCTGGGTTGGGACACAGCCGTTGTGGTTAACCTCAGCGGCCCGTCGGCCTTTCTACTCGTTTCTCCGGCGTTACGCGCCCGATTTGCTGGACCGCTATCGGCATTGCTACGACCGCCACATGGACGCACCCGCCGTCTATCGGAAGTGGCTCATGGAAAGGGTCGGGCTGCTGCGGAAAAAGCACGGGATACCTGACAAATTGGTGTCCGGTTGTTCTGAGGAGAAACGTTCGAAGACGTGGGTACAGCCGGATCTGTTTTCGCTGGATCGTGTGGATTGAATTGTCCCGGCCCAGGAGTTCAACTCCTGGGCCAGCGATAGTGAGTTAAACTCCTCTTAAAAGATGCTCGCCCAGGAGTTGAACTCCTGGGCGAGCGGTTTAGCATCCATACGCGCATTCACACTTGGCGAACACGCGAACGATTGACTTTACCCTTAGTAAATCGTCCAATCGCCAACGCCTTCCGGCTTCAGCGGATTCTCGATCACGGTAAAGAACGCGTTTTCCTCGGGTGTGAGGGCGCCGGTCTCATCGAGATTCACGCCGTCCGCGGAGAGGACGATCCGGTTCTCATCCATGGAGACATTCGGCTCCTTGGACATGAATCCCTGAATCTCTCCCTCCATCGCATCGTGATTCGCGAATGCGTAGAAGGGCGGAGTAACAGGTTCCATGTCGCTGTTCAGGACACGAGCGATACTCTGGTCGTTGCCGGAAGAGAAGATGGATTCCCACATAACACAAACGTTACCGTTGGGATCCACAGCCACTTCCGTGCGGTCAAAGACATCGACGTCCCAGAATTCTTCCGGGTTGACGAAGACTTCTTTGACACCAACCAGCTCTTCGCCGGTGCTGTTCACTGCGTCGAAACGGGACAATACGATCATGCCCTCGGGGCCTGTACCGCCGAAGTAGACATAGTCGCCGTCGATGGAGGCAGCGATTCGGCTGCCGTCACCACGACCGGTATCCGCAACAGAGCTGAACTCTTCCTGGTTGAACCAGTACTGCAGATTGCCATCATTGTCATAAATGCTGAACACGCTCTCCGAGCGGATGCAGAAGCCGCCGTTGAACGCTGCGACATTCGACCAAATGCTGTGGCGGGCGTCGTCGCCGGCACCGTTCCACGGGCCTTTGATCTTTTCGCCGGTTTCGCCGTTAAAGAGCGAGGTAGCGGGGATTCTGTCCGGGCCGCCGAGAGCGCCGGTTCTATCTTCGACGACGGCAATGAAATTCCCGTTGGACAGGAAGCGAAGCTCACCGCCGTAGCGCATCTGCTGACCGTTCTGAGCGCCTTCGATACCATCGTAAATTGGATCGAAGACATTTGTGACCGGATCCGGTCCGTCGTCGGTCAGGCTGAACAGCTGGATAGCGCCTGCTTGTGCATCATAGAAGAAAGGATCTTCCCAACGACCATCGCTCCCGAACGCGTCAGGCAACAAGAAAGGTGTTGCCTCTTGGCCGGTCACGTAATTGTCGCCACCGTCCGTTCGATCGCAAGCGATCCGTGGGGGGTTTCCGCTGTCGCGCACCAGGTTAAAATTCCCGGTGTAGGGATTGCCCTCGTCGTCATAGAAGGCCCAATACTCTTCGACGTTGCCTTCCATGTCGATGAACGCGACTTTCGAATTGTACCCAACGTCATCTTGCGGATAAGCACCTGTGATAATACCGATGGTGCCGGTCCCGAAGATGTCGGTGAACGGTTCCCAGTATTTACCCATCATCTCGCCTACATAGGCAATCAGGGTATCTTCGACGAGTACGTTGAGCTCCGCAGTTTCATGATCCACAGGCATACCGCCCTGCGCCATGACTACCGGGGCCATAAACAAACAGCCGACGAGAACACTCAAATAAACGAATTGTCTCATACTACAACTCCTCCTAATTTTGTACTGTTTTCGGTTAACATTTTCTTTGCGGAAGTGACCGTTTACTGGATCTCATTCACCTCCTTTCCTGTGCGGCAGGCCGAACCGCTAGATGCACGTTCTTCTTTTTATATCTCAGTATCCGACAAGAGTCAACTGCTTCATTTGTATAGAAGTTACGAGATTGTCAAGAAACCCGGAAGGTGCACCTTAGTACACTAACCTAATGGGAGATGGACCGTTCCGAACGCGTTTCAAGGCGGGGTCCACACCGTCTGTGGAAGCGTTGGCGTTGCCCAGCCGTCGTTGTGAGACTCATTTGACGGTGGAGATTTCCGATCCCGTCCGGGGAATGTCCCGTTTCGAATCGGCTCCCTATTCTCCTGATTCTCCCGCCTCATTTTCCTTAGGGTCCACGAGATCGTCTTTTCCAACCCGCTGATATTCCAGAGGATGGCGTTCCTTAAGATGCTTCAAGGTCATTTTGCCGTTGAGCCACGTGACACTCATCGGATACTCCTCGGGGTGGAAGATTACAAAGAAAAAGTGCCAGATGACGATCGCCAGCGTGGCGAGCACGGCCTCGTAGTAGTGAATCAGGCGAGCCATATCGATGGCCCATTTCGGAAGATATTGAAAAGAGAGAATTGGGAACCACAACATGAGCCCGGTAACAGCCATGATCACAATGCCCCAAACCAGGGCCCAAAACTCCATTTTCTCAGTATAGTCGTACCGGTCGAATTCCGGCGGTTCGGAGCGCCTACCGGCGTAGTAAGCAATATTTTGCCAGACATGTTTGATATCGCGAGGCACCGGGAAAAATGCGACAAACTCGGCCCGGCCGCGACGGCTGAATATCATGTAGAAGATGGATATGGCCAATGTGGCGATCAATACGACGCCGGAAACACGGTGGATCATCATTCGAACCTCTTCCGTCATCTGAAGATACGAAAGAAGAGTGACCCACCACGCGGTCGGGTACCGCAAAGCGAAGCCGGTGACCGCGAGCAAAATGAACGCCAAAGTCAGCAGGATATGGACGACAATTTCCCCTGTGGAAAAGCGTTTGTACCGGGGTTGATCGGCTTCCCGGCGGAATTTCTCTTTGAGCAGCGACCAGAGAATCAGCCAGTTGTGCAGAATCATTCCGCCGATGACGAGCACGATCAAAGGGATATAGATGCGGGGCACCCACGCCACGATGGTATCGGAGCGTATCGTCACTTCGGAATGAATCGGAGCCGCGAGAACATTGGCGCTGATCCCCGGGTGACATACACCGCAGGTTTCTACAAGTCGCTCCGGGCTGACAGTGGATCGCGGATCCGACGAGGGGAGAATCAGGTGGTTTCCATGGCAACTGCCGCAATTCGCCACCTGTTTGGAGCCGCGCTGGTACGCCAGGCCGTGATAGCTTTGGAAGAAATCTCTGACCTGGCCGGAGGGGATATTGTATTTCTCGTTGATCACAAGCGAAGCGTGACAGCGGCCGCAGGTATTCCCCGCCAGGTTGAAGAAGGAAACGGGAGATCTCTGATCTTCCACGCGGAAGATGGCGTGTTCACCGTGACAGTCGGTACAGACAGGCGCGTCTTTATGGCCGGACATCGCGGATTTAGCGTGAATACTCTCTAAATACTGATCCTTTTCGGTTTCGTGACAATCTCCGCAGGTTTCGGGCACATTGAGGAAGTTGGTGCGAGACTCGGGGTCTCTCAGCGGCAGGGTATCGTGATACCCATGGCAATCGGCGCACGTAGGAGCATTCTCATTTCCGGCGAGGACTTCGCTTGCATGGACACTACCGCCGTAGAGGACCTCCTGTTTCGAGGAGGAGAACCCGTACTTGCTCATGATATTGGCGTTGGAGTGACATTCGCCGCACAACCGTGCGATTCGCATCGGATTAACCGGCGAGCGAGGATCTTCGGAAGGAAGTAGATTCTCCGAACCGTGACAGCGTGCGCAGGTCGGCGCATCTTCCGCCCCCTCCGCCAGGGCCTGTCCGTGAACGCTGTTGGCGTAGATCTCCTGTATTTCAACGTGGCACATCCCGCAATCAACCGGCGCCAGATCGTCCGCATGAGGAAGACCGTCGATATCCATGTGACAATCGGTGCAGGCAAATCCCAAGTCTATGTGGACCGACTTTTGGCAAACCTGCATGTTTACTAACGGTGCCTCGGTTGCTTCGGTCGCCCCATGCGCGAGGGAATGGCATCCCAGACAATCCTGGTCCGTCTGAGAGAAAACCGAGGGGGTCACGAGAAACGCAAGTAAGAGGGATGAGAGGGAGACGCTGAGCAGCTTGTTCATTGGCTATGTCCGTATTTACTTCGAAGTCAATCGCCCACGAAGAGGACCGCATTTCGCCTGTGATGCGACAACCGAGGTGAGGAAACCGGTCAATGAACGATACTATAGCACACACCCGCGGCACGGTCACATTCGGGGCGGGTGTGATTCTAAACAGAGCAACCAATCGCTCCTTCGTCGCCCCGATTGCCTTCGAACGGACGAATTCGAGCGATCGGGGCCACCCACGATCGTCTTCGAACGGACGAATTCAAGCAATAGGAACCCACGGTGATTTCAGAAGGAAAGAGATCGTGCAGAATGAAAACAACAAGGGGCGAGACGATGTTGAAACACGAAGGCACGAAGGAGACACGAAGACACAAAAAAAAGAGAAAAAAGAGCCAACCGGCCTCTTGTGGTTTCGCTAGGGACGCCGAAAATTGTTTACCATTCGAATCATCTTTGAGGGTGCTTTCTTTGTTGTTGTTATTTGTATAATACAAAGTAGACCTGTTGACGAGAAACAGGTGTGGATAGGTCGAATATGTCTCTAAATAGTACAGGACAGTCTTCACAGCCAACGACACAACATCTGCAAATTCCACCGTGTAGCACACCTTATACCCTGTCCTGTATGATAGCGATCTATACGTAACGGTCTGGAAGGAGTTCCGCAAAAGAGTCTGAGTGAAGCGTTTGACCGTCATCTAAGCTTATGAAGGGTTTCGCGTGTCAGAGGATGCAAGCAGGTCTGTGCAGCACTATCGTCAGAAACCCAGAAAGCACGACTACGTCGAGTTCAAGCAATGACTGAAACGGAAGAACCGACTCCACAACGCAGATTGCTGAATAACTGGATCAGTTATTTCGGTTTCTTGCTGGCTGTGGTGTTTCTTATTGGTGAAGCAATCCTGATCGGCATGGATCTGATCCAGCCGTCGCACAATCCCTACGCCGGGATTCTGATCTATTTGGTCGGGCCGTCCATTCTGGTCTTCGGTTTGCTGCTTGTTCCTATCGGGCTTGTTTATGAATCGCGATACCGGCGACGCCACGGCGGGGAGAGTTCACTACCGGTTATTGATTTCAATCTTCGAGAGCATCGTCGGAAGCTGGGGATTTTCGTCGTTGTTTCGGCGGCATTTGTTCTTTTGTCTCTGGCAGGAACCTATAAAGCGTATCATTTGACCGAATCGGTTCAGTTTTGCGGAAAGCTATGCCACGAAGTCATGACACCCGAGTATGTAGCGTATCAGCATTCGCCGCACGCACGGGTTGGGTGTACGGAATGTCATATCGGTCCGGGTGCGGACTGGTTTGTAAAAAGCAAGCTTTCGGGAGCCTATCAGGTTTATGCTGTCTTGGCGGACAGCTATACACTTCCCATCGACACGCCCATCAAAGACCTTCGCCCGGCGCGCGAAACCTGTGAGCAATGCCATTGGCCCGCGAAATTCGAGGGGAATACGGAGCGGGTTCGGCCCCACTACGCCAGCGACGAAGAAAACACGCCGTATCAGGTTATTCTTTCTCTCAAAGTCGGCGGAGGGCATCCCGAGCACGGACATGTGGGTGGGATTCACTGGCATGTCAGTCCTTTGCATCAAGTCGAGTATATCGCAGCCGACGAAGAGCGAATGGAAATCCCGTATGTGCGGGTGGTATACCAAAATGGCCAAATCGAAGAATTCAAGGGAGCAGGCATTGAAGATCTCGGAGAAATCAAAGAGAACGATCCCCGCCTTCGAATAATGGATTGCGTGGACTGTCACAATCGCCCCTCGCATATATTCCGGTCGCCGTCACACGAAGTCAACCAGGCGATCTATTTAGGACAAATCGATCCGGACCTTCCAAATATAAAAGGGGAAGCCGTCTCCGTCCTACAAGAAGACTATGCGAGTCAGGAAGAAGCTGTGGAATCGATTGAAACCGAACTCCAACAGGCCTATGCAGATACTATCCAGTCGGCTTCCGATCTGGCACCTTTATTGGAAACAGCCGTCGAACGGGTCCAAACCATCTACCGATTGAATATTTTCCCTCAATGGAAGGTCTCATGGGATAAGTATCCCGATCACAGCGGTCATTTCCGATTCCTCGGCTGTTATCGTTGCCATGACGACCAGCATGAAACCGAAGATGGGAAGACCGTATCGAACGAGTGTACTCTTTGTCATACGGTGATCGGACAGGCGGAGGGCTGGGACGAGTTGAAAGATATGGAAATAGAAAAACAACCGTTCCGCCATCCGCGCGGTTTGGAAGGGGCCGAACAAGCCGGAAATTGTTCGGACTGTCACGGAGTGTGATGAGAAACTTGGTTATCAGAAAAGAAACGTTTCCTATAGAAAGGAGCCACAAAGATGTTTCGTTTTATGCTGAGATCATTTGTTGTCATGAGTGCTCTTGCGGTTTGTGTCGGAGTACTGGCGAGTGAGGCCAAGCAAGAAGACAAAGCGGAGGCATTCAAAAAGAAGATCGAGCAGATTATGTCCGGAAAGGGCGAAGGCGGGAAGTTTATTGGCTCGAATTCCTGCCGCATGTGTCACCTGCTTCCCAAGGTCGGCGCTCAATTCAGAAAATGGCAGAGCGGTCCTCACTCGAAAGCATACAAGGCCCTGACCACGGAGGAGGGCAAGAAGCGAGCAGCGGCGAAGAATATCGACACGCCACAGGAAGACAAAAATTGTCTCCAATGCCATGCCCCCATTGCGACGGTGCCCGAAGAATTCGTTGCAAAAACCTATAAACCCGATGAGGGAGTCGGGTGCGAAGCCTGTCACGGCCCCGGGGAGAAGCACGCCGATCTGCAAAAGACAGCGATGAGAGAAAAGAAGGATATCCCGGAGGCGACGGAGGTTCTCCTGAAAGTGCCTGATCCTGAAAACAAGAAGGTGCTTTGCGGAGAATGTCACAGAGAGCACGAGTGGCACGAAATGGAAAAACGAAATCACCTGGAGGCGTGGAAAGAGATCTCGCATATGAAGCCGGAGGAATAGATGATTTTGCAAATCGTCATTCCGAGGAGCGAAGCGACGTGGGAATCTCGCCGTTGAATCGGACAAAACGAGATGGCCACGCTTCGCTCGCCATGACGGCAACGGGGACCGCGGTTTCTTTTTCAAATCACCGGCGCCGCCGGTCCGGGGCTCGCGATGACGGCACCGTGGTCAGCTGCGGACAGTTACGTTTTTGGAGAGGGCAAGATTTGGAAAGAGCAAGAACGGAGAAGTGGTCTAGGTTCTCCGTTCACGCATGAAAGGTAAAAGAGCTCCGGGTGGAGAGCAACAAGATAGTAGCGGCCGTGTGGAAGGTCCATTTTTTCGGAGACTCTAAAAAAACAATTTAGTCAGGAGGAAGAAATGGAGAATCGAGTCCACAAAAGCTGTACAAGGTCGTTGTTTCTCGCGTTCGGAGTTGTGCTTGTATGTGCGAACGCGAGCATTGCCGGAGAGGGGCTACGATCGGAGATCGAGAACGTTGCGATCAATAGTCTGCTTCAACCCGAAGTCACGTTCACGCTCACCGATAATCAAGGCAACCCGCTCATGTTGGAGGACGTATCGGCCCGGTTCATTCTTGCCCGTTTGGAGATTGTCAACGCGGAAAAGGGAAGCGAACGCTACTACAGCTATACAACACGAACGCAGACGGTCCCGGAGGGCTATCCAAACGCCGGGCAATCGGCGGTCCAGGCCACATACGACTCAGGCGGGACGTTTCAGGAACTCGGTCCGGGACGCTACCAGTACATATTCTCCACTGCGTTGCCCAACGACTATAACCAGACACTGACACATACGATGAGCGCCCAAATTGAGCGGGAGACGGATGAAAAGCTCTACGTCGCCAACCCGCTGTTTCACTTCGTCCCCGCCGGTGGCGACGTAGAAGTTCTTCGGAACGTGGTTACTACGCAGGCCTGCAACAAATGTCATACGAGTCTGGGGATCCACGGAGGCGGACGGAAAGAGGTGGGACTTTGCCTCCTATGCCACAACCCGCAGTCAACCGATCCCGACACCGGCAATACGGTCGACATGGCGATTATGACTCACAAGATCCATCGAGGCGCTGGACTGCCAAGTGTCCAGGCAGGCGAGCCCTACAAGATCGTCGGATACCGACAAAGCGTCCATAATTACTCTCACGTGGAATTCCCCATGGATATACGAAATTGTCAGGTCTGCCACGCGGGGGAACGCGGCCACGTATACAAAACCGCCCCGACCCGAGCGGTCTGCGGCTCGTGCCATGACAATATCAATTTCGAGACCGGCGAGGGACACGGTGTAGGAATCCCACAATACAACGATTCACAATGTACGGCGTGTCACATTCCGGAAGGACCTGAATTCGGTATCGGCATTGCCGGTGCGCACACAGTACCGACAAAATCCGAGGCTCTTAAAGGCCTGAACGCAGAAATCGCCGAGGTAATGAACGCAGAGCCCGGCGAGCGACCGATTGTTCATTTCACGCTCCAAGAGAACGACGGAACGAGCGTACAGCCAAGCAGCTTGAGTACCCTCGCGATTACATTCGGCGGCCCGACCAGAGAATACACTCGGTATTTCCGTGAGGATGGGTCCGCGGCCACACGAGAGGGAGACGTCTGGTCTTACATGTTTACCGATCCGATTCCATTGGATGCGCAGGGAACCTATTCTTTCGCGATAGAAGCAAGACGCAATGTCGTTGTGAAGGACCGCCCGGAAGGCCAAGAGGACGTCGAGGTTACCGAAGCTGCAAACAACCCGGTAAAACTGGTCGCAATAACCACAGATGAAGCGGTACCGCGCCGTCATTTGGTCGATCTCGGGAAATGTAACGATTGCCACGATCAACTCTCTTTCCACGGTTCGTTGCGAAATCAAATCGATTACTGTGTCGTCTGTCACAATCCCACGGTGAGCGATATTCGAAGACGGCCGGAGGACGCGGGCGGCGGAGAATCGGTCGGTTTCGCTTACATGATTCATAAGATCCACACGGGTCATGAGTTGGAGCAAGACTACACGGTTTACGGATACGGCAACCGGCCGCATGACTACAATGAAGTATTGTTCCCAGGGAATCGGAAGGAATGCTCGATCTGTCACGTCGAGGATGTTCCAGCGCTTCCCATCTCTCAACATGCGTTGGCGATCAATTTCGTCGATAAAGACGGAGAGGAAGTGAATATTCCGCCCACGACGGCGGCGTGCACGTCGTGCCACGACATGCGTGATGTGGTCGCGCACGCGAAGCTGAACACCACCTCGAACGGAGTGGAATCGTGCGCGGTCTGTCATCGGACGGGCCGTCACGCGAGTGTGGAGATGGCGCATGAGCAGGATGTGTTCCTGCATGTTTCGGAACAGATCGGGCCGCCGGATACGTCAATCAATTTCTGGGATTTGCACCGATAAGAAGTCGGCGGCCGACTGCGAAACCGAAGGCCGGTTATCGAGCGTGGAACCGGCCTTTTTCTGTAAATGTAGAATCAGAATCTGGTTTACGAAGCGCTTCAATAGTCAGCGCGGAATTGACGCGACACCTTGGGATCGGCCGCTACGGCCTCACACCAACCACGTCTTGACTCGACAGATCCGCTCCTGTACAGCGACTCCGTTCGGACAGGAGACGACACACTGGTCGCATGTATCGCAGGATATTCGGCGACTCTTCTGAGCAATTGACGAGAAATTGGCTCGGGCGAGATTCATGTCTTTGTATCCATCGACGTACATCGCGGTGCGGACCAGATCGGACACCGCCAAACCGTTTGGACATTGTCCATCGCACACACGGCACATACGGCAGAAACGTCGGGAATTATACGCATACGTGGTTCGAAGGATCTGTCGATCATCCTCGGAAAGGGGCTGTTGTATAGCGACTACATTATTCTCGACTTGCTCCACAGTGTTCATATTGACAGGAATGCTGTGAATACGGGAATCGGCGGCCAACCAGCGCAGAAGCGCATCCGGCGTGTTCGTCGTTTTCTCGTAGAACTTTCCCGCAAGCGGTTTCATCGGAGTGATGCCCACCCCCGCATCATGAAGCCAGCCCAGTTGTTCACCGGCTTCCGGCGGCGCCAGATAGTTGTAGGTCATCATGACGACATCGATCGGCGACTCCGGGGCGGTGAGATGGGGTACATCCTTATCGAGGCTGTGCGTCGTGATTCCGGACCACCGGATTTTACCTGCTTTTCGAGACATCTCGACGGCCTCGTGAAATTCGTTCACCACTTCCGGTTTGGGCGTGATAACAAACCAAACATCCAGATAATCGAGACCGGATTGCTGCAGAAAACTATCCAGATCCTCGATCAAAAGAGTCCGCGACTCTTTGGGATGCGACATGTATGCAACATGGATTTGGTCTCTGTATGGGAGAAGCGCCTCGCAGGCGTCAAGATTGTATGTCGGGTCCCTGTCGCCCATATGGAAATAATTGACGCCGAGTTCGACGGCGCGCGTGTAAGCGGGTTTGTTTTTTACCTGAGTACACCCGAATCCAAGGAGGGACACGGAAATCCCGGTCCGACCGAGTACACGTTTCGGCATTTCGGTCGTCGGTTTGTCACAGCGTACGGTGGAGAGAATCGAAAATCCCAGCGCTACCGCAGCGGATTTCTTGGTGGTGGTTTCCAAAAACTCTCTCCGGCTCAGCGAATAGGTGTCTTTTGAACTCTCCTCACGTTTCATCGTTTTGCCCTCATTACCGTGTATTTCGTTAGTGGGCTACGTTTCGGTTTGAGCCCGGACTACAAGCGTATTCTTTCAGGGAGTGACGCGGTAACGCCAATAGAAAGGACGGCGTTTCTGTGGGGCGATCGCCACGATCCACACGATATCAGATAGATCACGGTAGTAGACCGTATGCGGAAAACGTCGAAGGAGAAAACCTCGAGTGCCGTATTCGGCCTGCCGCCAACGTTCGGGAGCCTTCTGAATACTTCGAAATGCCTCCTCGGCTTCCGAAAGGAAGTGCAAGCCTAATCCCGGAACCTGGTTCTCGTAGTACGCCACTTCCTCCCACAGCTCGGCCTCGGCGTCGTGGTGAATGATCAGGGGTTTCATTCGTAGCGAGCCCTGATCTCGCGGAGTACGTCTGCAGCCGGACGTCCTCTTGCGGTGCCGTTGTCGATCTCGTCAACGCGGCGTGCAATTTCGGCCTCCCACTCGTCAGCGAAATCTCCCTTTTCAGGCTCCAGACTGGCTATCAGAATACGGGCGAGGTGGGCTCGTTCCTTTTCTCCCAAGGCCAGCGCCTCGGCTGTCGTCTGTTCGAGTGTGAGCGGCATCTGTTCGTCCCCCTACGGATGACTAAACTTCTATTCTATGAATATATCCGTTTCGCAGGCATTCGGCAATGTGGTCAGGTTTTCTTGGGGATATAGCGGCGGGGGGGGGGTGATTGAACGGTCCTTCGGTCTCACGACAGTTTGTTTGTTGGCTGTGTTTTGGCATCCGCCCATGCGACAGCCGCATTGCTCTACACCTGCTGCAAAGGAGTCGGTGTTTCCCGTGACCGGTGGTGGTATAATCAGACTGTGAGAGATTGAGGGTTAGTTGACGGCGAATTCGGAGGAGTATTCAAAGTGAGGCGATAAACATGGCAGGCCAATGGATTGTATCGGACCCAAACATCATGATGGGCAAACCCGTTGTTGCCGGAACTCGCATAACGGTGGAACTGATCTTGGAGAAATTGGCCGCCGGCGAGACCGTTGAACAGATTCTTGAAGCGCATCCTCGTCTAACACGTGAGGCGATTCAGGCGGCGCTCAAGTTCGCCGCAGAGGCTATGCGTGCGGATGTGGTTTATCCGATCCCCGGGACGGCGGCATGAACCTGTTGGCGGATGAGAGCGTAGACGGTCCCATCGTCGTGTACCTGCGGCGCGCTGGATATACAGTCGGGTACACAGCCGAAATGGAGCCAGGCGTCTCGGACCAGGCTGTACTTGATCGAGCCAATCGTGAAGAAAGTCTGTTATTAACGGCTGATAAGGACTTTGGCGAGCTGGTTTATCGCCAGCGTCCTCTGATGTTTGGAGTGGTGCTGATTCGTCTGGAGGGGTTACTACCCTCGGAGAAGGCGGAAGTCGTAACCTCGGCACTTGATAAACACGGCGAGGAATTGCCAAATGCGTTTACTGTAATCCCCACCAAGACGGTTCATATTCGCCGTCCGAGACAGTGAGTTCGATTTCCGAGAAGTCCAAGACCAGAGCTACTCATTGAGCCTTTACCAAAGTCTCATTCGGTTTTGGAAGGCCCAGATCCGCAAAGACGTTGCCGGTGCCGATTTCGTAGTTGATTTTCTTGCTCATACTGTTCTATCGTTCCTGCTGAAAGACTTCTTCCATAGGAATGGCTTCCAGTCGTCCTTCGCGATACGCTTTCAGGCGTTTTTCGGCTTCTTCCGCCCATATTTCATCTAAAGACGTACCGCGTTGGTCGAGACTGTTCACTATCGCTTCAAGCAGCATGAGTCTTTCCTCTGGTTTCAATTTCAACGCTTCGTTGAGGATGTCTTTGCTGTTCATGACAGGTGGCTTTCATAAAGTTGAATATTTTATTATACCACAGGACACGAGCGACGCATCTCTCTCGAACCATTCGATCTGCCGATCACCTAAAGCGCCTCACGACGGCGCGTTTCAGGATGCGGCGCGACCGTTTCCGGCCTCTCTAATCTGCGCTCGAAAGCCGGCCGTCAATGATCTGTCTGCCAGCATCTATACAACGTTGAATGGCTTCGTTTCTCGTACTGAAAGTCCCTTTTTCGTCCAAGAAATTCTGTACGACAGTTTGATTAGATGTATCGCTCTGTATATAGCCGTGGGCAACCCAACCGTTGGAATCGGCCAGCTGATACACTGTCGGGACAATGACACACCTTTTGTAGAGAACTTCGTTCATATCGGACTCCTTTTCAGTTTACCGGCCGGTACCTAGATTTTCTATAAATGGAGTAGATTCTCTCTATTTAGAAACTGCTCCACAACCGACACGAATTCGCTGGGTTTCAGAATTCTGATTTGGCATAGTCGAAACAACTCTTCTGCTCGCTTCAATATTCGCGAATCTGTTGTTATGAAATATCCGCCGTATTTCTGCGCCTCAAAAACATGTTTCGCGTCCTCACGGATATTCTCAACTTTCCCGTTTCCTGCGAGAATTGTTTCAATACGCCGAAGTCTATCGACTTCTCCCGGGGTTAAGTCCACTTGAATTGTAAAAACTTGATTTTGGGCTTCACGCTTAACCCAGGCAGGGGTATTAGGATGGTCGATCTCCTTTTGAGTTGAATGAGCAATTTGAACGTCAAGTGTGTCTTCTTCGCGCAGCCTGAATATCTCAAGCGAAGCTCTATCCTCAGGCTCATACTTGGGATCGAAAGCACACGAATCGATGAAAGTATTAATTCTGAAAGGAGATTGCAGATTTTTCATAATAATCCTATCTCACGGCGTACAATGTTCTTGAAATCCCCGTGGACTGCTGAGTGAACCACGATTAGCACTCCCCACCGGGCCGCCGTGCCAAGAGACGATCGCGTATGCCTGATGGGTCAAACCGGGCTTCGTTCTGCTGTCGAATGTCCTCAGACTGCTGTCGCCGCTGCTCAAGATAGGCGTCCACCTCATCCCGTCGTCTGAGATAGTAGGCGATGACCGAGTACACATCCGCCAAATCCAGAGACGGATACTGCTGCGCGATCTCCTCAGCTGTACACCCGTTATGAAACGCGTAGACCAGCGTATCCAATGTCACTCGTGTTTTGCCAACGCGGATAACGCCATGCGCGTCTTCTCTTAAAGGAACGGTTTCGCGCGGGATTGTGAGAGTCATGTTCTTCTTCTCGCTAACCTGTCGCGACCACGTTGATACCGGCACTCTCTCGTGAACTCTCTTTCGGTCGTACGATAATCTCCACCTCATGGTCAAGTGCATTCAGAAACCGAAGCAGACGTTCCATCGAAAAGCCCGAAAGGTTGCCCCGAACGACGTTGGAGACTTTTGACTGAGGAACCCCGAGGATCTTTCCAGCCTGCGCCTGAGTGAGCCCCTTCTCTTCGATAATCGTGTGTATCTGATGGGCTATTTGAGCTTTCGCCAACGTCTCCTCAGGATTCGGAAGTCCCAAATCAGCGAAAACATTGCCGCTGCTGATTTCGTAATCCACTTTGTCCTTCATCATACCTTGCCTCCAGCGCGGAACTCAGCATGAAGGTCACGCGCCTCTTTCAATCGTTGTTTGATTAGATCCATATGTCGCTTCAAAGTCCTTTTTCCTGTTTTTGACTTCTTTTGGAAGGTGTGGAGTACATAGACGAAACCCTCAAACTTCACAGTATACACTGCCCGATACGCGTCTCCTGCGAAATCTTCAACCACCTCCAACACACTTCCCCCGCCGAATCCCTTCAGCGGCTTGGCGTCAGGATGTTTCGCGCCAAGCTGAGCCTTAAACAGTGCCTGTCCAAATACTGAGCGAACCCGCTTCGGAAACCTCCTCAGATTCTCTCGAGATGATCCAAGCCAGATTACCTCTTTCATACCCGCTACCTCCAATCATATTATGCCTGATCTGGTATAGTTGTCAACTACGAAGCTCAAATCGCTTCTCGAATGAAGGCGTAGGGACTATAGGCAGACCTGTCGACCCCGTTCTCGATAGCTCATCAGCTAACTCTTCAGCGCACCGGCCAATACGCCGGAAATAAACTGGCGTTGGAAGAGAATAAAGGCGATGAGAAGCGGTAACGTCGCCAAAGCGGCGCCGGCCATTACCTGACCGTAAGGTGTGCGCGTTTCTCCGTGCAGTAAATATAAAATCACGGGCATGGTATACATTTTCTCGGTCCGCAACACAACAAGCGGCCATAAGAAATTATTCCAGCAGCGCAGAAAAACGAATATTCCCAGCGCAGCCAATCCTGGACGAATTACCGGTAAGGTCACATTCCAATATAACTTGAACTCGGAGGCTCCGTCGATTCGTCCCGCATCCAGAAGATCATCCGGCACATTGCTTGCCACATACTGACGCATCCAGAAGACCCCAAACGCATCGACAATGCCGACCAGAATCACCGATTGATACGTATTAATCCAGTCGATCATTGCAAATATTTTGAAAATCGGTATTAAGGTGATGAATACCGGAATCATCATTGTCGCAAGAACAAACGAAAAAAGCGCGTTGTTTCCCGGCGCGCGTCTATACTTGGCAAATGCAAACCCACACAGGGAACAGAGAAACAACGCCAGCGCGGTATGGGTCACTGTTATAAATGTACTATTAAAAAACGCATACTCGAATGTCGTCTCTCGAATGAGATCAAAGGTATTTTCCAAACTCGGGGGGCTCGGAATCAAACTCGGAGGCGTTCGGAATATCTCGCCGGTTTCTTTAAGGGCGGAAGTGAACAACCAATAAAATGGAAATATGAAGATAATCCCCACAAACGCCATAACGATGACAATCGTCCAGTTTTGTCGATGCGGGGACTGTGTACGTTGTTCTGACTTCGGCATCGCTGCGTTACTCCTCGGCGCTTCTTCCGATCAGCTTAAATGATGTCCACGATAAAACAAAAATCAATGCCGCCACGACATACGCCATGGCCGATGTGTAGCCGAATTCGAGATACTCAAATGCGTTTCTGTAGAGAAACACGCCGATATTCAGCGTCGCGATCCCGGGACCGCCTTCGGTGAGAACGAAAATTTCATCGAATAGATAGAACGTCCCGATAATCGACATAATCAAACAAAACGCGATTACCGGTTTCAGTAAAGGAACAATAATGCGAAACAGAACATGATGCGGCCGGGCACCGTCAATCGAGGCGGACTCGTACAATGTGTCCGGGATTCCCTGCAACCCTGCTAAAAGTAAAATCATGTTATAGCCGGTCCATCGCCAGATCAGACAAAATGCAATAGACGGTTTTGCCCATTCCTCGCTGTTCAACCACGGAATTCGCGGCCCGCCCAGCGCAAGCAGAATCTGGTTAAACAGTCCGTGCTCGGTACCCAAAAAGAGTCCCCAGACCAACGCAACAACTACAAATGGCGTTACCACCGGCATAAAAAATGCAGTCCGCAGAAAAGTCCGCAACGGCAGCTGCGGTTTATTGAGCACCACGGCGAAAATTAGCGCCAGGAACAACATAATCGGGATGTAGAGCACGCCGAGAATAATCGTGTTCCACAACGCCGCCCAAAATGTCGGATCGTGAAACAGGGTATTGAAATTCTCTAGGCCCAAATATCGCATCGGGGCCATACCGTCCCACTTGAAGAAACTCAAATACAATGAAAACAACACCGGATACAGACCGAAAACGGCAAAATAGATGAAGAAAGGACTGATAAAAATATAAAACCAGCGATAGCGCCAAATCCGCGACCGAAGTGAAGGAGCGTTCATTATGCGGCCTCCTTCGTTTCAGTTTCTTGATCCGGGACAGGCGCAAGAGGCCGGCTAAGTTTCCGATGGAGAGTATCGGCGAGATCGTTAAGTCCTTGTTCGACACTTTTTCTACCTTCAAATACATCGAGAAGTCCCATGTTCACAAAATAGAGGACCTCGCGCCAGTCGCTGGTGAAATGGAACGTGGGGACTTCCTGCGCAACCTGTGCGGCCAGCCTGCGCATTCGCTGCCCGGCGAAGAACTCATCGGGTTCGTCAAAAAACGGGTCGTGATAAACAGTCTTCAACGCTGGAAACAGATCGAAAGTTCGGTACTGAGTCATTTGAGCCTGTTTCGTGCACATTGTGGTTTTGAGGAAGGCCCAGGCGGCCTGCGGGTTTTTGCATTGATTGGTGATCGCCAGGGTCGATCCGCCGAGGTTACTTGCGGTGCCGCTGAGCGTGCCGTCATCGAGCTCAAACGCCGGCAGCCGCATGACACCCCACAGACCTGCGGTGTCTTTGGCAATGTCGCGGAGCGTACCGCCGAGCCAAACACCGGACAAATGACACGCGACGGTCCCCTCATTGAACGAAGCCAGCCACTCGTGATAATTCGGCCGGACCTCGTACGTGATGCCTGCTTCCACCATCCGGCGCAGGGCGTCTGTCGCGCGCCGTACCGGCGGGTGGTGGACAGTAATCCGTCCCTCGGCATCGAAAAACCCGCCGCCGAGTTGCCGGGTCAGGAGTGTGAGTTGATCGAGCGGCTCGGGCGGATAAAAATGAACCATTTTGACAGCGCCGTCCGTTTTCCGAACGAGTCGTTTGCCCGCCTCGATGAACTTCTCCCAGGTCGTCAGTTCTGTCGGATCGATTCCCGCGTTTTCCAGAACATCCCGTCGATAAAACACAAGCGCCGGTCCAAGATCCCAGGGAACGGCGTAGATTCTGCCCTCGTGGATACACGGCGGCCACTTCGAGTCGACAAAGTCGTCTTTGTACGGGAGAATCACCGGTGTGAGGTCCATGAGCCGCCCGGTGATGGTATATCGTTCCAGATAGCGCGTTTCGAGCTGGGCAACGTCGGGCGCGCCGACCCCTGCCGCGAGCGACGTGAGAAGCCGCTGAAGCATCTGGCCGCCGGTCATGTTGATGTCGACCTTGACATTGGGATACTGCTTATTGAAATCAGGCAGGACTTCCCGCAGTCCTTTCGCGGCGATATTCCACGCCCAGACCGTGATCTCGCCTTGTACGGCGCTGGGGTCTTCAATCGGGCGGACAGTTTTCTCGGGGCCGTGGGTCTCAGAACAGCAGACGAGGGCAAGAAGTACCCCTGAAAAGAAGATGGTGCCGAACCTTCCCTGTCGCCCCGCTCCCCGATATCCGGTCTCGCTGCCAGCCACGTTGGACCTCCGCTGTCACGATGCCCCAAGACTATGCTAAAGCGGAGGGCTTTGGTGAAGAGGAGTCAGTACAAATTCGTCATTGGCTTTTCTCCGGTTGAATGAAATTCGCGATCCGTTGTATCGTATAGGTAAAGGGGAGAGAGAAATGCCTCGTCTCAACCGAGGCGCAATACAAATCAACCGTCGCTCAAGGAGACAATCATGGAACTGGTCGGCGCAGGAATGGCGGGGGTTCTGGTAGTCATGCTGGCGGGTTTTCTCATCGGCTGCATGGTTCTCGGGCTGCTGATGTTCATCGGAAAGGTGTTCATCGGGCTGGTGAAGTTCGCGTTCGGCGTTGTTGTCGGTCTTGTTGTCCTCGGTATTCTGCTGCCGATTCTTCTGCCTGTGCTGTTTGCCATATCTATCCCGGCGATGGCGCTAGCGCCGATCTTCTTTGTATTCCTGCTGATTCCGATCGTCATCGGGCTGACACTGATCAAAGGTCTGTTTCTGATGGTGTTCTGCTAACCCCGTCGAACTCTTCTCAAGACGCCGTCGGTCGAGCACAATAGAATGAAGTTTGATCCCATGGAGGAGGACGACCGATGGCGAAGAAACGCTACGCATTAGGAATCGATTTTGGAACGGAATCCGGCCGGGCACTACTGGTCGATGTCGATACCGGAGTAGAGATAGCAACCGCCGTTCATCCATACTCGGACGGTGTGCTGGATGAATACTTGCCGGACGGCCAGACCAAGCTGCCGCCCGATACAGCGCTTCAGAATCCCGCCGACTGGCTCGAAGTGTTGAAACAAACGATCCCGGAGGTACTCGAACAGGCCGGAGCCACCCCGGCGCAGGTCATCGGGATCGGTGTCGATTTCACGGCGTGCACAATCCTTCCGGTGGACACAGACGGAACGCCTCTCTGTTTCCATGATGAATGGAAATCCCGCCCCCACGCGTGGGTCAAGCTCTGGAAACACCACGGCGCCCAACCCGAGGCGGACAGAATCAATGAACTCGCACAAAAGAGGGGCGAGAGTTTTCTTGCCCGCTACGGAGGAAAGATCTCGTCCGAATGGGCGATCCCGAAGATGTGGCAGGTGCTCGATGAAGACCCGATGGCGTTTGCAGCGACGGACCGCTTCATCGAGGGAGGCGATTGGATTGTCTATAAGCTCTGCGGAAAGGAAGCGCGCAGCTCCTGCATGGCGGGGTACAAAGGGATGTGGGCGCGGGATGATGGGTTCCCGAGCAAGGACTTCCTCAAAGAGCTCAACCCGCAACTGGAGAACTTGATCGAGGAGAAATTCTCGACCGATATCAAGCCGCTCGGTAGCAAAGCGGGGGAGTTGACCGAGGAAGGCGCGGAACTCTGCGGTCTCGTTCCCGGGATCGCAGTGGGCGTTGCGATCATCGATGCACACGCCGCTGTTCCCGCCTCCACTGTGACCGAGGCGGGGAAGATGGTCATGGTGATGGGAACCTCGACTTGTCACATGCTGTTGTCCGAGAAGAAAGTCATCGTGCCGGGCATGTGCGGCGTGGTCGAGGAAGGGATCCTGCCCGGGTATTTCGGGTACGAGGCCGGCCAGGTAGCCACGGGGGATATTTTTGCCTGGTTCACAGCGAACTGCGTGTCCTCGGCGTACGAGAAAGAGGCCGCCGAGAAGGGGATCAATATCCACGGCCTGCTGGAAGAACGTGCGACACAGCTGCGGCCTGGAGAAAGCGGTGTAATCGCGCTGGACTGGTGGAACGGGAATCGCTCCGTTCTGGTGGATGCCGATCTGACGGGTCTTATCCTCGGCTGTACTCTCACCACGAAGCCGGAAGAGATTTACAGGGCCCTCATTGAAGCTACCGCGTTCGGGACGCACAAGATCATCGAGACATTCAAAGAGCACGGGATTGCAATCGACGAACTCTACGCATGCGGTGGATTGCCGGAACGAAATCAATTGCTGACACAGATTTACTCCGATATTACCGGACTCGATATAAAAGTGGCGGCCTCCGGGCAACCGTCCGCACTCGGTGCGGCGATGCTTGGCGCGGTCGCGGCAGGAAAAGCGGCGGGCGGTTACGATACGCCCGGCGAAGCTGCAGCGAAAATGGCGCGCGTGAAAGAGCAGGTTTATAAACCCGATCCCGAGGCACATAAGACGTATCAAAAACTGTACAAAGAATACGAAACCCTTCATGACTATTTTGGCAAAGGGGCTAACGACGTAATGCGCAGGCTGAAGGCAATGCGGATGCAATAGACCGCTGTGTGGTCAGTTTTAACTGGCAGAAGAGGTAGCCACTTTCGGAACCGTTTTGACAATATGCACACACCGCGGTACACTTTGTATGATGAAACACTGTATTTCAGCAAGGCGTCTGTACCCGCTAGAAAGTCATATGTGGGGGAAACAAGATGTCGAATTCAGAGGAGGGCCTTGAGAAGTACAAGGAACTATACGTCCTCTCGAAAGAGGTCTTGGTCGAAGAACAACAGAGGTTTCATCGGGTTGAAGAGAGGGCGTCCAGGTATTTCTCTCTCCTGACTCTTATCGTCGGAGTCGATGCGTTCTTCGGGAATTGGATATTGGAGAATTTTGTTCCTCCAGATTCTGCCTGGAAGTGGTCGCTTGCTATTCTCGGGGCTCTGTTGTTCGTCTCAACAATTGCGTCTTGGCTTTTGGTGTTTCGGATAATGAAGATAAAACCGCTGACAAAAATGCCTCTGGACACGGACACAATATCCTTCTTCAGACAGAACAGATTGCTGGACATCTATTATGCACTTGCAAAAGGAAATGAATCGGCGCTTCGGCAGAACCGCCGCATAACCGAGATGAAGTTCGCGAGATTGCAGCAGGCTCATAGGGTCATTTTGTTCACTGTATCACTCTTGGTCGTGTTTCTTCTCGTATATGGTGGGCATGAGTGGGTTTCAGGAGAGATCGCCGGAAAATAGATTTCAAGTACCGCACAAGAAGAGGCAAATTATGATTCCGGAGAAACCACACAACGAACAACCATTCTCCTCACCGGCACGTTCGTTGCGGCCGGACGAACCAGACGACAGCCTTCAGCCGCCGACGTATCATGTGGTGACGGAAGCGTACGGTCCTTTGCAGATAAAATGGAATGGTGGGCAAAAGGACAGCAAGAAGTAAACGTCCTTGAGACCTCCTGGGTGCTTATCTCTGAGGACAGAATGTCTCAGTGATGTTGGCATGTCTCGGCGCTATTTCTTGTCGCCTCTATTCGAAATCCCAAATCAACCCAAGACAGCACATCCTTGTATTCGCAAATTCCGATTCGTACACTTCGAAAAACACATCGGCACGGCGGATAGTTGGTCCCCAAGGGACTCCACTGTGCAAGGGATGGGAGGAGAACGATGAAGAAAGCCGGATATATTGCAGGTACGCTCGGAGTTTGTTTTCTACTGTTTGCGCTTTATGCCCCTCAGATTTTCTCGCACTGTCAGATTCCCTGTGGAATTTACGACGACCACATGCGCGTCCATATGATCGCCGAGCATGTCACCACGATCGAGAAGGCAATGAAGCAAATCGACCTGTTATCGAAAGATCCAGCCTCGAATGCAAATCAGTTGGTCCGATGGGTCACAAACAAGGAACAACACGCTGCAGAGCTTGATGATATCGTCACAAAGTACTTCATGACCCAACGGCTCAAACCTGCAGAGGAAGGCGACGGGCAAGCCTATAAGGACTATATCGAGCAACTCACGCTGCTGCATCAGATGCTTTTCTACTCGATGAAATGCAAGCAGACTACCGACTTGGAAAATCCCGAGAAACTGCGTGAGGTGCTCGACAAGTTTGAAAAGGCCTATTTCGCCGAGAAGTAGTCGTGAAATCGCTCGTCCAGGAGTTCAACTCCTGGACGAGCGATCTATTGCACGAGCGGTCTATTTCGCCAAGATTTTATTGAGATAGCGTTTCATAGGGACAGCATTCTATATCAGCCGATATTCATTCTCTTTTTCACAAACCTTCAATAACGGACATTCCTTTTCTTGGGAACCTTCATGCGCACGGGCATGAATGGATTGAAGGGCTTGTTGAACATTTCTGTAGAGATTCTCTTCGCCGACTTTTTCATACAAGTGCGTTCGTTTCATTACGTCGAGGATCTGATCGTTGAGTCCGGTTATCGACACATCGTACCCGGCGTTGCGCAGTTTATCGATCAGCGACGCCAACATCTCTTCCGCGGACGCATCCAGGTCATTGATCGGATTCCCCACAAGAAGCACGTGTTTCAGCTCCGGCATTGTGGCGGTCATCTCGAGAACCTGATCCTCCAGGTAGCTGCTGCTCGCAAAGAAGAGGGAACCATTAAACCGGATTGGGGCGATATAACGGCATCTTTCGAGACCCCACCGTTTCGCGTTTCGAAAACTCCCGTCGGGGTGTTTGGCCAAAACGGCAACATCCGGGCGCATGTGACGGAACAGGGCCACACCGAGGGAAAGAAGAACCCCGATCATGATCCCTTTGTCTAAGTGCGGGGCGAATCCGAGAGTGAAGAAGAACGTGACCACCGCGATAATTCCGTCATAGCATTGTGCACGCCACGCTCGAACGACACTGGAAACATTCACGAGACCGATAACCGCCATCATGATCACCGCCGCCAGGACCGACTGCGGGAGATGATACAAGAGCGGTGTGAGGAACAACAAAACAATCGCCACGCAGGAACTAGTGAATACACTCGACATGCCGGTCAACGCACCGGCCTGAATATTCACCGCCGAACGGGAGAATGAGCCGGATACGGGATAGCTTTGTCCGAAACTCCCAACAATATTTGCGAGCCCCTGACCGATCAGTTCCTGGTTCGGGTCCAGCCGCTGCCCGGTCTTCGCCGCCATCGCCTTCGCAATCGAAATCGCCTCCATGAAACCGAGCAACGAGATAATGGTGGCAATCGGAAACAACTGGAAGATGATCAGAAGGTCCATTTTGGGAAATGAGATCTTCGGCAGTCCTTTTGGGATATCCCCAACGACCGCGCCGCCTCCCATCATGCTCAGCGACGCAGGATCCAACTTCTGATTTTTCACCTTCAAGCGCCAGATTCGGTCACTGATTCTCTCGCTCTCGGAGACCTTGTCTTTCGGCAGATACTGTGTTTCCCCGCCAGGACCGTCTACGGCTTGAAACAGAATGAGACGCAGCTCAGCCCGGATATAACGCAGTTCCTGTTTGAGTTCATGAAGTTGTATTTGAAGAATCGCCGCTTCGTGCCGCAGACGCGTCGTGACAATCGAATGACCACCATGCTCGCGTTCGGCTTCCAGAATCTTTGCGGAGAGTTTTGCGCGATTTTCGCCTTCCTCCTGAATTCGATCGAGCATCGAATTGAAATCATGAACCAAACGTTCGGTTCGCTCGGATTTCAGATCATCGATCGAGATCGTACGGTTCTTCTCGAATCCGGTCGCCCAGGAGATCAGAGTCGTGATGACAACGGCAACCAGGACATTGGGGATTCTTGGGTTGATGCGTTTCAGGCTCACCATGATGATGAACGCCAACGCCCCCAGTGCGAACGTAGGCCAGTGCGTATAGACCAGCGCGGAACGGACCACATCGATAATGGTCTGAAAGTGATATTCGGAACGGTCGACATAGACACCGAAGAGCTTTGACAACTGGGAGGTGGCGATGATAATGGCGGCTGCGTTCGTAAAACCGCTGACGACGGGGTGGGAAAGGAAATTGACCACGATCCCGAGCCGCAGAATACCCAGCATGAGTTGGAATATTCCCACAAGAAAAGCCAAAAGGATCGCGTAGATGATGAATCCTTGACTGCCTGCTGTCGCGAGCGGTTCCAAAGCGGCGGACGTCATCAATGACACGACCGCCACCGGCCCGGTTGCGAGTTGCCGGCTCGATCCGAAGAGTGCAGCGATCATCGGGGGAAGAAACGCCGCATAGAGTCCATAATAGACCGGCAAACTGGCCAGCTGGGCGTACGCCATCGACTGGGGGATCAAGACAAGCGCAACGGTTAAGCCCGAAATAAAGTCGGCCCGAAAGTGTGACGCGGTATAGCCGCGAAACCAACCGAGGAATGGAAAAACTCGATCAATCATACGTTCATTCCCTCAGGAATTGCAGAAACGGCGGCCGGATGATTGGTCTCGGTAGCACCGAATTTCACGCATGATACGGTACCCGCCCGACATCTCAAGAGGTCTCTGGTAATCGTAATCCGGATCGACCCAGGAGAGCCGACCCGCCGCCGTGATATCCGGGCATCTTAAGCACCGATCCCGAATGAAGCAACGGGTAGTGTGACCACGAAAACAGTGCCCCGGCCGGGCTTGCTATCCACACGAATCTCACCGCCGTGCTTACCGACGATTCCCTGCGACACGGACAGTCCGAGACCGGTGCCTCCCCGTTTTGCCTTGGTTGTGAAGAATGGGTCGAAGATGGAAGAGAGGATGTGCTCGGGGATACCTGGACCGTAGTCCTTCACCAGGACGTCGACGAAGCCTGTTTCATCCGAACGCCTGGCCGAAATATCAAGCCGTCCACCTTTCTGGGTAACATCGACAGCATTGAGAACGAGGTTCAAGAAAACTTGTGTCAATTGTTGCTTATCGCCGCAAATGGGAGGCAGTCCCGGCTGGATATCCAACTTCACTTCGATTCCGGCGAGATTGATCTGATTCGCCGCCAGAGTGACCGTCTCATCGAGAACTTCTCCCAAATTCAACATGACCATCGCGCTTTCGCTCTCGCGGGCGAAATCGAGCAAATTCGCGATGATTTTCTTACATCGCGCGGTTTCGTTGGCAACATCCTGGATCATGTCCAAACGATCCTCATCGGAGAGGTTGTGATAGTCCTCCAGAAGCATATGCCCGGTCAGCATCAGATTATTGAGAGGGTTGTTCAGTTCATGTGCAACACCCGCGGTCAGGGTCCCGACAGCCCTCAGTTTGTGCGACTGAACCAGAATATCCTGGCGCTTCTCGAGTTCGTCGATCATCTGGTTGATCGCCATCGCTAGATGAGAGAATTCGTCGCGATAAGGTTTGGCGGGCATGATTCGGGTATAGTCGCCCGTAGCAATTCGCTGAGCGTAGTTGACAAAACGATTAATAGGTTTGAGAAGGCGGCGTGCAAGCAAATGGGTGTTGAAACCGATCGCCACGGAAAGCAGCAACAGAGAGCCGAAATGGATATTTCTCGATAAAACAATGACCCGGTCGACCGCCCGCTTCTCTTTCTGAACCACGTCGCGAGCCAGGAGGACGGTCTCGTGACCATGTTCCCGAACACGCGGTTCCGCCGATCGCTTTTGGTTTTCAAAAGCGGCGCTGCCCGACTCCGCACTCGCACCCTCCAGTTCTCTGAGCAGCTCCCCGTATTCGCGCAACTGCGACAGAATCTCATCGAACACATCGGCTCCAACGACGGATCGGAATGGCTCCGCATCCCGCTCCAGAATCTCCTCCGCCTGACGGACACTATCAACCGCCTCCGCGAGACCCGTGTTGTACAGAAAGAAGTTTTTTTCATAGCGGCGCGCTTGTTGGATATGAAACAAGTAGTTGTAGGCGACTTCCAAAAACTCGATCTTCTTTTCGACATAATGCGTCGCCACGCCGAGCGCTGCCACAATGAAGACAATGACAACGAGGAAGAAAATCAGACTGATATATATCTGCATCCGGATACTGATTTTCGGGCGTTCCTGGAGCGCCTTCAGGGCGACTTTCGAGGCGGTGGAACTGGGGTCGAGAGACCCTGAAAAGGTAGAAGGATTCGATTCACGGTTGGGCTCTGAGCCCGAAGATGCGGTCTTCATGACAATGCCCGGGATGCAGGAAGGATTACGATCCCGAAGACGCGGCCGCCTTCGAGATAATATTTCTCAGATCGTCCGGTTTGAAAGGTTTTGCGATAAAATCAAACGCCCCCTTGTCCATCGCACTGCGTGCCATTTCCATCATCGCATATCCAGTGATAATAATCACTTTCGCTTCAGGATTTCTCTCAAGGGCTCGATCCAACACCTGGAGCCCGTCCACTTCATTCATATAGATATCGGTGACGACAACGTCGAACTCTCCCTCGTCAATCCGTTCGAGCGCCTTTTTCGGTTCTTCGAACACCTCGACTTGCCATCCCATTTTTTCCAGGGCCGGTTGAAGGCGCTTACCGACAATGGGTTCGTCATCCAGCACAATGACTCTCAGGTGCTCATTCTGTGGGTTTTTGATTTGTTCGCTCATAGGCGTCCCTTCTTTCGGACCGTTCCCTTACCGAAAACCGAAAATCCAAAAACGGATGCGCAAAGACCGAGGGATCTCATCCCCTGTCAGCGCATGGTTCCCGCGATTCGATCGAGCGGGTCCTCCAAAATCTGAATCTCGATACTTTCCACATCCTCGATTTCCTGCATGCGTTCCTGGACCAGACGTTCTTTGCGTTCTCTGTCGCGGTCGGAGCATTTAACCTGCAAATGAACATTCCCCGATTGACACCGCACTTGGATTTCGGGATCCAGCTCGACCAACTGAGCTTTCACCCGATAGCTCAGTTCGATGTTCTTGGCTGTCTGGATGGAATAACTCATTGGTTGATATTTTTTCTGCGAGGCCGTTACTGCGATTTCTTCGGCGGCCTGGGAGGAATTCATGACGCTTCTGTCGATGATGAGGTCATAAATATTGTCCGACGTATCGTCGATCCCGAAGGCCATTGTCATATATTTTCTTCGTTTCTTCTCTTCCTTTTCGATCACTTCCAAGGCCTTCTCCCGGGAGATGCCGTTGTTCTCCATCTCGAAAGCGATCCGGGCCTCGCGATGGGGAATGATCCGCACTTTGATGACATGGGAGATTCCCTGCCCGATGACATGCGCAGCCGGCCCGTGATAAACCAGGTTGTCTTTCAGGAGATATCGAGCGGCGGCAGCCAAAACGTACGCAAGATAGCGTGATCGCGTTGTTACCGACATACCGAACAGCGATGGGATATCTCGCATGGCCCGCGAGAGTTTCACCTCGGGCACGTCGAATCGTTCAGAAGCTTCCTGGATCACCTGTCGCCCCACACATTCATATCCCAACCGATCCGCAACATTCCGTGCAATGTTGTCCCGAATCCCAGCGGCGCCGAACGATAGAGTAATGATAGGCATCGACTCCGTTCTCCTGTTCGGAATAAGGCAAATTCATGCCGTGAATCGCTAAACGAACTCGCTCAGTAGGCGGCACCCGCCAGTTCACCGGCTGCCCGGGAGACGATTTTCCGTAAATCGCTTGGTTTGAAAGGCTTTGCGATCACATCAAAAGCACCTTTCGCCAACGCCTCGTGAGCCATTTCGATACTCGCATATCCGGAAATCAATATCACCTTCGTTCGCTCGGACCGCCGACGAACATGTTCGAGAACCTTAACACCGTCAATATCATCCATCCGAAAATCCGTCACCACGATGTCGAAGGTTTTCTCGTCCAGACGGTCCAGCGCTTCTCTACTATTGCTGAACGTTTCGACTTCCATGCCGTCTTTTTCAAGAGCGGGTTTCAACCGCTTACATACAATGGGTTCGTCATCCAATATCAACACAGATAAATCTCGACTCATTCACAATCCTCCGAAAATCCGTTTAAGAAACACAACTCGTGCTTCGTGAATTCCTTGTTTGTACTCCTTCCTCCGGCACCGGAGGAGACTACTCCGTGACACTCGCCTCGGTCTCGCTGATGGCAAGGCTGGCGCGGACCTTTCGCTGTCGCCCGTAGGCCCTAAATACATTATATAAGATAACGACAGCGCCGGTGATACCGCTGGCAAACAAAAGGAACTTGCTGAGCTGGTTCAGTAAGGTGTCCCAGCCGGGATCGATATTGAGCCACCCCAATTGCCGTAGGTAGATCGGCATGGCGATAGCACGACTCAACACGCACAAGAGTATTATCATACCGGTTACCAGCCGGATCACCCCTTCTCGCACCACCTTCGTCCCGTATGCGCCGATATAGATCCCGATCAGCGAACCGGCGTACAACAGAATCGTCAGCCGGATGTCGACAAGTCCTTTGTATGCATAGCTGATGGCTCCGAAGGCTCCCATAAACATGGCAAGATACAGCTCCGTTCCCGCCGCGACTGTCGTGGGAATGCCGAAAACATAAATCATAGCCGGCACTCCGATAAATCCCCCCACGCCGATTGTCCCTGCCAGATATCCTGTCGCCAAACCGACTCCCATCAATACCCACAGGGACACTCGCACATCCGCCACCGGAAAGTAGATCAGTGGAAAGAGACGGAGCCTGGAAAGGAAATCCGCGATCTTCTTCGAAGGTCCCAGTTCGTCCGTTTTCTGTTTCATCAAGTCTCTCAGCATGGAAACAGCCACGAGAGACAGGATGCAAACAAAAATCAAGCTGATATAAAGATCGGCCGCAGGAGATCCGGTCGACTCCCCATGCGAGTCCCCTCCTTTTTGGAACAGGAAACTATTGATTTGGACAGCGATGAAGATTCCCGCATACGCGGTCAAGATCAGAAAAACACCCAGTTTTTTGTCGACATTGCCCATCTCCCCGTGGCGCTTCTGGCCCATCATGGCTTTGCCAAACTTGTGGGTAATGTTGCTGCCGACAGCGACGACTCCGGGAACGCCCAAATTCATCATCCCCGGCGTCATAAAAAAGGCGCCGCCGCTGCCGATGAAGCCACTGAGCACCCCTCCGATAAAACCAATCAACATCACTTGTAGCGCGGTAGATAAGTGCAAGGCGAGAAAATAGTCTGCAAACACGTCCGGCATTTTGTTTCTCCTCGTCGGTTCTCCACGGAGGTATTTCAGGTCAATCGAGTTTCAACATTTTCAAGAAGAGTCGAGCCGCGGTGCCATACAAATATGCAAACAGTGGGACGAAAGCGACCACGGCAACCATGCGAAGTACACGAAGCCCGAAAGCATCGGCGGAAAAAAATCTCAGAATTACATCTTCGTTCAAGAAAACCAACCCGTAAAGCGCGAGAGCACAAACCAAGAACGCGGCGAACTGGAGAAGCTGTTTTTTCCCAAACAGGTACTGCGGCTTGATTTCGTCCGCCATAACGGCGGACACTTTCAGCTGATCCGACAGAAAACTCGCCAGTTCCCGTCCTTTCCGAATCTGGGCGGCCCGGCCTTTCTTAACGTACACATCGCCTATAACAACAAGGCTGTACTGAATGGAGCGGTCGACCGCCGCTAGAAGGTCGTTGGCTTTACCTCGCACCGTGCGGCCTCCTCCCGATCGTCCAAGACGGATGAGTTCGGCCACAGTAGGCTTCAGGCCGCCATTATCGGTCTCTGATTCTATTGCTCCTTCCTCTTCGATTCCGCCCTCATGATGCCTGGGTGCCATTCGTTGAGACGGAACTTCCTGCTCAGCGGCGGCGGTCTCGTCTTCTTCGCTCTCCTCCACGTCGTCATCCTCCACTGGAACCAGGCGGAGCAGTTCGACAGCGGCGTCCCATTTATTGGCGATTTCGACCATTTGATGGAAGACGGCGGTACCCGGTTTGAATTGCTCCTGGACCCAGAGAATGTTGGTCCGGGCCAGCGTACAGACCAGATCGCGAACACCTTCTACCTTGCGGACAACATCCGGTATGTGTTCTGCGATATCCGCTTGATGGGGCAAGTAGATCACCGAGACGACGCCGTTCTGGGAACGGACTTTGACGTGTCCCTCCCATGTGCGTTCATCTTCCGCGATCGCCAGGCGGCATTTCGACGCCAACAGCAAGTCTTCGAGCGTTTTTCGCGCGGCCGGAGTCATCTGAAAATCGGGAAGTTGGGCCACCCCGCACAAGGCGGAAGCGGCGTTATCCACATTCCATCGTTCCAGATTCAAAATGACTTCGTACAAGGAGGAAGAATCCCAATCGACATTGTAGAAGAATCGCACCCATCGCTTCCGGTCCTCTTCGACCCGCTGGATGTAGTCTTTCGCCTTGTCTCGGGGAAGATCCAGGCGCTGCATCACGTCGTGGATGCGGTACTCCATATCCGCCACGACGCGAAGGCGGAGAACGTGAGCAACGCCGGGCAATAGTAGATGCGCGGTCCTTCCGTGATAAACGATGCTCTCTTTCAGAGCCCGCTCACACAGGATGGAGGTCACTAATGCCTGATAATGATCTCGTTCGAGAGATAATCGTTCAGTGAGAGGGTGGGATTTGAGCATCGCCATCTCGAGTTTTCCGACAGAGATGCCACGAGAAGCGGCTTCCTCCAGCATCTCCTCTCGACTCAAGCAGCAGTAGCCCAGTTTTTCGGCCAATCGTTCCGCGAGATCTTTTCCGCGCGAATAGCTACCGCGAGATATGCAGATCAGCTGCATGATGTACTCTCCTTGGGACGGATCCTATGCGCGTTGTCGTGCTTCTCTCCTCCTTGCTCGTGCTGCCGTAAAACAGAGTCTCTCCTCCGGCAGCATTTGCTTTCCTAGCACCCGATCGTTCGTCGGCTCAGACTCATTTGCGCCGCCGAACGTCGGTTCTGGGCGTCCCTGCTACAATTCTCTCTATTGGAAGGATTGTCAAGATGACATACGGTGGATGCGATTGGGCGGTGTGACTAACCGGCCGGCGACTGCGCGGAGCAGGGTCAGCTAAGCATTTGTGATCGAAAGCAGCTTCTTTACGACGGATTATCCCTTCGTTCCCGCTGCTTGCTCGTGCAGATCCTCTCCCGCGTCAATCTCCGCACGGTGAACCCCTTCGACCATGTCAATACGTTCCCGAATTAAGGCGATTTTGTCTTCTCTCTCTTCAGCGCTCGCTGTCGTTCGGATCGTTACGTTGCCCGCGTCACAACGGATATCGGCGTCCGGATCGATATCGACAATCTGCGCTTTCAGCCGATACCCCAGTTCCGCATTCTCAGCACTTTTGTGCGAGTGCGCCATCCGTTCGAACTTCTCGTCCTTGGCAGTCTCGACAATGGTTCTGACAGCGTCTTCCATGTCCATCGCGTTCAAATCGACGATGACGTTGTACAATTCCGGCAACGTATCCTCGACACCGTACGCACTCTGGATGCTTTGTCGACGTTCTTCTTCATCGCGCTCAACGTGTTCGATCGCCTTCCGTCTGGAAAGCTTGTTGGTCTCCATTTCGTAAGCGATACGGGTTTCCCTGTTTGGAATCACTCGCACTTTGAGAACGTGAGAAATGCCGGTGCCAATGACATGCGCCGCCGGGCCGTGATAGACGATGTTGTCTTTGAGAAGAAACTCGGCGGCTGCGGCAAGAATGTACGCTGTATATCGTTGCCTCGCCTCGACAGACATGCCGAAAAAGGAAGGACCGTAATGGACAACCTTTGAAAGTTTCGATTCCGGAACACCGAATCGCTTCGATGCGTTCGTGATAACCTCTCGGCCATGGCATTCATAGCCGAGTTCCCTACCTACTTCTTTGGCTATATTGTCACGCAGGTCGCTCCCGCCATAGGATATGGTAATAATGGACATCTTTCGCTCTCCTCGCACATTCAAAGTTCATATCGATCCTCCTTATTTTAGCCAAAGAGAGCGTCAAGCACAACAAGCGGAAAAGAACCGACGTTCACTTGGTATGCTGCTTGGTGTGCTGCTTGGTGTGCTGCGTGAAATCTTCCTCATAGCGTTTAAGCAGTTTCTGTGCATCGTTCTCCATACAATAGAACGTGCCACGGATTTCTTTCCGTTCGTCTGGTTGCAACCCGCCGATACGCGGGTCTGAATGAATGCAGCGTATAACACCTTGAAACAGTTCCTGCACCGGTTCGAATGCGACCGCGATAAGAGATTGATTATCGGCGGAAACAGCGGCGATCAATGAGTTGACCGGCTTAACACTACTGATCGGCCGGGGATTGACATCATCGAGCGGAATGCCCTCGGGAACATACACCTGACCGCCACGGTACCGGGCCTCGACTGTCCGGGGCAGGTCATCGAGAAACTGAACGCCGTTTTTCGTGTAGATAAAGCACTTCTCATAATAGCTCTCCTGGGGAAGGCCGGTGAATTCACCGACACGCAGGCAGGGCTGCATCCACTGAAGATCGACATAGTCCGATCCACGATTCTCAAAGGTCACTCTGAATCGCACCGTGTCTCCGTCCACATAGATCTCGTGAAGGGAATGAACGTCATCCGCAATCACTCCTTCGAGAAGAAGGCGTTGTCCGTCAGGAGCCGATTCCAGGAGTCGCATATCCTGCGGAAGCGTACTCTTGTCCCACTCCTGGTCGGTCGAATCGCTTGTCACATAGGCTTCGATATACCAGATCTCGATTTCCATCGGTGCGATTCGGGGGTGAGATATTGTCAGCATTCGGTCGCTCCAACGGATCTTCACAGCCGATGACCCAGCGTTGGAATCCTCCTTCTTGTCAGCCGCCGCGTGTGGAGCAATGAACGCAACGAACAGCGGAAGCAAAAGGCTACGCATTCCGTTTCGAATGTTTGAGTTTCGCGGTGATGGAAACATCTATTTCCTCCGATCCTGAGGTATCGAGTGACCGCCAAGCGGCACCGTCCTGTAAACCTGAAACACGTCGTCCGGAAACCGTTCTCCGCGCACGATCACGTGAATCTCTCGAACGGGAAACGATAACGGCTCCCAGCCTTCCTCGCACACCTGGAGCAGCGAACGCAGGCTGTCCTTTCCTTTTGCCTGCCCGACACTCAAGTGGGGAGTAAATCCGTCTTTGTGTCTCGCTGTGTCGTTGCAGTCCGGGAACGCCGACAACAAATCCTCCTGCAATTGGACAATCCTTTCTCCGGGTTCGGGAGCAAGCCACACCGTATACGAGTCTCGACCATGGCGGAAATGACGGAAATGGGAAAGAGCGATATCGAACAGTTCGATCCCGGAGACCGCATCGTGAATTGCATTCGAAGCGGATTCCAGCAAGTCCGACGGGCGGAAAGGATACAACAGGTTGATATGCGGCATCCATCGTCGCACGTGACGGTCATGCTCACGGCGAATACGCTGGATTGGCTCCCAGCGGGATTCGGGTGGTATGATCGCAACAGCAGTCGTATACGTTTTTTGTTTCATGGGAACATGATGAACGATTGGGAATCCGAAAACAAGCATCTTCTTCTGACCGGATCACCGGGCTGCGGCAAAAGTACGATTCTTCTTCATGTGGCGGACAGGATCGGTGACAAAAAGGTCAGGGGGTTTACGACGGAAGAGGTGCGAGAGAAGGGGAACCGCGTTGGGTTTCGGATACGTACATTTTCCGGAGAAGAGGGGCTGTTGAGCCATGTTCGGATAAAGAGTCCTTATCGGGTGGGAAAATATGGTGTGGACGTCGAGGAGTTCGAACGCCTCGTATTGCCCGAACTGGCGCAGGATGATGATCAAACGGAAGCCTATCTAATCGATGAGATCGGCAAGATGGAGTGTTTTTCAGAAGCTTTTGTGGAGGCGGTCCGAAAGCTGCTTCGGGGCAAGGTACCTGTGGCCGCCACTGTTGCTGCAAAAGGCGGAGGATTCATTGGAGAGGCCAAAAAGTTACCGAATCTGAATCTGGTTCATGTCACAAAAGACAACCGCGACACATTACCCAAGCGGATTGTGGAGTGGTTGCGGAGGGGGATGTAGAGCGGCAGAGTATAGACAAACCATGGAAGGCGTTGAGCACGCTGAAAAGAACAGAGGAAAGAACCACTTCTGAGAATTTGGCAGGACATGAAAGTAAGAGTATGATGACGTGGTATCTGGTGTTTAAAGAAAGATGCGCTCGGAGGGCACCATATGACCGACATCGCGATACCAGACTGGACCCCTCAGGGGATTCTGCCCCCGGTTCACGTACCGGATATGACATCAGCGAATCGGTCCCCGTATCGAGTTTCGCTGATCGATCTTGTTTTGCGTTTTGGAACCACCCCATGCCGAAGGACCCTTCTCTCTGGTTTCTTGACCTTTCGTGCCGGCCTACACAAAGCAGGACTCAAGGAAGGTTTCCAGTGAATTGACGGGAGTTTCCTTGAGAACATTGAATTATTAGAAAGACGCGATCCGGCTGATGTCGATGTGGTTACATTCTTCCATCTGCCCTCTGACAAGACACAACGAGCTTTGTCCATGGTGTTCCCGCGTCTTTTCAATCCCACGTACACAAGGACCGACCATCATGTGGACGCCTATTTTGTGCAGCTCAACGATTGCGCACCGGAGCCTCTTATCCGACAATCAACCTATTGGCATAGTCTGTGGTCTCATCGACGAAGCGGCCGGTGGAAAGGATACCTTGAAGTCGATCTTTCAGTGGCAGCGGACACAACGGCAATGGTCAACCTCGAAAGGCTAAAGCAAAAAGGGGAGGAATCATGAACATTCAAGAGTACCGTGAGCTACGGGCGGAAAAGTCCACTCTGGAAAGCCTTCTTCACGAGATTCCCGAGTCGAGTGTGATTGAGCGTACAGGGCTTGAGGTTCGCAAGAAGGAGGTCGAGGAGCTGCTTTCTTCCCAGCCGAGCCCGGCACGTGAGCCCGCGCACGCTCGCTTACTGTTTCGCGGAAAACCCGTCGCTGGGAGCCACGGAGTGTTCGCAGAATTCGCAGCCAAGGCCGTCAGTACTTTTGTGGAAGCCGTTGCTGCCATAGGCGCAAGCCAGACAACGTCACTCGGCAAGCGCGGTGCAATCCCAGGACGGGACGAGTATCAGTTGCTACTTACCGCCACGGCAGCAGGCTCATTTGGCTTTGAACTTGAAGAAGCCCCTAGAGAAGAGCTGGTTTATTCTGAAATGTCTTCAGTTGAATCAGCTCTGGAACAAACGAAGTCAATCATGGAAGCTACGGTAGGAACAGATGATGAACTGACAGAGGCGATTTCCGAGGCAGATCCACGTGCAGTCGAAGCTTTGGTTTCTTTCCTCAAGACAATCGCAGATCATGAAGCGGTTTGCGCACTTGAATTCAAAGACGAGGTTTTTCGGTTCGCCGATGTGGGACAGATTCGGCGCAGCCAAGGCCGCCTCAGTCAAGACAATATCCACGAAAAAGACATTGACCTGGTCGGGCGATTCTTAGGAGTCTTGCCGAACCGCCGCACTTTCGAATTCCAACCTCAAGAAAGCCAGGAGGTGGTTTTTGGAAGGATCGGCCCCGACATCGGTGAAGCAGCCGAAATAAACCTCATTCTCAATGAAGCGGTCAAGATAAAGGTACATACAAAACAAGCAGGCTCAGGCCGACCTCGGTATGTCCTCTTAGACTATGAACAGGTGGCAGGATAACAATAAAATCAATATGGTCTTCAAACGAGCCCCTATTCCGAATCCCGGCAAACCTCCACTAATCCCATAGACAATCCCACAGACAAAGGTTGACATTTTCCGTGTTTCGCTAAAACCTCTTGGCAACGAAGAAACGAGAGGCGAGGGTGTCATGAGACGATGGGTGGGCCTCGTTACATTTTTGCTGGTGCTCTGCGGTACTGTCTTTTCTCAGCAGATCTCCTCGGCGTCTCCAGCTGCGTCAAATCCGGATCGTCACTCAGTACCTTGAGAAACTGGAAAAAGAAGAAAGAAGTTGAAACGGGTGCCACCAACGGGAACCCGTGTGAAATAGCGTTCCCCAAAAAACACGTGCCGGAATTTGCCATCACAGGAAAGTCGCCGTATGATATGGACACGAGGTGAGACTGTGAACGAGCAAGAACTGCTTGAACGTATTACGATCAATCCCAAAGTGATGGTCGGCAAACCGGTCATTAAGGGCACACGTCTGACTGTCGAGTACATTCTCAATCTGCTGGCGCATGGCGCGACCACGGAAGAAATTATCGAGGAATACGACGGGCTCACCGCCGAGGATGTGCAAGCATGTTTGCTGTTTGCGACGAAATCCTTGGAAAGCACCGTCTTTGGCCCATTAGCCACGGAGCCAGTCTAGATGCGGTTTATCGTGGATGAATGCACCGGTCCGGCTGTCGCACATTGGCTGGAGAAACAAGGGTATGAGGTTTTCTCCATATACCAAGAAGCTAGCGGCATGGAAGATGAGGATATTATTAGGAAGGCATTCGTTGAGGACTGGATTCTGGTAACGAATGACAAAGGCTTCGGAGAAAAGGTGTACCGAGAACAACATCCGCACAAAGGTGTCGTCTTGTTGCGTCTGCAAAATAAACGTGCGATCAACAGAATAGAGACCATGCGACGACTACTTGAGCGTCACAAGGATCGACTGCCTCAGCAGTTTGTCACTGTGACAGAAACACAAGTCCGTTTTGCTGGTACATAGCGGCCTATTGACAGCCCACTGGCACACGGAGTGGTAGCGGAGATTAGTGATCATGTTGTTCGCCGCAGTTGTCCACAAAGAAGATAAATGGTTCGTGGCGGAGTGCCCAGAGGTGGGCACTGCAAGTCAAGGAAAGACAATCGAAGAGGCCGTCGAGAATCTGGCGGAAGCAACCGAGGTCTATCTCGAAGAGTTTCCAAACTAATTCACCCCTCCTCCCCCGGCAAAACAATATTGTGCATATCCAATAGAATCCCTTCCGCCCGGTACAATTCCACAAGAGCCTTGCGGCGGTCGACCTCGGCGAGGATCTCATCTAGTTGAGATCGAATCAGGTCGCGCTGCGCCGTCAGAACCAATAGATTCGTCGATTTCCCGACACGGAATTTCTCGCGCTCGGCCTGATATTTCGCTTCCTGCAGCCGTGTGGCCACCCGCGTAGCCGAAATCTGTCGTGTCGTCCGCTCCACTTCCACCAGCGCGGTGCGCACATCCAGCTCGATCAGCTGTTCGAGATTTGTCAGCGCCGCCTCGGCCTCCGACTTACGCAGCTGAGCCCGCCGGTGACGCGCCTGCTCGGCACGCTGCCCAAAAGGCCGCTGAAAAATGAATCCGCCCGTCACATCGAAATTATCCTCCTCCAACCCCGATATGGAATTGTCAAACGATCGCGCATACCCTGTCCGGCCCAGGTTGATGAAAAAATCCAATCTTGGCAGGAGACCGTTTCGCGTTCGGACAATCGTGAGTTCTCGTTTTTCGAGTTGGATACGCGCCTGATGCAAATCCGGCCGATTCCCCAACGCGGCGTCAATATGGCTCTCAACCGGCCCCAGATCGAGCGGCTCACTGCCCGGCTCGTTGAGTAATTCAATCTCCAGCGACCACATAGCGTTCGATTCGGGGTTGAGAAGACGAATCAGCCGCAGAGAGGCTTTCTCAACCGCACTCTCGGCATCGATGACATCTTCTTCCCTTAACGCCACCTCGCCCTCGGAGGCCGCCAATTCGATTTCCGCGATTTCCCCGACTTCGATTCGATCTTGTGTCTCTTCAAGTTGCCGACGCGCAAGCTCGAGCGATGCCTGTTGAATTCGCAGTTCCTCTCTGGCCAGGAACAGATTCCAGTATCGTTCCTCCACCTGCGCGGCAAGCGCCAATACGAAACCATCCAGTTCCTGGCGGGAAAGTTCCAGATCCTTCTCCGCCTGCCGAACACCGACCAGGTTGATATCTCTTCCAAGCCCCTCCATCAGGGGTACGGTCAATACAGCCCCCAATCGCGTAGAATAGAGCTGCGTATACACATTCGAACTGCGTGTATTCACGGTGGCATCGAGATCCACGCCGATTCCCATCGGTGTGTCTTTCGAAATCCCAACCGAGGTCGACCGGTTGCGCGATTTCACGCTTGTAAATTCTCCGACGCCGGACGTCCGTTGGCCTCGCGTTTCCGAGGAGGACCAATCTATACCCAGCACGGAATCGAAGACGGCGTCTTCCTCGACGACGAAAGTCTCCGTAATCTCCGGACCGTATCGCTCGACCGCAAGAGTCTCGTTGTTCTCAAGCGACAAGAGAATACTCTGTAGAACTGTAAGGCTTACCGTGGACGAGCCGACCTCGCCGGCGGATTCGCCGGAAGAAGCGGGTGATGGACAAAGAAGCAGAGCGAAACCCAGGAGTAGAATTCTGACAGTTGCGTTCACTATGCGGCCTCTCTCTTCAAACGACGTTCAAAGATGGAATACAACACCGGAATAATAATCAGGGTAATAAGAGACGAACTCAACAGACCGCCGATTACGACACGAGCCATGGGGGCTTGAACTTCACCGCCTTCCCCCAGCCCCAACGCCAGCGGACTGAGACCGACCGCCGTGGTCAATGTCGTCATAAGGATGGGCCGCAGCCGTCGCCGTGCGCCCTCTTCAATCGCGTCCATCAACGGCATCCCGTCACGCCGTCTCAACAGATTGGTGTAGTCGACGAGAATAATGGCGTTGTTCACAACGATCCCGGCCAGCATGATGCAGCCGATGAACGATTGAATGCTGAACGTTGTGTTGGTCAGCAGCAGGGTCAAAACGACACCGATCATCGCGAGCGGGATGGAGAACAGCACAACGAAGGGATCGCGAAGCGACTCGAATTGCGAAGCCATTACCATGTAGACCAGTATAATCGCGAGACACAACCCGAACAGCAACTCGGCGAATGCTTCCTGTTGTTCCTCATATTCGCCGCTGGGAACGATCTCGAAATCCGGGGGTTTCGGAATACCGTCGATTCGATTCTGCACATCCGCCATGACAGAACCGAGGTCTCGATCGGCGATATTCCCAGAGACAGTGATGACCCTTTGCTGATCCTCCCGCTCGATCTGCACCGGGCCCTCGCGGCGTTCGAGCCGAACGACGTTCTTGAGCACTACGCTTCGACCGATCTCGCTGGTTACCGTCATATCCAACACATCCCGCACGGAAATGCGGTCGGACTCTTTTAGGCGGACGAGGATGTCGTACTCATAGCCGCCTTCCCGGAACATCGTCGCAGTTGTGCCGGAAAGGCTTGTCTCGATCGCGTGGGCAACCCGCGACACCGAGAGCCCTACAGAAGCGGCTTTCGCCCGGTCAATTTGCACAATCTCTTCGGGCTGCCCTTCGTCGCGGCTGATCCGAACGTCGGTAATCCCCTGGACCTTCTCCATTTCCTCTTTCACTCGCAAAGCAAGCTGGCGGGCAATTTCCAGATCGTACCCGCGGACCTGCACCTCCGCATCCTCCTCACCGCCGGACAGGATACGAAACAGAAAAAGCCCCTGCCCCTCTCGAACGCGGATCAGCGTCCCTGGGATATGCGCTAAGAGCGGCCGCAGCGACGCAGCCACTTCGGCGCTTGAGCGAGTGCGTTCCGACACAGGTACCAAGGTAACTCGCACTTCGCCTGTGTGTCCTCCCCGGCTGCGCCAACCGCCCGATCCGACGCGGGTATAGATTGTCGTGGCTTCGGGCACCGACTCGCGGACAATTCGCTCGATCTCCTGGAACGTCGCGTCGATCACCTCGAGCCGCGTCCCGACCGCCATTTCCCCGTTGACACGAACCTCGCTTTCGTCCGCTTCCGGCATGAACTCCACCCCGACGGACTGGGATAACCACACACTACCGCCCATGAGCAACAGCGCCGATAGAATCACCCATATTCGATGCCGCAACGCGGTTTTCAGCAGGATCAAGTACTCTCGCTCCAGGAAAGAGAAAAAGCCGGACTCTTCCGACGACTGCTTCTTATCGAATTTGAGTACTCGACGTCCCAGCAGCCGGCTGCCCAACATCGGAATCAAAGTCAACGCAACAATCAGCGCGCAGAACAATGCAAACGCGACCACAGCCGCCAGCTGCTTGAACGTGATCCCCGACAACCCGCGCACAAACACAACCGGTAGGAAGACCACAAGCGTGGTCAACGTACTCGCCAGGATCGCAGTAGAGACCTCATCCGTTCCACGAACGGCGGCGTCCTTGCTCTCTCGGCCGTTCTCGATGTGTCGGTAGATATTTTCGAGGACCACAATGGCGCTGTCGACAAGCATGCCGACACCCAAAGCCAGGCCGCCAAAGGTCATGATGTTTAATGTATAACCGCTGAAATACATCAAGCCAAAGGTCGCGGCAATCGAGATCGGAATCGATACACCGATAATCAGTGTGCTGCGAACGCTTCGCAGAAATAGGAATAAAATCACTCCCGCTAAAACGGCCCCCCACAGCGTAGCGTTGCGAACGTTTCCGATAGCCCGTTTGATGTAGTCCGACGTATCCAGGGTCGGTGAGATATGGATCTGAGGGAGATCTCTGTTGATCTTGTCGATTTCTTTCAAGACTCCTTCGACAACTTGGACGGTGTTGCTGCCGGACTGCTTGTTCACGAACATACGCAGGCCGGGTACACCGTTCAACCGCACGATCTGCCGGACTTCTTCGTGAGAGTCTTCAACGGTGCCGATATCTTTCAGCAGAATTGGAACGCCTTCCCGGGTCTGGACGACCGTGTTGTAGACCTCCTCGATGACTTCATACTCGCCCCTTGTTCGGACAAGGACTTCGAGATCGCCGTCATCCACGAGACCCGCAGGAAGGTTGAGATTCTCGGACCGAAGCGCGTTCAGAACAGTCTCCAGCGACAGGTCGAGGGCGGTCAGTTTTCGTCGGTCCAGAGCAACGTGGATCTCGCGGCGCAACCCGCCGCGAACATCGACCGCTGCGACGCCGGGGGCGCGCTCAATGCGATACTTGACTTGATGTTCGACCAGATCGCGCATTTCGACCGGGTCCAGCCTTCCCGAAACCCCAAGGAAGACCACTGGGAACGCGGACAAGTCAAATTTGTAGATGACCGGCGTGTCCGCCTCCTCGGGTAGTCGTCCGCGAATGCGATCCACACGGGCACGTACATCATTGGCCGCCTCGTCGAGATTCGTGCCCCACACAAAACTCACCCGGACCCGGCTGCTTCCTTCCGTGGAGGAGGAACGGATCTTCTCGACCCCCTGAATCGAGCTGACGGTCTCTTCGACGGGACGTGTGATCAGTTGTTCGATCTCTTCGGGGCCGACATGCGAGTATTCCGTCCGAACGGTGATCGCGGGATAGGTCACATCCGGCATCAAATCGATCGGAAGACGAATGAATGAAACCGCACCGAAAAGGATCACCATGAGAAAGAACATGGTGGTCGTTACAGGACGTGTGATGGCGAGGCGGGAAATTTGCATGAACGTAACCGAATTGTCGTGTACTCTCTAAACTTGTCTGTCCCCTCCGGTCGACGAATCCAACCGTCATTGCGAGGAGCAAAGCGACGTGGCAATCCCGTAACTCATTGTGATTGCTTCGCTTCGCTCGCAATGACGATAAGTTACGATATTACGCCGACAGTGCACTAGGAGGGCTGACTCCGATCCTCGGTATTCAAGACGATATTATCTCCGTCAGTAAGCAGGTGCTGCCCCATAACGATGACTTGTTGACCGGACTGGATTCCCGAGACCTCCACAAGTTTCTCAGAAGATAACCCAACTTCGACCGGAATAAACATGGCCTGCGTATTGTTTTCCACGGGCACGAATACGCCTTGCTGTGCGTCTCGTTTGACCAAAGCGCGTAAAGGGATCAGCGTCACACCACGATGTGTACCGAAATGGATACGAACGCGCGTAAACATCCCCGGTTTCAGCACCAGGTCGGGATTCGCCACTTCGATTTCCGTTTCGGCGGTCCGAGTATCCGGGTCCAAAACCGGCGCAATTCGCGACACCCTTCCCTCGAACTTTCTCTCGGGATACGCATCCACTGTCAGGATTGCCGGCAGACCTACACGGATCTTTGCATAATCTCTCTCAACAACGCCGATCACCGTCTTGACAGTGCTGATGTCGGCTAACGAGAGAATCGAAGTCGTCAGGGAAACCATCGCGCCTTCGTCCAGAAACCGTTTTCCGACGAAACCGGAAACCGGCGCGTAAATCTTTGTGTAGGTAAGGCGTGTCTCGGCGGCGCGTAATGCGGCTTCCTGCTGATGGATATTGGCCTCAGCGACCTTCTTGCGCGCAAGAAGCGCGGACACTGTAGCCTCGGCGGCCTCCAGCTCCGAGGCGGCGGCGACCTTACGCTCACGCAGTGTGCGGACCCGGTCGAGTTCCTGTTGCGCCGTGGCAAGATTCGCTTCGCATTCCTCCAGGGACGCGCGGGCGACGGCGAGTTTTGCTTTCGCTTCATCGACCGTATGATTGGCCTCGGCGTCCTCGAGGGTCGCGAGAAGTTGTCCTTCCTTAACCTGGTCCCCCAGGTCGACCACTACGGACTCGATTCGTCCTGCAATCTTCGGCGACACCAACACTTCCGCTTTACCGGCCAGCGTCCCGGTAAACTCAACCACGTCGTCGATATCCCCCGATGTCGCAGCCTCACATTCAACAGCGATCGGCGGTTTCCCAGTAGGCCGTTGGCCGCTCTGCGGTGCGGCCGTGACAAGAAGCCTCCAGGTAACGGCACCGGCAATTGCCACGAGGACAACAGAGAATAGAAAACGTCTCATGGTACGGCCTCATCCCTCTTGGAAACACTTCCCCAAAACTACAACGCCAAGGGTGAATACATTATTGTAGAAAAACTGAATAAACCACTCCCAGTCCAAGCTGGACTTTGCGCGGTAGTCCGTTAGAACATCACGGGTCCGCCGAAATCAAAATCGCTTTGAGGCGACTCCGAGGAGGTTTCACGGACAATCTCTAAGAACCGACTGCAGACATCCTCCATTCCGGTAAAGAACGCGCGGTATCGATCGGCGGTCTTCTGAAGGTTCTCAGGTGTGCTCGCATCCCCTCGGGGACGGCTGCTTTTACGTAGGAACGGTGTCAGGACAAAATCGGCCGCCTCGTCCAAATAAGAGTAGATCTTCTGGTCTTGGATCAATTCTCCGTGGATTTGGCTGATTCGGTCGATGAACTGCTGCCCCTCCTGCTGGCTTACATCGCCTTGCGCCAGGCGTTGATCCAGTTCATTGATAACCGACTGTCCCTCTTTTGCCTTATCCAGGCCCATATCGAGAGTCTCCTCGGCCTCCTGCCAAAAGGTGGTGAGCTCGTACGGATCCGGTGGGATGAAAGTAGACACGGTGCCATGAAGTCGCTCGGTAATGTCAGCATCAAAGAAGCAGATTTCGTCCACTGTTTGCACGAGGGACATGATCTCGGTCCCCTCGATTCTCGCACCGCCCTCGGTGGCATTAATGCAACGTGCCGGGCAGGCGGCAACGTCCTGCTCGATGGACCGGAGATAGGAAAGCCAGAACTTGCTGGTGGGAACTTCCCCTCCTTCATTTCCCGCCACGTAAACAGGCTCGAATTCTTCTGTTTTAGGACCGTCTCCAAGCAGTTCCACCACCATTTTGCCTGGCGAGGAGGACTTACTGATAGTTCTTCGAAGGGCTGCGCCCGACGCGTGTGTCCCTCCCCCATCAGCCGCAAAGGAAAGATCCAGGCCCACAAACACAATTGGATCGCACCCCAGATACGAAGCCAGATTCAGAGCGGTTTGAGCGACGTTCAGCCCGGTCTTCATATACAAAGGTGCACCGAACGCCGTCGGGAATAGATTCAGCGTCTTCGAAAATGGAAGCGGCAGAGAGACTTTCCGTCCCTCCACTTTTCGGAGTACCTCCCAATACACCGACGGAGCGAAGAACAGAGTGGTATCGTCCAGGTCAGGAAAGTCGGAGAAGTGAGCTAAGTTGTATGGACTCGGATCCGCCGTCACCGAAATGTGGGAACGAACCCCATCCCGGCGCAGGATAGGATAAGTCGTATCGACTGCGAAAATCGCTCCCCGATTACCGATCCGTGCGAGCTCGCTTCGGTTCCGATCCAACGAGGGTCCGGCGGCGACAATAAACGCCGGAATCGCCTGAAGGATTCCCTGGAACGGCCCCGCGGACGGCGTCGAAAAGACAATCGGCAGATTGCGCACGAGATTCTCTTGGATCAGGCCACCGGTATGAACCTTGGTACGCAGCAGGATCTCGCCGGCTTCCAGCGATTCATCGATGATCTTTCGTGTGCTTTGGTAAAACTCGGGCGCACAGCCGACCGAAGGCTCGTGTTCGGCCACCAAGACCCCGTCCAGAGAGAAAGTGGTCAGTAGTTCGTTCATCATCTGGCGGGTTTCCGATGGGCTGGGATCCACCAACAGACGGGTGTTCTTATTCGCCACGATCGGAGTCAAGTCTCGTACATCGAACGCTTTGCGGGTAACAGCGTCGGACTGCTCGATGATGACGAGATTTTCAAGCGTGCCCTGAAGCCGAAACACCAGAGCCCAGACGTGATACCACAACCCGGCTCCAAGGATGATCAAATTGTAGACCGGTTCTTGCGGAGTCTTGGCATCGGCCCATCGATTCGCCTCTTTCTCTGGATCCCGAGTGCTGTGCAACAACCGCCACTCGCCCGTATCGACCCGACGTTTGAGGCTCGGCATAGCGCCTCCCTCCACGAGCTCCAGGTCGTATTCATCGGGAGACGGCCATTGCAAACGTTCCTTCAGAACGGGATCCCGGTCCTCCAGGCACTGCAGGTTTTTTTCCAGGTAAGCCGGCATGCTCTTCTTCTCCGGTTCGAGGGGTCTGTTTGGTTACCCTGTTCCTTTGACGGCCCCGGAAACAACTTCTCATTTCCAACAGAGGACAGTTCCTCGGCAGAATAATCTGCAAAACTCTACGTCGCCGAGAACAAGTAACGACAACCTTGTATCTTTATCACGAGCCGCTCAAGAGTGGAATAGTCTTGCCACACTCTCTGCAGCGATCATTGTCCGATAATCCTAGCACACGAACGCCACTCGGTTCTCGTGTGATGAGCAACTCGGAACACTCCGGGCAACGAGTGGAAACAGCAAATTCCTCTCCCAATTCGGGCGAATATACGTAATCAAGACGATCCTTTGCTCTATCCCAGCATTGCCGAAGTAGCGAGACGGGAGTCGCCTGCTCCGTCCATTGATAATGGGAATAATACCGCCAGACATGGAAGGGAATCGCCCGATCGACACCGGCCAAGCGCTCGGCGATCTGTTCCACATCCGTTTCGCGTTGCGGAAGCACAACCCACTTCGCTTCGAGATGGACTTTTCCATAAGCGTGTTCGAGGGTGGACCAGGTAGTCTCCAGATCGCCGCTGAGGATGTTCGAGTAAAACTCATCGCGTGTGTCCTTGATATCAATCAGTACCGCATCGACAGCGGACAGGAATTCATCACGGGCCTTACCGTCAACAAATCCATTTGTCACGGCAGCGATCAGCAACCCGGCATCGTGCAAAATCGGAGAGACATCGCAGATGAACTCGACGGCAAGGACAGGCTCGTTGTACGCAAATACCACCGCTCGGCTACCGTGAGCAACAGCCGCGTCGCGCAGCGCCTCACCGCTCAGCGATGCCGTCTGCGGGCTACAATAAACAAGCGGCCAATTGTAACAGTAGGGGCAGGTCATCGTGCAGCCGACTCCACCGACGGTCGTAACCGACTCACCGGGTGTCAAATGATAAAAGGGCTTCTTCTCGACCGGGTCTCTGGCGGGAGGCGTTACCACTCGTCCATAGGTTCGCGTAATCAGCTCCCCTTGGTTGCATTCTCGAACGCGACAGAAACCGGCTTCGCCTTCCTGCAGAATACAGCGGTGCGGACACAGGTCGCATCGGATCTCGCCGGAATGAGATCGACTTGCATAAGCGGCTAAGTGGGAAGGGATGCAGACGATGTCAGAGGTTGAAGTCACGTTGATTCCACGTCCTCGGTCGGTTCCATCATGTGCCGGAGTTCCTGAAGAAACTGATTGACGTCTTTGAATTGCCTATACACGGAAGCAAAACGAACATAGGCGACCTGATCGGTTTCGTGCAGCAGCCGCATCACTTCCTCCCCGATAACGGAGGATTCGATTTCACGTGTATCGAGCCGAAAGAGTTTGCGCTCGACTTCCGCGGCGAGATTCTCGATTTTCTCCTCGGAGATCGGTCGTTTTTGGCAAGCGATTCGAAGGCCTTTCACGATCTTCTGGCGGTTATACAGCTCACGTCTGCGGTCGCGTTTGACGACAACGAGACGGATATCTTCAATCCGTTCATAGGTCGTGAACCGTTTCTGGCACGCGAGACATTTGCGTCGACGGCGGATCATGTCGCCCCCGTTCATGGTCCGCGAATCGACGACCTGGTCTTTGTTGTCTCCGCAGTAGGGACATTTCATGGAGTTGCGCCCTCGTCCCCCGGATTTCGCTGCTTGCATTCTGCGATGAATGCGGAGACTCCGCAAGAGGATCGGCCCTGGGGAGGAACCGGAAGAGCGCAACGGAGATCGGCCTAGGAACCCCATGTTTGATGAGAGAAGTCTTCCCGCTTAGATCGCCTCGTTGGCGCATTATTTGTATGCAGTAACGCCTGCAATTGCCTATTACCAACGTTCTGGGAAAGACTCCATCCGGGTTTCGCGACGGCCCAAGGATCTTGTACGCGCGCCAGATGCCCAGAACTCGCAAAGAATACTAGCCCAAATTCGTCATTAATTTGCGTAAACCATTGATTTTATTGAACAGAGGGT
>CAZTDD010000035.1:0-52720 GCA_964612675.1 uncultured bacterium
ACCCGCAATCTGGACGACTTATCCACCGCTCGCCCTCCAAGTTGCGGAATCGCTGTCGCTGACCAGCTTGACGAGATGATCGTGGTAGGGCAAGTTGGAAAGTAGGAATTTCTGACTTGGTGATTGTGTGGGCAGCGAAGGATGATGGACTGATGTCTCAAACAAGACTGCGGAGCAAATCGCAAATCACGATTCCCAAGGAGATCGTCAGACAGCTGAACCTTGCCGAAGGCGATGTTTTCGAAGTATCCGTGCGGAAAGGCGAAGTAATACTCTCGCCTCAAGCAGTGGTTCCGAAAGACGAGGCCTGGGTGCTTTCCGCCGAGGCGCGGGACTCGCTCAGACAGGGGTTGGCTGATATCAAGGAAGGGCGCACATTCGGACCGTTCACGGATGTTGACGAACTCATCGATTCCTTGGATTCCTGATGGCGATACGCATAGAGTATTCTCGGGAGTTTAAGAAACAGTATCAAAAACTTCCCACTGACATCCGAGCAAGAGCCACCAAGCAACTCCGGCTCCTTGTGGAGAATCCACGTCACCCGTCATTGAACTTGAAGAAGTTGAAAGGCAGTCAGGGTCTATGGCAGGGACGCATCACGAAATCCTATCGGTTCGTGTTCTTCATGGAAGGCGAAACGTGTTATCTCGTTTCTTTGTTTCATCACCGATAGGCGTCCAAATCTTCAAGAGAGCATGATCTTTCCGTTGTGCGGTCATCCCCGCCTCTTCTTGCCTCCAGACCCCTTCTACCACTACCATCGATTTGACTTCTCAGTTGTTGGTACTATGAGGAACCCCCGACCGAACTTCGTTTCGGGGAAAGAATACCGTTACTTTTATCGGGAAATCGAATGACATCAGACTATGAAGTAGTAATCGGCCTGGAAATCCACACGGAACTCTGCACCAAACGGAAAGCCTTCTGCGGTTGTCCAAACGATTTCAACGTGCCACCAAACACAAATGTTTGCCCTACGTGTCTCGGTATGCCCGGGGCGCTGCCTGTGTTGAATCCGGAGATGCTGGAATTCGCGTTACGCGTATGCCTGGCTCTCCATACGGACATCAACCAGCGTTGCCACTTCGATCGGAAACATTATTTCTACCCGGACCTCCCGAAAGCTTATCAGATCAGCCAAAAATATAAGCAGATCGGCGTGAACGGGTACCTGATGGTCGAAGCGGAAGACGGAGGCGAAAAGAAAGTCCGCATCGCCGATGTTCATATGGAGGAAGATACCGGGACGTTGGCGCACGCCGAGGCATATGTGCGCAAAGGGACCAGCACAGTCAACTACAACCGGTCCGGTGTACCTCTGCTGGAGATTGTGTCGGAACCGGATATGCGGTCGGTAAAGGAAGTGTCCAGTTACATGCGGCGGATGAGGGATCTCCTCGATTTCCTGGCGGTTTCGGACTGCCGGATGGAGGAGGGTAGTATCCGGTACGAAGCTTCGGTTTCACTTCGCCCATTCGGTCATCCAGAACTCGGCACCCGTGTCGAGATCAAGAATCTCGGTTCGTTTCGCTCGGTTGAGCAGGCGGTGGAAGTGGAGATCAAGCGCCAACGTCGAACGTTGGAATCGGGCCAGAAAGTCCTCCAGGAGACCGTTTTATTTGACGAGGACAAAAAAGAGACCCGTCCGATGCGCAGTAAGGAATCCTCGTCGGATTATCGCTACTTCCCCGAGCCGGATCTACCGCCCATCAATATCCCGGATGAGGAACTCGATCAAGTCCGTCGCAGCATGCCACCGCTTCGCGACAAAGTAATGAAGATGATGATCGAGGAACACGGACTCACGGAATATGCCGCCGATGTGTTGACCGCCTCCCGCGCACTGGCGGACTTTTACCGGAGCGCCGTGCGGGCCGGTGGGAAAGACCTCGCCGTTCCGATCGCGAATTGGATTCAGAATACGGTGCTCGGTTACTTGAGCGAGGCCGGCATCGATATCACCGAATGTCCCGTCACCGCAGATGAACTGGCCGAACTGGTGCAGCGGGTCGAGGACAAACGAATAACCGCCACCGTGGGGAAAGGATGCCTGCGCGAAGCTTTTTCAGCCAAAGGAAAGATCTTGGATCTTCTGGACCGCCAGGGCGAGATGGTGAGTGACGATTCGCAGCTCACGGGATGGATCCAGCAGGTCTTGGATGAGAACCCCGACAAGATAGAGGCATACCATGGAGGCAAAACGAAAATGATCCAGTTCTTCATCGGACAGGTCATGCGCCTCTCGAAAGGCCAGGCCCAACCGCAAAAGGTGAAGGAACTCGTAGAATCCGAGCTGGAGAAAAGAAAATAATGGTTGAAGAAAAGAAATCGGAACGGGTTGAGATCTCAATCGAACAGCTGCGGAGCATCGCGATGTTGTCGCGTCTCGAAGTCCCGGACGAACGACTCGAAGAGCTTCGATCCGATATGTTGGCCCTTCTGAACCATTTTAAACAGATTGAGGACCTCCCCACGGAGGGAGTCGAGCCGATGTCGCATCCCCTGGAATTGACGAATGTCTTCCTGGAGGAGAATGTACGGTGTCCGGCTACCCCGGATGACCTGGTTCGAAACGCACTGGAGGTTGATACCGAGCGGCGGATCATCGTTCCCCGCGTCGTCGAGTAGGAGAGCACCATGGTTGAGGATCTATGGAAGTACGGCGCGGAGGATCTCCACCGGATGTTTGTTGGAGGTGAAGTCTCGTGCCGGGAAATTACCGAAAGTCATTTGGACCGGATACGCAATGTCGAGCCGTCTTTGAACGCATTGGTGACGGTCTGTTCTAAAGAAGCACTTGCCCAGGCGGAGGAGCAGGATAAACGTCGTCTGCAGGGGGAGCCGTTGGGACCTCTTGCGGGGGTTCCGATCAGCGTGAAAGACATCATATCGACCAAAGGCATTCGGACCACGTGCGGTTCCCGGATGTTGGCCGAGTATATTCCCGCGTATGATGCGACCACTGTCCAGAAGATTAAAGAAGCGGATGGAGTAATCATCGGAAAGACGAATGTGGACGAATTCGGAATGGGCTCCTCGACAGAGAACTCTTATTTTGGCCCGACGCGGAATCCTTGGCGGCACGATTGTGTTTCCGGCGGATCGAGCGGGGGCTCGGCAGCGGGGGTTGTCGCAGGAGAGTCCCCGATTTCCCTGGCGGAAGATACCGGCGGTTCAATCCGTCAGCCTGCCGCCTACTGCGGCTGTGTCGGTCTGAAACCGACGTATGGCCGGGTATCACGTTATGGAAACATCGCCTACGCGAGTTCATTCGATCAAATCGGCCCCATCGCACGGAAAACCCGTGAAGCCGCGCAGCTGCTCGAGATTATTGCCGGACGCGATCCTTTCGACTCCACGTCCGCCGACAAGCCGATTGAAAAATGGACGGAAGCCTGCGGTCAGGATGTGAAAGGACTGCGAGTGGGACTGTTGAGCGAGTATGTCTCCGATGACCTCCCCGAGGATATCAGGGCGGCGATCGGCAAGACCGTCGATATCCTCGAAAAAGAGGGTGTGGAGATTACGGAAGTCAGTATTCCCGCCGCGTCGTACGGAGTTTCGATTTACTACATCATTACGATGAGTGAAGCGTCCTCGAATCTGGCGCGGTATGACAGCATCCTGCACGGTCATAAGACCGACGCGCAGGACGTGCTATCCCTCTACACTCGCTGCCGGGCGGATGGATTCGGGAAAGTTGTTCAAGAGCGCGTACTGATCGGGACGTATGCGTTATCGGCGGGTTTTTATGACGCGTGGTATCTGAAAGCAACGCGGGCACGGCGGCTGGTAAGCAACGAGTTCGCGCAGGCGTTCAAAAGCTGCGATGCGATCCTTGCGCCGGTTGCGCCTACTAAGGCGTTCCAAATCGGCGAGAAGATGGACGACCCGCTCGCGATGTATCTCATTGATATCTACACAACGGTGATCAATGTCGTTGGAATCCCCGGTTTGGCTTTGCCCATGAGTTTCAGCGAGGGATTACCTGTGAGCATTCAGCTGGTCGCTGAGCCGTTCAACGAGACCGTGTTGTTCAAACTCGGTGCGTTTCTCGAAACTCAAACCGACATCCCTCGGCTATGGGATGGTTCGGATCAATGTCGTTAAGCTAAGCCGTTCGCAAGAAAATGTCGGGAGGGCGAATCTCCTGATGAGCCTCTTTCTGTTTTCGGTATCAACGGCTCATCAGGAGATTCGCCCTCCCACGAAAACCCCAACGGTCCTTAAGTCAATGACATCAGGGCTCCAGCGAGGCGGAATAGTCGACGAGACTGGATGAATCGATGAGCGATGCGAAACGACTCAATGTAGTGCCCATTGGTGTGATCCATTCGCCCTTCGCCGAGCCGAAAGGCACTCCAATCCAGCCCTCGTACGCTCGGGAAGCGGAAGGGACCGTCGAGGTTTATTCTCCTTATCGGGAGGCGTTGGCCGATCTGGAGCCGTTCGATCGGATTTGGCTGCTGTACTGGTTTGACCGGGCGGGGCCGTTTCGGCCTCAGGTTGTCCCATTCCGCGACGTTGTATCGAGGGGTCTTTTTTCGACCCGGGCACCGTGCCGTCCGAATCGAATCGGTCTTTCCAGCGTTCGTCTATTGTCCGTGGATATCGAGAACGGGGTCCTCCGCATCGGAGACGTCGATATTCTGGACGAAACCCCTCTTCTGGATATTAAGCCTTATGTTCCTACCTTTGATGCATACCCTTCTTCGGCAGCGGGTTGGCTGGATGGGCAGGGAAGTTCGCGTGAAGCGGCTGACGATCGGTTTGAGTGAGCTGAGACTGGATCCTTTGCCAGCCTGTCTCTCCCAGGGAAATGAACATAGGAGATCATTTCAGCTCCAGGCACAGTTCAATTGGCTCCTTCAGTGGTTCAATCTTCTTGACGAGGAACCCGGTGCCGCCGAATCTGCGAAATCCCTCTTCAATACCATTCGCGTATGTTTCGTGGATTTCAACGACTTGTGAATTGAAAACCAAGGCGAACTTGTGCGGATATCGGTCATAAAGTTGCGCTCGACTGTCCTCGAAGCAACGTGTACTCTCGATTAAGTCGAAGGCTTCTCTACAGGTTCGAGACATCACTCTTCCCCGGACGGGACTTTTTCCGATTTGTTACATAGACTATCCCTGATCCAATAATACCGCTGCTTTCTTCGCTCAGGAAGCCCTAACCGCCTGGCCAGGCGGATGGAAAAAAAATCTCCCCAAACGCTAAAGTCCGTCTCCCAGAGGCCGAAACCTAGTGGCGAGCCTACTACAGCACCCACCCAGACAACCGGGCTTACCAATCCGAGCACCCACTCAGAGTAACCGTTACCGGTTGTCGGTTTATACGCCAAGCACCCAAGATACTCCGTGATCTTTTTTCCCTGAGAGATCCGGTTTCCGAGAATACTCGGATGTGACAGGACGTCGCCCGGATCTTCTGCACTCGATGCACCCAACGATGTACCTCCATCATGGAGGCCAAAACCCTCTGAAGTAAGTAGCCGACACGGATGTTGGCGGAAAGTATCAGGGAGGATACGACCCATGAGTCTCACACGAATCAATAACAATATCGGCGCGGTTTCGGCCACACGGAACCTCAATGCGGTGGGACGCAAACTCCAGAAAAATATCGAGCGTCTCTCCAGCGGCCTACGGATCAATCGCGCTGCAGATGACGCGGCTGGTTTGACCATCCGCGAACGCCTTCGTGTGCAAATCCGAGGCGTGAATCAAGCTATTCTCAACTCCCAGAACGGCATCAGCATGTCGAACACGGCGGAAGCCGCTCTCGACCAGCTCGTTCTGGGCCTTCAGCGAATTCGTGAACTGGCGATCGCCGCAGGTAATACGGGCAGCAATGATTACCGAGCCATTCAGGCGATCCAGGACGAGGTGTTCCAACAGATCGACGAAGTCAATCGAATCGCTGAAACCTCACAATTTGGGACCCGAGTTCTGTTCAATGGCGATAACGCGAATGCATCAAACATTCGCCAAGGACAGGATCCCATTGGAGTGGAAATCTCCGATGATCCGAACGCATCAAACCTTCGTTCGGGGACATCGATTTTGAACATTGTCCGGACCGAGGCCGGGCGAACGACATTATTGCCCGCCGAGAAACGCGGAGATCAACAGATTTTCGCGACCGGACTGCGGGATTCCACCGATATCGCCGTTTCCTCGATTCAGATGTTCGAGACAGGCGGGGGAATCGCCGATTCCACAGATCTGGTTGCCGGAAGCACGATGGGCGATGTCAGCCTGGGAGACGCCGCGACCGTACAGCGGGGATTCCTGCTGGCAGCCAGCGACCGAATCTCTTTTCAGGGTGTGTTGTCGGATGGGAAGACCAGCTTTGCCGGTTCGCTCTCCGTCGACGCAGCAACCACCTGGGCGGATCTGTCGACGAGTATTCAGAGCTCCATCGACGCAGCCGAAAGTGCTTTGTACGGTGGCGGAACAATACCGTCGGACTTTGTCCAGACCCGTGTATTCTTCACAGACGTCTCTGTAAGCGGAGCCACGGCGACGGATTCCGGCGGTCGACTCTTCTTTGCCAGTAGCAGCGATAGCACAGCGGCTGCGAACGACAAAGCGGCCCCGTCGGCTTTCGACATCGATTTCACGGTCATCGATGGCGGCACATCTGCGTTCAGTCAACAGTTCGGTGCGACCCGCGATCTTGTGAACGGATCGAACATTGGGGGGCAGGTGGGGAATACCGTAAATTCCATCACCGGATCGACGTTCGATACAGGCAATTTCAACATTGCCGTGACCGACGTCGTCCGTCCGGCCCGCCAGGAGTCCGAAAGTAACCTGAAGATGCAGGACCGGACGGGCTCGATCCTTGATCGGAACACATCGCTGGCGTCGGCGGGACTCAACGGAACTTTCGCCAATGGTGTCTATACACAGTATTTCACCCTGACCACGGGAGATACCATCACAATTGAAGGCACCAACGCGGATGGAACAACGTTCTCAAGCGTACTGACCTACGACAACACCGTTGCCGACGATAGCACGATTGACGGAGCCGTGCGCACCGTTTCCGGAATCATCGCCGAGATGAATTGGCGGGATTATTCGAGCGCATTCGGTTCGAAATCCGCCGGCGATCAGTGGGGATTTCGCAATGGTCGGTTCACCTATACCGGCTCCGGGACCTTCAAACTGATCGACGACGAAGCGATTGAGTCCGAGTCGAGTTTTCTAATCCGTATCAATGACGAAACAGGTGCGGATCTTCAGGCTACAATCAATGACAGGGCGGAGTTGAAGATCGCCGGGACCGAGGAACAGGCGACCATCCAGACTGCCGGAGGTCCGCGGCAGAGAGTCAAGGTGGGAGATTTCGTCGTTCTGGAAGCGCCCACCCCAACGGTCTTCGGCGAGACTCCTCAGCGAGTTCAGCTGCGCGTCGGCGGAGGGGATCGTCAAGGCGACTACACAACCAGCATATTCCAAGCCGGAACCGATGTGTTGGAAGTGGAGGCGAAGGAGTTTGTCGGCAGTCTCAATAGCGGCGCAGAAGTCACGTTCCAGAACGGAGACACGGATGTGTTCTTTGTGAGTGGGACCTCGGAAGGCGTCGCGGAGACTTTGATGCTGGATTTCGATATCCACTTGGACGTGACCGGACCACCGTCGGACGGCAGCCCGAACACCGGCTTGGCTGTCCTGATTTCGACGATCAGCAAAAACCTGAACTTCCAGGTTGGTGCGTTCGCCGGACAAGACCTGCAGCTGAATATGCCGGATCTCCGGGCGGACAATCTTGGCTTCGGACGTGGCAGTGGCCGGACGGTCGACATCATCGACGTCAGTACAGTCTCTGGTGTGAACGATGCGCTGGAGATCGTCGATGAGGCACTCGACCAGATCAGTCGTGCACGAGCCACCCTGGGTGCGTTCGTCAACCGCCTGGAGTCGACGATTAGCAACTTATCGGTCAGTTCCGAGAATCTGACCGCTTCCGAGTCTCGTCTCAGCGATGCGGACATCGCCTCGGAGACGACAAGTTTCACCCTTCACCAGGTGCTATTCCAGGCAGGCACGAGTGTGTTGGCGCAAGCCAACTTCCTACCGCAGGGACTCTTGTCGTTGCTTCAAGGATAGGCACGCGAGCACGGCCGGGCGGAGCGATGGGCTTCGCTCCGCCTTGGCCAAAAATAACCATTCTGATTCTGTTCGACCTAAAGGGCTTAGCAAGGGAAAAACTATCTCTAATGGAAGGGTACTGTCTAATGTCCGCTTCAGATTACCGTAAAAACGACCTCGACCTTCTTCGCAACGTCAGCGACTTCCTGGCTTTCGAAGAAACCGAAATAGACGACACCGAAAACACAACATCGCATCACGACAATCTGGCGCAGATTCATCACGAATGGGAACTCGCGAGCTTGCTCTGGGAGACGATCCAAGACGAGTTAATGAGTTTTCTTACACCGGAAGCCAGTGAGTCGGAGACCTATCGGTTCGTACACAACCAAACGCGACTCGAAAACCTGTACCGAGAAGAGATCCTCGCAGAGATCGAGAAGAACAGGCGTTCGGATGACTGGGGATTGGAAGAGATCCAGTTGTCCGATACGGGTAGCCCGGAAAGGAACCCGGAGCGACGTCAACGCTCGCTCTACTACCCGAGCATCCGCGAACTGCGAGGACTGCCGCCGGACAAAAAGAGGCGCAGGAAGGAACGCGATCATTTCCTGGGGCGAGAGAACCCAAGACGTCCTTCTCTGAATTGAGGGACGGGCAGTCCTCGGAAGACGCGTTCAAAGAACGAGAGTCTCGCCGCACCGAGTAGGAAACGAGCGAGCAACAGGACCGGAATCACTGTCATACAACACCGCGAATGCGGAAAGGGAATCGTACCGGAGAGTGTGTGATGGGTAATGTGCCGGAATCGTCTTCAAAAGACCAGCCGAGTAGGTACGCAGCTCGAACAGGCAACACAGCTGGTGCACAGAGGTCGGAACATCCCCGTCTCACCATCTGCGGCGAGGAGCCGGCGCGGCGTAAGACACGGAGATTCTCAACCCCCTCTGAATCTGCTCCAGTCTTCCAGAAGTCTGAGACAAGTACGGAGGGCGGTTATACGAGTGATGTCTCGTGCATAAACGGTCAACCCCCTCCTGACCTCCCCCGATCTTCGGGGGAGGAACAAGAGGCAAGCATGTCTGGTCTGTTTTCTCCCCCAAAGATTGGGGGAGATACAGAGGGGGTTGACGACCTCACTTCCTGTACGCCGTGGACTTTCTGCCGCCTGGTCAGGTCTGGCGAGGATACAGAGGGGGTTGTCTTCTCGGGAGTTGTGAACCGCATAGATGGTTGGCAACACCGGGCAGCAGGGGCAGCGATCGCGTGCGATCAACAGACAACGGATGACTTTTTGCCGGAACGTCGAGATGGAGTCGATATTCAAGAAAGAAATAGCTTCGAAAGATAAGGCAAACAACTTTGCAAGATAGAGAGAATGAAACCAAATAATCTACGCTCATGGAGGTGAAAACAGTGCTATCCCTCGATCTATTCAAAGCAATGCAGCGTGAACTGAAGTATCGATGGCGTCTCTTCATGCCTCGCCGTCTAGCGTACGCATAGCATGAGGAATCAGCGCCTGAAAAGGACAACATGACGCAGTAGAGAAGAAACAGATGAATTCTGCCTTCGGTCGGTCAGACGATCCGCCGATGAGCGGAGGTCTGAAGAAACTCGGCAACACTCTTGGAGGTCTGTCATGAGTTCGAAGAGATCGGACATCCTGACAATGGTCTATGGCCGGCCCGCGAGAACACGAGGATTAGACAGTGTTCCGTGGCGAGCCCAGTCCGCCTGTCTTACGGAAACAAAAAGGCAGCACGGGGTGGTGCGTCCGGTCGGACTCCAGCGAGTGAATGTTCGAGGACGAGTCGGAGACGTGTTCAGTAGATCTGCGAACGTCAAGGCCGGCTCCAGGATATCACTCGGTCTCTGGAGTCGGTTTTGTTCTCCGTATCTCGGAACCACGGGTAGCCGAATCTCGAAACCCGCTGTACAGCACCCACTGAAAGCTGGTGATTTCGGGGCTCTTGGTTCCCGGTTTCCGACTTCTGGTTTTCGATTGGCGCCTCCTAAGACGACAGCTGCGGAAGCGTCATTCCGAGGAGCGAAGCGATGCGGGAATCTCACGGTTGAACCGGAAAAGCGAGATGGCCACGCTTCGCTCCCAAGCAAGGAATTGCTGGTCCAGGAGTTCAACTCCTGAACGGAACGCGAGAAGAAGATGGTGAGGACAGCTATGCGATTTGATTTCTACCGAGAATCGTTAGGTGGTATTCAGTTCCAGAAGCAACCTGCCGATCACACAATGACAGAAACATCGTACAGAGACGGTAGGGACGAGCAGTTGATGGCAGGGAATTCGATGTACGGCTCTGTTCTCGTCCCGGGTGGTTTCGGAACCTGGTCCGCCTTTGCGTGGGTCGAGACGGGACCGAGCCGCCGAAAAGGGGTCTGCGCCTATTTGCGAAGATTTCTTGCCGCTTGGAGCTTGCCGCACGTGTTCAGACGTTGGGCGGCTTCTCAGGCCTGAAAGCGTAGCCGTGTGGCCGGGAGGGCGAAGCTCCTGCTGAGCCGTATACCGAATCGACAACGCGGCTCGCCGGGAGGCTCGCCCTCCCAATCGAGATCGTCGCGTTTTGCCCTGAAGAAGAAGGGCAATGTTCGAAAAAGGCAACATAACCGTCATTCCGAGGAGCAAAGCGACGTGGGAATCTCGGTGTTGGAACGCACAAAGAAAAGACCGCCACGTCGCTTGGCTCCTCGCGATGACGGAAAGGTAGAAGAAAGTGCATATATAGTTGTCTAGAGGCGGCGAGAATCCGCCCTTCTACAGCACCCAAGTAGACCACATCCCGGCCGGGGACTGTTCAAGTGTTTTCGGAGGCACTCGCACAGGTCGACCGGTGGGATGAAAAAAAAGGAGGATACCCACGCAATCCGATCGGAGAGGCTAACACCCTCAACGATCACGGTCCGGCGTCAAGTCATGCCGGGCTAAGATGGACAAGTCGGCAGGGTTGTACCGTTGGTCCGTTCCGGGGCGTGGTTCGGCGTATTGGTGACGTGGGCCACGCAAGGATTGCCCGCTTGCGGAACCAAGGCCGTCAGACTGCGGCCCGGACCGGACAACCTACTCCACCGGTTTCCTTCCACTTGTTCATATCGCATTAGATCGGCTGCACGACGCGAGACGGGACTCGAACTTGCCTACACGGAGATCCCTGCGTTTTTGCAGACCGCTTCGAACGTCTAATTACTCGCGTCAGTCCCGAAGGAATCGGGACGACAAACGATTACAGCACCTGGTTGGCACGGATGCCGACCCGAACATCATTCACGGAGGAATGAACAATGAGTATCACTCGCATCAACAACAATATCGCTGCAATTAATGCAAACCGAAACCTGGCCGCCACCGGCTATAAGCTGCAGAAATCCGTCGAACGCCTGTCTTCCGGACTGCGAATCAATCGCTCCGGCGATGACGCTGCCGGAATGACCGTCGCCACTCGTATTCGTTCGCAGGTTACCGGTCTCAACCGCGCAATCATGAACGCGCAGGATGGGATGAACCTGATCAATGTGGCGGAAGGAGCCCTTGAAGAGGTTACCGTCCGCCTGAATCGTATGCGGGTTCTCGCAGTCCAAGCGGGAAATACAGGCGTCAATGACGCTCAAGCCCGTCAAGCGTTGCAGGACGAGGTATTTCAGAGTATCGATGAAATCACCCGAATCGCCGAAACCACTCAGTTCAATACGAATTACCTTCTGAACGGCGATTTCGAGGTGGACTCACAGATTAAGCCCGGCCAGGACGGCGCGCAGAATTACGGTATTCACATCGACCAATCGCCTACCGCGAACACGCTGACCAACGGATTGAGCTTCTTGAACGTTGTGAAGACAAAAGACGGACAGGAGCAGATCCTCGCCGGCGAATCGAAAGGCTCGAAGCAGACCATCAATATGGGGATCACCGACCAAACCGACATTGCGGTCAGTTTGGGAGTCTTCACATCGACGTACACAATTGATGGTACTGCCGGTACCGCCGCTACTGTTCTTTCCGCTGGGTTCTTCCAGGGGGTATCCATGTTCAGTGGCGACACTATTGCCTTCCAGGGGGTACTCTCGGACGGAGTGACTGAATTTGCGGGTGCCTATTCGATTGGCAACAATACGCTCGCAAACCTCTTGACCGAAATCAATTCGGCGATCACTACGGCACAGAATGCGCATTTCGGCACGGCGGCCGATGTCCCCGATTCATATAAAATCACCGCAGTTTTGGGGACGGGCACAAATGCCGGCAGAATACTCCTGCGAAATACCGCCAGGACGCACTCATTGGCAAGTATAGATCTTGTTGTGTCCCGAACGTCGGGCTCCGGCGAACTCGTGGCCAAAGCCGACGGTGTGCTCCGCGGTGTGATCGGAGACGCCTCTGTGCTTAACGGCTCCGGTCAGGTAGGAAATGCGGTCACTGCCGTCACCGGATCGACCTTTGACAGCGGCCAGTTCACCATCTCGGTGGAAGACGTTGTCGGCTCGGTTCAGCGGAGCACAGAATCTGTGATCAGCTGGACGGACGTGAACGGTTCCATTCTCGATCAGGGCAGTTCGCTGGGGGCAGTCGCCTCGGCGGCCGTCATCAATGGATCATTCGTCAACGGCGTTTACACCGGTGGCACCACGCTGTTCCACAACAGCACGATCACGCTGAGCGGGGTCGAAGTGGATGGAACAACGTTTGACGCCGTGTACACCCTCGACACCAATATCACGCAAGCAAGCGACACGGTTTTCAATGACTTCCGTTTCGGCACGCTGTCCGGACTGATCGAAGAATTGAATTACCGGACTCGTTCGTACACCTTCTTTGACAACGGTCCCGGTGCTATACCCCTGGCGACATCGACGGACGGCGATCGGACTCGATTCGAGAGATCCCAATTCACATACACAAACGGCGGCAATTTTCAGCTGACCGACGATATGGGGATCACCGACAGCCAGACGAGCTTTACCTTGACATTCGATCAGAACAAACATCTCTTCGATGCGACGGCCAGCGCGGCCACCGTGCAAGATGACGCCGTTTTGAAGAGAGAAGGGTTCGCGGAAGCGGCCACGTTCAGGGCGAATGGCGGTGAGGCGGTCCGGGCGGAAGCTGGAGATGTGATCACACTCTACGGCCCCGAGTCAACGATCGACGGCGTTCCGACACCTCAAGTCACGCTGCGAGTCGGCAGCGGTTTCTCGATCGGGAACGATGTCCTCGAGGTGCAAGCACAAGAGTTTGTGGGCAGTTTGAACGGCGGGCCGGACGTAACATTCCGCAACGGCGATCAGGACGTCGTGTTTGTTGATAATGGATCCTACCGCGAAGGAGTCGCGCGAATCCTGACTGTCGACTTCGACGCGATCATGGATATCACGCGAGCGGTCAACGGTGAACCGGATCCGGGAACAACAGTCGTGATCTCCACCGTGAACAGCTCGATGAACTTCCAAATCGGCGCGTTTGCCAATCAGAACTTCCGGATCAGTGTCGGCGATCTTCGGTCGACCAACCTTGGATTCGGTGAGGGCAGCGGCCGGACAATCTCCGATGTTGACATCACCACGGTCAGCGGTGTCAACGAAGCGTTGGAAATCATCGATGAAGCATTGGATCAAGTAAACCGCACACGGTCTTTGATGGGTGCGGCAACGAATCGACTCGAGTCCACTGTCGCGAACCTGTCGGTATCGGTGGAGAACCTGGCCGCGTCGGAGTCGCGGCTTCGGGACGCCGATATTGCGCAGGAATCCACTGAATTCACGAAGAACCAGGTCATGCTCCAGGCAGGCACATCGGTTCTCGCACAAGCGAACTTCCTTTCGCAGAATTTCTTATCACTACTCGGTTAGCGGTCCTTGGAGAAGAAGAAGAAATACCAAGGAGCGGGCGGCTGTCACGGGCCGCCCGCTCCGCCTTTTAAGAACGTTTCTCACGCGCGAGGTTCATCCCCGCTGTTCCTCGTGGAAATCCTGTCCCGCGTGCCGGGCAATCCTTGCGATGATTCATCTTTCTCAATGTAGATCGAGCGGGTCGGAAATGCGATTTCCAGGCCGAGTTCTTCCAGAATACGCATCACGCCCAGATTGATCCGCTCTCGAACCTCGAGATATTCGTCCCAAATAATTGAGTTGGAGAAGTAATACAAGAAGATGTCCAGTGAACTGGCGCCGAAATCGGTAAACCGGACAATCATAAATCCCTGCCACACTCCCGGATCGTTCTTCAGGAGTTCCCGAATCCTTCTCAATACTTCTTCCATCTCATCCGGCTTGGTCTTGTAGGTGACCCCGACGGTCATCATGATTCTGCGTACGGGGCGACGTGCCATGTTATCGATATCCCGGTCGACAATGGAGGAGTTCGGTACCGTGATGAGCGTTTTCTCGAAGGTGCGGATTTTGGTGCTGCGGAGGCCGACGGTTTCGACAATTCCCTCGGTGTCTCCCGCGACAATCCAGTCGCCGACGGAAAACGGCCGATCCAACAACAAGACGACCGAGCCAAAGAAATTCTTTATCGTGTCCTGTGCGGCCAAACCGACCGCCAGGCCCCCGACACCGGCCGCCGCAAGCAGACTATTCACAACGGTGTCGAACTGTAGGTAGTCCAGTCCCTGAAGCACAACTACAACAACAATGAAGACCTTTGCCGTACGCTGGCCGATGGGAAGAAACGTTTCGTCGAGACGACGGTCCGCCTTTCGCGCCCACTTGGAGGCCCAAATAATCAATACGTCCACCGTGCGCAGGAGCGCCCAGGCCACGTTGCCCAGAAGCAGCAGGTACATCAGCGTCTTGAAGAAATGGCGGAACCGATCCAGGACGGTCTCGGGCGGGTCCGGCAGCAGCTCTCCAGCAAACAATACCTGAAACCCAACATAGATGCCGATCAAAGCCACGGCGAGACGGATACACGGCAGGAACGCATCAATGAGCTCCTCATCCAGCGTGGTTCGGGTGGCTCGGGCAGCGCGTTTCAGAAACTGAGCAAGAGCGTGCACGATTCTGTATCGAGAGAAAAGCGCAACAAGAACAATGAAAAAGGATAGTAGGTAGAGCCAGAAAGGACGCCCCCAAAAATTGCCGGTAGTTAAAGAGCTGACGGAATCGACAAGAACTCCGAGCGTGCTCTCTTCTCCACCTGCCACATCGACAAGGAGGTCTTTGGCATTTTCGATCGTTTGAGAGACGCCGCCAACGAGTCTCTGTGCGGCGTTGTCCACATCATCCAGGATGACACGTTTGGGTGTCGCCGCCTGAACAGTGGCGGGGGCCACTTCGGAGGCGCTGGACACGGATTCTGTATCTTGCGCCAGGAGTGGAGAGCCGCAAAACCATAACAAAGAATACGCTAAAAGAATCGCTTTTCTTTTCATTTGGAGATCAAATCGCTTCGATGAAACTGAGCCTCTGAAACACCGATATGAACGGTCCAGACGATTTCCAGCTTATCCGCAAGCCACAGAAATATCCGGCTCTTTCCGAAAGGACGTGTCTGCCGAGGTCTACTGAAAATCGTGTTCCATACACTACTCAAATCGCTCGTCCCGAAAAAGAGAGTCCCAAGGGTAAATCTCAATGGCCCAGACGGGCGACATGTCCCATACGCCGAAATCGCCTGGCGACGCCGGTATCGACGGCGGTTTTCGCCACAGCCGCCGGGACATTTCGAAATACCCGTTTGTCAAACACGCTCGGAATGACATATTCCTCCATCAGTTCGTTCTCTGTGATACACTCTGCGATGGCGTGTGCCGCAGCCAGCTTCATTTCTTCGTTGATCTCGGTGGCATGGACATCAAGCGCACCGCGGAAAATCCCCGGAAAACAGAGGACATTGTTGATTTGATTTGGATAATCCGAGCGGCCGGTTGCTACCACCCCGGCGTGATTCATCGCGATTTCGGGAGCGATCTCCGGTATGGGGTTGGCCAAGGCGAATACAATCGCGTCGTTTGTCATGCTTTTGAGTGCTTCTTCGGGGAATGTGTTCGGACCGGACAGGCCTAGGAAAAGATCCGCTCCTTTTGCGGCCTCGACGACATCGCCCTGGAGCCCGTCGGGATTGGTGTTCTCGGCGAACCACTCTTTGGCGAAGTTCATGGACTTCTCGCGCCCTTTATAGACGATGCCCTTTCGGTCACATCCTACAATGTTCTTTACACCGGCCGCCATCATGATCTTTGTGCAGGCAACGCCCGCCGCTCCCACGCCCAGCAGCACTACTTTCAGATCCTCCGGTTTCTTGTCCACGATCCTCAATGAATTCAACAGGGCCGCAAGAACCACCACCGCGGTTCCGTGCTGGTCGTCGTGAAAAACCGGGATATCGATTGATTTCTTCAGTCGTTCCTCCACTTCGAAGCAACGTGGGGCGGAGATGTCTTCGAGATTGACTCCCCCAAAGCTCGGGGCCAGACACTCCACCGTACGGACGATTTCGTCGGCGTTTTTGGTGTTCAGGCAGATCGGGAAGGCATCGATTTCACCGAACTGCTTGAACAGCATCGCCTTCCCTTCCATAACCGGCATGGCGGCCTCCGGTCCGATATCGCCCAGGCCGAGTACCGCTGTTCCGTCGGTAACAATGGCGACTGAGTTCCGCTTGATCGTGAGGTTATATGCGAGTTCTTTCTTTTCGGCGATTGCCTCACAAACCCGGGCCACGCCGGGGGTGTAGGCCATCGAGAGCGCTTCTCTTGTATTGACAGGAATCTTGTTTTCGATGCGGATTTTCCCGCCGAGATGCATCAGGAAGACTTTATCCGAGACGCTGCGAACTTTGATCCCTTCAATGTTCTTGACGGTATCGACAATCAGTTTTTCGTGTTGCCGGTCCCTGGCGTTCACCGTGAGGTCGCGAACCAAAACGTCTCTGCCTACCGAGACTATATCGACCGCGCCCAAATCGCCTCCGACAGCACCGACGGCGGTCGCAACTCTGCCGAACATGCCGGGTTTGTTTTCAATCTCGAGGCGCATGGTAATGCTGTAACTTGGGCTGGGGGTGCCGTTGGTCATGAGTGACTCCTTTCCGTGTGGCGAACGGACGCGTACAATATCGTATTGTCGAACTCGATTCGAAGTATGAACTCCCCGGTGTTTCTGCGCATGGCTCCCATGGATTGCCACCCTATATCCTACGAAGACTTGGACGAAATCACAGAGATCGCTCGGTCCACGCTTGTTTACGACACAATCACCCGGTCGTTGGTGGCGGAGAAGATCTTTGAAGAACCGCTGTACCGTCCTCATCATGCGCTAAAACTGACTATCGACGGACGAATTACTTCTTTCATGGCAGGACACGTCGGCGAGCGTGACGGTCGTAAGACGGGTTGGATCAAGATATTCGCAACCCGGATGGACTATCGCCGCCGAGGTGCGGCGAAAACGTTACTGAGCCGCCTGGAAGAGGAATTCAAAAAAGAGCACGTGCGAGAGATGCGGACGCTGGATTGTCCCCCCAATTATCTTTCCGCCGGTCTGGATCCGAGGTATACCGAGGCGGTGGCACTCTTTGAACGGCGAGGCTACAGGAGGGACGATCACAATTTCGATATGGTCTGTTCTCTGGAGCAGGATTTCTCAACTGTGGAAGAAGAACAGAGACTTCGGGATTTGGGACTGTCGATCGAGAGGATCACCGAGTCGCGACGCGAATCGTTGCTCGACCTGCTGGCACGGTTATGGCCCGGTTGGCGGTACGAATGCGAACGGGCAATGGGAAACGATCCCCCATCCGTGCATGCTGCCCTGGACGGTGACCGCGTTGTCGCTTTCTCGGCACATGAGGGGAACAACAAAGGGACCGGGTGGTTCGGACCGATGGGTACCGATCCGGAGTATCGTGGCAAGAAGCTCGGGGAAGTGTTGCTCAGACGATGTCTGGCAGATCTTCGCAACGAGGGGTACAAGGAAGCGATCATTCCCTGGGTTGGCCCGCTGCCGTTCTACTTGAATACAGTCGATGCCCACGTGTCCCGTGTGTATTGGGTGTACGTGAAGGAACTCGAATAGCGGTTTGCCTGGGCGAGCCGGGAACGAGCGAAATCTACGGGGGAAACGATGAGTAAAAACAAGAACATTCGAACGAAAGCTGTGACGCTGTATTTTCTACCGGTCGAGACACGGGTACCTCTTAAATTCGGCCCGGAAACGCTTACTCACGTTACCTGTGCGCGCGCCCGAGTCACTGTTCAGGATCAATCCGGACGAGTCGCGGACGGCTGGGGCGAAACGCCACTGTCCGTTCAATGGGTATGGCCGTCATCGCTTTCCTATGAGGAACGTCACGAGGCGCTCAAAGAGTTTACCGTCCAACTTGCCGACAAATGGGCTCATTTCGATGCGGACGGCCACCCGATAGAAGTCGGACACGCGTTTCAGCAAAATGAGTTGGCCTATCTGTGTGAGAGTTTCAATAAACAGTCCGGCCTGGCCGAACCGATGCCTTGGTTGGCCGCGCTGGTTTGTTGTTCGGTGTTCGACATCGCACTCCATGATGCATACGGAAATATCAATGGTGTGCCCATTTATGAAACCTACAACGCAGAGTACATGAATGCCGACCTGGCCTACTTCTTTGAACCCGCGGACGCGGAATTCATGCTTTTTCAGGAGAAATATCCTGCGGATTACCTCGTGGGCTCGTCCAGGAGTTCAACTCCTGGACAAGCGGGGTCGGTGGAACTTCCCGCCTGGCATCTTGTCGGAGGCAAAGATCTGCTTGATGAATCCGAACTGGATGGCAGCGAGCCAAACGATGGTTATCCGGTGCTGCTGCCGGACTGGATACAAAGAGACGGTCTATCATGCTTAAAAGTGAAGCTGCGCGGGACCGATGCGGCATGGGACTACGATCGGCTTGTGCAGGTAGGTCGAATTGCTATTGAAAACGGTGCGCTTTGGCTGACAACCGATTTCAATTGCACAGTGACGGATCCCGTGTATGTAAACGATATCTTGGATCGGTTGATGGTCGAGCATCCGCGTATTTACGGAATGATTCTCTATGTCGAGCAGCCGTTTCCGTATGATCTGGAGGGCTATCGGATTGACGTGCACAGCGTTTCCGCCCGAAAACCGTTGTTTATGGACGAAAGCGCACATGACTGGAAGATGATCCGGTTGGGGCGTTCGCTCGGCTGGACCGGTGTGGCGCTCAAAACCTGTAAGACACAGACGGGTGCTCTGTTGAGCCTGTGTTGGGCGAAAGCGCATGGGATGACCTTGATGGTGCAGGATCTCACGAATCCGATGCTGGCGCAGATCCCGCATGTTCTGCTCGCCGCGCATGCAGGCACGATCATGGGAGTGGAGACAAACTCGATGCAGTTTTATCCGGAGGCGTCCTTGCCGGAAGCTGAGGTCCATCCGGGGCTGTACCAACGCCGGAATGGGCAGGTGGATCTGTCGACGTTGTCCGGCCCGGGATTCGGCTATCGGGTGGACGAGATGAAACGGGAATTACCGGAACCGGTGGGGGAGTTTGGGCTCGCATGAGCAAGATGAAAGCAACCGATCTCGCGAAGACAAATGTTGAGAAAGTTGAGAAAAAAGTTGACAGATTTTATAGTGGTATGCTAGAGTTTAGAAGACATTGTCATATTTACACTGGAGGATGTCTGGCAGGTGGGGCGATGTAGATATACTCTCTGGGGCGTAAGTCTTTGCTTATGAGTGACTTGCGTGAAAACCAGAATTAGTTGAGGCATTTTGATGGGCAGGGCTCCTTCTAAAATTCGTCTCATCTTATTATATTTCCTTCATGTTGAAGTTTCTCCCCCCCGGTCCTTGTTAGGATTATCTCAGTACTTAAGAGAATATCAAAATCACAGTTTTTGCGCTGTGGCGATAGATAATAAAAGGAAGAGGAGAGGCACATGTCTGCAGAGAGTGAATTCTTTTTTGAAAACGACCTTACCGAAGAGGATCTACGACCAACAGAAGAAGAAGCGGCTCTTCTCGACGAGCTGTCTCGGTGGGAGGAGAGATCGAAAGAATCGCTCGATAATTACGTATTGGGCGAATTGTACGGCATGCGAGGCTGAATGATTGCGAATATATTCTGACACAAAGTGCCTCAAGGAAATACTCCTTGGGGCTTCTTGTTTTTAAGTTGTTGTAGGAGGACATAATCAGCATGATTCATTCCGATGTCGAGATACTGTCCGGTGATACCTCATTCTATGATCTTATCGATAGTGTATGGCTTGCCGAGGGAGGCAATCGACACCCACTGCATCGATTATGTACACTGATGCGAAAAATGAAAACGACATCAGTAGTAAAAGAGACACTTGAAGTAGGACAGAGCCCTGAACTTGAGGAAGAGTGTAGGCGACGGAGCCTTCAACACCTGTGCCGTCGAGGAGGGGAGCGCCGGAGATCTCTCAATAACCGGGAGTTTCTTCGCACAGCAGAACGGTTTGACTGGTGTCTGTGCTCATGCGGCGCTACGTACGATCATTAACAACAGCCCCAAACACATTGTACCCAAGCTAAATGGCCGGAAGCTGACGAACAAGATGATCAATGACGTGCCGGGCATCAGTTTCTTTTCTCCCCAACGCAGACGTCAAAGGCAGAGGGGACTTTACCTGGCCGAAATGAACAAAGTTGTCGCACATTACGGAGGCTTTTTTCACGGAATCAACTTTCTTGAGAACATAAGCGTCGAGTATGACCAGTTCATCTATCCACTGATAGAGTCTTCCTGTCCCGTGATACTATGTCTTGAAGGCATGAGTGTCAGGCCCCATCAGCCGGTCAAGCCGGTCATGCACGCGGTAGCCGTGCTGGGGCATTCCATCAATTCCGATCGCTGGGTGGAGGCGAGGCAAGGCTATGGCAATTTTCCCATAAAACCCTATTTCTCCTCAGCCGAATGGTGCGATCATTTTGTTATTAGCGACGACAACTATGGAATGTACGTGACGCTGCCCAGCGATATGGTGAGGAACTTCGTCGTTCCTTCCAAAAACCCTCGCTTGCACGCATTTGCTGCTCTAGCCATTACTCCTCAGGGGGTCTCTTTGCAGGGCTACAAGGCCGAACAGGCAGCGGTGAACTTTGCCAAGAGTTTTATCTCGATGACAATGGATCGCATCCACGTGCCCGGATCTCCCAAACCGACGAGTTCTGCATTCGCTTGGTTTCAGCGCCTGCGCGGTGACAACATTGTGTGCAGAACTCTGGTCGTGACAAATGAACTGTATCTTGAACATCTCAACGAGATTGAACGTGATATCGGGCAAGGAATATCCGAAGAAATAGAAAAGTACATTCGCTCGTCTTTTTCGCAATACGTCTGGGTTTCAGAAATCAGTCTCCCCGATATTTACAATGGCAACAAAGGGAAGCTGGGAGACGTTGTTGTCAGGGCGGATGCTAACCCTGAAGACATACGATCTGGACATGCGGTCGTTTTCGCATGGTTTCCGGGATTGGCGCGGCTCGGATTATCAGGCCCGACGAAGCCTTGGTTTATCGAGAAATACGTTCCCTTCATACGGAAAACAGAGTGTTCCCAGCTCGAGTGGTGATTTCTCTGAACTCGATGACACTCGATTCTTTCTTCTTGATGTTGATGTGGCTTGATGTTAGTACTCCCGCCACTCCTTTACTCCGGTCACCGGACCGCTCAATATCGCCTCCATCTCTTCGATGATGTGGGGCGTCTTAATCTGGCTCGTTTGTCGATTCACCAGGAGTATGAAATTGTCAGTCAGTATCTCTGCCATTTTTGGCGGTCTTCCCCCACCTTGCCTTGCCTGCCAATTCGATGTGGCGTAGCCTTAATATCCACGCCCAGCTAGGGCGGTCTGAAGGATCGGGAATCATGTCCGCTCAGTACACTGCGGTTTTGGTTTTTTTGGCAGTCGGTGCCGTTTTTGTAGCCGGCAATCTCCTTCTTAATCAGCTTTTTCGGCCAAAACGCCCATACCCCAGTAAACTCTCGACTTACGAGTGCGGAGAAGATCCCGTCGGAGGGCCGTGGATCCGGTTCAATCTACGGTTCTATATCGTTGCCATTATCTTTATCATCTTTGACGTGGAGGTCCTCTTTTTATTTCCGTGGGCGGTGGTCTATAAGCAGTTAGGACTCTTCGCCCTTGTGGAGATGGCGATTTTCCTGGTGATCCTCGGCGTTGGTCTGGCGTATGTGTGGCGGAAGGGGCATCTGGAATGGATTCTTGCGGGGCGAAGACGGTACGGCGAAAAGCATATCTCGAACCTTTGAGGCGCGTACTATGGGTCTCTTGGAACACAAGTTCAACGATAATGTCCTCATCACCTCGGTCGACTCGATCTTTAACTGGGCTCGAAAGTCTTCGCTATGGCCGATGACCTTTGGTCTCGCGTGTTGCGCTATCGAGATGATGTGTACGGGGGCGGCCCGATTCGACCTGGATCGATTTGGGGCCGGAGTATTCCGCCCCTCGCCGAGACAATCGGATCTGATGATCGTGGCGGGAACGGTGAATTACAAAATGGCGAAGCGGCTGAAGCTCCTCTACGATCAGATGCCGGAACCGCGCTGGGTCATCGCCATGGGGTCCTGTGCGATCGGAGGGGGACCGTATTACAAGTATGGCTATAACGTCGTGAAGGGCGTCGATCTATATATCCCTGTCGATATCTACATTCCCGGATGTCCACCGCGTCCGGACACCCTGCTGGCAGGACTGATCGAGCTGCAAGAGAAAATCAAAGAGTATCACACGCTTCGGAAGAAGTCGGCATGAACGATGAAGCCAAACCGGACGATTCGAAACCTCCGGTTCTCAACAACTCGATGAACTTTCAGACCGAGGAGGTCTACCAGGCCATCCAGGGCTGGGCCGATGTTCTCGGGCTGTCCGATACAAAACCCGACGCACATATCCTGATCGAAGCCGGTTCGCTCCGCGACATTTGTTTGCATCTGCGCGACGATCCGGCGTGGCAGTTCAATATGCTTCATTGTGTATCCGGGATCGACCAAGGCGAGAAACTCGGAGTTGTCTACCATCTTTTCTCGCTTACAAAACGGCATTTCGCCGTTTTGAAAACGGAAGTTCCGAAAGAATCTGCCACGGTTCCGAGCCTTACGAGCGTTTGGCCCGCCGCAGACTGGCTGGAGCGTGAAACCTATGACCTTCTGGGGGTTCGATTCGAAGGACACCCTGATTTGAGGAGGATTCTGCTTCCCGAGGATTGGGAAGGACATCCGCTTTGGAAAGACTACGAGATGCCTGGACACGAGGAGTTGAGGGAGAACGGGTACTGAAAAAAGTAGATGTAAGAAGGCAGCGTGGGACGTGAGGGGAAAGACCAACCCCTTCTAATGTCTCCGGGTCTCGGGGGAGAAAGAGTACGGTGAGTCTCATAGAGCTACGGCGTTGGGCAAGTGCCCTGTACTATAGATAGCTGGTACGTAGGCGTTATACCATGGCATTGGATCTGCAAACATACGGATTCCGTGTGGAATCGAGGCGACCGTTGGGGGTCGACAGCGATGAGCTGTTGATCAACATGGGTCCACAGCACCCGAGTACCCATGGCGTGCTGAATCTGCTGTTGCGCACGGATGGCGAGGAAGTCCAGGAAGCCGTCCCCAATATCGGCTATCTCCATCGCTGCGCCGAAAAAATCGCCGAACACGTCACCTACGATCAATACACTGTCTATACCGACCGCATGGATTACCTTGCGGCGATGAATAACAACTGGGCCTGGGCCATGGCGGTCGAGAAACTCGCCGGAGTCGAGGTTCCCGAACGGGCCGAGTACATTCGTGTTATCGTCGGCGAGCTGAATCGCATCGCGAGTCACCTGGTCATGATGGGTACGTACGGCCTGGATCTGGGTGCATTTACTCCTTTCCTTCTCACGTTCCGTGAACGCGAAGTCATTTGCGATTTGTTGGAAGAGATCTCCGGCGGACGTCTCCTTTTCGGTTATGTTCGGATCGGCGGCGTGAGCGACGATATCACTTCGAAATTAGTTGACGACTGCAAAGCGTTTCTCAAGCAGTTTGTTCCGAAACTCGACGCACTCAACGAATTGCTTTCGTACAACCAGATTTTCATCCGCCGAACCGCCGACGTTGGAATTCTTCCGGCGGAGAAGGCGATCGGCTACGGCTGCACCGGCCCCATCCTGCGCGCTTCGGGTGTCGATTGGGATTTGCGCAGGGATGAGCCCTATTCCGTCTACGATCAGTTCGACTGGGATGTGCGGGTCGGTAAAGGCGACAAAGGAACCATAGGAGATACATGGGATCGCTACATGGTTCGTGTCCGTGAAATGTACGAGTGTGTCCGGATTTGCGAGCAGGCCTTGGACGGAATCCCTGAGGGGAAATTCCGGTCGAAATTACCGCGCAAATTCAAACCGCCCGCAGGCGAATGCTATTTCCGGGCCGAGAATCCCAGAGGCGAGTTAGCCTTTTACATCATTAGCGGCGGTGACACCGTGCCCGAGCGTGTGAAAGTCCGGGGGCCCTGTTTCTGTAATCTGAGTGCGATTCAAGAACTCACTCATAACACGCTTGTTTCCGATTTGGTGGCTATCGTGGGCAGCTTCGATCTTGTGATGGGGGAGGTGGATCGCTGATGCACTTCGTTCCGTACCTCCAAGACAAGATCCCGATGCTCTCTTCGATGCCGTCGTCACTTGTTATTCTCTTCGTCGCCTCGTTAGGGGCCGGCCTTTTGCTTGCATGGCTTGCGATTGTCGCACTGGTCGCGGTTTGGGCGGAGCGGAAGGTTTCCGCTCACATGCAGTCGCGGCTCGGGCCAATGTATGTCGGTGGATTTCACGGTTGGCTGCAAACCGTCGCCGATGGAATCAAGTTGTTTCTCAAAGAGGACATTATCCCCGCACTGGCGGACAAGTGGCTGTTCGTCCAGGCTCCGGTGCTTGTTTTCTGCGGGGCTTTTCTCGCGTATGCGGCAATCCCGTTTGCGCCGGGTTGGGTGGTTGCCGATCTGAATATCGGGGTGTTTTACATCCTGGCGGTATCGGCGTTGGTCGCCATCGGAATTATCATGGCGGGCTGGTCCTCGCACAACAAATGGTCATTGTACGGTGCGATGCGAACCGCCGCGCAGTTTCTCAGTTACGAAATACCCTCGGCGTTGCATCTGATGCCGGCCGTCATGATGGCGGGCAGTCTCCATCTCGGTACAATTGTCGAATCCCAGGAAACGGGATTGTTCGGTCTTGGCGGGATATTCGGATGGTATGTGTTTCGGAATCCGTTCCTGTTTCTGTCGTTTCTCTGCTATTATATTTCATCCCTCGCGGAGACAAACCGGACCCCGTTCGACCTTCCGGAGACCGAATCGGAACTGGTCGCCGGATTTCATACTGAGTACACCGGAATGCGTTTTTCCTTCTTCTTCATGGCGGAATACGCGGATATGTTCGTTGTTTCCGCTTTGATCACATTACTCTACTGCGGAGGCTGGAACGGAGTTCTCCCGGGCAGCATTCAGTTCGTTCCGGATCCGATTGTGTTTGTGCTGAAATGTTCGTTTTTCATGTTTGTCGCCATGTGGCTGCGCTGGACGCTGCCTCGTTTTCGTATCGATCAGCTGATGGGGCTTTGCTGGAAATTCCTGATTCCTCTCGGTTTGATCAATATTGTCGGCTCCGGTTTGTGGATGTACGTTTTTGGGCAGGTCGACTAAGAACGGGAAGCGTAAAGAATAGAAGATTATGGTTAATATACTACGAGAAGTATTTGATGGCGTCACAACGACTCTGAAGGGAATGAAGGTCACTCTGCGCGAGCTTTTCTCGCCGGGGTCCACCGTACAGTATCCCGATGAGAAACGAACCATGCCGGACCGTTTACGCGGCATGGTCGTTAACGACGTCGCGACCTGTATCGCCTGCGATGCCTGTGCAAAAGTCTGTCCTGTGAGTTGTATCGAGATGGAGTCCGAAGGGAAAGGGAAAGAACGTCATCCGGTCAAGTTTACGATTAATTATTACCGGTGCTGTTGGTGTGCCTTATGTACGGAGGTATGCCCTACGGAAAGTATTTTTATGTCGCATGATTACGAGACAGTCTTTCGAGATCGCTCGCACATGATCCGGGAGTTCTGTTCCGATCCGATTCCGCCGAAAAAGGACGGCGGGAAGCGAAAAACAAAACCCTTGGGAGTACCGCTGAGTGAACGAATTGTTGCCTAGTTTGTTGTTCTGGTTCCTTGCGGCGGTTATTGTTGTATCCGCAATGATTACCGCTTTCGCGCGAACCATTATCTACGCAGGTTTTGCGTTGTTCTTCACCTTCATGGGTGTGGTGGGGTTATATCTGTATCTGCACGCGGACTTCCTTGGGATCACGCAGCTGGTGATTTATGTCGGCGGCATTCTTGTCCTGCTATTGTTCGGCGTGATGTTTACGCAAGGCGCCGGACTGATCCGGCAGCCCGGACGAGGGTCGATTCAGTTACCTTCGGCGCTGGTTGCGATACTTGTCGGCCTGTATGTGATTTTGCACGCGGTGTTGTATGCTCCATGGCCGCTGCGCGCGACTGTACGTGCCGCTGAACCGACAACGGAGCCGATCGGCGAATTATTATTGACCAAGTATTTGCTGCCTTTCGAGGTGGCATCGATGCTCCTTTTGATCGCCCTTGTGGGCGGCGTGATTATCGCCCGAGGCGAAACAAAAGAACCGGAAACGGAAACGTAATGTTGGAACCGACGCTACAACATTATCTTGTGCTGGCAGCGGTCCTGTTTCTGCTGGGTGTATTTATTTTGATGACCCGGCGGCACGGCGTCCGGCTCCTTATGGGAATCGAGTTGATCCTCAACTCGGCCAATATCAATCTCGTCGCGTTCAATCACTACGTTGCAGACGGCCTGGACGGTCATATTTTTGTGATTTTCGTGATTATTCTCGCTGCCGCGGAAGCCGCCGTGGCGCTTGCGATTATTCTTTCGATTTATCAGCAATACGCGAATGTAGACATCGACCGCATGAGCGCCATGCGGGAGTGAGGAAGAATGCCGACTCTGTTTTTGCTCTGTCTGATTATTCTGTTGCTGCCGCTGCTTTCGTTTGTGGTGCTGATTTTCTTTAACAAACGATTGCCTCGGGGCGGCGATTGGCTGGGCACAGCCCTGATCGGCGTATCGTTCTGCCTGGCGTGGTATCTTTTCTTTGCCATCATCGGCGGTAACGCCAACCCCGATTATCTTCAAACCGGTCACATGAAGTGGTTCAACATCGGCATCGGTGATGCCTCGTGGGGATTTCACGTGGACAACCTCACGCTTGTGATGCTGATTGTTGTAACCACGGTCAGCTTCTGCGTTCACCTGTACTCGGTCGGCTACATGCACGGGGAGGACTATTACGGCCGCTATTTCAGCTATCTCGGTGTCTTCAGTTTCTCCATGTTGTTGTTGGTTTTGTGCGACAATATTCTGCTACTGTACATCAGCTGGGAATTGGTCGGTTTGAGTTCCTATCTGCTGATCGGTTTCTTCTTCCGCCGAAAATCCGCAGCGGACGCCTGTAAGAAAGCGTTTATTACGACTCGTGTAGGCGACGTGGGGATGTTCATCGGCTTGATGATGATTTACAAACAGACCCACTCGCTGAACTACATTGAAGTTTTTCACGGTGTCCAAGCGGCGGTACAGAGCGGAGCCTGGTCGGAAACAACGTGGACGATCGCAGGGATTCTGCTTTTCTGCGGGGCAATCGGAAAATCGGCGCAGTTCCCGCTCCATGTATGGCTTCCCGATGCGATGGAAGGTCCTACCCCGGTCAGCGCCTTGATTCATGCGGCGACGATGGTTGCGGCCGGCGTTTATTTGGTGGGGCGTCTCTATCCACTCTTCTCGCCTGATGCGCTTCTTGTTGTTGCCTATATCGGCCTGATTACCGCGTTTTTTGCGGCCACCATCGCAATTACCCAATTCGATATCAAGCGTGTTCTCGCCTATTCTACGATTAGCCAGCTGGGGTACATGATGACCGCCCTGGGGGTCGGCGGTTTCGCGGCAGGACTCTGCCATTTGATGACGCACGCCGCGTTCAAGGCGCTCCTCTTTCTTTGCAGCGGCAGCGTGATCCACGCCCTTCATACGCAGGACATGCGCGAAATGGGCGGTCTGCGCAAGAAAATGCCGATTACTTTCTATACTATGTTGGCCGGAACGCTCGCGATTTCAGGCGTACCTTTGTTCTCCGGCTTTTACAGTAAGGACGCCATTTTGGGCGCTTCTCTCGCTTTCGGCATGGAGCACCCCGCTCACATGATCATCTACGTAGGTCTCCTGCTTGGAGCAGGAATCACGGCGTTTTATATGTTCCGTCTGATTTTCATGACCTTTTACGGCGAACCCGCGGACCGACACGCTTTCGAGCACGCGCATGAATCGCCTCCGGTTATGACTATCCCGCTGATTATGCTTGGTACCTTGTCGGTGATTGGTGGCTGGTTCGCAATGGGAGAGGGTGGATGGTTTAAGACACTGGTTGTTCCGTTTTCACTGGAACACGCGGCTCACGGAACGGAAGCGCATCACGGCGCTCACTCGGCACATACCATTGCGATGGCCTCATCCATTACCATCGCCGCTCTAGGCATTCTCCTGTCTTTCGCGTTCTATTATTGGAAAAAGCTTTCGCCTGAAAACTGGTCCAAACGCTTCGGCCCGATCTACCGGCTGTCCTATAACAAATACTACGTCGATGAATTTTACGAGAAGACCGCGATTGGGTGGACCATCGGTGCCTCCTGGCTTTCGGGCGCGTTCGATCGTATCGTCGTCGACGGCATCGTGAATTTTACCGGTTATTTTACTCGGGCGTGGTCTTTCATCAGCGGAGTATTCGATCTGTATATTGTCGATGGATCCGTCAATTTACTCGCATGGATAACGCGAACGGTCGGCACCGTATCGACTTTCTTCCAGTCGGGTGTCGTTCAGAATTACGTACTTAAGTTGGTCTTGATTGTGGCGGTGGTTCTGCTGCTTCAGACCATACTGTAAAACTCTATGTAGGAGTCCGGTCTTATGAATGGCTCCGGCCCGTTGCTTTCATTGATTACATTCATTCCACTTTTGGGAATGATCGTTATTCTGTTCATTCCCAAAAATCAAAAAGAGTGGATCAAGATTATCAGTCTCGTCTTTACTTTGCCGTCGTTTGTGCTCGGCATCAAAATGCTCATGATGTTCGATCCGGGCGCCGGCTACCAATTCGTCGAACGGGTATCTTGGATCCCAAGCTTTAATATTGACTATTACCTGGGTGCCGATGGTCTCTCGGTGCCAATGATCTTTCTGACTGTTCTTCTTTGCCCAATTTGTATTCTTGCCTCGTGGGGGATCAACGACCGAATTAAGGGCTATTGCGCGATGTTCCTGTTACTCGAAACAGGAATGTTGGGTGTTTTTTGTGCGCTGGATCTTTTCCTGTTTTACGTGTTCTGGGAGGTGATGCTGCTGCCGATGTATTTCCTTATCGGCATTTGGGGCGGTCCGCGCAAGGAATACGCAGCGATCAAGTTTTTCCTTTACACGCTATTCGGTAGTGTGTTCCTATTGCTTGTGATTATCGCTATGTGGCTCGCGACAACCCCGCACAGTTTCGATATGACCACCATGAATCAGGAACTGCTGAAATCCGGGGTGGGTCAAACCTTCCGCAATATCTGTTTCGTGGCGATGTATATCGCATTTGCGATCAAGATTCCCGCGTTCCCGTTCCACACGTGGTTGCCTGACGCGCATGTCGAGGCCCCCACTGCGATCAGTGTGATCCTTGCCGGGATTCTGCTGAAGATGGGAACGTACGGTATTCTGCGAATCAGTTACCCGATTCTGCCGGACAGTGCGGTATGGTTCGCACCCACGATGGCGATCATAGCCTTGATTAATATCGTATATGGTTCGCTCTGCGCGATGGCGCAGCAAGATTTGAAAAAACTTGTCGCCTATTCATCCATCGCGCATATGGGATATGTCATGCTCGGTATGGCGGCTATGACGAAGGCCGGCATGAACGGGGCCGTATTCCAGATGTTCAACCACGGCACCATCACCGCCATGCTCTTCCTTTTGGTCGGTGTGATTTATGACCGAGCCCATCACCGGAACATTGACGGCTTCGGCGGCCTGGCCGTCCGGACACCGATTTACGCGGGGATTACCTCACTGGCTTTCTTCGCCGCGCTCGGACTCCCGAGCTTATCGGGATTCATCAGTGAGGCGCTCGTGTTCCTGGGAGCGTTTCCGGTCTTCCCGATCATCACGATTCTTTCCACGGCGGGAATTGTCCTGACCGCCGCCTACATGCTTTGGACCTTTCAGCGGATGTTCCTCGGTCCGCTGAATGAAAAATACGCGACATTGTCGGAAATTAATGCCAGAGAACTGGTTACGCTCGTTCCGCTCGGAGCCATTGTGGTTTTTCTGGGTATTTACCCCGCTCCGATGATTAACATTTTCGATGGAGCGATGCGGAATTTAATTCAGTTATTGACGTAAAAGAGAGCCGCTGGGAATGGATAATTTATCCAGTCTGTCGTATTTTTATCCCGAGCTGATCCTGACAGTGACAGCCTTGCTGGTGCTGTGTTTGAACTTGATCGGCAAAGAACGCAGAGGGTTCGATTGTGCCGCGTTTGTCGCGCTTCTCGGAACCGTCGCGGCCTTCGTCGCGCACTTATTTCTGTATACGGAACCCCAAACCACCCTCTTCGAGGGAATGATCGCGCTCGATCCTTTCTCAGCGTTCTTTAAAGGCTTCTTTATTCTCACAACGCTGATTATCCTGATCGTCTCCATCTACTCATCGGAAATCGCTTATTTCCGCCGCAGTGAGTATTTTGCGATTTTAATTGCGGTTTGCTTGGGGATGTGCCTGGTGGCTTCCTCCACCAATCTGGTCATGTTGTATCTTTCCCTCGAACTGATGAGTATCGGTTCGTATCTTCTTGCGGGATTCGCGAAAAAGGGACCAAAGACCGATGAGGCCGCGATTAAGTATATCCTCTACGGTGCGGTTTCAACCGGCGTGATGCTGTTTGGGCTTTCTCTATTGTACGGCCTGACCGGGACGACGGATGTTCATCAAATCCGCGAGGTCCTTCTCAAGAGTTCGTCGATTTCTCCGGTTGTTTTCCTGAGTTCTTTTTTCGTTCTTGTCGGAGTTGGATACAAGATCGCGATGGTGCCATTCCACTTCTGGTGCCCGGACGTATATGAAGGCGCACCGACGCCGGTGACAGCGTTCCTTTCCGTCGCTTCGAAAGGGACAGGATTCGCTTTATTAATCCGCTTCTTCTACAGCACACTTTTTGTTGCAGACGCGTCGGGGCAATGGACATCCGTCACGTCGATCGATTGGGTTCTCGTCTTCACCATTTTCTCCGCAGTGACGATGACCGTCGGAAACCTCGGTGCCCTCCCACAAGACAACATCAAGCGACTTCTCGCCTACTCAGGTATTGCCCACGCGGGCTATGTCCTCATGGGTATCGCTGCGATGAGCACGGAGGGGATCGCGTCGATATTATTTTATCTGGTGATGTATCTTTTTACGAACCTCGCCGCGTTTCTTGTCATCATGATCATCGTGAACCGGACGGGGGAAGACGAGATTCCATCCTATCGAGCGCTTTGGCAGCGAGCCCCGTTGCTCGCGGTTATCATGACGATCTGTCTGCTATCGCTGACCGGCGTTCCTCCCACGGCGGGATTCGTAGGAAAAGTCTATTTATTCATGGCGGTTCTCCACGCAAAACTCTACTGGCTGGCGGTTATTGCCGTTCTGAACACAGTGGTTTCGCTTTACTACTATTTCCGTATAGCGAAAGCGATGTTTTTCGAACCGGGTCCGTCAAGGGAGATTCCACGTCAACCACTCTATGAAACAGTCCTCGTGGTCATAGCCGCTCCGATTATTCTCCTCGTCGTCTTTTTTGAACCTGTCATACGTTTAGCACAGTATTGCTCGCAACTGCTGCAATAACCTCTCTCTTCGCGAGAAGTCGCCGGGCGTACACGTGGGCTCAAAGAGAAACACCACTCACCTACCGACCGGGAGAATGACATGACAAGAAACCTCTACGTTCTATTCTTCACACTGGCCATTGGCATAGCAGCTCAAGCAGAACCTTTTTGCGAAGAACAGTTGATCTTCCCGTTGCAGGAGAAGCATGTGCATTCGAGCTGTATTGTCGAGTGTCCGAACGGCGACATGCTCGTTTGCTGGTTTCATGGGGCCGGTGAGCGGACCGCCGCCGATGTCGTTATCCAGGGCGCTCGTCTCAGGAAAGGCTCGACAAGCTGGGGACCGGTGTTCACGATGGCGGATACCCCCGATATCCCCGACTGCAATCCTGTTCTGTTCATCGACCGAAACAAAGAGCTCTGGCTGTTCTGGATTGCCGTCCCCGGCGACCGATGGGAAGAATCGATCCTGCGGTATCGGAAAGCCAAAGACTATTTCGCCGATGGCCCGCCGAAATGGTATTGGCAGGACGACATCATCCTGAAACCTGGAGATCGGTTTGTTGAAGCGCTTCGAAGCGGGTTCGAGAGAATGGACATTGAGGAGATCGATTTTGGCGGCTACGCGCCGCATCCACTGGAGTCGTTGATTGACGCGGCCGAGATACCGGGTAACCGTCAGGAAGGCTGGATGACTCGTACGCATCTGAATGTGCTTCCAAGCGGCCGAATTCTGTTACCCCTCTACTCCGATGGCTTCTATGTCGGCCTTATGGCGATTTCCGACGACGACGGCCAAAACTGGCACGCCGGTTCACCCATTGTGGGAATCGGTCTCAACCAACCGAGTGTCGTCCGCAAGCACGACGGGACGTTGGTCGCCTATATGCGCGATGAAGGACCAAAGCCAAAGCGAGTCCAGATCAGCGAATCGAAAGACGATGGTGAGACGTGGAGTCTCGCTATAGAGTCGAATATTCCCAACCCGGATTCCAGTCTGGAGGTGATTGCGCTCGAAGACGGGCGGTGGGTTATGGCGTATAACGACACGGAAGAAGGACGGCACAGCCTCGCGCTGGCCTTGTCGAGTGATGAAGGCGAGTCGTGGAGCCACCACCGGCATTTGGAATTGCTGGAAGGCGGCCAATTCCACTACCCGTCACTGATTCAGTCGCGTGACGGGCGAATTCATGTGACTTATACCCACCAACCCGGTGCCGACGCGGATAAAACCATCAAACATGTTGCGGTGAATGTAGACTGGATTCTCGCTGGAGACTGAGCGAATATGCTCATTCATCCTGAAAACGGATGGTGAACCGTGGCGTCCGAGTTTATCTCGGACGAATCAAATCGCCCCGGATAAACCCGAGCGCTACTGGCGAATTCAGGTTAATGCGAAGGTACAACAATCGCTTTGACCAGCCCGGGGATGCGCGCTTCCGCATCTCGAAACGCGTCCGTTATGTCATCGAGCGAATAGACTCTTTCGGCAAAGGGCGATAGGTCGAAAACGCCTCCCTCGACAAGTTCGAGAGCCTTCTCGCAGTTGTGAGGCATCGAGCGCCTGACAAATACCATCCGAAGCTCTTTTCTCCGGGCGTCGGTGAAATCGATGGGCATGCTCCCGAGAGCATAGATTCCGCAATAGACGATCAAGCCGCCCCGCCGGACGATCTGCATGGCCTGCTGGAAGCTTTCCGGCTCCCCAGCCGCCTCGATAACCAGCTCGGGCCCGAGTCCGTCGAGCTTCTCGCGGCACCTTTTGATCGTGTCCGTATCGCCGGGGTCGGCGGTCTCTTCGGCGTTGAGCGTCTCCGCCAATTCTCTTCGATAAGGGATGGGATCGGTCATCAGCGCCACACGGGCTCCACACCGACGAAGTTCCAATAGAGTCAACAGACCCACGGGACCCGCCCCCAGAATCGCAGCCGACTTACCATAAACATCCCCGGCGAGTTCGACGGTATGCAGCGCAACGGCCAGTGTTTCCAGCAGCGGACCTTCCTGGTCTCTCACGCAAGCCGGCATCGGATAGAGGGTGCTTGGGGGAACCGACATAGATTCCGTGTAGGCACCGCTTTCCGGTGGAAATCCCAGAAAACGGAGATTGAGGCAAAGATTCGGTTTTTGCGTCCGGCACATCGGACACGTTCCGCAGAAAATCGACGGTTCGATCGCGACGCGCGTGCCTCTAGGAAACCGGTCGGCAAACTCGCCAGCGTCCTCAACGATTCCCGAACACTCGTGCCCCATCACAAAAGGATCGGTCAGAACAACCTCTCCGATTCGTCCCTGCGAGTAGAAATGAAGATCCGACCCGCAGACGCCTGCGGCGGTGATTCGTACGACCACCTCGCCTTCTTTTCTCTTCGGTTCGGGGATTTCTCTAATCTCGAAAGTCTGTGGAGCGGTTAAGAACGCGGCTCGCATCGGTTTTTCCTTCCCTGTCAAAGCTCGTCGGCAGCGCGGACTTCGATCCGACGGAATAATGCACGCCCGGCGAACGGAGCGATCAGCGCAACAAGGATAAAGACGATCAAAGCTATGATAAACATCGTTGATGGGATGCTGAAAGCGTCTCCCGTCGGGATCCCCAAACAAACCCATCGCGCCGTATAGATCAATATCGCCATCGGATTGAGTAAATAGAGATAGACCAACCAATCGCCGCCAAGCCGGGCAAGGCTTTGCATAGGCAGATCGATGGAATAGATGATTGGTGTTATGTAAAACCACGCGAGTGTGATGAACTCCAGGATCTGAGTGACATCGCGATACAAAACATTCAACCCCGCCAACCACCAAACAAGCCCCACAAGCAACCCGGTCTCCAGAATCAATAAAGGAACAATCAAAACGCATGTCCACGGCACGGAAATTCCCGCCACCAGGTAGGTTCCCGGGAGCAGGACGAGAAAAGCCAACACCGTGTTGAAGAGGTGAGATAACACCATTGCAAGAGGGAAAATCAAACGCGGACAGGAGACCTTCTTGATGAGATGTGCATTTGCCAGAAGAGCCTGGGTTCCCTCCACCAGTGCGCCGACCAGATAGCTCCAGAGAAGGTAGCCGCAAAGCAGGAACGCAAAATAGGGGACATGCGGAAACGACTCGTGAGGAAGAGGCGCAAAGAAAGTGAATACGATGGAAATAATGAGTATCGAAAAAAGAGGCCGGAGAAGACTCCAAAAAAAACCGAGAACTGAGACTTTGTAGCGCGCTCGGAGATCACGCCGTACCAGCTCGCGAAGTAAACGTCGATGATGCCAAATCTCTATCATGCAACCGCTAGTTCACCGTTGATCAAAAGGCCCGGGTAAGTCCTACTTGACATCGGAACCAAAAAGTTTCCGTTGGATCGATTTGATTAGAATCTCGGTATGGTGGCCGGATCGCTCCATTTTCTTACTAAAAAAAGATGCATACTTGCTTTCACTGCGAACGATTTGTGTCGGGCGGCTGATTTTTGACTGCCGAAAGCTTCTGCGAAGCAGCGCCCGTTCCTCGCGCGACAGACCGGACCGATTACAGAGTTCCTCGAACTCCGCCCACTCCCGCCGGCTCCCGGCCCACTCTCGCCACAGACGCCATACCAGCCAGAGAACGACCACACCAATGATGATGGCGAGTGCCCACAACAGCAAACCGATTCCGGCACCACCGAGGCTTTTCGAGGATTCGAATGAATCGCCCAACTGAACCGAGAAAGGAGTTCCCATAACCGGTCCCCCTTTAGTGGAGATCCCCCGGGAGTTCGATGTAATCGCCCAGTTGTCCTATTGTACCGGATTTATTTCTCTTGGGAATAAGAATTAGAAAAAAGTGGCGGCAAAAATGCGGGGGCGGCCTTGGATAAGAAGAATGAGACGGAATAGCGACGAAAGAAACGGTCTGCGGAGATGATTACGAATCGGAGAGCGCCTCAAGGCGGCGGCGACCCAGCTCGGCCTCCTCGGTTTTCGGATATTCTTCCACGAGGGCCTGTAAGGTATTGCGTGCTTCCTGGGGTTGGTCATTCTGGAGATAGGCAGTGGCGGTTCTGAGCAGTGCACTGGGCACGAGCGGGTCTGCCGGAAATTCCTCGCGGAATCGATTGAATGTGTTAATCGCCAGCCCCCAATTGCGTTTGCCGTATGCACATTCCGCCGCCCAAAAGAGGGCCTGCCCCTTCTGAGCCGGAGACGGTGCTTTTTCGTAGATCTGCATGTATCGATCATAGGCAACCTGATAGTCGCCACGCTGATAGCTGGTGTACGCGCTCCGATGCATTGCGGCGAATTGCTCATTTTGCTGGGGGGTCGTTTGTGTCGGTTGGTCGATTGTCCTCAAACCGCTTTGAAGTCGGCGGCTGCGTTCTTCCATTGCGGCGGTTCTCTCTTGGAGGACATTGCGGAGTTGTTCGAGGGTTTGGTCCCGCTCTTTTTGTGTCTCGCTCAGACGCTTTTCCATGAGCGTGATTTTGTGTTTCAGAGTGCCGACTTCGCCGGAGAGAGGTTTCACCGAGCCGGGCGTCAGCACCGGCATGGAGGGCATCGCCGACATCGACGCCATCGGGGGGATTGAAGAGCAGGCATTGCCCCACACAAAAGCCAACAAGGACACAACAACAATCCAACCGTCCCTCTTGTGCGGGACCGATACGCTGCAACGAACCCGAAACATGTCTTTTCGAATGTACACGATTAGATTGATAGTAACCGGTTCAATTTGTTTGGTACCACCATAAGGTTACGCCGAGACCGCTGTCGAGGCTACCGTACCCCGTACTCCTAGGGAATGGCAAGCCGACCAGTGTGGTATCCCCGTTCAGTGTGCCGAAAACCGGACCGATTGCGCAACGTGGCCGCTCTGTCTCGGCACGGCGGATCGGCGCTAAAGACCGAGGATCTCTTTTGCTGTGGTTACGGCCGATGGAACTCCGGTTCCGGGGTCTCCTTCGTACCAGGAGGGATCCACCTGTTGGCTCCTCTTCAGCTGATCGAACGTCCGGCTCAGGTTTCGGATAATGGTAACGAGCTCGGCGCGGGCCTGGCTCTCGGGTATGCTGGACACCCGTTCTTCCAGACCTTCCAAACGTCTCATACTGTCTTCCAGACCTTGAACACAAGGCGCAATGATTCGAACCGATCTCGGTTCCGCATAATTCCTTATAGAGATCAACGCATCGCTGATCTCACCCGTCAGTTGTGCGACGATGTCTGAGAGATCCATTCACCATCCTCCGGTCTTACGGCCTGTGCCTGCCACGATGTGTGTCTTTTGAACTTGTTCCTTTGTAGTCCACTTTGCGAAACCGATTGTCAAAAATTCGCGCGATTCGCAGCGCGACCGCTTGGGAGAACGGTGGCATGGGAATCTCCCCACACCCCTCGAAAACCGTCCCAGTCCGTGACTCCCTGCCTTGTCCCTCCACTCCCCGGGTGATCCGTCGGTCGGAAGCGAGTGCTCTTACCGGAAAGCATACAGCAAATCCGCGGAAATAGCATCTCCGAAACGCTGTAGGAGAGGAATTTCTTTCCGGGCCGATTTACTTCGCCGCAGGCTTCTTTCCCTTGGCGCTCCGCGGGCCTGAGCGACGCTTCTCCCGAACGCGGGCGGCTTTACCGACACGGTCGCGGAGATAATACAGTTTCGCACGACGAACACGACCCTGTCGGACGACCTGTAGTGAAGCGATCAGCGGAGAATGCAAAAGAAATGTCCGCTCCACGCCCACTCCGTACGAAACCTTCCGGACTGTGAATGTCTCGCCAAGGTCTCCACCGGAACGCCGGATGACAACACCCTCAAATACCTGGGTACGATAGCGTTCCTTGCCCTCTTTCGTCACGCCCTCCTGTACTCGGACGCCGACTCGAACTGTATCGCCCGGCCCGAACTCGGGAATATCTTTCCGCAGTTGAGCCTTTTCAAACTCGATAAGTGCGGGGTGGTCCATGGTCTCCTCCATCCAGCCGGCCTTTTCCATAAGTCGCCGGCATTCTCTATTCTTCCGTTCGTCCGATCACAAGACGGTCGAGTAGGATCGCCGCCGCAGCTCGAACTGAAAGGTGGTTGTATGTTCCCGGTCCGGTGATCGGCGGCAATACCGCGTCACAGGACTCGATGAATTCTTCTGTCAGTCCCCAGCCCGTTCCCAAAATCAAGAGAACCGGCGGGTGGGATGTCCGTAACCGCTCTCGGAGCTCCCGATAGCCTATTGTCGGTTGCCACGGACGCGCGGTAGTCGCCACTGTAAACGGTTCGCTTCCCGTACGGTTTTTCAAATCCTCCCGGACCTCGTCCAGAGTTCCGTACACTCGAACGATCCGAAACGCGTCCCACCGCGTTGGATTATAGTCCTTTCCGAACCCTCCATGCCAGAATTCCGTAACCCGCCGCGCTAAATACTGCATTGTGGGCAACGGATTGATCACACAATAGCTTTTCACACCATAGGTCAGACACGTTCGGGAGAGATCATGCAAATCAATCGGTGTCAGCGATGTTGTAATGATCTCTCGGTTTTTCTTGTAGACCGGATAGTGCAGCAATGCCACATGGAGTTCCGCTGTCTCATGGGTCTCGCTATTCGGTACCACTGCGCACTCCGGATTGTTGCTGCTCGCAATACCGGCGGTACAAATCCGGCCGGCGTACCGCGGTTCGGCGTTTCGATTGTTCCAGCCGCCACGTTTCGATTTCCCGATGGTTCCCGCTCAACAGTACGGCGGGAACAGACTTGCCTCTTACTTCCCTCGGACGCGTATACCGTGGACTATCCAGAAGTCCCGAGGTGAACGAATCCTCCAATACCGAATCCATCGAGCCGACCACTCCGGGTACAAGGCGGACGACTGCGTCAATCATCACCGTGGCCGGCAATTCTCCTCCCGAGAGGACGTAATCGCCGATGGAAATCTCATCGGCGTCAAGGAACTGGCCGACCCGCTCATCGATGCCCTTATAATGTCCGCAAATAAAGAGCAGATTCTGTTCCGTTGCCAGCTCTTCCGCAACCTCCTGGTTGAACAACCGTCCCTGCGGCGTGGGAAGTATATAACGTACATTCCCGTCACTCGCCGCCGAAATATCTTCCACGGCATCGAGAATCGGCGGCGCCATCATCAGCATCCCGTCTGCGCCCCCGTACTGCTCGTCATCGGTCTTTCGGTGTGGATCTTTTGACCAATCGCGGAGATTATGTACGCGCAAATCGATCGGCCCTTCCTGTTCGACACGCGCCCGCCCGATGATGCTCACGTCCAGCGGACCGCTGAACATCTCGGGGAACGTGGTCAACACGTCAATCCTCACCGTTTTCCTCCATCGGCCACCGTACGGTCAAAACACGATTGGCTTCATCCCACTTACCGAGTACCGACCGCAGCGTTGGTATCAGTATCTCCTCCCCATCTTGTTGCCGGACAATTAAGACATCGTTCTCGCCCGTTTCCAAAACGCTTTCCACAGTACCCAGCTCGCCTGCGTTCTCGTCGACTACCTTGGCATCAATCACTGACGCCACATAGATTTCGTTCTGAGGCGGCGGCGGGAGGTCTCTTTCCCGCACCCAAACGGCGAGATGCTGTAGCTCCTCCGCCTCGGTTCTACTCCCAACGCCTTCCAAAGCCACGATCCACGTTTTCCCTTCACCGCGAACCCCCAGGATCTGCACTTCTCGACCCTGCGGTCCCAGGAAGACAGTATCCATCGCCTGGAGCAGGTCTCGGTCGCACCCGAAAGGCAGAAATTTCAGTTCGCCTTTCAATCCGTGCGCCTTCAAAAGGCGGCCCAAGAGGACCGCGTCGGGAGGAGGTTCTTTCGAGCCCGTCGGTGCCGCCTCCTTTCCCGAGTTTCGTTGGACTTGAGAACGGCGATTCATACTTCCTGCTGCCGTTTCACAAAACATTTCTGTCCGGAAGAACCGGCGACAGGAGCGGTCACGGCTCCAGATCCCAGACATGCCTCGCCGTGGCGCAACACCGGCGTCTTACTCCAAGATCTCGACCGTCGCGCGGCAGTTCTCGGTTTGTGCTTTCGCCGATACCAATTGCCGGATTGCTTTCGCGGTCTTTCCGTTCTTGCCGATGATTCGCCCCATATCCTCGGGGGCGACCTTTACGGTAATCACGACGCGGTCTTCCTCATCGCGTGTTTCATCGATTTCGATATCGTCCACGTTGGTTACCAATTGTTCAGTCAAATATCGAACCAGTTCCTTCATAATTCCCCAGCCTTTTGTGTGCGTCGGCGTCAAGCCGGCGACCAGCGCGACCTCGACGGACAACTCGTGAATACTCGATTCACGGATCGTGCTCGGACTCTATTGAGGTCCAGCGGGTTTATGCCGACTCGGTTGTCGATGGACTCGATTCTTTCGGTTCGCGCAGTTTAGCGAGAATCCCCGCTCGTTTCAGCAACGAGCGGACGGTTTCCGACATCTGCGCCCCTTGGTCCATCCACTTTCGAATCGACTCTTCTTCGAAGGACATCTGCGCCGGTTCCTTCACTGGATCGTACCACCCCAGATACTCCAGCGCGGCACCGTCGCGCCGGTTTCGGGAGTCCGCGACCACCAATCGGTAAAATGGACGGTGTCGATTCCCCATACGTTTGAGCCGAATCTTAACAGCCATGCAGTCCTCCGTTTTCTATTTCGGTGAGGGCCGGAATCCAACCGGTTCCTCCGTTGGTTTTCTATCAGAAGCCCGGGAACATACCCCGCATGCCCTGCATTTTTTTCATCATTTTCTTCGACATCTTCGACTTCTTCTTGCCTTTTTTCCCTCTCCCACCGGGCATGCCTTCACCCATGCCCTGGCTCGCCATCACCCGCATCATCTGCTGCATCTGGACAAACTGTTTGAGAAGCCTGTTTATATCCTGCATACTCGTTCCGCTGCCCCGTGCGATCCGCCGTTTCCGGCTACCGTTGATCAGCCTGTGATCGTTGCGTTCCTGGGGCGTCATGGAGAGGATGATCGCTTCCACGTGTTTCATCTCGTCATCTTCCAGATCCAGGTTCTTGAGGGCATCGCCACCCGCTCCCGGAAGTAGGGACACCAGGTTCCCAAGCCCTCCCATCTTCTTCACATTGCGGATCTGATCCAAGAAATCGTTCAGCGTGAACGAGTTTTCGACAATCTTTTTCTGCAGAGCGAGTGCCTGATCCTGATCGACTGTTTGCTGCGCTTTTTCGATCAGTGTGAGTACATCCCCCATTCCCAGAATACGAGACGCCATCCGATCGGGGAAAAAGTGCTCGAACTCGGTCAGTTTCTCGCCCACACCTGCGAAATAAATGGGCTTTCCAGTGACGTACCGCACAGAGATTGCCGCACCGCCTCGTGTGTCGCCGTCCAGTTTCGTGAGGATAGTTCCATCAAGGTCCAGATTCTCGTGAAAGTGTTTGGCCTGATTCACAGCGTCCTGCCCCACCATCGCATCGACAACCAGAAGCGTGAGCGAGGGCTTCCAGCCTTCACGGACTCGACGCACCTCATTCATCATCTCTTCGTCGATGTGAAGGCGACCCGCGGTATCGAGGATAATGGTGTCAAGGTCATCCCCTTGCGCTTTCTTCGTACCCTCTTTGGCGATTTTGATCGGCTCGACATCCGTACCCATGGAAAACACGGGAATCCCGGTTTGACTTCCGACAACTTCCAGCTGCTTTACGGCGGCGGGACGGTGAATATCTCCCGCCACAAGGATCGGTTTACGACCTTCTTCCCGAAGGCGCAAGCCGAGTTTCGCAGCGGTGGTCGTTTTACCGGAGCCCTGCAGACCAACCAGCATAATGCGTTCCTGGTGGTCTTTCATGAGGGTCAGTTTTTTCGTGCCCCCCCCTAGCAGCTCGACCATCTCGTCGTGAACGATCTTGACAACCTGTTGGGCCGGGTTGAGACCGGAAAGCACTTCCGCACCGAGCGCTTTTTCCTCGATCCTTCGGCAAAACTCACGCGTGGCATGAAGATTCACGTCGGCCTCAAGGAACGCCAAACGGACCTCCCGGAGCGCCTCTTTCACCGCTCGCTCGTCCACTCGGGACTTGGAGCGCAGCTTGTTGAATATCGCCGTGAATCGTCCCTGTAAATTCTCAAACATCGTCCGACTCCCGAATCAGTAACACCTTCAGTTCGCGGACCGATTCCCTTAGCCGTCTTGTATCGTACAGGATATCCTCCGAGGCGATCTGCTCTAATCGATTCAAAATCCGAAGGATACCATCATCATCGTAGCCCTCGCCGCCTTGGTCCGGCAAGAGCGAAAGCTCGTTTTCAAATCGCAGCAGGCTCTTGCGCCCATGTGCGATTGCGTCATGGACCGCCTGGCGAGAGACCCCTGATTGCTCCGCGATCTCCCCATAGGAGAGGTCATCGACATAATGCGACTGCATATACTCACGCTGCCGATCGCTCAGCAAGTTTCCATAGATTCGCAGCAATTCAGCGAAACGCACATGCTCCTGTACAAATTCCATGTACGCCCCTCACCGTCCGTAAAGGATCTTATCTTTACAGCACCACTTTAATCGTGCACTCGGTTGCGGTCAAGTCATGCTATCTCAAATGGTTTTAACGGAGATCCGTGATCTGGCTTTTTGAGAATTTCGCCCGTTGTGCGAAGCGTATACCATCTGAGCCTCATCCTCTCGACTGAAAAGTGTTTTCACTCCGAATCGACGGCGTCGGTGGGAGACATTCAAAAGGTTCTCCGCACTTCTCGGATGGCCGAGTTTCCTGTATTCTCCAAAACAACGGAAAAACTCAATTTAAGAAGAAACTCGGATAAAATGCCTGACTTTCAACCTTTTCGTGGTTACCGATATTCCCCCGATTTAGCAAACCGACTGTCGCATATCCTTTCACCCCCGTACGACAAGATATCCCGAAATCAGTTGCCGATTTTGTGGGAATCCGACCCTCTCAATGCGGTGCGTCTGGTACTTCCGCCTCCAGACATGGCGTCGGGCGATTTCATGACAGAATCCGCCACACAGGAAGGAGCGGACTGGTATCAGGGCGCGAGGCGGTTTCTCGACAGTTGGATTCGGCAGGGGATCCTGAAACGAGACGAGACCGCGTTTTATTACTACCGTCATGATTTTTCCCTTGACGGCGAACGCCACACACGATGGGGAGTGATTGGCGCACTCGGACTCGAGGAAAAGGACGAAACGCTTCTTCATGAGAGAACGTTCGAGGGCCCGAAAGCGGATCGTCTTCGCCTTATGAAAGCTACGGAATCCAATCTGAGCTGCATTTTTATTATCACTGCCGACTCCCAGAATACGCTTTTGGATGTCGCAGGCGGTCTGGAGACCCCCGCGGTCGATTGCCGGACACCCGAAGGAGATCGACATCGTGTGTATATCACGTCCCAGCCGCAGTCGGTCCAGGCAACCACGGAGGCGATGAAAGGCACGACATTCATGATTGCGGACGGTCATCACCGCTATGAGACCGCCCGGAACTATCGCGCCTGGCTTCAGCAGACCGGATCGCTCACACCCGATTCACCTGCGAATGCCCTGATGGTGTACGTTTGCCCCGTCGGCCAGGATGGACTGATCATTCTCCCGACGCATCGCGTGGTTCGCCAACTAGGAGCGGGCTGGATCGACCGTCTCGCCGCCACCGACGATGTCGAGTGCCGTCCGGTACCCGGACGGCTCAGCGATCTTCTGGACCAGCTGGACCAACTGGAAGAGGATCAGATTGCCTTGGCCGCCACAGACGGGAAACAACAGGCACTTGTTCTGCGCAAAAGCGGTCCCGATTCCGACCTCTATGAAGGTGTCGCACCCGCTCTACGGAACCTCGATGTTACATTCCTACATCAAGTGGTTCTCAGCCGGCTTCTGGAAGTTCCAGAAGATACACCCGGCAGGCTCTCGTATTTCCGGGACCCGCAGGAGGCGCTGGCATTGGTCAAAGAGAGTCCCTCCTCGGGCGCGTTTTTCCTCCGACCGCCGAAACCGGAACGCGTCATGGAAGTCTCAAGATCCGGACACCGTATGCCTCCCAAATCGACCGACTTCTACCCGAAAATCCCGACGGGGCTGGTGATTCGACTGTTGCGGGAACCTCCCACTGCATAGACAAATATCACATCGTTCCCACGGAGTGCTTTCACCGCGACGTTCTCCACTGAATCTGCTACAGTTGTCTCCGCTGCAAAAATCGCCCAGTTCTATGCGAGGAGAAACCACTGATGCCCGAGCCAACCGCACATCATATCGAGCGAGACGTGAAAAACGAGTCATTGGAATTGAGCGGCACTGCCCCTGTTGTCGTAGAAGGTTCCGTTACCGACGCAACCATCGTCACTGAGGGCGACCTGGTTGTGATGGGAGCGATCGAAAATGCCAAACTCGAATCCAAACGCGAAAACGTCTTCCTCGACGCGGATGTCGTAGAAGGTACGAGAAAGACACAGATCACCGCGGCGAGAAACGTTTACATCAAAAGCGCTAACGATGTTCTCGTCAAAGCAGGGAAGACAGTCTATATAGAGCACTCCCTTACTGGTTCACAGGTGGAAGCGGGAGAACGTGTATATACCGAGACAAATCTCGGGGCGATTGTAGGAGGTGTCATTCACGCCGGAGAGAACATTGTCGGAGGTGAAATCGGCAATACCGGCGAGACTTTGACTACGGTGGAAGTCGATGACGAGGACGGCCAGATCCAGGCTTTTCGGATCTATCCGAACGTCCAAATCCGCATCGGAAACAAACAGACGGTCACAAAGAAGAAATACGGTTTGGTACGACTGCGGGTTGATGATGACATTCGATTCAATCCGGTTCCCCCACCCACGAAAGGACTCACGATCGGGCGCACTGAGGAAGCGGGCCATACGGTCGTTCATTTGCATGGGCGACTGGATGGGAACACTATCGAGAAACTGGAGAAAGCTCTGGATCTCCTAGAAAACATGAAACAGTTCCCCATCGTTCTCAACCTGAGCGAGATCACCTATATCGGCAGTGTCGCGATCCGTGTCTTTATTGAACGAACGAAACGCTTGGGCAAAGAGAATTTTGTTCTTCAGAATCCTTCCGGTGCCGTTACAATGGTTTTGAAAATGACCGGTCTGCTGGATGTTTTCACCATTTCGTAGGTTATTCGTTATAGAAAACCCGAGACGGGGCACGAGGGTAGCGCCATGTTTTCGAACAGAGGTTTCACGCTGATCGAACTCCTCATTGTTGTCGCCATCATCGGGATCCTCGCCGCCATCGCGGTACCCAATTTTTTGAACGCACAGCTGCGCGCCAAGATCTCGAAGGTGGAAGGCGACATGCGGGCACTGGCAACCGCGCTTGAATCATACAGAATGGACAACAACTGGTATCCGCCTTACCCGCACTGGGGTGGTCACTCGCATCCCAGCTATCTCAACGCACTCTCGACTCCCGTCGCCTATATGAGCAGCCCGGAGAGTGTCGACGATCCATTCGGAATTGTAGTCGATCACGACGGCCAGATCGGTCAACGATATGGATACAATGTAATTGATCCTGTGAAGGGGGCGAAGCTCAACTGGATTTATACACCCAAACCCGGGTTCGAGCCGATTTACAACGGTACTCGTCTGCCGGGTTCTTACATATGGATTTTGCGGTCGAGAGGTCCCAACCGCGCCATGAATTCAGCGCCCGATGACAACAGCGCCAACCCGCGAGGCGTTTACCTCGAATACGACGCCACCAACGGTCTCGTTAGTCCGGGCGATATCTTTCGATTGGGACCGTGAGTTGTTTCCATGGATGTACATGAGTTCGATTATGACCTCCCACCGGATCGGATTGCTCAGGTGCCGGTAGCCAGACGCGATACCGCACGTCTTCTGACTGTCCATCGCACCGGCGAGACCTTCGACGAATCTCTCTTCCACCAACTGCCGTCGCTGTTACGGCACGGCGATGTTCTGGTCATCAATGATACGCTGGTGATGCCCGCCCGGCTTCGCGGACAGAAAATAGGCGGCGGTGCCGCGATCGAGGTTCTGCTTCTGGAAGAACTAGGGGAAAACCGCTGGAAAACGATCGCACAGCGTGCGTCACGCCTCGCTCCCGGGGTCGAGATTCAATTCCCCGAGGAGGTGACAGCAAGGGTCGAGACCGATCTCGGAGGCGGGCTCTTCGAGATGCTTTTCTCCACGGGGAACGATTGGAATGGATTCCTCGAACGGCACGGCGGCGTGCCGCTTCCGCCTTATATCAAGCGCCCCGACCCTTCATTGAGCGCACTGGATCGTGAACGATATCAGACTGTCTATGCGCGTATGTCATCTCATATGCAGTCCGCCGCCGCGCCTACAGCGGGGCTTCATTTTACCGAGGATCTTCTGAGCCGATTACGGGATGCCGGAGTCGACATCGTACCGGTGACGTTGCGTGTCGGACTGGACACATTCCAGCCTATCCGATGTTCCCGTGTCGAAGAGCATCCGATTCATCGGGAACGGTTCGTCGTGCCCGAAGAAACGGCGCAGACAATCAACCAGGCGCGGTCGGCGGGAGGGCGTATCATCGCTGTCGGGACGACCGTCGTGCGGACGCTTGAGAGTGTGGCGGAAAAGGACGGCACGATTCGAGCACAATCGGGTGAGACCTCGCTGTTCATCACGCCGGGGTATCGATTTCGGGCCGTCGATGGTTTAATCTCGAACTTTCATCTGCCTCGTTCGACGCTTCTGCTGTTGATCGCGGCCTGGCTGGGAAATAACAAATGGCGTACAGTTTATTTCGAAGCATTACAGCGTGGGTTTCGGTTCTACTCCTATGGGGATACGATGCTGGCATGGTGAACGGGGATATGGAGAGAGATCCCACAGACCGTCGTGTAGCAACACCGTCGAGTGAGAGACTGCGCAAGTTCCTTGAACCGGAAGGTCCTCCCTGTCTGGAGCGTCTTGCACTCTACCTTCAACGATTTCAACGGCACTATATTTTCGATCCCCGTGTCGTTCTGTTTGAAGTCGACGCATACGTGTCGGGGGAGCAGGCCGTTCTCGAAGGTTTTGTAGATTCGACGTTCCTGAAGGATGGGTTGATCAACGCGTTCACGTCTCTCGGAATCCCCGTGCATACAGAGAATCTCAGAACCATTCCACTTCCAAACACGGAGCGCTTCGGCCTTGTCACCGTCCCCCATTCCTTCATCTTTCTTACACCGGAGCATCCTCCCGAAAAAGTCGACCAGCTCTTATTTGCGGAACCAGTGCTACTGAGTGGATTGGCGCGGAATGGATTCCTCCATGTCCGGGCACCGTCAGGCTACCTTGGATGGGTTCACAGTTCAGACATCGCCACGGTGGACCGCGATACATGGCGGTTGTGGCACAGCAAACAGAGAATCCTCATCGATAGGGAGATGAGATTGGCTTCGGTTCACGTTTCGCCCGGTGTCGAACTGCCGGTTCGAGACGGCGAGATGCTGTTGCCGGACCATTCGACAATTCTCATCCCTGACGGACTCGAACCGCGGGATACATCTCGAGCCGCCGGACGAAGGCGGCAGATCGTTGCTGTTGCCGAGAGGTTCCTCGGGACGGAGTATGTTTGGGCCGGAAGACATGTCGATGGAATCGATTGTTCGGGATTTGTGCAGGCAGTCTACGGAGCAGAGGGAATCTATCTGCCACGCGATGCCGATCAACAGCATTTGTGCGGTCGGGTCAGCGGTACACCGGATTGGCCTAAAGACCTTGCCCCCGCGGACCTTCTTTTCTTCAGCGGTCCGATGGGCAATATCAGCCATGTCGGTATCTCCCTCGGCGGTCTGAGGTTCATTCACGCAAAAGGGGGCGAAGGCGTGATCCGGAGCTCGTTGAACCCGGAATCGGACGAGTACGACGAATGGCTCGCCAGTGCTTTTCTCGTCGCGAAAAGAATTCTCCGCTGAACTGGAGAATCGACGGAGACAGGTCGCCGTTCTCGAGCGAGTCAGGTACATACGCCTTTACGGATGCATCGATTATAATAGCCTTCACAGATGAGCATTTCGTTCAAACGGATTTCCGACAGAGGAAGGAAGAAAACGATGATAGATCACGGTAAACACACGCGTAGAGGATTTCTTAAGACATCGTTGTTGGCTGGTGCCGGACTGACAGCGGTTTGTTCTACGGGATCGAGTGTAGTGACGCAATCCCAACAGGCGAAGCCTGGGGCGAATCGTGTGGCCCTCACAGCGGGAGAAGATCGCGCGGACAACATTTTTCGGGCACTGCAACCGTTCGAAAAGGAGATTCGGGCGGCGATCGGCGAGCGACGGGTCATTATTAAGCCGAACAATGTGTCCATCGACCGGCAGCTGGCCGCAACCCATGTGGATGCCATTGAAGGCGTTCTGGAGTTCTTGAATTCTATCGGGAAAGGGAAGAACGTGGCGATTGCGGAATCGGCTGCTGCCGGTCCCACGTTCGAAGGGTTCGAGAATTTTGACTATTTCTCACTAGGCAAGAAGTATCCCGTCAAGTTCATCAATTTGGATAAAGAGGAATGTCAGATCGTTTACACCGTGGATGAGAACGACATTCAGCCGCACGGGGCGCGCATGTCGAAGATCTTGTTGGATCGAAAGGACAACTTCGTGATTTCGTCCGCGGTAATGAAAACCCACGACCGCGTCGTAGCAACGCTGTCACTGAAGAACATTGTATTTGGCGCACCGATTAAGGATGAAGGGTTTGCCTGGGGGCGGGGTGGCGTGCAAGGGGCAAGAACCGACAAGCCTATTCCGCACGGCGGTGGGTTCCGTGGAATCAACTACAATATGTTCGCGTTGGCGCCGATGCTGCGTCCCGATCTCGCTGTTATCGATGGATACCAGGGCATGCAGGGGAACGGGCCGGTTGGGGGAACACCGGTCGAGCACCGTGTCACAGTCGCCTCACCGAACTGGTTCGCGGCGGATCGACTTGCAATCGAGTTGATGGGGATCGATTTCGCCGACGTGGGATATTTGAACTACTGCGCGCGCGCCGGTGTGGGCAACCCCGATTTGAGCAGTTTTGAGATCATCGGCGAATCCGTCGCCGCACATCGAAGGAAGTATCAACTCCATGACCGGATCGAGCGCCAGATGGCGTGGAAGAAGGCATAAGCCGGGCATGGCCACGAGTGGTTCGAGGTTTGTACCGATAAGAATGGGCAGAAACAGGGATGCCTCGTCGTGAGAGCGGTTACGCAGCTCCAGGAGAGAACCTCATGAGTCGGGCCTTCGAAGAGGATTTACAGGAAATTGTGCGGAGAATCGTACGGGTATGTGACCCCGAACAGGTGGTTTTATTCGGATCGCGTGCAAGTGGAATGTCCACTGAAGTCTCCGACGTGGATCTCTTAGTGATTGAGCGTTCTCCGTTCACAAAAGGACGAAGCCGCTTTGCCGAAATCGTTCGGATAGAGCATGCGATGGGGCGAATCAAAGTTCCCGTTGATGTGCTTGTCTTTGACACGGAGGAGGTGCAGCGCTGGCGCCACTCTCCACGGCATATAATCGGACGGGCGTTGCGGGATGGGGAAGTGGTTTATGAGCGACATTGAAAACGCTCGAAGACTGTTGAATCTTGCTCGAAAGGATTTGAGAGTTCTCGGATTGTTGACTGCCTGTACGATTCATGAGCCGGAGATTGCGGGTTTTCATGCTCAACAAGCAGTGGAGAAATCCCTTAAAGCGTGGCTTTGCCTTAGCAACGTTGAGTATCCGAGGACACATGTCCTCCGCTATTTGATCGTGTTGCTGGAAGAGGAAGGCTACGACGTAAACGATTTGTGGGATTTCCTTGAACTCTCACCATTCGCCGTCCAATTCCGTTACGAACCCTACGAATTGGATACCCCTCTTGACTGGGAGGAAATCACAGAGCGTGTGACAGGGCTAATCAATCGCATAGACGCTCTCATAAATCGATTAAAAGCAGACGAATAACCGCATGTTTTTAGGTCAGCGGTCTTGTCACGAGCAGAGGCAGTTACTATGAACAAACATCGGTTCGGCACGAAGGCGCTGGGGGGTACGATCTTCATCCTCCTGTTCCTCGTCGTCGCTTTTTACTTACACGGCACCGAGAACACGACAAAAGAGGAAGGGGAAATGGGGGAAAAAACGCAAGACAACAAACCACACAATTCTCATGTTGGGAAACGCCCGTCGTTCACATTCAATCCGATCGGCATTATTCACTCCGGATACACACGAAAAACGGGGGCACCGCGTCAAGGACGGCTCGAGTTGGAGAAGGAAGCACGCATCGAGATCTACTCCGATTACGCGGAAGGTCTTGAAGGAATCGAGAAATTCTCGCATATCATTGTCATCTGGGTGTTCGACAGATCGAAAGATTTTAGCCTCTCGGCAACGCCACCCGGGGAGAAGAAGTCGCGTGGCGTTTTTGCAACGCGTTCGCCGCACCGGCCGTGTCCGATTGCGTTGACAATTGTTCCGCTCGACCGCCGGGATGTGGACGTTCTCTACGTGCGGGGACTGGAAGCGTTCGACGGGACTCCTGTGTTGGATATCAAACCATACATCGCCGAGATCGACTCTTTTGCCGACGCGAAATCGGACATTAAAATAAAAGCAAAAGAATAACGGCACCACCGGACCGATCACGGACCAACAGGAATATCTTGGCCGCTCCCCCTGGAGTTGGACTCCAGGGCGCGCGGTCAACGTCACATTCCGCCGACAACTTTCTTCAACGCCAGATCATCCACTAACACTGATGACTCCACACCCGGACCGCCGTTCTGGACAACGCACAAAACCGGAAACGCGGGATTTTCGGCGGTAAATCCGCCTCCGATGGTAATTTCTTGAAATTCATCACCGGCTAATCCTGCATTGTTTACAAAGACTCCGACATTCCCATTTCCGTTGGTTATCACCAACGCGGTGACACCACCGGAACCGTCGAACAACCGGGCATCGACGGACGCTTGTAACACATGCGGAAAGCCGCCCTGCAGCTGACTGGCGAATATGCCGATGTTTGCCGCATCGTTTGTTTTTGTCAGCGAGAGTAGCATGTCACTCCCACCTTCGGTATCCGGAAACGGGAATGAAGCACCGCCGCTTTCTGCCATGACATTTTTCAATAAGCCGGATGTGTCTCCATCGAATGTACCATCTACATCCAGCGTTACATTTTCAAATTCCGATTCCGGTAATTCGAAAATAATTAAATTATCGAAATAGACTGTCACCGGTCCATCTGCCGATTCAGGCAAGGCTACTTGAAGCCCAGGCTGAAGCGCATTTGCCGGTGGGTCATAAAGGAGCACGAATTTGCCCCACTCGCCAACAGGCACATCCGGACCGCTCGCGTTTGAATAACCGAGCTGTCCGTCAATCGGAGAATTGAGTGCGGCTAAAGCCGCTGAACAGCCTTCGCCGTCTGCACGAACATTCACCGACAGCATCACAGCGCCGTTGTCTGCCGAAACTGGGATCGTAGAAATTGCCAGCGTGCCATGTTCCGGCTGTGCTTCGATAATCAAACCACGGCCGTCGGTCTCGGGTCCCGCTGGAACATCACCGACGGAAATCGCCGCTGCGTCGAATCCCGTTGCGGGGCTGTAGACAAAACCCGCTTCTTCCACTGTTGCTTCCGAGAAATCAATATGGGCTAACACGTCTTCTGGTGCGGGTGTAGGTGTCGGTTCTTCGCCGCCTTCAAGCGGTTTGTAGTAGCGTCCCCGATTATCCGCATACGCTACGTTTCCAAGCGTATCCACCGCCTGAACGAAAAATTCAAGTCCGGCGACTTTCGTTAATTCACCTTCCCAAATCAGCGGATTCGCTGATGATTGTTCCAGATCGACAGCACTCCATTCGCCGGTTCCATCTGTCCAGAGCACGACAACTCGATACAACGGATCGCCGTCGATATCTTCCGCTTCAACAGTGATCAACACTCGTTCGCCCTGCACGATTACAGACGGATCGCTGACCGTCGGTGGGGTTTCGCTGGATTCGCTGCCTGTGTAATACGTGCTGTAGCGAAGTTCTTGATAGAGACGTTCTTGTTTTGTTTGGTCGTTGTATTGACCTGCGACGAACACGAAGCGTTGCAGCGGCGGCAAGCCGCCCTGTGCCGCAATTGTATTCACCGTAAATGGAATCGCCGGGAAGAATCCGTGCTTATCAAAAATACCTTCTTGGGCTTCGCCTGCGCCCCATTGGGAGCCTTCAATTACGGGATCGAAGCTTTCAATTACTTCGTACTTTGCATATTCAAGGACAGCGCCTTTGGGGAAGAAACCTTCGGTGCCGGTGATATAGCCTGCGCGCGGCTGGACCGGCTCGTTGACGTTGGCCTGGGTAATTCCGTTAAATGTGTAAAAAATTCCCGATTCGGTTTCATGTTTTTCGAGGAATTGTTTGTCGATCAGTTCGATGCGTTGACTGCGGAGGAGTCCTTCCCCCACTGCGTTCGGTTCGGCCCAGAGGATTTTTTGTCCAAGATCGTAAGACAACCCCCTCTGTATCTCCCCCAAACTTTGGGGGAGAAAACACCGCAGATGCGTTTGTTTCTTTTCCTCCCCCGAACTTTGGGGGAGAAAACGACTCAGCTGTGTCCGTTTCTTTTCCTCCCCCGAAGATCGGGGGAGGTTAGGAGG